>NZ_JACSJM010000001.1:603617-1207235 GCF_018617125.1 Exiguobacterium sp. s181
AGGCGTCACTCGAGATATGGCCGGTCGGTGGGATGTATGATGAAACGCGTTGAAAGTGAGGACAATCCATGTTCATTGAAACAGACTACTTTGGCAAGATTGAAATAAACGAAGCGGAGACGATCACGTTCGTCAGTGAGATTCCGGGGTTCCCGGATTCAAAGACGTTCGTGTTGATTCCGTATGGGGAGGATTTACCGTTCTGGTCGCTTCAGTCGATTGAGGAACAGGCATGCGCGTTCGTCGTGACGAACCCGTTTTGGCATAAGTCGGACTATGCGTTCGAATTGTCGGATGGCGCGAAAGACCAACTTGGGATCGAAGAGGCGGAACACGTCTCGGTCTACTCGATCGTCACGCTGCGTGAGCCGTTTGAATCGTCGACGCTCAATTTGAAGGCGCCGATCGTCATCGAGACGAAGGAACGTCGTGGGAAACAAGTCATCCTAGACGATGCGTATCCGGCCCGTTATCCGCTCGGCGGCACGAAAGCGGAGGTGCACTGATGCTCGTATTGAAACGAAAACAAGGTGAGGCCATCCATATCGGCGACGATGTGACGCTCACGGTACTCGCCATCGAAGGCGACCAAGTGAAGCTTGGGATTGATGCCCCGCGTCATATCGATATTCATCGTCATGAGGTGTACATTCAGATGCAGGAAGAGAACGAGTCGGCACGAAACAGTGCTAACTTGATGAAGCAGATGATTCAAAAGCAGTCGGAAGCGTGAGCTTTCGACTTTTTTCATGAATCCGGTAATTGATGGATGACAGCGCTCGATGGGTTGGGATAGGATGGAAACGTGAAAGGAAGGAGGGGAATCGGTGGAAACAGGTATTAATAGTTTTCTTATCAACATCAGTCTGATCTTTTTATTCATGTCACTCACATTCTATGTGATGCGGACGGTTTTACCGATTCAGCCGACTTCCCCGTTGTTCGTACGCTTTTGGTTTGGAGTCTCTAACGGATTGACGGCAATTCTCTTAACCATCAACTCCATCGAATTAGGGGATGCACGAATCGACCTTCGTCTCATCCCGATTGCCTTATCCGCAACGTTCGCTGGACCGTTCGGAGCTATCGTCACGCTCGGTCTGATCTTCATCGGACGCACGACGCTGCACGGAATGAGTGCTCCGTTCGTAGACTCGTTACTACTGTTATTTGTCTTCTTTTTATTTTCTCTTGTCATGACACGCTTACCGATTCGTCGAGGGAGAGGGTATGCCATCTACATCGGGTTAGGTGCGCTCCTCGTCTTGATTCAAGTGAGCGGCAGTGTGAATGAGACGGTCTTTATAAATGTATTTGTTCCTTATTTTCTCATGTTATCTTTTGGGGCCTGGCTCTGCTATTGGGCCGCAAAAAAGATTGAGACGCATCTATGGATGTTTCTCCTACATACGCACCGGGCGACCATTGATGAGTTGACGGGACTTCCGAACCGTTATCGGACGCTCGAACAGATGAACGATTTGGAAATGTCCGGGAAACCGTGGACGTTACTCGTTATCGACGTCGATCATTTTAAACAGTTGAACGATACATATGGGCACTTAGCAGGAGACGCAGCACTTCGTCATATCGGACAAACGTTGGAACGAAGCTGTCCGCCGTCTGGATTCGTCGGGCGATATGGTGGCGAAGAATTTTTGCTCGTCATTGAAGGGAGTGAAAGTATGGCGAAGGTGGCAGAAGACATCGTGCACATGGTACGGCACACGACATTCGAATTTCAAGGCGAAATCATTCCGATGACTATTTCAATCGGCGCGGCAATCGCTGGGCATGAGCCGAGCGTGGTCGTGTTTGAGCGGGCCGATAGGGCGTTATACGAAGCGAAACGAAATGGTCGGAATCAGGTCAAATTTGCGTAAAAATCCCCTATAACCGTTGGCGATGATGGTCCAGCGGTTATAGGGGATTTCACGTTTAGTGAATGTTTTTCTTCTTGAACTGACCGCCACGGACGTCGTGAATGTTGCCGATGGCGAGGAACGCTTTCTCGTCATAGTCATCGAGGATGTCTTTCAGTTTCGTCTCTTCGAGTCGACTGATGACCGTGAAGACGACTTTCTTCCCGTCACCCGTGTAGGCGCCTTCTCCATGAAGATACGTCACGCCACGACCGAGTCGGTCCATGATGGCCTGTCCGATATCGTCTGGTGCGGACGTGATGATCCACGCCGCTTTCGACTGGTCGATTCCTTCTAGGACGACATCGATCGTCTTGAAGGCGATGAAATAGGTGAGAAGGGAATACATGGCCCGGTCCCAACTGAAGACGAATCCGGCCGTCCCGAGGATGAAGATGTTGAAAAACATGACAATCTCCCCGACGGAGAACGGCAACCGGTTCGTGAAAGCGACGGCGAGGATTTCTGTTCCGTCGAGCGAGCCCCCGGCGCGGATGACGAGCCCGATTCCGGCACCGAGTAAGAAGCCACCGAAGACGGTCGACAAGAGGAGGTCGTCTGTGAACGGCTTGATGTCATGCAGGACGATGGTGAAGGCCGACATGAGCAGGATGGCCGTCAACGTGACGACGGCGAATGTCTTCCCGATTTGCCGATAGCCGAAGTAGATGAACGGTAAGTTGAAGAGGACGAGCCAAATCGCGAGTTTCGTCTCCGTCAAGTACGACACGATGATCGAGACACCGACGATACCACCGTCGATGATTTGATTCGGTACGAGGAACGCCTCCAAGCCGACGGCAAAGACGAGGGAGCCGAGCAGCAAAAGGACGACTTTTACAAACAGTTCGGACGCCTTGATCGGATTATGTTCACGCCTTAAGCGCTGCACTTCCTCCGGTGTCGGGGAAGGCATGGGTGTACGCTGCATACAGGATGCCCCCTTTCCATTTCTTTCAGTATACCAAATGATGCGAACCGACAATCATTTACGACAGAGAATCTGACATGAATATTCAGAATTGAGGGATGATTCCCGATAAATTATTTCGAAATCATTTTATGTTAAACTAACAAGGTTGTTGAACAATGGATGGAGGTCTATAGGATGAAGCGAGAAAACAAAACATGGTTGATGGCGTTCCAAATGGTCATGAACATCATCGGCGGACTCATCGCAGCATATGGATTGGAGTCCGTCCTCATTCCGAATAACGTGTCGGACGGAGGCGTCACCGGGATCAGTATCGTCGGGTCACAGCTGACGGGACTGCCACTCGGTATTTTCATCGGGGTATTGAATATTCCGTTTGTCTATCTCGGTTATAAACAGATCGGGAAGAGTTTCGCCATCCTCTCGGTTACCGGGATTGCGTCCTTGTCTGTCGGTACGGTCATCATGCACCACGTTCCGACCATCATCGAGGGGGACGCGCTCCTCATCACCGTAGTCGGTGGGATCATCCTCGGGTTCGGGATGGGGATTTCCCTTCGTAACGGGGGCGCGCTTGACGGTATCGATATGTTGGCGGTCCTCTTATCCCGTAAATTGCCGTTCGGGACGAGTGATTTGATCCTGTTTTTGAATACATTCGTCTTTATCGTCGTTTCGACGGTGTTCGGTCTTCAAGGAGCCGTCCTGTCCGCCATCGCCTACTTCATCGCCTCGAAAGTGATCCATATCGTGGAGGAGGGATTGAGCGGGGCGAAAACGTTCAAAATCATCACGAGTGAACCGCAGGAGATGGTCGAGACGATTCGGGACCGTCTCGGACGGAGCGCCACGTTGAATCAAATTCAAGGGGCGTATTCCAAAGAAAGTTATTACGAAATCACGTGTGTCATCAACCGGCTCGAAGAACGAAAAATCAAAGACATCATCGATGATGTCGACCCGAAAGCGTTCGTCGTCGTGTATGAGGTGACAGAGGTCAAAGGCGGGAACTTCCAAAAACGCGATATTCATTAACGGATGGCCAAAGGTCGTCCGTTTTTTTAACCTCTACACGTGTGAACCGACCAAGCAGGAAATCACATAGGGAAAGTGGAAGAAGTCGATGCTAGAGAAAGGGGAGGATTGGGAATGTACGCACTGATTGGAAAGCTTGTCACGAAAGCGGGGCAACGCGACAGACTCGTGGCGATTTTATCGGAAGCGGCGCGGGAGATGGAGGCGACATCGGACTGTGAATCGTATCGGGTCCACGTGTCGCTCGACGAAGCGAATACCGTGTTCGTCTATGAAGTATGGCGAAATGAAGAGGCGCATGCGGCGTCGTTGTCACTTGCTGAAGTGAGGGCATATATCGATCAGGCGAAGCCGATCCTTGAGCGAATGGAGCGGATCGCCGCGCTCGAACTCCGAACGTGACTGATATGGGATGATGAAGCGGATGGCGAAGCGCTGTCCGTTTTTTGCAGGAGAAATGGCAAAGTGTCGAGAACATGACAGGATTCGGAAAGGAGGGATCGCATGCGTCCACTCATACTCGGTGTCTTCGCCGCCTTGTTTTTTGCGAGCACGTTCGTGTTGAACGAAGTGATGCAAGTCGGGGGTGGCAGCTTTGCCTATAGTGCCTCGCTTCGCTTTTTATGGATGATCCCGTTATTGCTAGTTGTGGTCGCATTTCGTTGTGGACTCAAACGAGTCCTCTCGGCATTGAAAGCGAATCCTCGTCCATGGATGGTTTGGGGGACGGTCGGGTTCGGATTCTTTTATGTCCCGATTTGTCTCGCGGCCGAGGTCGCACCTCCGTGGCTGATCGCAGGCACGTGGCAAGTGACGATTGTCGCGGGGGCACTGTTGTCCCCACTCTTCAAGAAGGCAGACGGAACACGGGAGCGCATCCCGTGGCGCGGACTTCGCTTCTCGGTCTTGATTCTCGTTGGGGTCGTAATGATGCAAGTGGAGTTTTTCGAGTCATTCGAACCACGCTTCCTTTGGCTCGGGGTCGTGCCGGTCACCATCGCCGCGTTCGCCTATCCGCTCGGGAACCGGAAGATGATGCAACATACGGACCTCGACGTGTTCGAGCGAATCCTCGGGATGTGTCTCGGGTCGCTCCCGGTCTGGCTATTGTTGTTCGGGTACGGCTTGACGACGGGACGCCCCTCATCGAGTCAGCTCGGGCAGACGTTCCTCGTCGCCCTATTGTCCGGGGTTGTCGCGACCGTGCTCTTCTTCATGGCGACCGATTTCGTCAAACAGGACATGGGAAGACTGGCATCCGTCGAAGCGACGCAAGCGCTCGAAGTCCTGTTCGCGCTCATCGGGGAACTGGTCTTCCTGCATGCCGTCATGCCGTCGCCGATCGCCTTGTCCGGGATCGCGCTCGTCATGGTCGGGGTCGTCTTTCACAGTCGGAGTCAGTTTATGGAGCTCCCGACCGTCGTTCGACAAGAGGCATAAAAAATCCCCTCGCTCTTATGGACGAGGGGATTGTCATCAACTTGTTGTCAAACTGCCTTTGACTTTGTCATAGAAATCATCCATCATACCGGTACGACTACCGAGTTGGCAGATCAGTTCGAGCGTCTCTTTATAGAACTTCTTGACGAGCCCTTTATTTTTGACACCGTCCATCGAGGCGAGCGTCTGATCGAGATTCTCTAAAATCTCTTTGATTTGCGCGTCTGAGTCCGGTTTGACGACTGTCATGTTCTCAGGGATGCTGACGACTTTCTCTTGACCTTGGTGACGGAACGATGCACCGAAGCCAAGATTCTCGATGAAAAGGTGAGGCATCACTTTTTGACCGAAGAAATGCTTGTGCCAGTCCGTTGCTTTCATCGTGTCCATGTCCTGTTTGAACGTAGATGCCGTCGAGACATATTGTTTAAACAAATCCGTCATAAATTTCTCGATGACCGGGATTTGAAGGGCGAAGACGTTTTTCAAGAGCGCGTCCAGCTGAGCGCGCGTCAAAGTAGTTTCGTTAGACATGTCAGTTCCTCTTTTCTATAGTACGTTACTACCATCGTATGGGATTGACGGACACTCGTCAATGTAAGGGGAAACATTTTTTCAGAATATTTAATGAAAAGTCATCAACATGTGGGATAATCAAGTGAAGACATCAACAAGTGAGGAGTGGTTCTTGTGAACAAATCGATGAAGTGGGCGCTCGCGCTCGGGGTGACAGGTGCGTTGGTGGCAACGGTCGGTGTCGTCTCGTCCCGGGGACGGACAGAGGATACGACACAGACGATTCGTGACCGTGAGCTCGGTTATGAGATCGTCTTGCCATCAAAAATCGTCGAGGCGATTGAGCGGGGTGACGTCTATATCGAGAAGGCGCAGGACGTCGTCGACATCGGAGACACGAAGAGCTACGGTACGTTCGATTTATACTATAACGTCGAGGATGGGGACGACCAGCTCTTGTTCCACCTGGACTTGATCGACCGCGAATTGACGGAAGAGGCGTTCGCGACAGAAATCGGCTACGGCAACTACCTCGGGACGAACGACAAGACGTTCTTCTGGGTCGAACCGACAGAGGCCGTCCCAGGTGCGGAGGCACATACGGACGAGATTGCCGAGTTGATCGAGACACTCCCTGAGTTGGAGTTCCGGATGTTATAATATAGAAAGACTGTGGACGGCTGGATCGTTTGCAGTCTTTTTGGAATGGGTGGTCGTGTGCGAACGAGGAAACGGGATTATACGGAAGGATTGATCGTAGCCCTTCTGTTTATCGTTGCGATGTATGTATTTGATTTACCGAAACAAGAGAGCTTGATCACCTTGGCTGTCGTCATCGTCATCTTGGTGATGATGCGAGAAGTGACGCAACTTTTTCAGAATGAACGGAATGACTAAGAGACTGCTCGCTAAGGCGGGCTTTTTCCTTTGTGCTACAATAATACATGAGGTGATGTACATGAATTGGACAGTAGAAGAAGTGAGGCAAGCGGATGACGTCAAGGCGCTAGAACAGGCGGTCAACGCGAACGACAAGATTGACGTGAAAGTCGGGCATGAGTCGGTCGGACAGAACGACTATGCGGTATATGACGGAGAGGCGCTCGTCGGGTATCTCATGCTTTTCCCGTATCTCCCGAACGAGTATGAGGTGAACGCGCTCGTCCACCCGGAATACCGCAAGCAAGGTGTCTTCACGGCACTGCTTGAGACGGCGAAACAAGACGCGAAATTGAACGGTTGCGAAGCGTTCACGTTCGTCATCGACCGAAATTCAGCGTCCGGGAAAGCAGTGCTCGAGCATCTTCAGGCGGCGTATCAGTTCTCGGAATACAATCTCGTCTTGAAAAAAGCGGAACTCTTCTTGAAACCGGACGAGGTATCGCTACGTGAGGCGACAGCAGACGACCGTCCGCTCATCATTGCGACGCTCAGCGAGGCGTTCGGTGACCCGGTCGATGTGACGGAAAACATCTATCAACAAATCGACACACCGGACCGCGTGACGTATATCGGCGAAGTCGACGGCAAACCGGTCGGTGTCATCCGTGCCCTTCTCGTCGGGGACGACGCGGCTAGCATTCATGCGTTCGGGGTCAAAGCAGGCGAGCAAGGCAAAGGGTTCGGCACGAAAATGTTGAAACAGATGGTCCAACAACTGTTCCGCATGGGCCGGACGAAAGTCGAGCTCGATGTTGAGACGGAAAACAAGGCGGCGCTCGAGATTTATAAACGCGCCGGTTTTGCGGAGAATGGTGGCTATGAGTTTTACATGATTGAATTATGAGGTGAACCACATGGTGAAAAATCTGAAATGGCTCGGCGCGGCGTTTGAAGCCTTCCTCGGGATTCCGCTTCTCGGCGGTCTCTTCATCATCGGGATGGGCTATTCGCCCCTCGGTTTCATGTTCGTGTACCACGTGATCGTATTGATTCTTTCGTTCAGTCGATTGAATCGATTCTCTTACGGCGCGGCGGTCGGAATTGCGGCATCAATCCTCGGCTTCATTCCGTTTGTCGGGATGGTGCTACACTGGGCGGCTGCCATCACGCTCGCGATTGACGCGGCGACGACACCACGACGTGTGGCGCACGTCGAACGTGACGATGAAGCATTCTAACGAAACGTACTCCTTGACGGGGTACGTTTTTTCATTGACCAAACGTTCAACTGAAAACGCTGTACATTCATTGGAAATTGGACGATATAAGGAGTGATGAACACAATGAGGAGGAACAAACAGTGAAAGTATTTAAAAACTTTACGACGCAATTGCTCGCGTGGATTTTGGTCACGTCCTTTATCACGGGCGGAGCGGTCGGCTACATCACCCTATTACTCTTGACAGAACTCGAGATGGAACAAGGTCAAGTCATGCTCGTCGGTACGATCGTGGCATTACTCATCTCATCACTCGGCGGAATCGTCATTTACTTGATTGCCCGTCGTCCACTGAAAGCAGTCGAGATGGCTTCTGAAAAAGCAGTAGAAGTCGGGAATGGTGATTTGACGGTACACTTCGCAGACGAGAAGACGACGGATCGTTCAGAGATGGGACGTCTGCTCTTGTCGATGGACAACATGGTCGAACACCTTCGGGAACAAGGCACGAACATGCGTTACACGGCGGACCAATTGACAGGTTCGGCACAGGAAATCGCAGCGTCAGTTCAAGAAGGAAACGTGGCAGGCGAAAGTATTCGTTCTGCGATGGATTCTCTCAACAAAATGTTAGAAGACAACGTCAGTGCGACGTATAATTCGATGGACTTGCTCGGAGCGGTCGCGCGGACGATGGAGAGCATCCGCCAAGAGATGTCATCGGCGCTTGATTCGGCGAGTGAGATGCAACAGGAAGCAGAGAGCGGGAAAGGCCTTGCCTCGTCTTCGGTCAATGCGATGCATGCGATTGCTGGGAAAGTGGAGCAATCATCAACACTTAACAGCCAGTTGACGGAAATGACAGGCGAAATTTCACGGATCACGGATGTCATCAGTGACATCTCGGCACAGACGAACTTGCTTGCCTTGAACGCATCGATTGAAGCGGCACGTGCCGGAGAGCATGGGCGTGGATTCGCCGTCGTAGCGGCAGAAGTGAAAAAGCTCGCGGAACAAACGGCGAACTCGACTCAAGAAATCACGGACCTCATCGTAGATGTGAAGCGTCTCGTTGGCGATACATCGTCTTCTATGGCGAACGTCAAAGCGGAGGTGGAGACAGGTGTCGGCTTAGTTGAAAAAGCAGGCGGTGCGTTCGCATCGATCCACAATTCAGCGAATGAAGTGTATAGCCATGTCCATTCGGTCGATTCGCTCCTCGATGAGTCACGTGGTCAGATCGATTCGGTTGTGACAAACTCAGCAGGCATCGTTGGTATGGTCGAAGAGGCATCGCGTTATGCGAATGAAGTGACGTCAGCGGCGAGCCAGCAAGCGGCTAGTCTTGGTGAGGTGAACGGGGCGATGACAGAGCTCGTTCGCGTCGCGGAAAGTTTGCAGAATGAGACGGAACAGATGAAGGTGGAAGTGTAAGAGATAAGAGGAGACGTCCCAGTGATGGGGCGTTTTTTCTATGCAAAAGTAAGAATCTACAGGTTTTGAATAGAAAGTTGAAAAAAAGACTAAACAGATACGAGATGACTCCGATATAGAGTATGGAAACGATAAAACGTTCCAAAAAATGCAAGGTGAGGGGCCGGCCTAAACCTTGCATGCTCGGACAAAAGGATTTGGAAGAGCGGAAAAACTTTAAACCTATGGAGGGAAATTACAATGATTATTAACCACAACCTTAACGCTATGAATGCCAACCGTAATATGGGATTCAACACATCGCAAACTGGTAAAGCAATGGAAAAATTGTCTTCGGGTCTCCGAATTAATCGTGCTGGAGACGATGCAGCAGGTCTTGCGATTTCTGAAAAAATGCGAGGACAAATTCGCGGTTTAGATCAAGCAACACGTAACTCACAAGATGCAATCTCTCTCATCCAAACTGCTGAAGGCGCTTTGAATGAAACTCACTCTATCCTTCAACGGATGCGTGAATTATCTGTTCAATCTTCAAACGATACAACAACTGATGCTGATCGAAATGAAATTCAAAAAGAAGTTTCTCAATTAAAATCAGAAGTTGATAGAATTTCTAACACAACAGAGTTCAACACTAAAAAATTGTTAGACGGTAGTGTAGCCAAAAATGCAAATTCTACATCGAGCTTTGCTAATACAGGTCTAACAGGTGTAAAAGTCAGTAACGATGATTTAAAAGCAGACACGTATACGGTGGCAGTTGCTGCTGGAGCAACTGAAGTATTTACTGAAATTAGTGACACTACAGATGTCACTGGTATTGCTATTACTGGTGGATCAACAGTTGAAATGGGTAATTATACTTTAGAAGCAAAGACTAATAGTGGAGATAACACTCAACTTGATTATCTTTTGAAGGATGCAAACGGTAAAGAATTAGCAACTGTCACGGCAGCAAAATCAGCTACAACTGTAGCTATCGGTGGATTTGACTTCACTGTTCCAGATTCAAGTGGTGGAACAACTGGAGAAGGTACACTTAAGTTTAGTGTGGGGCAATCAGCTACATTTACTGTCACTGATTCAACTGGTACTACTGTTGGTACTACTACTTTAACTAATGATACTTCTGGAAAAGTGAATGTTGGGGGATTAGAGTTTACTTTTAACTCGGATTTAGCTGCCGGAACTAATGATGCAGATATTAAAATCCAGGATAATTCTCTTGAGTTCCAAATTGGGGCAAATGAAAATCAAACTGTAAAATTAGCTTTAGGTGACATGGACACAGCAGGACTTAATATTGCTGATCTTGATGTATCAAATAAAACTGGTGCACAGGTTGCAATTACAAAATTAGATGCAGCTATTCAATCAGTTTCTGGAGAGCGTTCGAAGTTAGGTGCAAACCAAAATCGTCTCGAACACACGATTAACAACTTAAGCACATCTGCTGAAAACCTCCAAGCCGCTGAATCACGTATTCGTGACGTAGATATGGCAAAAGAGATGATGAACTTCACGAAGAACAACATCCTCAACCAAGCTGCGCAAGCAATGTTAGCTCAAGCAAAATCACAACCAGAAGCGGTTCTGCAACTCCTTCGGTAAGATTTTACGGGCGTCTTATCTGGTGACGGATAAGAATATAACTGGGTGAATTGCTGGAACTCCTTAGAGCCCTCCTTACGACAACGTGACTGGAAACGGTGAGCGTGAACGTTTGAAAAAAGGAAGGGATTGGACAATCAGCAGCCAAGCATCTGTCAGGAAACTGTGATGAAGGTTCAACGACTAGGATGAACGACCTACCGACTCTATTGTCCACGGTTATGAGATCCGTACTTCGTAAACGGCGAGGGAAGTGCCCAGCCCCTATTTTACAATATTGATAATTTGTATATTGGAATTGTAAAAGGGTGAAGATATAGTCTGGACCATATTGAAAAATATGGGCATCTGCAAGCAAATCAACAGCCTCAGGCTGTACTTCAATTGCTCCGTTAATATAGCAATTGAGCACTTGATCGTTATACTAAAAACCGTGGAGCTTATGCTTCACGGTTTTTCACATCTTGCCACTTATAAACGACGGACCAATACGTTCGATTTAAGCGTTGGGCAATTTCTTTGTCTGTCACACCCTGTTGTTTCCATTCAATCAGTGATGTGACTTCGTCATGACTATAAGGTCTTGCAGGGATTGAGACGCGGATCGTGTAGTCAGGGTGTGTTTGTTTGTAGTGATCCACCTCAGCGTCTAAACGGTTTTGCCATGACAACTTATACATAAAGTCCGGAAGTTCAGCTTGGTAAGGTTGAAGTAAATTTAAAATATCAAAGGTATCCGTCACTTTTGTCGTCTTTAAGTAATAACCAGTGCCGCTTGGAGTTCCAGACGTACGAACGTTGATGTTGTAATGGTCTCTCATCCATTCCGCGAGCTGCTCTAATTGTTCTTTCGAAAAGGCTTGTAAATAGAGAGCGATATGTGGTGTGAATTGAATTTCCTTCTTCTTATGGTTGAATCGTTTACTGAGAAGCAGAGAGCCGTCGTCTAAATAAAGTGTCAGTATACACGCTGGATGATAAATATCTTTTAGTAATTCGAATGGGATATGCTTTTTATTATTTGGATAAAAGAGAGGAAAAAGTCTTGTCATGAGTGGGATAGATCGTGACACTAAATTATTTCCACGTAAGTATAGTAAGTCTGGAAGTTTTCGCTGTTTCCACTCTCGATAACTCAATTGACCTAAACTAAAATGTTCCCGGTAACTATTGTTGATTCTTCTATCATACGCATAACACTTTGTAATTTCCCCATCCCCCAAAATACTAGCAACCAAAATAGCGACTTGTTCTTCTGATAGCCCTTCCCAGTCCATGACGTGTCTCTCCTTCATCAATTTTTTTACCTTTCTTAAGTTATTCCCGATTTATTTGAATAGCCTGAGTCATTAATTTATCGGCTCACATCCAATTTTTTATTGACATGTCGATAAGTAGAACGAGACGATGATTTCTGATTGGAGAAACTATTAACAGAATTAGAAGTTGTATCTTTCGAACAAAAGCGATTAGCCGAATTAAAAGATTTGCTTCGAACGATGCAATCGATTGTATATGAAGCAATCATGAGTGATGAAAAAAGACTACTTACAAAAGCAATTTACAGACCTACAAGCACACGTGAAATTTCTTGAAGCTGGAAAACGATAACGAATTGATTAAACTACTATAAAAATCATGCTTTTTAACCGATAAAGACCATGAGAACAATTATAAGAGGAGTAGACCCATATGAACCCGACCATTTCAGAAGTCCGGCTTCACCTACCTTCTTCCGTCTTGCCGTATGAACAAACGAAAAACGTGTTCGTCGAAGCGAATCAAGCGAAACTCGCCGACGAAGGCATCGTCATTCTTCCGACGCCTCAACACGTTACCAAGCTAGAGGCGGCCGTCGAGAAGGCGAATCAAGTCCTAGAACAACAGCGTACAGGTTTAAAATTTATGAAGCATGAAAAATTGAACGACTATTATATTCAAATCGTGGATACAAACAATGAAGTCATCCGCGAAATCCCGAGCAAGAAGTCACTCGATTTCTTCGCAGCGTTCATGGAGTTCAATCATCTCTTTGACGAACGGGTATAAAGGAGGATTCTCATGACGACACCGATCCGATTTGGCGGACTCGCCAGTGGAATCGATACAGATACGATTATCAAGCAATTGATGCAGGCCGAGCGTGCTCCAGTCGATAAACTGGAACAGAAGAAACAAACGACGGAATGGAAACGCGATGCGTATCGTGAAATTAACCGCTCGCTTATGACTTTACGAAATAGTGCGGTCGACTTGATGTTTAGTCGAAATTTCTATGCGAAGACGTCTAGTTCATCGGATGAGTCACGCGTTTCGGTTGTGACAGGCCCATCAAGTGGAAATAGCGCAATACGCATCGATTCAGTCGAACGATTAGCAACTTCAGCATCTACTTTAATCGACACTGTAGATCGAAATAGTCAGAAGTTAACAGCTGCAACAAAAATATCAGATTTAAATGGACTAGTTGTTGGTCAAAAACGAGTTCATCAGGATACAGCTGGCACAGAAATGAACTTAGCCAAAGGTTTAGATTTTATGGATGCTAGTGTCGTATTAAAAGATCAAGCAGGCAATGCGTTAAACAAAGCAGATTTTGCGTATGATGCGGCAACAGGCAAACTGACTGCTACGAATACAACCACATATGTGGATGGTGTCATTCCTAAAGGAGTGGTGGTAGAGTATACGCAAGGTACTGGTTATGAAATCGGATTTAAGTCATCGACGACGGGCGCACATAAAACCATTCAACTTTCTGCAGATGCAACTGTACAAGATTTAATCAATCAATTGAATGGAAAAGATACGGGTCTTTCAGCTTTCTTCGAACCCGTCAGTGGGAAAATTTCGATTTCGACAAAAGAAACAGGGGAAGCTGCGACAATCGATTTTGATGCTGAAACGCGAATTGCATTGAATTTGAGTACAGCACCGATTGGAACAGACGCAAAATTTAAAGTAAACGGCATTGAAGTGACGCGATCATCCAATACAACTACTTTTGACAATATGACAATCACTTTGAAAGCGGAGTTCCCGACTACTCAAAATCCAACGGCAGGACCGGTTACCCTCTCCGCTGCCACGGACACACAAAAAGTCTTTGACAACATCAAAGGATTCGTCGATAAATACAATGAGACGATTGATCTCATGAACAAGAAGACGCGCGAAGAACGATTCCGCTCGTTCGCACCGCTCACGCAAGCACAGCGCGATGAGTTGTCGGAAGATGAAATCAAGAAGTGGGAAGAGAAAGCGATGAGTGGGATGCTCCGCGGGGATATAATCCTTCGAGGGACGATGGATACGCTTCGTAGCAAATGGTCAGGCGCAACATCGAGCACAAATGATTTAGATATGTCTCGCTTGTTCCAAATCGGTCTCTCGACCGGATCAGACTTCACGAACGGCGGAAAGATTGAGCTGAATGAAGAGAAGTTAAAAGCCGCCATCGAGAAAGACCCGGAACAAGTATACAAGCTCTTCACGGATGAAGAGACGGGACTCCTTCCGCAAATCCGTGACACTGCGAAAGACTCACGTGAGACGATTACGCGCATCGCCGGTGCGGACGGTGCTGGTGCTCCGACGTATTCAATGGGCCGCGAGATGACGCAGATGGATACGCGAATCAAACGACTAAACGATTTACTCATCGATAAAGAAAACGCCTACTACCGTCGCTTCGCTGCGATGGAAACGGCGATGAACCAGGCGAACTCGCAAGCCGCTTCACTTCAACAGTTTTTAGGCGGAGGCATGTAAGAGGAGGAATTTAAATGGTAGCCAATCCATACGCAGCTTATCAAAACAACGCGGTCACGACCGCGAACCCACAGGAACTGACGCTTATGCTTTATGACGGGGCGCTCAAGTTCATGCGCCTCGCCAAGCTTGCAATCGACCAGGGCAACCCTGATTTAAAGAACATCAACATCCAAAAGACGCAAGCCATCTTCCAAGAGCTTCGTCTCACACTCAATAAAGATATCGCCATCTCGGCGAACTTGGATTCACTCTATGACTACATGTGGCGCCGCCTCGTCGATGCGAACGTCAAGAACGATACGACCATCCTCGACGAAGTGCTCGACTTCACGACGGAACTCCGTGACACGTGGAAGGAAGCGATGAAACTCGCGAAGCAGTCATGAGACCGATTGATGAGATCATCTTAAAGACACAGCGTTTAAAAGAGTTGCTGGCGAAAGTTCCGGAAGAGCCGACGTATGACACGTGGATGGAACAAATCCATGAGCTCTTGGACGACCGCGAACAGTTGCTCGCGGCGCACGGTCCTGATCTGGAGAAAGCCGATCAGACGGTCCTTCGGCAGCTCGTCGACGACAGTCAAAAGATCGCCCGTCTCATTGAAGCCGAACACCAGCGCCTCGGGATGACGCTCGGGACAGCCCGGATGGAACGAAAGACGGTCAAATCGTATGTCGACCCATATGAAGACGTCGATTCTAACTTTTCCGGTCTATTTGACCAACAGACGTAAAAAGCTCGAGGGCATATGCCTTCGAGCTTTTGTGTTAAGAGGCTTTGACTTGTCGACGCATCCGGATGATGAAATAAGAAGCGGTAAATAAAATCAGACCACTCACCGTGAAGTTTAAATAGAGACGTGCGGCATCTTGAAGCGATGTGATTGGCGTAGATCGACCGAACCAGAGAAGTGGTAGGATTGTCACGTGCATAACGCTCCAATGAATGAAGATTTGTTTCTTGAACGACCACTGTTGGACTTCATAAATAACGCTTGTGAGCCCGAGGAAGAAGGCAACCCCTGCGTAGACGAGCATTGCGTGTACGGCGTCTGTGTTACCTGACCAACTTTGATAGAGAGCGAGGATCGCGAATGGCAGCGACCAAATGAGACTCCGTAGTATTGCTTTTTTCAATAATTGCATATGAATCTTCCTTCCATTAATTCGTTGTATCTGTATACGCGTATGTAAGGGAAAAGTTTTATCTGAGGAGTAGAGGTGAAATGAAGTCTGTTTTCCGCTATAATCGGGTAAACATCAATGTAGCCGTTGCTTCTTTTCTGGAAAGAGGAGGGAAACGAGATGCGTGAGAAAGAGTCCAACCCGGTATCGTCACGGAAGCGCCGTTATTTCGTCTATGGTCCAGAGGGAGCGTACGATGAATACGTCGAACGGGACCCAAAACTCGAAGCGTACGTCGAGGACGATACGCCGTTTGAGGATCGCCCCGACCCATACGAGGAAGAAGAGCTGAAATCAAGAGGATAAGCATACGTGTCAAGGTTCTATTACGGACCTTGGCTTTTATTTTACCTGGAACTTTTTCTTAATACTGTACCGTCTGTCAATTCGTTATATTCGTCTTAACCACATCACTTTGATTTTGGAAAGGGAGAGATGAAGATGAACATGAAACGATTTGGCTTACTGGTGGCGGTACCGCTCGCACTACTTGTCGGTTGCGGGGAAGCAGACGAACTGAAGACGACAGCCACGGATACGGAAGAAGTGGCAGAAGCGGAAGCGAGTACGGCTGAAGAATCATCAACTGAAGAAACGGACGTTCAAGAAAGTGAACTCGGCACAAATAAGATTTATATGAAGAATAAGGCGCTCACGATCACGGAAACGATGGGACCGATCCAGTTCGCGATCGACAAGGTACAGACGTCACGCCTCACGGTCGCGGAAGCTTATCGAGACTCATTCGATGGACAAGAAGAGGTGACGGTCGTCGCGATGAACATGATTGTTGAGAACACGGTCGACGAGACGATGAGCTTCCATCCGAACCAGGCGACACTGGTGACGAACACAGGGGAGCAGGTGTCTTCAGACTTATGGTTCTCAGATGACGTCGGTGGAGAATTTTTAGGAAAGGTGAAGAAAGAAGGGAACGTCCTCTTCTTCGTGAAAGCAAAACCAGAAGAGCTGACGGACTTGAAAGTCGTCATCGATGGACCGTTTGACGAGAACTTCGACAAAGTGGCAGAAGACCGCTACGAATATACAATTAACGTGACGAAATAAGAGTAGGCGTGCCGAATAAAATCGGTACGCCTACTCTCATGGTTGATTATTACTACACAATAAGCATAGCGAACATACGAAGGGATTCTCATAATTTGAGAGTTCCTTGTATCTTAA
The DNA here is from genome assembly GCF_018617125.1 of Exiguobacterium sp. s181. GTDB lineage: Bacteria > Bacillota > Bacilli > Exiguobacteriales > Exiguobacteriaceae > Exiguobacterium > Exiguobacterium profundum. The sequence goes on from NZ_JACSJM010000001.1 coordinate 620,757, forward strand.
TTTTTTCATTTTGCAACATCTTAATTCTTAATGGGTACATATAAATCGACTTTAGATTTTCCGTCGGGATCTTCAGCTGGATTGTTCAAATTGAACTCCAAGGTATTTCTAGATTCGTCCACTGAATATTCGCGTTCTGGTAACCATTCTTCCAAAATATATTTATACGTCTCACTCAGTTTTTCTGGAGTATCGTAGAAATGGTGCACGATGTATTGACCACCTTCTAGCTTTTTAAATTGTATCTCCCCGTGTCCTGTTTTATCAAAGTTTTTAGGAACTGTGACACAAGCATCATGTCTACATTCATGAGGATCAACATCGTTCGGATTATCTAATGAAATACCGATAAATTGACTTGATGGAGGGTAAAGGTTGTGTTCCGTCGCCCAATGTATTAATTTCCCCCAATGCTCCTGTGGTTCAAAATAGCTACCCGTACGTCTGATAAATGCAATTTCAGTCTCAGGCAATTGCTTTAAAGTCATATCCATTTTGTAACCCCCATTAAAGTTGATTGATTCAATTGTCTTGATCTCCAAAAAAGTGCTTCATTGAAATAATATCTCGATGAAGTGTTGCAACAGGAATGTTATTTACGCTGATGCGGCAACGGAATCGACAACACGTCCCAGTCACTTCCGGCAAATAGCTTCGACAGATAGACGACTTGTCCGACATGATACCCATAATGCGACACTTGACGTTCAATCGCGTCAATCACGGAATGGGCTTCCCCGCGAATCATCACGTTCTTCCCTAAGTCATCTTGTGTCAGATCGGCTAAGACGTCATCCAACAGTTGCCATCGCTCATCCCATACTTTCATGAGTTCTTCACAGGACAGTTGCTGGTCCTCGAACTCAGCGTCGCGATTGCGGTCCGGCTTTTCGCCATCCGTCGTCAAGAAATCGGTCCAACGTGACTTCATATTGTTCGCCATGTGCTGAATGATCAGAGCGAGGGAGAGCGTATCCGGTGCAAGTGTCTTATGCAGGTCCTCTTCACTCACTTGGACGAGCGCTCGCTCAGCGAGTTGTTTCTGACTTTTAAACGTCGCACGGACGGTATCGAGATATTGCGTTTCAAACATGAAAAGCTCCTCCTCTTCGTATGTATCTGCTTTGAATATACCTCATATCTATCCCACTAAAAATTAAATTAATGTTATAACAATTGAGATTCCAAGTGATACATCCTGCAAGACGTCACCGCATCGTCGACATGAGGGCACTGGGTAGTCATTGTTGTGTAGATCTCTTATTCATCAATTGTGTCGATTGCGTTTGTCCGTGAGTGGATGAGCGCGATTTTTTGTATGCAAAAAGTGTGAGACACGAGGTCCCACACTTCTGATTACGCATGTTCCAATCGAAACTCTTCCCAATGATCGCGGGCCTGGTTCCGAATCCGCTCCGATACTTCCTTACTGCTCAAGAGAATCCCGTACCAGCGACGCGCATCCTCGTAGTAGTCGAGCGCGGCCGAGAGGTCGGCAATCCGTAGCATAAGTTGATCGTACGGTAATCCGGTCCGTATCGGGTCCGTATACGCTTCTTGTACCTCATTGTATTTATCGAGCGTCCGCTGCATCCATTCCTTCTCAGACGCCGTATCCCCAATCAACCGATACATCCATACAATCCGCATCCCGAGCATGGCGACGACGGAAGGTTTCTGTCCGCTCAACTGGGCCGTCATGACGGCGAACTTATAGAGGAGGATGACGTGCTCATACGAGCGGTCACCTTTCAACACATCTGGATTCACTTGATTGAAGTAGTGCGTCTCGAGTGCTTCCCGGTTATGTTTGCGCACCTTGTCGAACGAGTCATGAAAGACGAGGTGACAATGGTCGCAGACGGTCGGTTCGTATAAATACGGGTTTGGTCCGTCATACGTCGTGTAACCATCCTTCTCGACCTCGAGCGGACGGATGTGACGTGATAAGACACGGTTCGTCTTACTTTCCTGTAAACAATACGGACATTTGACTTTCTTCAAAAATAAATGTTCTGCCATCTCGACACCTCACACATAGACGTTGACGAGCAGTCCGCGAATCTCACCGACCTGGTCGAGTAAGGAGAGGCGAGAGGCTTCTCCTGAGATGACCTGATCCGTCAGCGCGAGGAGTTTTTGGTCGACTTGTTCGACGACCTTATAAATCTTCGCGCGGCCGCGGCGATTGAATCCACGTTTGTCCTCGAGACGGAGTGCCGCGTCAACGGCCTCTTTCATAAAGTCTTTAATCATTTGTTTGTAGTCGGCGAGCGCCTCGACGGTCTGACTCTCGGCGAGCAGTTCTCCTTGTTCATGGATCGCGGCGATTTGACGTTTGAAGCGTTCGTATTCCCGGTCTTCGCGCTTCTGACCGATCACATTTTGGAAGGAGACACCGGGTTCGACTTCGGCGCGCTTTGCCTTACTTGAGCCGAGGAGCGATTGCGTCTCCATGATGCGACGAATGTCCATATGGGCAACCGTCCTTTCTTTAGGTTAGTTCAATAATTGTAACACGCCTTGCGGCAATGCGTTCGACTGGGCAATCATCGCCATGCCGGACTGATTCAAGATATTTAGACGGGCGAAGTCCATCATTTCACGGGCCATGTCGGCATCACGGATTCGTGACTCAGACGCCGTCAAGTTTTCTGAGCCGATGGCGACGACGCTGACGTTCGCCTCGAGTCGGTTTTGAATGGCCCCAAGTTTCGAACGTTCGAGTGACACTTTGTTGATGGCTGCATCGAATTTCGAGATGGCGTCTCCTGCGTCCGCCGGTGTCAATACGCTTAGCGCGTAGAATGTTCGATCAGGTGTTGCTCCATCATTGTCATCATCGACGGCAGGGAGTTCCCCGCCACCAGGTGTCAACGTCGTGATATCGAGTGCGTGCGCCCGCATATCTTGTACGTTTAAGATGACGGCTTCGTTGTTGCCGGCACCGATTTGGAAGAATAACGTGCTCTTCCCTTGCATATATTCCCCGTTCATAATCTTCTTCGAGTTGAATTCGGTCGTCTCCGCGATCCGGGTCACTTCGGCAGTCAATGCGTTAATTTCTTCCTGGACAGCTTTGGCGTCGTCTTCACTGAGCGTTCCATTTGCTGATTGAACCGATAATTCACGCATCCGTTGGAGAAGGGCGTGTGTTTCGTTCATTCCGCCTTCTAGCGTCTGTGTGAGCGAGATGCTGTCGAGCGTGTTGCGTTCTGCCATCGAGAGGGAGTCGAGGCGCATCCGCATCTTCTCCGAGATGGCGAGACCCGCTGCATCATCCGACGCCTTATTGATGCGGACCCCGCTCGAAAGACGGTCCATCGTCTTCTTCATCGATGCCTGATTCAGGGAGAGCGATGAGTAGGCTTTTAAAGCTTGTACGTTATTGGTAATTTTCATAACGGTTTCCTCCAGTCGGGACAGGTTGGGTCTTGGCACGCTCCATTGCTTCACCCCATGTTTGGTCGAGGTCACTTGCGAGCGTATGTAGTTCGGCGATTTTTTCCTTATCCTGGTCGATGATTGCTTCGACGCTTGCGTTTGCCATATATAGATAAATTTCATCCAGTTGAACCGCGATAATCCCGCCGCCGTCATGGAGTCCTTGGTGAAGTTTGACTAAAAGTTCACGAGCTTGGCGAAGATGACGGTTCCGTTCGGCGATCGTCGAGTCTTGGGCACGTTCATAGTGATAAACGAGTGCATGAAGCATCGCTTGCGTGAGTTCTTCTGGCCTCATCTCATATAATTGGGTTGGATTCATCTTTGTTCTCCTTTGATCGAATCAAGTTCCTCTATCAACAACAACACTTCTGCCATCACGTCATACAGTTGGGGCGGGATGGCATCCCCTAAGTCAAGGTCGAGCAGGTGGCCGAGCAAGGAATGGTCGTTCTCGACCGCCACTCCTCGGGCACGTGCTTCCTGTAAAATCTTTTCAGCGACGGCGCCTGTCCCGCGGGCGACGATGACGGGCGCTTTGTCCGTCGTTTCGTCATAGCGGACGACCGCTGCCGTCTTGCGTTTCGTCAAATCCATGCGTTGATACATCGGGACCTCCTAAATTCTAAAGTCATAACCGGTCGTCGGTGCCGTCTTAGGCTCTTCGATGACACGATCAGCTTTCGTGAGCGGTTTGAACTGAGTCGTCACACTCTTATATCCGATTGTCTCGAGCGTTTGTTCGATCTTTCCGAGAAGTGGACGGGCAAGACGTTCGACCGTCGCATCGTCATGTTCGAGCGTGAGTCGGAGGTTTCGGTCTTTCGCCTCGAGCTTGACGCCGATTTCTCCAAGGCGAGGGGTCTCCAAACGAATGTAGAGGACACTGTTCTCCCAGTCGACAACGTCCCCGGCCTCCTGGTTTTGGATATGAACATGGATTCCCGTGTCGATCTCTTGCACTTTTGCCGGTAGGGCGAACAAGAGTTGATGGAGCTGACCGCCATCAAGGCGGTTGAGCGTCTGTTGGACTTGGAAGAACGAGGTGAGGCGTTGTGCCTCAGGGTTTGTCGTATCTCCACGTACCGATAAAGCCGATGTCGGCGTATTGGATGTCGCTTGGGCAAGTTGTGCCTGCACCTGCACGCGTTGTGCCACTTCCTGGACGTGTCGTCCGGATAATGTCGAATCGAGCTTGAGTGGCGCGACGGTCGGCATCTCACCGGCGCGTGTCGCTCCGTGCGGGATATATTCGATACGTGCCTGGTTCGGCGCATAGCGGAAGTCATTCAGTGCCGCCCGGACCTCTTTGACAAGTGTCGCACTCTCTTGCGGTTTCGTCGCGAGCAACGACAACGCGACGTCGAGTTTGGCTGTCATGGCGACCAGTTGCTTCTCTTGCGTCACGTCGGTGTGAAGCAAGGCGTCCGTCTTTTGGACGAGTTGCGTCAGACGGGTCGAGACGGTCTCGAGGGCAGGGCGTGCCGCATGTGGGTTCGACTCGATCAACGCGGCGACTTGTCCGAGTTGTTTCGTCACCGTCGCCTGCTCGCTTCGGAACGTGTTCGTGACGGTCGCGAGATGTGACGTCACTTCTTTCACCATCACTTGCTTCCCGTTGATTGGAGGAAGCGGCATCGCTTGGCGCGATTCAGATTCAATCGGACGCGATGATATCGGTGTCGTCGGCGTGAGGTCACGGATGACCCGGTCGATTGTTTCCGGTGTCGGCGTGACGCGTTCACTCACGGGACGTGACAGATTGACGAGTTCGACATACCGCTCTTTTTGTGGGTAAGGGGCGTTCGGCGCCGGCGGTGTAATCTGTTGTCTCGCTTCGTTCAAAGAGAGGACGGCAATCTCCCGCGCCATCTCACGAGGGACGGTCTGCGTATCGAGCGTCTTCAAATGTAGGATGACGTCCCGCATGTCTCCTTTGAACGCCGTCTCGAGAAGGCGTACCGTAGCTTCGTTCATCGGCAAGCGTCCGGATTGTAGCAGGCGGCTGACCGCGCTTCGTACTTCAGGTGGAAGGGAAGCGAGGAGCGTCTGGATCTTCGCGTCAAGTTTTGACGACGCGGACGCAGGTGGTGCGGATTCAAGTGTCTCTTCCTTTGGAGGGACGACGGTCGCCATCAAGACGCCGTCCTGTTCGGCGAGCGTCACTTGGAACGGGTTCGTCTTCGGAAGCCCGCCTTTAAATGTGACCTCGACTTCTTCACCGTTGATCTTGACGATCGCGGAGTCGGGTCCTGTCTGTTTGACGAGCTCGGCCTTGTACGTCCGGTTCGTCTGGATGCCTGGTAAGACCGAACTGACGGCGGTCGCTTGGGCTTGAATTTGCATGTTTGTCACCTCGACCATAATATCGACCTCTTTTTAAAAAAATGAAGCGAAACAATAGAAAAAAACCTTCCGTCTTTTCGACGGAAGGCGTGTCAGGACTCGAGCACGGGGCTCGCGTTCAATTGTTGGAACCGGGCGACGAGTTCACCTGTCGCTTTCAGTTGGTTCCGGAGGACGTACGGTGTTGCGTTCGTTTGGATTTGATGTCCATCGGTCGTGAGGACAAGCCCGTTCGGCTCACCCTCAATGTTCAGTATGTCTCGAATATGGGACCAGGCATACCATTCACAATCGTCTCGTTTTGGAGACTTCGTCGGGAAGAAGACGAGTCCGGTTGTCGGTTCAATCACGACAGGAACTTTCCCTTTTACGCCGGCGACGCGTTTGGCGATGAAGATTCTTTCCTCGATCGAGCTGTTGTACTGGCGGCAAGAAAGTTGCAACAACTGGTACGGCCGGAGCGGGGTTGAAATCTCGGTGCCATCCTCGAGAATGATCCGTGACTGCTTCATGATGTCAAAGCAAGGGAGAATCGCCACGGTTCGCTTTGTGATGCGATATTTTTCCTCAGAATAGTAGGAGCGCATACGCTGCACCATCCTCCTCGTATTAGATTTTCAGGATCGGCTAAAGACAAACGGCACAAACCTAAATCATCCCTTTAATGATATATCACAAAAAATGTAAATTCAACAAGACAATATGAAAAGTAGGGAAATATAATTCCAATGAAAGCCAAATGACGAAACGTTTACAAATATTTGAGAAAGTATTTGTCACGTTTACAAGAAGGTGGTAAGATTAGCCGTAGAGGACAATCCTCTGTATTCTCCAATGGTGAAAGGAATGGATTTACACATGGTAGGTAAAGTAAAATGGTTTAACTCAGAAAAAGGTTTTGGATTCATCGAAGTTGAAGGCGGCAAAGACGTGTTCGTACACTTCTCAGCAATCCAATCTGAAGGCTACAAATCACTTGACGAAGGTCAAGATGTAGAGTTTGAAATCGTTGATGGCGAGCGTGGCCCACAAGCGGCTAACGTTGTAAAATTATAATTTCAAACCACGAAGCCGGCTCCCTTGGGAGTCGGCTTTTTATTTTGTCTACATAATAAAAAAAGGCGTTTAAAAATGAGTGGAATGGGTATTTTCTTTCTATACCTTTCGCTCGTTCTAGGAAATGTTGAATTCGGAACAAAATTGTCATTATTTTCTGATGATAACGTTTTCAATCGTAGCGTTTTCGGGGTATAATATGAGTGAGCCACCTGATTCCCCTTTCTTTTTTAAGAAATGAAGCAGGAGATTCCGTCTCGTTCGACGAATCATTGGTTCAAGCGGTTATTTCTAAGGAGGAGTTCAGATGATTTATAACATTCGCGGCGAAAACATTGAGGTCACACCAGCAATCAAAGACTATGTCGAGAAAAAGCTGGAGAAGTTGACTCGGTATTTCACAACTCCTACGGATGCACAGACGGCTTACGTCAACTTGAAAGTGTATAACGAGAAACAAAAAGTGGAAGTGACGATCCCGATGCCGAACTTGTTGCTCCGTGCTGAGGACATCAACCTCGACATGTATGCGGCAATCGACCTCGTCGTCGATAAATTGGAACGTCAAATCCGTAAACACAAAACGAAACTCAACCGTAAAGGACGCGGGAAAGAAGGTGGCGTCGGCGAGTACTTCAAGTCTTTAGAAGGACCTGATGATGCACCGGCCGTTTACGATGAGGACGAGGCAGAACTCGAACTCGTGCGGACGAAACGCTTCACGTTGAAACCGATGGACACGGAAGAGGCGATTCTTCAAATGGATATGCTCGGTCACAGCTTCTTCGTCTTCTCTGACGCAGAAACGGGCAACACGAACGTCGTCTACCGTCGTAAAGATGGGAAGTACGGCTTGATCGAACCTGAATAATATACATGACACTACACGACCTCCCGGCTTCGGGGGGTCGTTTCCTTTTGCCTTTCCTTGAAAGGTGGCACCACTTCGGTTAAACTGTACATTAGGGAAAAAACATGCATTTTTTAGTGAGTGCAGAGGAGATATGAGTATGGCGAACTTTTTGAAAGAGTTATTTGCTCCACAGAAACGAATGTTGAAAAAAGCAGAGAAAGCGGCCGACTTGATCGAGTCGTTCGCCGAACCAATCAAAGCATTGTCCGACGAACAGCTTCAGGCGAAGACGGAAGAGTTCCGGGAACGTCTGGCGAAAGGCGAGACACTTGACGATCTCTTGCCGGAGGCGTTCGCGGTCTGTCGTGAGGCATCGGAGCGTGTGCTCGGCATGCGTCATTACCGTGTCCAGCTCATCGGGGGCTATGTGCTCCATAACGGCGACATCGCCGAAATGAAAACCGGTGAAGGGAAGACGCTCGTCGCGACGCTTCCTGTCTACTTGAACGCGCTCACTGGCCGTGGCGTACACGTCGTAACGGTCAACGAATATTTGGCGAAACGAGATAAAGAACTCATGGAGCCGCTCTACTTCGCACTCGGTCTCTCGGTCGGCCTCAACGTGTCGAACATGGACCGTGTCGAGAAACAGGCGGCCTACAACTGTGATATCACGTACTCGACGAACAACGAGCTCGGATTCGACTACCTCCGTGACAACATGGTCCTTTATAAGGAAGACCGTGTTCAACGTGAGCTCTACTACACGATTGTCGATGAAGTCGACTCAATCCTCGTCGATGAGGCGCGTACTCCGCTCATCATCTCGGGATCGGCTCAAAAATCGACAGAACTCTACACACGCGCGGATGCGTTCGTCCGTACGTTGAAAGAAGGAGACGATTATACGGTCGACGTGAAGACGAAATCGGTCCTCTTGACGGACCAAGGGGTCGACCTCGCCGAGAAGTTCTTCGGCATCGACAACCTGTTCGCAATCGAGCACGTCGCCGTCAACCACCACGTCGGGCTCGCCCTTCGTGCGAACGCGGTCATGCATCACGATATCGACTATATGGTACGTGAGGGGCAAGTCATGATCATCGACCAATTCACGGGTCGTGTCATGGACGGACGCCGCTACTCGGAAGGTCTTCACCAGGCGATCGAGGCGAAAGAAGGCGTCGAGATTCAACGCGAATCGATGACGCTCGCGACAATCACGTATCAGAACTACTTCCGGATGTACGAGAAGCTTGCCGGGATGACCGGTACGGCGAAGACAGAGGAAGAAGAGTTCCGTAACATCTACAACATGCAGGTCGTGACGATTCCGACGAACAAACCGATCCTTCGCGATGACAAGGCAGACCTCATCTTCAAATCGATGGAAGGCAAGTTCAAAGCCGTCGTCGAAGAAATTTCGGCAGTCCACGCAACGGGACAACCGATCCTCGTCGGTACGGTCGCCGTCGAGACGTCTGAATACTTGAGCAAACTCTTGACAAAGAAGAAGATTCGTCACGATGTCTTGAACGCGAAGAACCACGCCCGTGAGGCGGAAATCATCGAGAATGCCGGTCAAAAAGGTTCCGTCACGATTGCGACGAACATGGCCGGTCGTGGTACCGACATCAAGCTCGGAGAAGGTGTCATCGACCTCGGTGGTCTTTACATCATCGGGACAGAGCGTCACGAGTCACGCCGAATCGATAACCAGCTCCGTGGTCGTGCGGGTCGTCAAGGGGACCCGGGTAAATCCCAGTTCTACTTGTCACTCGAAGACGAGCTCATGCGTCGCTTCGGAACGGATAGCCTCCAAAGCATGATGGAGCGTCTCGGGATGGATGACACGCAACCGATTGAGAGCCGCATGGTCTCGAAAGCGGTCGAGTCAGCGCAAAAACGTGTCGAAGGAAATAACTACGATGCGCGGAAGCAGCTTCTCGGTTACGACAACGTCATGGCCGACCAACGGAAGGTCATGTATAAGGACCGCTCGAGCATCCTCGAGAACGAGTCGGTCACGGATATCGTCCGTTCGATGATGGCGCAGACGGTCGAACTCGGTGTCGGACAATACACGCCGATCGAACTCGTACCGGAAGAATGGAACATCGACGAGCTCGCGCACTGGGCCAACCAGACGCTCGCGCTCGAGAAGACGGTCGAAGGCAAAGACTTCTTCGGCAAAGAACGTGAAGAAATCATCGAACTTCTCATGGAGCGCGTGAACGAGCAGTATGAGGCGAAACGAGAACTCGCGCCGCCGGAACGCTTCAACGAGTTCGAGAAGATCATCGTACTCCGTGCCGTCGACTCGCACTGGATGGCTCATATCGACCATATGGACCAGTTGCGTCAAGGGATTCATCTCCGCGCTTACGGACAGAACGATCCGCTTCGTGAGTACCAAGCGGAAGGGATCAACATGTTCGACGCGATGAATGCGGCAATCGCAGAAGAAGTGACAGGCTTCGTCCTTCGTGCCGAAGTCGGGGACAACCTCCGCCGCGAGAAAGTCGTCGAAGAGGAAGTCGCCGTATCAGGCAAGAGCGATGCACCTGTCAAGAAGAAGCCGGTCCGTCGTTCGAAAGAAGACAGCATCGGCCGGAACGACCCGTGCTGGTGCGGTTCTGGCAAGAAGTTCAAAAACTGTCACGGTAGACAACAGGCTTAATTATTGAAGAGGCGGGTCCGCTCGCCTCTTTCCTACGGAAAGGTGAATCACACTATGGAAATTTCAGATATTCGGAACGAACTAGAGGCGATGGCGAAACGCCTCGAGAATTACAGAGCGTCTCTCAACTTGACAGAGAAAGAGGCACGTATCGCCGAGCTCGAGAACGAGATGACGTATCCTGACTTCTGGGACAACCAGGAGAAGGCACAAAAAGTCATCGATGAGTCAAACGGACTCAAAGCGATGGTCGACAAGTATCAAGACCTCGCCAATCAACATGAGGACGGCGAAGTGACGCTCGAACTCATCAAGGAAGAGCCGGACGCCGAGATGCAAGAAGAGCTCGGGGAATCGATTCAAGCGCTCAAGAAGGAGTTTGATGACTTCGAACTCGAGATCCTCTTGAACGGACCATACGATGCGAACAACGCCATCCTCGAATTGCACCCGGGTGCGGGCGGTACCGAGTCACAGGACTGGGCATCGATGCTCCTTCGGATGTATCAACGTTTCGCTGACAAACAAGGCTGGAAAGTCGAGACGGTCGATTACCTCCCGGGTGAAGAGGCGGGCGTCAAGTCGGTCACGCTCCGCATCGTCGGTCATAACGCATACGGCTACTTGAAGGCGGAGAAAGGGATTCACCGCTTGGTCCGCATCTCGCCATTCGACTCGTCAGGTCGTCGTCATACGTCGTTCGTGTCATGTGACGTCATGCCGGAATTCGATGACGACATCGAGATCGAAGTACGGACAGAAGACCTCCGTATCGACACGTACCGTGCATCAGGTGCCGGCGGTCAGCACATCAACACGACGGACTCTGCCGTCCGGATCACGCACGTGCCGACGGGCGTCGTCGTTTCGTGTCAGACCGAGCGCTCACAGATCAAGAACCGTGAGTCGGCGATGAAGATGTTGAAAGCGAAATTGTACCAACGCGAACTCGACGAGCAGCAACGAAAACTCGACGAGATCCGTGGGGAAAAGACGGACATCGGTTGGGGTAGCCAAATCCGTTCGTATGTCTTCCACCCGTATTCGATGGTCAAAGACCACCGGACGAACTATGAAGTCGGGAACACGAGTGGCGTCATGGACGGCGACGTCATGCCGTTCATCGATGCCTACCTTCGTAAAACAAATATGTGATGCATGTGGCTCAAAGACACCCGTCTTTGGGCCATGTTGTGTGTAAAGGAGACTTTCTTTAATGAAGCAAATCGTCAAAGACTATCTGTATTTGTTGACCGGCTCAGTGTTCGTCGCCTCGGCCTTCAGCTTATTTCTGTTGCCAAACAATCTGGCATCAGGCGGGGTGAGCGGGATCTCGGTCATCACGTATGAGCTGTTCGGCATCTCGCCGGGGGCGTTCCAGCTCGTGGCTAACGTGTTACTTTTGATTATCGGTTGGGCCATCCTTGGACTCGGCTTCGGGGTGAAGTCGCTCGTCGGCTCCATCTTCTTACCGGGTGTCATTCTTTTCTATGAGGCGATCGATGCCGGTGCGGCCGTGGACGATACGCTCCTCGCGGCCATCTTCGGTGGTGTCGGCGTCGGGGTCGGACTCGGGCTCATCTTCCGGGGGCGCGCCTCGACAGGGGGGATGGACTTGATCGCGCAGGTCTTACATAAGTTCACGCACATCCCGCTCTATCTCTGTATCGCCATCCTCGATGGCATGGTCGTCTTGACCGCGGCCTTGACGTTCTCGTTCACGACCGGACTCTATGCACTCATCGCGTTATTCATCACGGTCAAGATGATCGACTTCGTCCAGCTCGGGTTCACACAGGACAAGATGGCTTACGTCATCTCGGAGAAGCGGGACTTTATCGTCCGGGCCGTCTTCGAGGAGCTTGACCGCGGAGCGACAGAGATCCAAGCGATCGGAGCGTATTCACGTCTCGACCGTCCGATGCTCATGATCGTCGTCCGTCAGAGCGAGGTGAGTCGATTGAAGGAAATCATCCGTCGGATCGACCCAGAGGCGTTCCTCGTCTTCAGTGAGGCACATGAGGTGCTCGGACAAGGGTTTACGTCTGATAAGCGTTACATCAACGTGCCGTAAGTTGTGGAATCTTTGTGTACTTTTCGTGAGATTAGGTTAGAAAACATACGTTAACGGCTATAATGGTAAATGTAGGTCATTTCTACAACTTAGGAGGGGAACGTGGTTATGAAAAAATGGATGATGGCCATCGGCCTCGGCGCCATGCTGACACTCGGCGCATGTGGCGGCGGTGAAGAAGAGGATACATCGAGCAACGGGGATTCGGGCTCGAACACGGCATCGGTTGACGCGGAAGCGGTATACGCACAAAACTGTGCGGCATGTCATGGTGCGAACCTTGAAGGAATGAGTGGTCCGTCACTCGAGCAAGTCGGTGCTCGTCTGTCGGCAGAAGAGATTGAAAACGTCATTCGAAACGGTCAAGGCGCGATGCCTGCGAACGTCATTGAAAAAGACGAAGAGATCACAGCGGTCGCCGCTTGGCTCGCTGAGAAAAAATAAGATTCGACAGCATGAGGTGGAACACACCTCATGCTTTTTTGTTTTGGGTGTTAAGGCTTGGGGAAATATTGTTAAGGTAACGTGAGACATAGTGGAAATGGAGTGATGACGATTGAAGACGAAACTGATTGACTGGCCGACTTTTATCGGCTCGTTTGTATTACTGTTAGGGGTGACGTTACCGCTCATCTTCTTCCCAGAGACCGGTAAAGCGTGGGTCGGTGCGGCGAACGAATACATGACCTCTAACTTCGGCATGTTGTACTTAGCAATGGGCTTAGGTGCGTTCGGATTTTTGATTTTCATTGCCTTCAGTAAGAATGGTCATATCAAATTAGGTCGTGAAGATGAAGAACCCGAATTTAGTACATTCTCTTGGGCGGCGATGTTATTTGCTGCCGGCATCGGGTCCAGCATCCTCTATTGGTCCGTCATCGAATGGGTCTATTACTATGAAGGTCCGCCGTTCGGGCTGACACCGGAGTCACCGGAAGCGATTCAATGGTCGACAGCATATGGGATGTTCCACTGGGGACCGATCGCTTGGGCAATCTATACGTTACCGGCACTGCCGATCGCTTATTTCTTTTACGTCCGTAAGAAATCCGTCTTAAAGGTAAGTGAAGCGGTACGTCCCGTTATCGGAAAATGGGCAGATGGACCCCTCGGTAAATTGATTGATATCTTATTTATCTTTGGATTATTAGGTGGTGCCGGGACGACGCTCGCCCTCGGTACCCCGATGATTGCCGAAGGGGTCAACGAACTGACAGGGATTCCCGTCACGCTCGGGATGCAGGCCGTCATCATGTTGATTTGTACGGTCATCTTCGCCATCAGTTCTTACATTGGACTGAAGGGTGGCATCAAAGTACTCAGTGACTTGAACATCTGGCTCGCCCTTGGGATTTTGACGTTCGTGCTTATCTTTGGTCCGACTCGATTCATTATGGAGACGACGTTCAATGGAGTCGGAATCGTCATGGATAACTTTTTCCGGATGGCAACGTGGATGGAACCGTTCGGTGACTTCGGTGGCTTCACATCGACCGGGTTCCCGGAATCGTGGACGGTGTTCTATTGGGCATGGTGGCTTGTCTATGCACCATTCGTCGGATTGTTCGTCGCCCGTATCTCACGCGGTCGTACGATTCGGAATATGATCTTTGGGACGATGGTGTACGGAACGCTCGGATGCATCTTGTTCTTTGGGATTCTCGGAAACTACGGGCTCTACCTTCATCTAAGTGGGACGTTCGATGTTGTCGGGTACATGGCGGCGAATGGCCCGGCACCTACAATCATCGCCATCATCGGCCAATTGCCTTTCGGGAAAGTCGTCATCGGCGTCTTTACGCTTCTTGCCATTATCTTTTTGGCGACAACGTTCGATTCATCATCATACATCTTGGCATCGGTCACGCAAAAACATGTCGAGGATGAGCCGATTGTCTGGAACCGTCTCTTTTGGGCGTTCGCGCTTGCTATCATGCCGCTCACGCTCATGTTCCTCGGCGGACTAGAGGCGCTCCAGACAGCGAGTATCGTCGGTGGATTCCCGCTTATCCTCATCATGTTCCTTCTTGCTTGGTCATTCGTCCGCGTATCGAGTCGGGATATCCGGGCTTCCGATGACTATGAATCCTCAACGATTCATATCAAGTATCGGAAACGGAAAAAGTCGCCGTTTGATGCATTGAAAGAAAAACCACACGATTAAATGTGGCGTATTGGTGAAGGGTGTTCCTTAGGGAGCACCCTTTTGAAGTGCGGTTTCAACATTCTCTGGGAGATTAAGAAAGTGAGGTTCTTCGCGACATTTTCACATCGAACTCAATCGAACTGAAACAATCCTGTAATGGTGTTTTAAAAGTCGGATTGATATAATTGTAGTCGCTTCAACATATGCCCTAGATGATTTTTTGACCAGGCTAACATAAAAAAGCGACACCTTGACAGAGGGAGCCGTTTCCTGTAAAAAAGACTCTAGGCGAAATATACAGTAACTAAAATAATCGATTCAAATTCGTCATAGATGCTTAAAAATAATTTAAAAAGGGTAGGGAATACGTTATGATCTCGATGCAAAAAGTCAGTAAAGTATATCCGAACGGCGTCGTCGCCATGGATGACCTCGATCTAGAAATTCGCGACGGCGAGTTCCTTTATGTCGTCGGGCCTTCCGGTGCCGGAAAGTCGACGTTCATGAAGATGATTTATCGTGAGGAGAAGCCGACAGCCGGTCAATTGTTGATTGACGGACTCGATGTCGGGAAAATTAAAAACCGACACGTACCGAAGCTACGCCGTCAACTCGGCGTTATCTTCCAAGACTTCAAATTGTTGCCGTCACTTACGGTATATGAGAACGTAGCGTTCGCATTAGAAGTTGTAGGAGCGGACACGTCTTCGATTCGGAAACAAGTCATGGATGTGTTGAACCTTGTCGGATTGAAGAACAAGGCGCGCAACTATCCCGACGAACTATCAGGTGGAGAACAACAACGTGTCTCGATTGCTCGCGCAATCGTCAATAAGCCAAAATTGATCATCGCCGATGAGCCGACAGGGAACTTAGACCCGGAAACAGCATGGGGCATCATGGAAGTGTTTGAAGAGATTCACCGCCGCGGAGCGACAATCGTCATGGCGACACACAACCGTGACATCGTCGATAAGATTCGTCACCGCGTCATCGCGATTGAGAACGGGAAAGTCGTGCGCGATGAAGAGAAAGGAGCATATGGCTATGATATTTAAGACTGGATTGCGCCATTTGCGTGAAGGGTTCAAAGGAACACTTCGGAATGGATGGATGTCGTTCGCGGCGATTAGTGCCGTGACCATTACGTTGCTACTTGTCGGTGTATTCGCACTCGTCATGTTCAACATCAATGAAATTTCAGATAACGTCGAAAATGATGTCGAGATTCAAGTGTTCATCACTCGTACAGCGGATGAGAACTCGGTTGAGAAACTCGGGGAGAACATTGAACAGGTGCCGGGTGTCTCGACGGTCACGTTCAGTTCAAAAGAAGATGAGCTAGCGAAGTTCCAAGACCAGCTTGGCGATGATGCGGCTGCATACGGAACGGTTGAAAAAGACAACCCGCTCCACGCCCGCTATATCGTCAAAGCACAAGACCCGACAGAACTAGAGGAAGTGGCCAAATCGGTCGGTTCACTCGATAATGTGGACGATGTGAAATACGGAAAAGACTACATCGATAAAATGTTTGCCTTCTTCAACGGGATTCGCATCGGTGGACTCGCGTTGATTGTCGGTTTGACATTGATGGCGATGTTCTTGATCTCAAATACGATTAAAATGACAATCTTCTCGCGTCGCCGTGAGATTGAAATCATGCGACTCGTCGGAGCGAAAAACAGCTTTATCCGCTGGCCGTTCTTTATCGAAGGATTGCTCCTTGGAATGCTTGGGGCTCTCGTCCCGATTCTTGTCATTTATTTCGGATATGACGTTGCATATAGTGCTTTACAACCATCGCTTGATCAATTGAATAGTGATATATTTAAGTTGATTGATCCATCGACGCTAACAGTCCAAGTATCGCTTGTTTTACTTGCACTCGGTGCGTTCATCGGAATCTGGGGATCGACGACATCGCTCGGTCGTTTCTTGAAAATCTAACTTAAATAAGGAGGAGTTGGCGGATGAAACGTTCGCTTGCGCTAGGGTTGTGTGTATCGTTACTTGCCATGCCGGTCATGGCGACAGAGAAAGACACGTTGAAAGCTCGACAAGATCAACTGTCCAATGAGTTGGAGGAGTCGAAAAAAGCGCAGGCCGAGACGGATGCCGAACTCGAGATCACCGAGGCAGAGCGTGATGCCGTGAAGACGGAAATACACGTCGTCGACGACCGATTGAATGAATTGAGCGAACAAATCGCCATTCAGCAGCATGAGGTCGATACAGCCAGGGCAGAACTCGAGTCGACCCGCCAACAACTTTCCGTTCAGGAAGAATACTTGGAAAGCCAGAAGGAACTCGTGAACGAGCGCCTTCGCGTTTTGCAAGTACATGAAGACACTTCCTATTTACAAGTCATTTTTGAGTCCCGTTCCTTCGGCGACTTCGTGACACGGGCTATGACGGCCCGCACGATCGCTGAACAGGACCGGGAGCTCATACATAATTATATGAGTGAGATGGAACGTTTGGAGTCGCTCGAGTCGACACAACGTACCCAGCTCTCTTTCATCAAGCAAAAAGAGCGCGAGCTCGTCATCACCAAGCAAGACCTTGACCGGACGGCCGAGAAGAAACGTGACCTGTTGGTTGAACTGAACGAACAAGTAGAGCAGCTCGAGCTCGAAAAGATGACGCGCAGTGAAGAACAGGCGGTCATGGCTGAACAGAACCGCATCATCAGTGAACAACTAGAGGCGATTGCGACTGCCGAACGAGAAGCCGCAGAGGCGGCGGAACGTGCCAAACGTGAAGCTGAGGCGCGTGCCGCTGAAGAGCGAGCACAAGCAGAAGCGGAAGCCCGTGAGTCGGAGGTCGAGGAGGCACCAGAAGTGACCGCACCAACCGAAACACCGACGAATGTGTCCACGTCCACGGGATTCGTTCGTCCTGTGTCCGGTTATGTGTCTAGTCCGTTCGGTCCACGAGACAACCCGTTGACAGGTGTGCCGGAGATTCACAAGGGCATCGACCTCGTCAATGCGTCTGGAACACCAATCGTGTCAAGCGCACCAGGTGTCGTCATCAAGGCGGCACCGGCGACCGGATATGGAAATGTCGTCTTCGTTTCGCATGTCATCAACGGTGAGATTTGGACGACCGTCTATGCCCATTTAAATGCGATCACAGTCGGAGCCGGTCAACAAGTGGCGGCGGGACAGACGGTCGGAACGCTCGGCAATACCGGCTGGTCGACCGGTCCCCATCTTCATTTTGAGTTACACCGAGGAAAATGGGCACCGGGACAGCCGAACGCGATTGACCCAGCCCCGTATATTGGATACTGACAGAAGCGGACGCGTCCCAAATATGTGGAACGCGTCCGCTTTTCCTCTAGTTTTTGCTATACTAATGAAAAGACTTACAAAGAGAAATGAGGGACCAACCCGTGAAAAATTCAACCGCAGGACTACTCGCTGGCACAACGTTCGTGGCTGGGGCCGGTGCAGGCCTTGCGACGATGGCGTTTACAGACACATCGCTTCCCATTCAAACGAATGCGGAAGGCTGGGATAAAGTCGACCAAGTACGTAATTTGATTGAAGAACATTCGTTACAGGACATCTCAGAAGACGATTTATTGACCGGTGCGCTCG
Source organism: Exiguobacterium sp. s181 (assembly GCF_018617125.1). Taxonomy (GTDB): domain Bacteria; phylum Bacillota; class Bacilli; order Exiguobacteriales; family Exiguobacteriaceae; genus Exiguobacterium; species Exiguobacterium profundum. The sequence goes on from NZ_JACSJM010000001.1 coordinate 638,964, forward strand.
ACGGGATGACCGCAGCGCTGAACGACCCGTATTCGGATTTCTTGGATGCGGAAGAAACGTCACAATTTACGGACTCGATTGAATCGAGTTTTGAAGGAATCGGCGCGACTTTGGAGAAGAAAGGAGAGGACATCCTAATTGTCGCTCCGATCAAAGGCGCTCCGGCTGAAGAGGCGGGACTTCGTCCTGGCGACATCATCACAGCGGTCGACGGGGAGTCGATCGAAGGGATGGATGTACAGGAAGCCGTCCAATTGATTCGAGGCGAAAAAGGGACGACCGTCACGTTGACGATTCGCCGTGGCAGTCAGACGGCGGATTATGAGATCACACGTGACACGATTCCAATCGAGACGGTCTTCTCTGAAGTGAAAGAGAAAGACGGTAAAAAGATTGGGTATCTCCAAGTCACCCAATTCTCAGAACCGACGGCTGATGAATTCCTCGAACAACTCGAGCAACTCGAGTCAGAAGAAATCGATAGCTTGATCATCGATGTTCGTGGAAATCCGGGAGGTCTCTTGCCTGCCGTCATCGAGATGTCGGAAGGGTTCGTCCCGACCTCAAAACCGGTCGTCCAAATCGAGAATGCGGACGGTGACCGTGATGCACAAAACGGTCGCGCTCGTGAAGCGAAACCGTATGACCTGTTTGTCTTGACGGATGAGGGTTCTGCCTCGGCATCTGAGATTTTGACTGGTGCGATGAAAGAAGGAGCAGGCGCGACCATCATCGGGACGAAGACGTTCGGAAAAGGTGTCGTCCAGACGGCGTTCGACTTAGAGGACGGCAGTAACTTGAAATTGACGACGAGCAAGTGGCTCACACCGGACGGAAATTGGATTAACAAGAAGGGCATCGAGCCGGACATTGAAGTGGAGCAACCGGACTTCTTCAACGTGACCCGTGTCCTGACAGAAGAAGAGTCGCTCCAAGTCGGAGATTACGGTGACGCCGTCTCGAACTTGCATAAAATTTTAACTGGAATCGGCTATGAGCCAGGCGGTCAGCCGGGATATTACGGGGACACGATGGCGAACGCCGTGAAAGCATTCCAGACAGACAATGGTCTCGAGGCTTCTGGAACTGTCGATGAAGAGACAGCCTCTGCACTCGAAGCGAAGTTGCTCGAAGCGATTCAAGATGAGGCGAATGACGCCCAATTGAATCGTGCGCTTGAAGAAGCCGCAAAATAACGTTGTATGAAAGAAAGGGTTGGACCGCGTGGAAGTTGTACGAATGGGTGTTACGGCTTTATTGACGTTGTTAGGTAGTCCGCTGTTTTGGGTGACACTTGTCGCCCTTACATACATATCGCTGACACGGGTCAAGCGAGAACGGGCCATGTTCCGTTCGAGACGTCGCTCACCGAAGTCGGAATGGAGACATTTCATCTGGCCGAGTCTTCTGTTAGCGGTCCTCTCATCGGCCGTGACGATTTTACTCGAGACGACCATCACGTTTGAGTGGGCCGTCTCGTTCACGATTCTCTATACGCTCGTCGTCTTGACGATGCATCCGCGATTCTTTAATCCGGTGCTGCCTCTTCTCGTGTTGTTTGGGGTCGTCTTGTTACGCGATGTTGTCGCATATGGGGTGCTTCGTGATTGGGTAGCAGCACTCGCTCAGGTCGATTGGACGGTCTATGCGCTCACATTCGGCCTCGTCACCCTTGCTGAAGCGATTCTCTTGCGCTGGAACGGACCAAAAGAGACATCCCCGACCTTGATCTTGTCGAAACGGGGGCAGTTTATCGGAGGGCATGTCGTCAAACGGATTTGGTTTTTCCCGCTCGTCGTCTTCGTGCCACCGATGTTCGGTCTCGACTGGCCGATGGTGCCCATCATTCTTCCGATTCCCATCGGGGTCAGTTTATTGTCGACCGGCGCCCTACCAGGAACGCTTCTCGCACGACTGAGCAATTATCGTGCCGTACTCGCTTTGATCGCTCTCGGTCTATTCGGCCTCTCATATGCGTTTGAGATTCCATATGTCGACTATGTAGTATTGACGCTATTCGTCCTCTATGAGCTCGGCTTACAATGGATCAAACGCGAGAATCGGGGAACGACACCCGTCTTCATCAACGGAAACCGTGGGGCGGTCATCGTCGACACGCTACCGAACTCGCCTGGAGAGGCGATGCAGCTCATCCCGGGTGAATCGATCTATAAAGTCAACGGGACGGTCATCACCGGAGGGCACAGTTTTTATGAGGCGCTCCAGCAACATAAGCCATACATCAAGCTGGAAGTGTTGAATCTGAACGGAGACATCCGATTCGTTCAACGGGCGATGTATGAGACCGATCCACATGAGCTCGGGATTTTGTTCGTCGGGGAACCAACGAGCCCGAGAGTTCGCTTACGTAAACTGTAAGAGTATCCGTCATGGGTACTCTTTTTTGCATACAAAAAGGGCACCTGCAAGGATGCCCTTTCGTCTTATACATCAAGTTTTGAAGGTTTGAATGCCATTGTGGCTTCGACAGCGTGTTGCCATCCTTTGTATAGGGCTTCACGGTGAGACTCGTCCATGTTCGGATCGAACTTCTTATCGAGTTTCCACTGGTCTTTGACTTCGGCTTGGTCTTTCCAGAATCCAACGGCGAGACCCGCCAAGTAGGCGGCACCGAGTGCAGTCGTTTCACTCACTTCAGGACGTTCGACCGGGACGTTGAGAATGTCCGATTGGAACTGCATGAGGAAGTTGTTGCTGACGGCTCCACCATCGACGCGGAGCGTCTTCAAGTTGATGCCTGAGTCATTTTCCATCGACGTGAGGACGTCACGTGTCTGGTAAGCGAGTGACTCGATTGTCGCCCGGACCATCTGTTCTTTCTCTGTCCCACGCGTGAGACCGAAGATGGCACCACGGACGTCAGAGTTCCAGTACGGGGCACCGAGACCGACGAAGGCAGGAACGACGTAGACACCGTCAGTTGATTCGATCCGTGTCGCATACTGTTCCGAGTCTTTCGCTGATTTCAACATTCGTAATCCGTCACGGAGCCACTGGATTGCAGAACCGGCGACGAAGATCGAACCTTCGAGCGCGTATTCTACTTTCCCGTTATAGCCCCAAGCGATTGTCGTCAAGAGACCGTGATCAGATTTGACGGCTTCTTCTCCCGTGTTCATGAGCATGAAACAACCTGTTCCATACGTGTTTTTCGCCTCACCTTTTTCGAAGCAAGTTTGTCCGAACAAGGCGGCCTGTTGGTCACCTGCAGCTCCGGCAATCGGGACTTCGAATCCGAAGAAGTGGTATGGAATCGTGTTCGCATAGACTTCACTTGACGGTTTGACTTCAGGAAGCATTGATTTTGGCACTGTCAAGATGTCGAGTAACTCGTCATCCCACTTCTGCTCGTAGATGTTGTACATGAGTGTACGCGATGCGTTCGAGTAATCGGTTACGTGTGCTTTTCCACCAGAGAGTTTCCAGATGAGCCACGTGTCGATTGTCCCGAAGAGGAGTTCGCCGTTCTCAGCTTTTTCACGTGCACCCTCGACGTTGTCAAGAATCCATTTGACTTTCGTTCCTGAGAAGTAGGCATCGATGAGGAGACCTGTTTTGTCGCGGACCATATCGGAATGACCGGCTGCTTTCAGCTCTTCACAGATGTCGGCGGTTTGACGGGATTGCCAGACGACGGCGTTATAGACAGGGCGTCCTGTTTCCTTCTCCCAAACGACAGCTGTTTCACGTTGGTTCGTGATCCCGATTCCGGCAATCTCATTCGGGTCGATATCAGCAGAACCGAACGCTTCCGCCATAACGGCGAGGACAGACCCCCAAATCTCATTGGCGTTGTGCTCGACCCAGCCTGGTTTCGGGAAGTATTGTTTGAATTCGCGCTGTGCGACTGTGACAATTTTTCCATCATGATCAAAGATGATTGCTCGTGAACTTGTCGTTCCTTGGTCCAATGCTAAAATATAACGTTTTTCTTTCGCCATATGTGATTTCCTCCTTCAAAATTATGTGTTAAGGGACGAGAATACCGTAGATGAGTGCGGCAATAATCGCACCGATAATCGGACCGACGACCGGGATCCATGAATAACCCCAATCTGAAGATCCTTTTCCTTTAATTGGAAGGAATGCGTGTGCGATACGTGGCCCAAGGTCACGTGCCGGGTTGATCGCATATCCCGTCGTACCACCGAGCGAAAGACCAATCGATACAATCAAGAAACCAACGATGAGTGGATTGAGTCCGTCTGCGAATGTGTTTGCCCCGAATGACAACAATGCAAAGACAAGGACGAATGTTCCGATAATCTCACCAATCAAGTTGTACGGCGTGCTTCGAATACCTGGAGCTGTCGAGAACGTCGCCAGTTTTAAACCAGGATCGTCTGTCGCATCATAGTGCGGCTTGTAGTGGACATAAACCAAACATGCCCCGATGATGGCTCCAATAAACTGAGCGAGGATATAAAGTGGGACATCAGCCCATGGGAATTCGCCTGCTGTCGCGAGACCAATCGTGACGGCAGGGTTGATGTGAGCGCCTCCGTAAATTCCGGCTGCGTAGACCCCGACCATAACGGCAAGACCCCAACCCATTGTGATGACAATCCAGCCAGAGTTTTCCGCTTTGGAATGGCGGAGGACGACGCCGGCGACGACACCGTTACCAAGCAGAATCAATAGCATCGTACCAATAATTTCACTGACAAATGCTGACATGTGATACTCCCCTTTCTCCCTTATGCAATTTGACTTACCACTTCATTATATGCCCAAAATGTAAGCGTTTTAAAACAGTGTTTTTTAAAAATCCTACTTTTTTCCTACAAATGTTCACATTTACAGCTGTAAACTTCGCAAAAGAATTAAGAAGCAGAGCGAAACGTTCACGAAGTGGATGGTTTTTTCGGATATTTCAAGCATTCCAATTTACTAGGGACATAGTCCAATCTGAAAAGTGCAATGCTTTATGCCACAAAAGTGATTCTGTTGAAATCTTGATGTGATGATTTGGATGGAACAAGATGTTTCTTTTGAGACAGTAAAGGAAAAAGAAATGAACAATGGATTGAATGAAAAAAAGAAATAAAATGAATTAACCTACAAACTAATAAGCGAATATTTGTTCGTGTCTATGGTATAATCAAGACACTTATGAAATGAGAAGGTGAGGAGTATCTTATGGAATCGATTCCGTTTGCATTACAATCTGAATTTCAACCAGGAGGCGACCAGCCTGAAGCGATTCGACAGCTTGTCGAAGGTGTAAATCGAGGTGACCGGTATCAGACGCTCCTCGGTGCAACGGGTACGGGTAAAACGTTTACCGTTTCGAACGTCATTCAAGAAGTAAAGAAGCCGACACTCGTCCTCGCCCATAACAAGACGCTCGCCGGTCAGCTCTACTCGGAGTTCAAAGAGTTCTTCCCGAACAACGCGGTCGAGTACTTCGTCAGTTACTATGACTACTATCAACCGGAAGCGTACGTGCCGTCGACGGATACGTTCATTGAGAAGGATGCTTCAATCAATGATGAAATCGATAAGCTGCGTCACTCGGCGACGTCGGCTCTCTTTGAGCGCGATGACGTCATCATCGTCGCATCTGTCTCCTGTATTTATGGTCTCGGTAACCCGGAAGAATATCGGAGCCTCGTCTTGAGCCTTCGCGTCGGGAAAGAGATGGGACGTGACGAGATGTTACGTAAACTCATCGACATTCAATATGAACGAAACGATATCGATTTCCAGCGTGGACGTTTCCGTGTCCGCGGGGACGTCGTCGAGATCTTCCCAGCATCGCGTGACGAACACTGCATGCGCATCGAGTTCTTCGGAGACGAGATCGACCGTATCCGTGAGATGGATCCGTTGACGGGTGAAATCATCGCAGACCGTGATCACGTCGCCATCTTCCCGGCATCCCACTTCGTCACACGCGACGAAAAATTGCAAAAGGCAATCGTCAACATCGAAGCGGAACTTGAGGAACAACTTGAGAAGTTCCGCGAAGAAGGGAAGCTCCTAGAAGCGCAACGACTCGAGCAACGAACGCATTACGATTTGGAAATGATGCGTGAGATGGGGTATTGTTCAGGAATCGAGAACTATTCGCGCCACTTGAACTTGATGCCAGAAGGCTCGACTCCGTATACGCTACTCGATTACTTCCCAGAAGACTTCTTACTCGTCGCTGATGAGTCGCACGTGACGCTCCCGCAAGTACGCGGGATGTACAACGGGGATCAGGCACGGAAACAAGTGCTCGTCGACCACGGCTTCCGTCTCCCTTCGGCGAAGGATAACCGTCCGCTCAAGTTCGATGAGTTCGAGAAGAAAGTCTCACAAGCGATTTTCATCTCGGCGACACCAGGTCCGTACGAACTCGAACATACGCCGAACATGATTGAGCAGATCATCCGTCCGACCGGGTTACTTGATCCGACAATCGAGATTCATCCGATCAAAGGTCAGATTGACTACTTGATGGATCAGATTCGCGAACGCATCAAGCGCGACGAGCGCGTGCTCGTGACGACGCTCACGAAGAAGATGGCAGAGGACCTATCCGATTACTTACGCGAAGCGGGAATCAAGGTCAACTATATGCACTCTGAGATCAAGACGCTCGAGCGAATCGAAATCATTCGTGACCTTCGGCTCGGGAAGTATGACGTGCTCGTCGGGATCAACTTGTTGCGGGAGGGTCTCGATATTCCAGAGGTCAGTCTCGTGACGATCCTCGATGCGGACAAGGAAGGGTTCCTTCGTTCGGATCGCTCGCTCATCCAGACGATTGGTCGAGCGGCGCGTAATGCGAACGGACATGTCATCCTGTTCGCGGACAAGGTGACCGACTCGATGACGCGGGCCATCGAAGAGACGGATCGTCGTCGGTCGATTCAACAGGCTTATAATGAAGAACATGGCATCATCCCGCAGACGATTCGAAAGGACGTCCGAGGGGTCATTCGGGCGACGGTCGAGGCGGAAGAGGAAGCACTCGAATCGCTCAGTACGATGAAGCCGGCCGAACGCGAGGCGGCGATTGCCAAGTTGGAAGAAGAAATGAAGCAAGCGGCGCGCGACCTCCAGTTCGAACGTGCGGCCGAATTGCGTGACTTAATCTTGGAGTTGAAGGTAGGGAATTAAATGGCTGAAAAGAAAAATGCGATTGTCATCAAAGGGGCACGCGTCAACAACTTAAAAAATATTGACATCGATATCCCACGTGACCAGCTCGTCGTCTTGACGGGCTTGTCCGGCTCCGGGAAATCGTCACTTGCGTTCGATACGATCTATGCGGAAGGACAGCGTCGTTACGTCGAGAGCTTATCCGCATATGCCCGACAGTTCCTCGGACAGATGGATAAGCCAGACGTCGATACGATTGAAGGGCTCAGTCCGGCCATCTCGATTGACCAGAAGACGACGAGTCGTAACCCACGGTCGACGGTCGGGACGGTGACCGAGATTTATGATTACCTTCGTCTATTGTTCGCACGAATCGGGAAGCCGGTCTGTCCGAACCACGGCATCGAGATCTCGAGTCAAACGATCTCACAGATGGTCGACCAGGTGATGGAATTGCCGGAACGGACGCGACTCCAAATTCTTGCGCCAATCGTATCGGGTCGAAAAGGGACGCACGTGAAAGTATTCGACTCCTTGAAAAAAGAAGGATTTGTTCGTGTCCGTGTCAATGGTGAAACAATTGAATTGACGGATGAGATCGAGCTCGATAAAAACAAGAAGCATTCGATTGAAGTCGTCGTCGACCGCCTCGTGGTCCGACCTGACGTCGAAGGGCGCCTCGCCGACTCACTCGAGACGGCATTACGTCTTGCGGACGGCCGTGTCATTATCGATAAGATGGATGGCACCGAGCTTCTCTTCAGTGAGCATCACGCCTGTCCGATCTGCGGGTTCTCCATCGGTGAACTCGAACCTCGGATGTTCTCATTCAACTCGCCATTCGGTGCATGTCCGACGTGTGATGGTCTTGGGACGAAACTAGACGTCGACCCAGAACTCGTCATCCCGGACCCGTCGAAGACGTTGAAGGAGGGGGCGATTGCCGCATGGCAACCGACAAGTTCCCAGTACTATCCACAACTTTTGGCTGCGATGTGTCAGCATTTCAACATCGACATGGACGTGCCGTTCGAGCGCCTATCAAAACGTGATCAGGACCTCGTCTTGAACGGATCTTCGGAGGAATCGTTCCTCTTCCGCTACGAGAACGACTTCGGTCAAGTGCGGACGAATACCATTTTCTTTGAAGGGGTGCTCCGTAACATCGAGCGCCGTTACCGGGAGACAACATCCGACTATATCCGTGAGCAGATGGAAATGTACATGGCGACACATGCGTGTCCGACATGTCACGGCTATCGCTTGAAAGAAGAGTCGCTCGCCGTCAAGATCACGGGTCAGCACGTCGGGCAAGTGACGGAGAAATCGGTCGTGAACGCACTCGCGTTCTTTGAAGGACTCAACGAGCAGTTGAGCGAGAAAGAGATCGCCATCGCCCGTCTCATCCTCCAAGAGATTCGGGAACGACTCAGTTTTTTGAATAACGTCGGCCTCGACTACTTGACGCTCTCTCGTGCCGCTGGAACACTCTCGGGTGGGGAGGCGCAGCGGATTCGTCTCGCGACACAAATTGGGTCTCGTCTCACGGGTGTTTTGTATGTCCTTGACGAACCATCCATCGGTCTTCATCAACGTGATAACGATCGGTTGATTTCGACCCTCAAACAGATGCGGGACATCGGCAACACGCTCATCGTCGTCGAGCATGACGAGGACACGATGATGGAAGCCGACTACTTGATCGATATCGGACCAGGCGCAGGAGAACATGGCGGACAGGTCATTGCGGCCGGGACGCCGAAACAACTGATGAAAAATAAAAACTCGCTCACCGGTCAATATCTTGCTGGGAAGAAGTTCATCCCACTTCCGGCTGAACGGAAGATGCCAGACGAACGTTTCTTAAAGATCGTCAAAGCAGAAGAGAACAACCTAAAAGACGTCGACGTTTCCATTCCACTCGGGATGTTCGTTGCCGTAACAGGGGTCTCGGGATCGGGTAAATCGACCCTCATCAATGAGATTCTCTATAAATCGCTCGCGCACAATATGAACCGGGCCAAAGCGAAGCCAGGCAAGCACAAGAAGATTGAAGGACTTGAGCATATCGATAAGGTCATCGATATCGACCAATCCCCGATCGGACGGACCCCTCGTTCGAACCCCGCCACGTATACGGGTGTCTTTGATGATATTCGTGACGTCTTCGCCTCGACGAATGAAGCGAAGATGCGCGGCTATAAGAAGGGACGTTTCAGTTTCAACGTTAAAGGCGGGCGCTGTGAAGCATGTCGTGGGGATGGGATCATCAAAATCGAGATGCACTTCCTTCCTGACGTCTACGTTCCGTGTGAGGTCTGTCACGGGAAACGCTATAATCGTGAAACGCTCGAAGTGAAGTACAAAGGAAAGACGATCGCAGACGTCCTTGATATGACGATTGAGGAAGGACTCGAATTCTTTGACAAGATTCCGAAAATCAAGCGGAAGATTCAAACGATTTATGACGTCGGTCTTGGCTATATGAAACTCGGTCAGCCGGCGACGGAACTTTCGGGTGGGGAAGCCCAGCGTGTCAAACTCGCTTCGGAACTTCATAAACGGTCGACCGGGAAAACGATTTATATTCTAGACGAACCAACGACCGGTCTTCACGTCGACGACATCGCGCGCTTGTTGAAAGTGTTGCAACGCCTCGTCGAGAACGGGGACACGGTGCTCGTCATCGAGCACAATCTCGACGTCATCAAGTCGGCCGATTATTTGATTGACCTCGGACCAGAGGGTGGAGATGGTGGCGGACTCATCGTCGCAACGGGGACACCAGAAGAAGTCGCGGAAGTGTCAGGCTCGTATACCGGTAAGTATTTGAAGCCGGTTCTCGAACGAGATGCAGCCCGAGTGAACCCGAAAGCAGGAAAAAAGAAATAAGTATAGAAATGGTGAGAAACGGGAAGGTAATTGACGTGCAACCAAATTGAAGGGGGAAAACGAACGTGAAACAAGAAATGCGTGAACTGATTCTCCAGCAAGTGAAGGAAGGCAAGATGACAATCGAGGAGGCGATGACGCAACTCGAACGTCTCGAGCGACTCGAACCGGAACAGGTTCAAGCGCTTGAAGAGCGACAGGATACAGAAAAGGTCGATGCCTATTCGGTTGAATCGCTCACAACGAAACTGACATCTGCAGTGGAGGGGCTCGTAACGAAACTTCGCGACAGCGACTTTTCGTTCAGCTCGAACTTTGGTCCGGAAGTGACGTATTCAAAGTCGTTCCCGTTCACAGGTAGCGACATCTCGCTCGATCTGTTCAATGCGTCGGCGACGATCGTCTCGTCTGATGCTGAGGATTGTGAACTGATTGTCACGGGTCGTCCGCTTCGTCAACAAGACGCGGATAAGGCGCTCGAACAGTTACAGTCTGCGGTCAAGCACTCTGTCATTGGTGATCGTCTCGTCGTTTCGCTCCGTGACAAACTCGTCCGGGCCCACGTGGAACTGTACGTCCCGCACCACCATTTCAACCGCCTTCTTGTTCAGACGTTGAACGGCGAAGTCCGTGCCGATGGTCTCGATGTCGAGAACGTTCGTGTGCAAACCGCAAACGGGCGTGTCGTGCTCCATGACGTGCATGCATCCGAACTATTACTGAACACTGGTAATGGGACAGTCGAGGTAGAAGGTGTCGAAGCGGAACTCGTTCACGTTCGGACCGGAAACGGTGCCGTCATCGTCGGTGGGAAGTACGATAAAGCCTCCCTCAAGACAGGGAACGGAAACATCCGCGCGGAACTGGCGACAGCTCGTCCTGCCAAGTTTGAACTCGCGTCACTCGCCGGAAACATTCGACTCGTGTTACCACATGGCGTCGAGGTCGAAGGGGAGCTCGAGACGAACTTCGGTGGTCTGCATTGCTTGCTCGATGAGCTCGAAATCATCCGTGACCGTAAGGACGTCGCACAGCGTCGTCTGGAATTCTTGTCGGGTCGTGGTCAAACCCCTCGCATCGAAGTCGAGGCGGGGACGCGTACCGGTACGATCGATTTGGAGCACGGTTCGGTCTATACGCCATCCACATTCCTTGATGAAGATAAAGTAGAACCGGCTGACCCGGTCGATCCCGTCGACCCGGGCGATTTGAACAATCCGTTCCATCAACAATAAGCAAATCCCGAAGGCTGAGCCTTCGGGATTTTTTGATTATAGATTCATTTCGTACTCCATCTGTTGCCAATCCATCATCTGCGTATCAAACAGAGGGAAGGCGCTGATAGCAAACACGATGAAGAGGATCGGTCCGGCAATCAAGAGAATGATTCCAAGAAGGCGCATCGACTTCGAGCGATTCCAATAGAAGATGATGGCGACAATCATGGAGATGAGCGCTCCGGACAAGAAGAATCCGATGATGTTCAAGATGAACAAGAGCAAGATCGTCTCGTTTTTCGTCGCAGCATATTCTTTCCACATATCGATTAACGATTTGATGATGTAAACGAGTGACCCAATTCCAATCACTAGCGCAAATAAGATGACAATTCCGAATAAACCTCCCATTATTCCACCTCCTAGTTAGCCTATACCCTACATACGAACGGTGTAATAGGATGGTTTCAACAATTTTTTGACACGTTCTTGATCACTTCCCTAGCCCGTCTTAGAAAGAGCTATGATACAATAATGAGCGTGAAAGGGGCAGATACTGATGCAAAATATCGTACGTACCGCTCAAGTCGTTGAGCGTTTTAAACTTCAAGTGATTGCGGGAGAGGAAGGACTTCATCGACCGGTCGCAACACCCGACCTGAGTCGACCGGGTCTCGTCCTTGCTGGCTATTATACGCACTATGCCAAAAACCGCCTGCAAGTGCTTGGGAAGACGGAGTTGACATTCTACGCGAGCCTCTCGGAAGAGAAGCGTCGTGAGCGCGCTAAAATCTTGTGTACGGAACAGACGCCAGGAATTTTAATCACGCGTGGCTTTGATATTCCAAAAGAAATCGAAGAAGAAGCGGAAGCGGCAAACGTCCCGCTCATGCGGACGAATGCGGTGACGACCTCAATCGAATCACAAATCACGAACTTCCTAGAGATGGAACTCGCACCGATGACAGCGATGCACGGCGTGCTCGTTGACATTTACGGTGTCGGTGTCCTCATCAAGGGCCAGAGTGGTGTCGGGAAATCTGAGACGGCACTTGAACTCGTCAAACGGGGGCACCGCCTCGTCGCCGATGATTCAGTCGAGATTCGTCAAACGGGGGACCATCTCCTCGTCGGATCAGCACCGAAGCTCATTCGTCACCTGCTCGAGATTCGTGGGATTGGCATCATCGACGTCATGACGTTGTTCGGTGCGGGTGCGGTTCGGTCGCATAAAAAGATCAGTCTCATCGTCAACTTGGAGAACTGGGACGCGGGCAAAGTATACGACCGTGTCGGACTCGACCACAATACGATGAAAATCATCGACAGTGAAGTTCCTCTCTTGACCATCCCCGTTCGACCTGGTCGAAACTTGGCAGTCATCATCGAGGTCGCAGCGATGAACTATCGTCTGCAAAATATGGGAATCAATACGGCTGAAGAGTTCGCAGAACGTCTCGCGAACGCGATTCAGGATACTGAAGGAGACTTGTGAGCATGGTAGAACCGACATTTGATCGTGTGGCGTTTGAGATTGGCTCTTTGCCAATCTATTGGTACGGCATGATTATCGCCTTTGGGGCGATGCTTGGTCTCGTCCTCGCCTTATACGAAGCAAAACGTATCAATTATGATTCGGAACGACTCGTGGATGTCGTCATCTGGTCGATTCCGATCAGCATCGTCTTCGCGCGCATTTATTACGTGACGTTCCAATGGGATTATTATTCAGAGAACCTCGGACAAATCATCGACATTCGTCAAGGTGGGATTGCCATTCATGGAGCCATCTTCGGTGCTCTCCTTGTCGTCATCGTCTATTGTATGCGAAAGTCGATGTCGTTCTGGAAAGTGACGGACATCTTGGCGCCATCGCTTCTTCTTGGACAAGCCATTGGGCGTTGGGGAAACTTTATGAACCAAGAGGCACATGGTGGCGAGACGACGCGTAGTTTCTTGCAAGATACGCTCATGCTACCAGACTGGATAGTCAATCAGATGTACATTGATGGGACTTATTATATCCCGACCTTCTTATATGAAAGTGTATGGAATATCATCGGGGTCATCCTTCTCGTCGCGTGGCGCATGATTGGCAATCCACGACGTGGTTATATCTTCTTGTCGTACCTCATCTGGTACTCAATCGGTCGCTACAATATCGAGGGACTTCGTACGGACAGTCTCATGTCAGGAGATTTGCGTGCGGCCCAAATGGTGTCGATCGCCTTGATCTTATTCGGTATCGTCATGATGATCCTTCGCCGCAACGCGAAACGGTACAACGACCCATCAGAGAAAGGATTGTTTGATTAATGGATACGCTCTTATTTGATTTAGACGGTACATTACTCGATACGAACCCGCTCATTATCGCGAGTTTCCGCCATACGTTCGACTACTACTTCCCAGAGCAAACGTATCGGGATGAAGACATTTATCGATTCATCGGACCAACGCTCGAAAAGTCGTTCCGTGAACTCAACGAGCCGGAATGGAAAGAGATGCAAGCCTTCTATCGGAGCTTCAACATCGCCATGCATGACCAACTCGTCGCGGAGTATCCAGGGGTCATCAAAGGGCTATACCGCCTCCATGAGAAAGGATACAAGATGGGCGTCGTCACGTCGAAAGGTCGTCCGGTCGTCGAGCGCGGGCTTCGATTGTTCAACATCGACCACTTGTTTGATGTCGTCGTGACGGCGGATGACGTCGAGAACGAAAAACCTCACGCCGAACCGGTCGAACGTGCGCTCAAGGCGCTCGGTTCGTCACCAGAACGCGCCGTCATGGTCGGAGACAACGACACGGATATCTTCAGCGGGAAAAATGCCGGAACGAAGACGGTCGCTGTAGGCTGGGCCCTCAAAGGGCGTCCGTTCCTCGAATCGCTCGAACCGGACGTCATCATCGACTCGATGGAACATTTCGAGGCGTGGCTAGACGAGGTCAGTATTCATGCGTAAGACGACACGATATCACATCGAGGGACCGAATCCGCTTTGGCAAATGTATCAGACGATTCGCTTTCTGCGTGTCTTCAAAAACACGACGGTCGTTCTGGTCGGTCGTTACTTTCCGTCGGTGAAGGCAAAGCGTTGGCTTTACCAGACGTTCCTCGGGATGAATATCGGAGAATATAGTGCCCTTGCTCTCATGGTCACACCGGACGTCATGTTCCCGGAACGTATCACGATTGGTCGCAATACGGTCATCGGATTCAATTCGACGATTCTCTGTCATGAGTATCTCGTAGACGAGTATCGGATCGGGGACGTCATCATCGGTGATGGCGTATTAATCGGTGCGAACGTTACCATCCTGCCAGGGGTAACCATCGGGGACGGTGCCGTCATCGGCGCGGGCGCGGTGGTGCACCGTGACGTCTTACCAGGAGAGCGGGTCATCGGTTCAAAGCTTCAATCGTTGACACATATTTGACACAATTTTTCGCAAAATGTTTTCATGAGCATTTTGTTCGTACAGAATCAATAATACTTGAGCGGTATCACTTTTTTTTAAAGAGATGCCGCTTTTTCATGGATAAATGTACAGAAATGAAGCTATCATATTTTCGTTCAAAAACAATTTTTGAACCTAGTAAAAAATATTCATTATAGAGGGAATATAGTCGCAATTTTTTTTAACTTTTTCAGTTGCCCTCGTTGTTCGAGTGCGGTATTCTTATCCCTGCAACTAAAAAAGATTTAGAGATGATGTGGAGGATTTAGAATATGGAAGCGAACTATGAAGCAGTAATGACGCTACCCGAACCAGAATCTCCGCTCGCTGCGGAGCTCCACTACTATAGAGGTCGTCGTGCGTTACGTGAAGGTCGCCTGGATGAAGCGACTTTTTTCATGGCTGAAGCGACAGCGGCAGCCACGCATCGCGTCGACTATCATAAACAGTACGCAGAACTGTTATTTGAAGTAGGGGAGGTCTACCACGCCAATGACGTGTGGAAACGAGTATTAGAGCTCGATGAGACCGCAACAGAGGCACTGTATCACTTAGCAAGCAACTGTGCCTATGTCTCTCAATATGAGGAAGCGGCGCACTATGCATCCGAATATCTCGCCTGTGACACAAAAGGTCACTTCACGGAAGCTGTGCAATCCCTTCTTGAACTGATCGAACTCGAACAAGAGCTCGAGGACGAGGAAGAAGACGAATTGATCACGTGGCATACGGAAGCGCAGCGTCAAATCGATAAAGGACGATTGTTTGCGGCAAAGGCGACACTCGAGCGTCTCATCGGTCAATATCCATCGTTTTGGCCAGCATACAACAATCTGTCGGTCGTCAGTTTTTACCTTGGTGATGACCAAGCGGCATTCCGGACGCTCGAATACGTGCTCGACCAAAATCCAGGCAACTTGCATGCAATCTTGAACACGATTCTCTTGCTCCATGAAGCGGGTCAATCGGAAGCGGCGATGCAATTGTCGACACCGCTCACGCGTGTCCGTCCACTCCAAATTGACTTACGTTATAAATTGGCGACGACACTCGCGCTTGTCGGACATTACGACCGTGCGTATGAAGAATTGCGTCTATTGAAAGACCGCGGATTCCGTGGGGACCCATTGTTTGGGCATTGGCTCAGCGTGTCTGCCTACAAGACAGGACGATTTGAAGAGGCAGCCACCTACTTGAACAATGAAGAGATGAACCAGTTTGAAGAGAAACAAAGCTTCGACATTCGAGAAAACCTCGAATTTCGTTCGGCGCTCGTCCAAGGATTGCGTCAAGAGAGCGACTTGGCTCGAATCGAGATTATCCGAATCATCGCCAACTTAAAAGATGACGAAGCGTTCGAAGCGCTCGCACTCACGAATGCCGTGACGGAAAACGAGACGGTCCGTGCGTTCGCAGAGATGTGTCGTGCCGACCTTTGTCAGCAACCGTTCAACGGAGACGTCCGGATCAAGCGTGCGTTTGATGCGCTCGTCTTGGCTGAAGCACATGTATCCGAAGCGGAACGGATGAGCCTAGAGGGCGACTTCTATGAGCGTTTCGCGATGCTTCTGTTGTCTGATGAATCATTCATGGACGTAACGGCATCGGCCGCTGCGCTCGTCTGGATGTTTTATACGAAACGGGACGCATTGATTCTCGAAGATTGTGCGGACGCCTTCCATCTCTCGGTCGACACGTTGACAGAGACGGTCCGTTCGTTCAAACGGACACTCGAACAAGCATAAAGATAGACGATACCCTTATAGGTTTCTTATACTAAAGGCAATCAATTTCTTGCAGAGGTGGAATCAACATGACAGAAGAAAAAATTTATGACGTCATTATCATCGGTGCCGGTCCTGCCGGAATGACCGCTGCGCTATATGCTTCACGAGCGAACCTTTCAACACTTATGATTGAACGCGGGATTCCAGGTGGTCAGATGGCAAACACGGAAGACATTGAGAACTATCCGGGCTATGACAGCATCCTTGGTCCTGACTTGTCTCAAAAAATGTTCGACCATTCGAAAGCGTTCGGTGCGGAGTATGCATATGGGGACGTGCAAAGCATCTCGGATGAAACACAATATAAAATCGTCCATGCGCACAACCGTGACTATAAAGCACGTGCAATCATCCTCGCCTCTGGTGCTCAGTATAAGAAAATCGGCGTACCGGGAGAAGAAGAACTCGGTGGCCGTGGCGTATCGTATTGTGCGGTATGTGACGGAGCGTTCTTCAAAGGGAAAGATTTGTTCGTCATCGGCGGTGGCGACTCGGCTGTTGAAGAAGGTGTCTTCTTGACACGCTTTGCGAACAAGGTGACGATCGTTCACCGTCGCGATGAGCTTCGCGCTCAGAAGATTCTTCAAAAACGTGCGTTCGACAATGAGAAGATCGATTTCATTTGGAACCACACGTTGAAAGAAATCACAGAGAAAGACGGGAAAGTCGGTGGGGCTCGTCTTGTCAGCACAATTGACGGGACTGAGACAGACCACGAGATCGACGGCGTCTTCATCTATATCGGCATGAACCCGATCACCGGGTTCGTCCAAGACCTCGGCATCACGAACGAGCAAGGATACATCGTCACGAACGAGGCGATGGAAACGAACATCCCAGGGATTTTCGCTGCCGGCGACGTTCGCGAGAAAACGCTTCGTCAAGTCGTCACAGCGACGAACGACGGATCGATTGCCGCTCAGAATGCTCAACACTTCATCGAGGGACTCCTCGAATCGTTGCAAGAACAAAACGCATGATTCAAGAAGGTAGGACTGCGGGGGACCGCGGTCCTTCTCTTTTTTTCGGACGTTCGTTATACTAGATGAAGAGAGCTACACACACGGCTCGGTTGTCAATTTTAAGGGGGCGTCAGCGAGATGGAAGACTTTAAAGGATTAGAAGAATTGATCATCATCAGTGGGATGAGCGGGGCTGGGAAGTCGGTCGCCATGAATAGTTTCGAGGACCTCGGCTATTTCTGCGTCGACAATTTGCCACCGGTACTCTTACCACAATTGATTGATGTCATCAGCTCGGTCCGACCGAAAATCGCGGTCGCCATCGATACACGGACACGAGACTTTATCGATAGCTTGTTCATCGTCATCGACGATTTGGAAAAGAAGAACGTGCATCCGCACCTGTTGTATTTAGAGACGCGGGACGACGTGCTCGTTCGCCGTTATAAGGAGACGCGACGGTCCCATCCGCTCGCACCGGAAGATGCGCCACTCGTCGGCATCAAGATGGAGCGCGAACTGTTAGAAGGATTCCGTGACCGGGCCCACACGTTGTATGATACGAGCGACTTGAAGCCACAGATGTTGAAGGACCGCATCCTCCAACAGTTCAACGAAGAACGGATCCCGTTCACAGTCAACTTCATGTCGTTCGGTTTCAAACACGGAGTGCCGCTCGATATCGACTTATTGTTCGACGTCCGTTTCATCACGAACCCATTCTATATCCCTGAGCTCCGTCCGCTCACGGGTCAGACGACAGAAGTACAAGAGTACGTCATGTCGCACCCGGAAGCGCGAGCGTTCTATAAGAAGTTGATCGACATGCTCGAGTTCCTCCTTCCGCAGTATAAACGGGAAGGGAAGACGCAAATCGTCGTGGCGTTCGGCTGTACCGGCGGGAAACACCGGTCGATCACCTTCGCTGAGAAAGTGTCGGAGCACTTTGCTGAACGTTATAACGTGAAGACGGTCCACCGCGACCTCGTTCACGCGACGAAGGAGAAGTGACATGAGACGAGACCGGAAAGTAGTCGCCATCGGCGGAGGGACAGGGTTGTCCACTCTCGTTCGTGGGTTGAAACATTATCCGCTCGACATCACGGCAATCGTCACCGTCGGGGACGACGGCGGAAGCTCGGGACGTCTTCGTGACGAGTTTCATATGTTGCCTCCTGGCGACATCCGTAACGTCATTTTGGCGTTGTCGGAAGTTGAGCCGTTAATGGATAAGATTTTGCAATACCGTTTCGATACGGGATATGGATTAGAAGGGCATTCCCTTGGAAATTTGATGCTCACGGCAGCGACTCACATCTGTGAGGGTTCGTTCGTCAAAGCGATCGATGTCATGTCGCAACTCTTGAACGCACAAGGGAAAGTGTTGCCAGTGACAGAGACGCTCATGACCCTCGCCGCCGAGTTCGAGGACGGCACCATCGTCAAAGGGGAGTCCAAGATTCCGCTACATGAGCAACCGATCAAGCGTATGTTTTTACTCGAGGAAGGCATTGAACCGGCCCCGGGCGTCGTCGAGGCGATTGAATCGGCGGACGTCATCGTGCTCGGTCCAGGAAGCCTGTATACAAGTATCATTCCAAACCTTCTCATCTCGGCGGTGCGGGAAGCCATCATCCGCTCGAAAGTCCCGGTCGTCTATATTTGTAACGTCATGACGCAACCAGGTGAGACGAAAGGCTATGACGCGATGAAACATTTAAAAGTCATCGAGTCGTACCTTGGGAAGGCATCGATCGACACGATTGTCGTCAACAACGAGCCGATTGAAGAAGAGTATTTGGAGCGTTATCGTGAGGACGGGTCGGAAGAGGTCCGCTTCGATCGGAAGAAACTCCGAAACTATGGGACGAACGTTCTCGCTGGGGACATCGTCGATTATAACCGGGAGTATATCCGTCATGATTCCGACGCCATCGCCGGACTCGTCATGCAGCGGGTGCTCCGAATCAAGAAGCCACGTTCGTTTCAAGAATTGGAACTGAAATAAAGATTGTTGGAAAGACAGAAAGGAGGGGGACTCGATGAGCTTTGCATCAGATGTGAAGAAAGAATTGACACAACTTGAAGTGACTGACGCGGAAGCGAAGGCGGAACTGTCGGCACTCGTTCGGATGAACGGGGTCATCTCGCTCGCCCTAGGACGAGGCATGACCTTAGATGTCTCGACGGAGAACGCCTCGATCGCCCGTCGGATTTACTCGTTGATGAAACGTCTTTACGACCATCCGTTAGACTTGTTCGTACGGAAGAAAATGCGTTTGAAAAAGAACAACGTCTACATCGTCCGCGTGTCACAGCATGCGGAGACGATGCTTCGGGACCTTGAGATCCTCGGAGAGAATTACGAGATGATCCGGACACTGAACTCGGATATGACGGGGGACGAGAACTTAGCACGCGCTTACTTACGTGGTGCGTTCCTCGCCGGCGGGTCGATCAACCATCCGAAAACGTCGTCGTACCACCTCGAAATCTATAGCTTGTACGAAAACCATAACCAGGCGCTACGTGATTTGGCGAACCGATTCGAGTTGAACGCGAAGACGCTCGAACGGAAAAAAGGGCATATCTTGTACATGAAAGAGAGCGAGAAAATTTCAGATTTCCTCAAGCTGATCGGGGCGACCCGAGGTATGTTGGAGTTTGAAGACGCACGAATCATCAAAGATATGCGGAACTCCGTCAACCGTCTCGTCAACTGTGAGACGGCCAACTTGAACAAGACGGTCGGTGCAGCATTGCGTCAAGTCGAGAACATCAAGTTCTTGGAGCGGACGGTCGGGCTCGACGTCTTACCGAAAAAATTGCGGGAGATTGCTGAACTGCGTGTCACACACCAGGACGTTTCGTTACAGGAACTCGGGGAAATGCTCGAGTCCGGTCCGATTTCGAAGTCAGGAATCAACCATAGACTTCGTAAAATTGACCAGATTGCCGAGCGCGTGCGCAGCGGCGATGAGATCGCATCCTCGTGATGCGGTTGCACCAAAACCATTCTTCCTATATAATAAGCAATTGTGTATAGGTTTTATGAATAGCGAATTAAAGGAGCTTCATCATTATGTCGAATGAAAAGAAAAGATTATCGCTCACGATCGACGCTAAGCTCGACCAGGTCATCACAGAGCGTGCCAAAGAAATCGGGATTCCGAAAAGTGCACTCGTCACGTTTGCCACAAGCCTCTTCTTGAACCAGCTTCGTGCAGAAGAGTTGTTGAACGGGGACAAGAACGCAATCTACGAAGTCATTCGTAAAGACTACGAGTTGCTCACGAGCGTAAAGAATCTAGATAACTAAGTAAAAGGTTGACTGCGGTCAGCCTTTTTTAGTTGCATCTCTCTAAGAAATTTGGAATAGTGGTGATAATGAATTGGAACGGAGGTCGATCAAATGGGTCAAATCTTACTCATCCTACTGCTACAACTAATCTACGTTCCGGTGTTGACGCTCCGGACGATCATGCTCGTGAAAGGGAAGACCGTCATCGCCGGTCTATTCGGAACGCTAGAGACGCTCATCTATATCTTCGCGCTCGGCATCGTGTTCCAGGATCTGACGACGGTCGGGATGATCGTGTATGCGGTCGGTTTCGGGCTCGGGATCTTACTTGGCGGTTTCGTCGAACGGAAACTCGCCATCGGTTACAACATGATCCAAGTCCATACGAAAGAATATCCGGCGGAGCTCATCCAACAGATGCGTGACAACGGATATGGGGTCACGCATTATCAAGGGCAAGGACGTGACGGGGTCCGTTACCGTCTTGACGTATTGGCGGCCCGCACCCGGATGAAAGAATTGCGTGAACTCGTCGAGAAACATGAACCGAAAGCGTTCCTCGTCGCATTTGACCCGATCGACTTCAAAGGCGGTTATATGATGAAAGGACTGCGTCGCCCGAAATGACGCACAAGACTCACGAACGTGGGTCTTTTTTTGTTGGAGTAGGGATTTTATCTCGTGACAGGGAACTAGTGAAGAAAGGGGATGAGACCGTGAAACGAAATCGGAGTGTGTGGATGATCTTACTATTTATACTTGTAGGGGCGGGTATCGTTTATTTCGCCATGACCTTATTTGGAGATGGAGAGGACGGTGTCAAACCGCCGCTCCCGACGGTTCGTGTCGGCTCGGTGTCTGCGGAAGTGGAACAATCGACGTACTGTTGGGAATCCGGCAATCAAGCGACGTGCGCCGATTACGGACTACCAGAAGCGGACGACCTTCAACTGATCACCGTCAAACCGGGCGACCGAATCGATGTCGTCTATCATGCAGAACCGATGACGTCGAGTTTCAATCGAATCGAGGATGGGGAACTCGTTCCTTCTGAACTCGTCGTTCCGGACAAGCCGGGCATCTATCTCTATGAAGTCGGCGGAGAGTGGTCGCAAGGAGATAGCCGATACGTCTTCGGTGTCCGGGTTCCTGAAAACTAATGGTTGACCTGCCTCTAAGGGATGGCTGTACAGTGAAAGTAGGAGGTGGGGAAACGGTGATACCAATCGGAAGAGTCGCGCATGTGACCGGATTGTCGGTCAAGGCGATCAAATTTTATGAAGCGCGCGGATTGGTCCGCCCGACGCGGACCGAGAATCAGTATCGAATGTACGGGATGGAAGAGATTCGACGGTTGAGCGAAATCAAACGATTACGTCAAATCGGACTTCGTCTCGAACAAATTCAATCGGGTCTACCGGTTGATACATTGTTAGAAACACGATTGGATGAAGTTCAAGTAGAAATCGAACGACTTCATCGAATCGAGAGGCAGATTCGATTGATGCAAGCAGGAGGGAACGACATGAAGATTAGATATGAGACATTGAATGAAGCCATTTCCGTCTATGGATATGGTGGTACGTTAGAGGAGATTCCGCATATGTGGGCCAAGCTTCAACCGGAACTGACGACGGACGAGTCGTACGGAGTCTGTCTCCCGCAGGAGAACGGTTATGTCGCGGGCATGACGAACCCGGTGTCGGGAGAAGATGCGCGTCGTGTCGAACTGACGGAAGGGAACTATATCGTCGCGACGGTGGAGGGAGGCATCCCGATGATTCCGTCGACGTATGAGCAGCTAGTAAACGTTCCAGACGTGACGCTACGAGACGCGGTCGACTTCGAGCGCTATATTCACGGGCAAGGGGGAGCGGACGACATCATTGAGATTTGGATGCCGATTGAATGAAAAAGACGTTTCCCGCTCAAACGGGAAACGTCTTTTGTGTGATTAACGTGTCATGACTTTGTCGATGAGACCGTAGTCTTTCGCTTGGTCAGCTGCCATGAAGTAGTCACGCTCTGTATCGCGCTCGATGACTTCAAGAGGCTGTCCAGTGTTTTCTGCCATGATTTGGTTCAACTTCTCGCGCATCTTGATGATGCGTTCTGCGTGAATCTTAATGTCTGACGCTTGGCCTTGTGTGCCGCCGAGCGGTTGGTGAATCATGATTTCTGCGTTCGGTAATGCGAAGCGTTTTCCTTTTTCACCGGCTTGGAGCAAGAAGGCACCCATCGATGCGGCCATTCCGATACAAATCGTCGACACGTTCGGCTTGATGAAGTTCATCGTGTCATAAATCGCCATACCCGCTGTGATCGAACCACCTGGGCTGTTGATGTAGAGTGAGATGTCCTTTTCTGGGTCCTCAGCTGCGAGGAAGAGGAGCTGTGCGACGATGGAGTTCGCGACGTTGTCGTCAATCGCACTTCCGAGAAGGATGATACGGTCTTTGAGCAAGCGTGAGTAGATGTCGTACGCGCGCTCCCCACGGCCTGTCTGTTCGATAACTGTTGGAATTAACATTGAATCTGCCTCCTTTATGTAGGTTGTAATTTCATCATACCTGTATAGTCAATGATGGTCAAACGATAGTCATCGTTTTTCACCTATTCCACGATTTTCTCGTCGTGAAACGAAAAAGAGGCCAGGCAATCTGCCTGACCTCTACATCTGATACACCCGGAGAGATTCGAACTCCCGACACCTGGCACCGGAAACCAGTGCTCTATCCCCTGAGCTACGGGTGCATATCTGTGACACGAATTTATTATACATTTGTTTTATTAAAAAAGCAATCCTGTTCGCATAGCTTTTTTGAGCGCGACGGAAGCGGGTTCGCTACAATAGAAAAGAGGGGGGGAGAACGATGCAACGGCAGGAGCAAAAACAAATTCAGCAACAACAGATGACGCAAGACCTCGTGCAGCGGTTACCGGTCCTTGAAGCGGATCGTCTCGCGCTCGTATTCCGGTTGGCGCGTCTTGCACGGCATAACCCGAACATTCACATCGGGAGCGGGGACGTCGATTGGATTGCAGATGCGGCAAGCTCGTTTGAAGAGAAGCTGTTCACACAGATTCATGAGGGGAGCGGCAGTGAGTCTGAGAAAGCGTTGCGACGACAACTCGTCCTCTTGCTCGACCATCGGGGGTTATTGCCGGATGCGAATGAGGTGTTGGCGGAGCGACTCGGTGTCGACGTCACTCAAATCGAACAGGCGAGGCAGGCGCTTTTATTTCTTGAACCGACGGGGATCGGGTCAAGAACGGAACGGGAGTGTCAATATCGACATGCGATCGAACATGAGGACCCTCGCGTCGTCGATGTATTCGAAGCGATCGAGAGTGGGATGAGTCCTCAACAGATGACGACTGCTCTCGCTATTTCAAATGAGGAATTGGCAAGTCTTGAACGAATCGTCGCGACACTTCCGAAACGTCCTCTATTATATGAAGAAACGGGTCATGTTTTTCCGGAACTCGAAGTACGCTATGAAGAGGGGACACTCGTCACGACGTGGCTCAGTCCGGAACTCGACGAAACGCGTGTCGGGAATGACCGCGAGGCGAAATGGTGGATGACGTCCCTCTCGATGCGGAACGAGACGCTGCGTGAGATCTGGTCAATCATTGAAGCACGTCAGACCGAGTGGCTCCAAGGGGAACTCGTTCTCCATCCGTTGACCCGGCGGACGGTCGCGCAACTCATCGGGAAACATGAATCGACGGTCGGCCGAGCCATCCAAGGGAAGTTCGCTAAGACAGAGGGTGGCATCATGGAGTGGCGACACTTTTTTGTCCGGTCGACAAGTCGTGGGCATTCGCCGTTTATGATTAAACGAACCCTTGCCGAATTGATTCAACGGGAAACGGCACCACAAAGTGATCAGGCGCTTGCGAATGAATTGATTCGATACGGTTATCAAGTGACCCGGCGGACGGTGACGAACTATCGGGAAGAGCTTGGATTCGGCAATTCACGCGAGCGCGAGCGACAGGTATGGAAGGGATGACGAAAATGAAATTAACATTATATAAACGCGACAATTGTTCACTATGTGACGAGGCGGTCGTCATGCTCGAATGGTTACAGGAAGATTATCCGATCGAACTCGAACAGGTCGACATCACGGGGGATGAGGTGCTCGAGGCGAAGTACCTCTTTGAAATCCCCGTTCTCATACATGAAGGTGCGGTCATCAGTCAAGGGCGATATGATGACAACAAAGTTGAAGATTTTGTTAAGTATGCGCTTACATCAAAAAAAAACGTTTGAAGGGGTTGCCAGACGGAAAAGTGATTGATAAGATGAACTCGTAGCGGTGGGACGCAAATAAAAAAGTGGGACAAAAGTTGTCCACGCTGAAAGTCGAGGGGGTATGAGCATGATCCAGCAACTGATTCACGTTCAGAAGCAAATTGTCCCTGACCTGCTCGATACGCTCCGACATCGTTACGATATCTTACATTATGTCCGCTTGATGCAGCCGATTGGCCGCAGGACACTCGCGACGAGCTTGGGACTGACCGAACGGGTACTCAGACGAGAAGTCGACTTTTTGAAAGACCAAGGTCTTCTTTACGTCGCTACTCAAGGAATTTCCCTCAGTGAGACGGGACGAAACGTCTTACGAGACTTGCACGAGATCATGGGAGAACTTCTCGGAATCTCAGAAGTGGCAAGAGAGCTCGAAGAGAAATTAGGGGTTCGCCAAGTCGTCATCGTACCGGGTGACTCGGATGAGACATTCTGGGTTCAACGCGATATCGGACGGGCGGCGGTCACGCAACTAAAAGCGCGGCTCGCACCGGATGATAATGTGATTGCGGTAACGGGAGGAACGACGATGGCATCGGTCGCGGCGATGATGTCGCCCGATAAAAAAGAACGCCCGATGCATTTCGTGCCCGCACGTGGAGGTCTTGGAGAGACGCTTGAACTTCAGGCGAACACTGTCTGTTCACGCATGGCGGACCGGGCCCACGCAGACTATCATCTTCTACATATTCCGGATGAAGTATCACAAGAAACATTCGACCGGATGGTGGAGGAACCTAGCATCAAAAATGTGCTGGAAATGATTAGAGCGGCGCGAATTGTGGTACATGGAATTGGTGAGGCAGAAACGATGGCAAAGCGCCGTCACGCATCACCGGAGCATTTGCGGATGATTGAACGGCATGACGCCGTCGCCGAGGCATTCGGATATTATTTCAATGCTGAAGGTGAGATCGTTCATCGCGTCAAGACGGTCGGGATCCAACTCGAAGAGCTGGATGACATGGATACCGTCATCGCGGTTGCCGGAGGGAAATCGAAGGCACAGGCGATCGCTGCTTATGCGAAACACACGTCGAACATCATCCTCGTCACAGACGAAGGTGCGGCGAAAGAATTATTAACTTGTTATTAAAGAGTTGACCCCCCGTTGGCTCTTCAATAAATAGCTTCTACCCTAAGGAGGAAATTAACATGGCAGTAAAAGTTGGTATTAACGGATTTGGACGTATCGGTCGTTTAGCATTCCGCGAGATCATCAAAAACGAAGGAATCGAAGTTGTTGCAATCAACGACTTGACAGACACGAAGATGCTTGCGCACCTTCTTAAGTATGACACGACTCAAGGTCGTTTCGACGGAGAAGTTGAAGTACACGACGATCACTTCCTCGTAAACGGAGAGAAAGTGATCACGCTTGCTAACCGTAACCCTGAAGAACTTCCATGGGGAGACCTCGGTGTAGACATCGTTCTCGAATGTACTGGATTCTTCACTTCAAAAGAAAAAGCTGAGCTTCACTTGAAAGCTGGCGCGAAGAAAGTTGTGATCTCGGCTCCTGCTACAGGTGACATGAAGACTGTTGTTTACAACACAAACCACGACATCCTCGATGGTACTGAAACAGTTATCTCAGGTGCTTCTTGTACAACAAACTGCTTGGCGCCAATGGCTAAAGTACTTCAAGACCAGTTCGGAATCGTTGAAGGTCTCATGACGACAATCCACGCTTACACTGGCGACCAAAACACGCTTGACGCTCCACACCCGAAAGGTGACTTCCGTCGTGCGCGTGCAGCTGCAGCGAACATCGTTCCTAACACAACAGGTGCTGCGAAAGCAATCGGTCTCGTAATCCCTGAACTTCAAGGAAAACTTGACGGTGCTGCACAACGTGTACCAGTTGCTACAGGTTCACTCACTGAGCTCGTAACTGTACTCGACAAGCAAGTATCTGTTGACGAAGTAAACGCAGCAATGAAAGCAGCAGCGAACGAGTCGTTCGGTTACACAGAAGACGAAATCGTTTCTTCTGACATCGTTGGAATCACATACGGTTCACTCTTCGACGCGACTCAAACGAAAGTCATGACAGTTGGCGACAAGCAACTCGTTAAAACAGTTTCTTGGTACGACAACGAAATGTCTTACACTGCACAATTGGTTCGCACAGTTAAGCACTTCGCTAACATCGCGAAGTAATTTCGTGAACTAAATAGAATCAAATAGGAGCGGAAACAAGAGATTGTTCTCCGCTCTATTTATGAAATGACACGCACGACATATGGAGGCGAAAGTTATGAACAAACAGTCTATTCGTGACATCGATGTAAAAGGGAAACGCGTCTTTTGCCGCGTTGACTTCAACGTTCCACTCAAAGATGGCGTCATCCAAGACGAAACTCGGATCCAAGCCGCACTTCCAACGATCAAGCACTTGCTTGACGGTGGTGCGAAACTCGTCCTTGCGAGCCACCTCGGCCGTCCAAAAGGCGAGAAGAACCCTGAGTTCTCACTTGCTCCAGTAGCGAAGCGTCTCGCTGAACTCATCGGAAAAGATGTACCGCTCGTCGAAGAAGCATACGGTCCGGTCGCAGAAGAAGCGGTCGCTAACCTCTCTGAAGGCGATGTCGTCGTTTTAGAGAACGTTCGTTTCTACCCAGGTGAAACGAAAAACGACCCTGAACTTGCAAAAGGATTTGCAGCACTTGCTGACGTATACGTCAACGACGCGTTCGGCGCGGCTCACCGTGCACACGCTTCAACTGAAGGGATTGCACACCACGTGGACACAGCCGTTGCTGGTCTCTTGATGGAAAAAGAACTTGAAGTTCTCGGTAAAGCTCTTTCAAACCCAGACCGTCCGTTCACGGCAATTATCGGCGGGTCGAAAGTAGCGGATAAGATTGGGGTCATCGACCACCTTCTTGACATCGTTGACACACTCATCATCGGTGGCGGACTCTCGTACACGTTCTCGAAAGCACTCGGACACGAAGTCGGAACGTCACTCCTTGAAGAGGATAAGCTTGACCTCGCTCGTCAATTCATGAAGAAAGCAGAAGACAAAGGCGTGAAATTCTTGATGCCTGTCGACTGCGTCATCACGAAAGAATTTGGCGAAGAAACGTATGTCGGCCCAGTCGATATCGACTCGATCCCAGCGGATCACATGGGTCTCGATATCGGACCGAAGACAGTCGAACTTTACGCGGACGCGATTCGCGAATCGAAACTTGTCGTATGGAACGGACCGATGGGCGTATTCGAACTCGATAAATACGCAAACGGAACGAAAGGTGTCGCTCAAGCGCTTGCGGACAGCGATGCATACTCAATCATCGGTGGTGGCGACTCAGCAGCTGCGGCAGCCAAGTTTGGTCTTGCTGACAAGATGAGTCACATCTCAACTGGTGGCGGCGCGTCACTCGAATTCATGGAAGGCAAGAAACTTCCAGGTGTCGAGGCGTTGAACGACAAGTAATTTAGAGGAGGGTTATCGATGCGTAAACCGATTATTGCAGGTAACTGGAAAATGAACAAAACACTCTCGGAAGCTGTTGCTTTCGTTGAGGAAGTGAAAAACAACATCCCATCTACTGACAAAGTAGATGCAGCGATTGGTGCTCCAGCACTTTTCCTCGCACCGATGGTAGAAGCAGCTAAAGGGTCAAACTTGAAGCTCGGTGCACAAAACATGTACGACAAAGATAGCGGTGCTTACACTGGCGAAATCAGCCCAGTGATGGTCGCTGACCTCGGCGTGACTTACGTCATCCTCGGTCACTCAGAACGTCGCGAGTACTTCGGTGAGTCGGATGCGTTCATCAACAGCAAAACGAAAAAAGCGTTCGAACACGGTCTTACGCCAATCGTTTGTGTCGGTGAAACACTCGAGGAGCGCGAAGGCGACAAGTTCGAAGAAGTCATCAAAACACAAGTCGAAGGCGGTCTAGCTGACCTTTCTGCTGACCAAGTCAAACAACTCGTCATCGCGTATGAGCCAGTTTGGGCAATCGGTACAGGGAAATCAGCGGACGAAGCAGACGCACAAAGCTCTTGTAAATATGTTCGCGACGTGGTGAAAGGTCTTTACGGTGAAGACGTAGCGGCTGCAGTACGTATCCAGTACGGTGGATCTGTAAAACCAGAGAACATCAAAGAGTATATGGCACAGGAAGATATCGACGGCGCACTCGTCGGCGGTGCTTCACTTGAAGCCGCTTCGTTCCTCAAATTGTTGGAGGCGATTTAAATGGCTAGACCAGTCGCACTCATCATTTTAGATGGTTTCGGGATGCGTGACGAATCGTTCGGAAACGCAGTCATGGCTGCGAACAAACCGAACTTCGATCGCTACTGGGAGCAGTATCCACATACGCTCTTAAACGCAAAAGGCGAGTACGTCGGTCTTCCGGAAGGACAGATGGGGAACTCGGAAGTCGGTCACTTGAACATCGGTGCCGGCCGAGTCGTCTATCAGTCACTCTCACGCGTGAACAACGCAATCAAAGACCGTTCGTTATTCGACCGTCAGGCGATGAACCATTTGGCAGGTCATGTGAAGAAACATGATTCGAGCCTCCATATCATGGGTCTCGTATCAGATGGCGGGATTCACTCGCACATCAATCACATGTTTGCCATCGTTGAGTTCGCAAAACTCCACGGCATCGAAAAAGTGTACATTCACGCGTTCACGGACGGCCGTGACTGTGATCCGAAATCAGGAGCTGGTTTCCTCAAAGAAACAGAAGAAAAGCTTGCTGAACTCGGTGTCGGTCAAGTCGCTAGCGTGTCTGGTCGCTACTATGCCATGGACCGCGACAACCGTTGGGAGCGCGTCGAGAAAGTATACGACGTCCTCGTAAACGGTAAAGGCGAAGTTGGCACGGACCCAGTCGAAGTTCTCAAGAAGTCTTACGAGAACGATTTGACGGATGAGTTTGTGTTACCAACTGTCATCGAAAAAGATGGAAAGCCGGTTGCGACAATCCAGGACAATGATGCCATCATGTTCTTCAACTTCCGTCCGGACCGGGCGATCCAACTCGCAAAAGTGTTCAAAGAGAAAGTCGGCTTCAAAGGCTTCGAACTCTCAAGCAAACACCCAGAGAACATCTTGCTCGTCTCGATGACGAAGTTCTCGGATGAGGTCGACACGGATATCGTCTTCCCACCGGAAGATTTGAAAAACACACTCGGGGAAACGCTCTCTGCACAAGGGTACAAACAACTCCGTGCTGCAGAAACAGAGAAATACCCACACGTCACGTTCTTCTTGAACGGACAAAAAGAACAACCATTTGAAGGTGAGGATCGTCTCCTTGTCCCTTCACCGAAAGTCGCGACGTACGACTTGCAACCAGAAATGAGCGCATATGAGCTCACAGACGGTTTGCTCGAGCGTATCGAGTCAGATGAGTATGATGCATACATCATCAACTTCGCAAACCCGGATATGGTTGGTCACTCAGGGAAGCTTGAGCCGACGAAGAAAGCGATCGAAGCGGTCGACGAATGCCTCGGTAAAGTAGTGGACGCATTACTTGCTAAAGGTGGCGCGGCCATCATCACAGCGGATCACGGGAACGCGGACATCGTCACGAACCCGGATGGCTCACCGATGACGGCGCACACGACGGAACCTGTTCCATGTATCGTCACAAAAGAGGGAGTCGAACTGAAACCAGTTCTCGACGGCGCACTTTGCGACCTCGCCCCAACGCTTCTTCACCTTCTCGGTGGAGAGCAACCAGCTGAAATGACTGGTTCGTCAATCGTTACAAAATAATACAACTATTTTTCAAACGAAAAGGAGCGATTTTTCATGTCAATGATTACAGAAATTTACGCACGCGAGATTTTAGATTCACGCGGTAACCCATCAGTAGAAGTAGAAGTCTTCACAGAAGACGGCGGTTTCGGCCGTGCCCTCGTCCCATCAGGCGCATCAACAGGTGAGCACGAAGCAGTTGAGCTTCGCGATGGCGACAAGTCACGTTACCTCGGTAAAGGTGTCTTGAAAGCAGTTGCGAACGTGAATGACACGATTGCACCAGAACTCATCGGTTACGATGTATTCGACCAAAACGCAATCGATGCGAAAATGATCGAACTCGACGGTACACCAAACAAAGCAAAACTTGGTGCAAATGCAATCCTCGGTGTATCGATGGCAGCAGCTCACGCAGCAGCAGATGAGCTCGGTCTCCCACTTTACACATACCTTGGTGGATTCAACGCGAAGACACTTCCAACACCAATGATGAACATCATCAACGGTGGTTCGCACGCGGACAACAACGTGGACTTCCAAGAGTTCATGATCATGCCTGTCGGCGCGCCAACATTCCGTGAAGCGCTCCGCATGGGTGCTGAAGTATTCCACGCCCTCAAATCAGTTCTTTCTGGTATGGGTCTTAACACAGCTGTCGGTGACGAAGGTGGTTTCGCACCAAACTTGAAGTCTAACGAAGAAGCGATCACAGTTATCCTTGAAGCGATCGAAAAAGCTGGTTACAAACCAGGTGAAGACGTCTACCTCGCAATGGACGTTGCATCTTCTGAGTTCTACGACAAATCAACTGGTAAATACGAACTCGCTGGCGAAGGCAAGTCACTCACAACTGCTGAGCTTGTAGACTTCTACGCTGAGCTCGTTGACAAGTACCCAATCCTCTCAATCGAAGATGGTTGTGACGAAAACGACTGGGATGGCCACAAGCTTCTCACAGACAAAATCGGACACAAAGTTCAACTCGTTGGGGATGACCTCTTCGTAACGAACACATCTAAACTTGCTGAAGGTATCGAAAAAGGAATCGCAAACTCGATCCTCATCAAAGTTAACCAAATCGGTACGCTCACAGAAACATTCGACGCGATCGAAATGGCTAAAAAAGCTGGTTACACAGCAGTCGTCTCTCACCGTTCTGGTGAAACAGAAGACGCGACAATCGCAGACATCGCTGTTGCGACAAACGCTGGACAAATCAAAACTGGTTCACTTTCACGTACAGACCGTATCGCGAAATACAACCAACTTCTCCGCATCGAAGACATGCTCGGCGATGTAGCGAAATACGACGGTATCAAGTCGTTCTACAACCTTAAAAAATAATTGATTGATTGTTTCAGGCTCGCCAATCGGCGGGCCTGTTTTTTTGTGTGGAATAACCGTTTAATCGACGGTGGGAAAACTGATCGGTCGTCAACCCGTCTTGCGGCACCGATGCTTTCTGCAGGCAATCCACGGAGCCTCCTCGCGCTTATGCGCTTGCGGGGTCTCCGCGAGATTGCTTTCCTGCAAGAGTCACGGTGCCGCTTCGACGGGCGTGAACGCTCGGTGTCGAACCTCCTCGTGCTGTATACTGAACGTGACTGATAAAGGGTAGGGGGAGATTGGATGGATCAATCGAATGAACAAGAAAAAAGGTTGAGCGGTGGGAACGTGTCAACTGTCTATAAAAAGGGAATTACGTCTATCGCACTCAAAAGGAAGGCAGCGAGCGTATTCATCGATGGTTACGTCACTTGGAGGCAAAGCAACTTTCCGGAGTGCCGCGTTTTATTAGAATCGATGATCGAGGAAGAGAAGTGTTAACTTACTTGGAAGGAGAAACCGCAGACTATCCCTTGAAGTCTTACATGTGGTCCGATGAGGCGATTCAGGATGTTGCACGACTAATGAGACGTATACATGATGCGTCGACAGATTTTGAGTGGTCGTCAGATTGGTCACCGATTGACAACACACCACAACCGTTAGAGGTCATCTGCCATAACGACTTCGCTGTCTACAATACAATTTTTCATGAAGGAAAAGTGGCAGGAATCATCGATTTCGACTTGGGTGCACCGGGACCGCGGGCTTGGGATATCGTCTATGCCCTTTATACGTTCGTTCCGCTCAGTCGTCGCCATCAAGCTGAAACAGGGGAAGTCGTCTATTATGATACCGATCGAGACGATGCAATCTATAACAAGCGGGTATCGTTGTTTCTCGATGCCTATGGTTGGGAGCAAGCGGAGGTCGACTTGTTCGACATGTTGCAACGACGCATCGAAGCGCTCTGTCTGTTGATGAAACGAAAAGCTGCGGAAGGAGACGTCGCCTTCCAAAAGATGATTGACGAAGGACATTACAATCATTACCAAGAGCAACTTCGGTTTATTCGAACGCATGGACAGAAGTGGTTCTGAAACAATCTGAAGCGGGAATATAGAAAATGAAGCATGAATGGGGAGGCGATTTTCGTGATGATGCTAGGATTTCTTTTCTTGGTATTGCTCATTGGATTCGGCATATGGTACTATCTCAAATCGCACCGGAATGACGATTGGTCATGACAACATTGTCATGACCTCTCATTTGTGTCAGTTTGCACAAAATTTGGGTATACTCTCTACATAACGAGTAAAGGAGCCCATGCTTATGACACGAGTACGTAAAGCCATCATCCCAGCCGCCGGTCTCGGCACCCGCTTCCTTCCTGCCACGAAAGCCATGCCAAAAGAAATGTTGCCGATTGTCAACAAGCCGACGATCCAGTTCATCGTCGAGGAAGCCGTCGCTTCAGGCATCGAGGACATCATCATCGTCACGGGGAAGAACAAACGGGCGATTGAAGACCATTTTGACCGTGCGCTCGAACTGGAACAGAACCTCGAATCGAAAGGGAAGACGCGCTTGCTCGAATCGGTCCGACATTCCTCGAATTTGGCGAACATTCACTACATACGCCAACAGGAGCCAAAAGGTCTCGGTCATGCGATTTGGTGCGCCCGGAAGTTTATCGGAGACGAGCCATTCGCCGTCTTGCTCGGGGACGATATCATCGAATCCGATGTGCCGGCGACGAAGCAGTTGATCGACCAATATGAGGCCCACGATCGTTCGATCATCGGGGTGCAGCGTGTCCCGTATGAAATGACGAACCGATATGGTATAATTGACCCGCTTGCCGTCGAAGGGAAGCTCATCCCGGTGCGGACGTTCGTGGAGAAACCGCCCATCGATGAGGCCCCGTCGAACTTCGCCATCCTCGGTCGCTATATCTTGAAACCGGACGTCTTTGAGGCGTTGGCGGGACAAGAGGCGGGGGCCGGGGGCGAGATTCAATTGACGGATGCGATCGCACGCTTGAATGAGGGGCAGACGGTCTTCGCCTACGAATTTGCCGGTCGACGTTACGACGTCGGAGAGCCGATCGGGTTCGTCGAGACGACGATTTGCCACGCGCTCAGCGATCCTGATTTAAAAGATGACGTCCATGCCCTATTGAAACGGCTCGTGGACGAACTTGATCAACAGTAAGGTGTGTTATTTTTGAAAACAATGCTTATGGTGTGTCAAAACTATTATCCGGAGATCGGCAGTGCCGGCAACCGGATGCAAAACATTACGCATTTGATGAAGCAGCGCGGGTATGAAGTCGAGGTCATCACGGCCGCCCC
Organism: Exiguobacterium sp. s181; assembly: GCF_018617125.1. GTDB lineage: Bacteria > Bacillota > Bacilli > Exiguobacteriales > Exiguobacteriaceae > Exiguobacterium > Exiguobacterium profundum. The sequence goes on from NZ_JACSJM010000001.1 coordinate 673,442, forward strand.
TTCGTATCCGAGCTTTGATATGTATCAGGACGACCGCTTCTGGAACGACCGGGAGTTAAACGACCAACCGTTCATCAAGCGACTCATCACGAAGAAACGGAAACATACGTCTAACATGGTCAGTCGTCTCTTCCTGTTCCTCGAACAGATGGTCAAAGGGATCCGGGAAGTCCGTAAGCTCGAATTGAAGCCAGACGTCGTCTTTGCGACGACCCCTTCTTTTTTTATGGCGTTTGTCGGTGCTTATGCGAAACGAAAGTATCGCGTCCCGTTCATCTTGGACGTCCGTGACCTTTGGCCAGAGTCGGTGAAAGGGGTCGGCGTCTTCAAGTACGATTGGGTGCTCACGCCGGCGTTTTGGATGGAGAAACGACTGTATCGTGTCGCCGATGAAGTCATCATCAACTCGGAAGGATTCCGCAGCTATCTTCGTCAGCGCGGTGTGCCGAACGAGAAGATTCACTACATGCCGAACTCGATCCGGGAAGCGGAGCGAACACTCGAGCGGACGATCCCACCGGACGACCGGATGGAGATCTTATACGCCGGGAATATGGGCCTTGCCCAGGATGTGTCGTTGTTACTCGAACTCGCCGAGCGATTCCGGGATGAACCACGGATCCACTTCAAATTGATCGGCTACGGCTATCGGAAAGAAGAGTTGAAACAGACGATCAAAGACCGTGGCTTCCAAAACTTCTTGTTCCTCGAGGCGATGCCACGGACAGAGGCGTTTCAGGCGATTAAAAATGCTGACGTCGCATTCGTCAGTCTGATCGAGCAAGAAGTGTTCGATACGGTCATCCCTGGGAAACTCATCGACTATATGGCAGTCGGCAAACCGATTGTCGCAGCAGTGTCAGGCCATGCGGCGAATGTCATTGAAGCGGCGGAAGTCGGCTACGTGTCACGGAAGCGTGACATCGATGAGATCGAGCGGATCCTACGGAAGCTCCTCGACCGACCGGATTTACGGGAGGCACTCGGGGCGAATGGGATTCGTTACGTCAAAGAGAATTTATGTTGGGAAGAGAATATCGACGTGTTAGATCAAGTCGTACAACAGTTAGTGATGGAGGAAACACGATGAAGTCAGTATGTATGTTTGTATGGAACCATTTTACGAATGATGCGCGCGTCCTTCGTGAGTGCTCGGCACTCGCCGAGGCAGGCTATGAAGTCGATTTGATCGCGCTTCAAGATCCGAAAAATAAAGAGCTTCCAAAAGAAGAGATGCGTCCGGAAGGCTTCCGCGTCATCCGCGTGAAGCGTCAACCTTCGATTCTCGTCAACGCGCTCAAGTTCGCGAAGAAGACGTATCAATGGGTGAGCGAGAAACGGACCCGCCAAATCGGTGCCGGACTCGTCGGTGCCGGGTTGTTCCTACTCGCGCCGATCACGATGCTCGCGCTCGGAGCGGCTATCGGGACGGTCTTGTTGCCGCAAGTGCGTAAGCAAATCGTCAACGCGAGTGCGATGCTCGAGATGGTGTTCGCTTCGACGAAAAAATCGTATGACTTTTACCATGCGAACGATTTGAACACGCTCCCGCAGGCACTCCTCGCTGGAAAAGTGTTCAACAAAGGTCGGATCGTCTACGACTCGCACGAGGTACAGACGGACCGTACGGGTTACGGCTATATTCAAAGTAACCTCGAGGGCTGGCTCTTGCCGTTCGTCGATACGATGATGGTCGAGAACCATACGCGTGCAGCGCACAACGAAGAGTTGTACGGGTTCTATCCGTACGTGCTCCACAACTATCCGTTCTACCGTCCGCTCGACTTCTCGCTCCGTAAGGACTTGCATGCGCTTCTCGACTTACCGAAAGACGAGAAGATCCTCTTGTATCAAGGGGGCATTCAAGCCGGACGCGGTCTCGAACAGCTCGTGCTCGCGGCGAAAGACTTCAAAGAAGGCACGCTCGTCATGATCGGGGACGGGAAGCTTAAACCGACGATTCAACAGTTGATCGAGACGGAAGGGGTCGGCGACCGCGTCAAGATGATTGACAAAGTACCGGTCGAAGCGTTACCTTACTATACGATGAACGCCTATTTAGGCTTCCAAGTATTGAACAACGTCTGCTTCAACCACTACTCGGCCTCATCGAATAAATTGTTCGAGTATTTGATGGCCGAAGTACCGGTCGTCTCATGTGACTTCCCTGAAATCGAACGGGTCGTTGCGGGGAACGATGTCGGGGTGCTCGTCGATTCGCACGATCCACAATCGATCGCGGACGGCGTCAACCGGATGATTGAAGACCAAGCACTCTATGCGCGTGTCAAAGAGAACACGAAGACCGCGCGTGAGAAATATAACTGGGATTTGGAAAAAGAGGCACTCTTGAACGTCTACGCGAACGCCGCGGAGCGCAAGTTGCCGATTATGAAAGACGGTGCGCCAAAGCCAGTACAATCTTAAGACTGCGGCTTTTGCCGCGGTCTTTTTTCTATGGAGGGAGGACATTTATGAAACGTCAACAACAACATCTATTGCGCCAACAAGTATGGCGCAAGCTACAAACCATCTCGGTGAAGGACATCGCCTGGATTATCGCAGGCTCCTTCATTCTTTCGTTCGGGGTCAACTACTTCACCGTACCGAACGACTTCTCGGAAGGTGGCCTGCTCGGGGTCACGATCATCCTGTACTACGTATTCGGCTGGGACCTCGGGCTCACGTCGATCATCGGGAACGGGATTCTCTTTATCGTCGGCTATAAGCTGCTCGACCGTCGGACAATGGTCTATTCGGTCATCGCCGTCATCGCGACGTCATTCTTCCTCAGTCTGACACATGACTGGGGCAGCCCTGCCGAGGACAAACTGCTTGCGGCCGTCTATGCCGGAATCATGATCGGGGTCGGGATCGGCATGGTGCTCCGTGTCGGCGGGACGACCGGCGGGGGTGTCATCATCGCCCGTCTCATGGAGCGCTATCTCCACTTGAGTGTCGCCGTCTCGATGTTCATCATCGATGCGATCGTCGTCGCCACGTCGGGCTTCTTCTTAGGGGAACAAGTCGTTCTCTATACGCTCATCGCGATCATCATCGGTTCATGGGTCATCGACCTCGTCGCGGAAGGTCTCAACATCCGCAAGGCCGTCACAATCATCAGCGATAAGCAAGAAGAGCTCGCTGTCGTCTTGACGGAGACGCTCGGACGCTCGGCGACGATCATCCATGGACATGGTTACTACACGAAGCAGGATAAGAACATGTTGTATATGATCGTCGACAAACGTCAGATCGCGCCACTCAAAAAAATCGTCCAAGTAACGGACGACCGCGCCTTCGTCGTCATCCACCAGGTGAAGGAAGTCATCGGGGAAGGGTTCAGCTACCCGTCCCGATAATTTGAATGCTGGTGTTTTATTGATAACTTCTATATAATAAAAGGCGTGTAAATAGAAGGAGGAACTGACTACTATGCAAACGATCGCTACAATCAGCCTACTTGTCGTGGCTGTCTTATTGATTGTCGTCGTACTGCTCATGTCAGGTCGGTCGCAAGGTCTTGGAGCGATTGCAGGTGGCGCGGAGCAGTTGTTCGGACGCCAGAAAGCACGCGGCTTCGATGCTGTTTTGAACCGAACTGCAGCTGTACTAGGCACTTTGTTTTTCATTTTAGGATTACTAGTCGCATCATTATGATGATAAGGCTGATCGTTCTCGATTTTCACGTGAGGCGGTCAGCTTTTGTTTTTTCGATTTATTTTTTGGGAATAATGTAGATACGAGGAGATGACAGATAAAATGAAAGTGACAGCACCAAAACCGTTCTTCTTCGAGGGCGGAAAACGTGCCGTGTTGATGTTACATGGCTTCACTGGATCGAGCGCGGATGTCCGCATGCTCGGTCGCTTCCTTCAAAAAGAAGGATACACATGTATGGGACCGATCTATCGTGGTCATGCCGTCCCACCGGAAGAATTACTCCAATATGGACCGAAAGACTGGTGGGAAGACGTCTTGGACGCTTACCAGACGCTCGTCGACAAAGGCCATGAGGAGATCGTCGTCTGCGGACTCTCGCTAGGTGGCGTGATGTCGCTCCGTCTCGCCGAGGAGAAAGACGTCAAGGCGGTCATCCCGATGTGCGCACCGACGGGAATCGATGCCGAGGACCGCTTGTATAAAGGAGTCCAGGCATATGCCCGAGAATATAAGGGTAGAGAAGAAAAGTCGCCGGAACAGATCGAGCAGGAGATGGCAGAGTTCAAACCGATGCCGACCTTGAAAGACCTCCGTGCCTTCGTCCGCGACACGGCGTCGAAGCTCGAGGACATCTTCGTCCCGACACTCGTCGTCCAAGGCGCCAAAGACAACATGATCGACCCGGAATCGGCGAAACAAATTTACGAGGCGGTCAACACGTTCCAAAAAGAGTTGCTCATCTATGAGAACTCGGGACACGTGATCACACTCGACAAAGAAAAAGAGAAACTGCACCAGGACGTGCTCGATTTTCTCGAAACGTTAGACTGGTCAGTCTAAGAAGGAGGTGTCACGTTGAATTTACGTGACCAATTATTAGAGATCTTACAGGCGAGCGAGAAACCGCTCTCTGTCGATCAACTGACCGAGCGATTACAGCTCGCGTCGACGGATGACTTCAAAGAGCTCATCCGCACATTGAATGCCCTCGAGGAAGAGGGCGCCATCGGCCGGACGCGGACGAACCGTTACGGGACGCTTGCCACGCTCGGACAAGTCGCGGGGATCATCTCGATTCACCAGCGCGGCTTCGGCTTCTTGTCGGTCGAAGGGGAAGCGGAAGATGTGTTCTTGCCGCCCGACCAACTGAAGGACGTCTACCATGGCGATACGATCCTCGTCAAAAAACGCGAGGACAACCGTGGCAAGACGGAAGGGATTTTATTGAAAGTACTGAAGCGCGGACTCTCCGAATTCGTCGGGACGTATACGCTCCCGAGCGGTCGACTCGACCAGTTCGCCTTCATCGAGCCGGATGACAAACGCATCAACTTCTGGCCGGTCGTCAACCCGGACAAGTCACTCGGTGCCGTCGACGGACATAAAGTCGTCGTGCGCATCACGAAGTATCCGGACGGACGCTTCGCCGGTGCCTGTGACGTCGTACGTATCATCGGGCATAAGAACGACCCAGGCGTCGACATCTTGTCGATCGTCTATAAGCACGGCATCCCGACGGAGTTCCCGGAGGACGTGATCGCTCAGGCGAACGCGGTACCGGACGAAGCGGACGAGAAAGACTTCATCGGACGCGTCGACCTTCGTGACGAGACGATCTTCACGATTGACGGCGAAGATGCGAAAGACTTGGACGATGCCGTCCACGTCAAAAAACTCGATAACGGCAACTACGAGCTCGGTGTCCATATCGCTGACGTCTCGCATTACGTGAAAGAGGGCTCACCACTAGACGTCGAGGCGTTCGAACGTGGGACGAGTGTGTATCTCGTCGACCGCGTCATTCCGATGCTGCCGCACCGACTCTCGAACGGGATCTGTTCCCTCAACCCGCACGTCAACCGCTTGACGCTCAGCTGCGTCATGGAGATCTCCCCGCAAAACGGGAAAGTCGTTCGCCATGATCTGTTCCCGAGTGTCATCAAGACGACGGAGCGGATGACGTATACGAACGTCCGTGAGATCATCGAACGTGATGACGAAGAGACGTTGAAAAAGTACGAACCGTTCATCGGTGAGTTCGACCTCATGGCCGAGCTCGCGGAAGTGCTTCGGAAACGTCGTAACTCGCGCGGTGCCATCAACTTCGATTTCGCCGAGGCGAAAGTCGTCGTCAACGAGGAAGGGAAGCCGGCAGATATCGTGCTTCGTCCACGTTCGGTCGCCGAGAAGTTGATCGAGGAGTTCATGCTCGCGGCCAACGAGACGGTTGCGGAACACTTCCACAAGATGGACGTGCCGTTCATCTATCGTGTCCACGACAATCCGAAACCGGACAAGCTCGACTTCTTCTTCGACTTTGTCGCAAACTTCGGTGTGCATATTGAACGCATCAAAGGACAGACGGTCGAACCGAAGACGCTTCAAAAGATTTTGAAGGCAATCGACGGAGAACCGGAAGAGCCGGTCATCAGTACGATCATGCTTCGTTCGATGCAACAGGCGAAATATGACGACGTCTCGCTCGGTCACTTTGGACTCGCGACAGACTTCTATACGCACTTCACGTCACCGATTCGTCGTTATCCGGACTTGATCGTCCACCGTCTCATGCGCACGTACGTCTTCAACAACGATTTGTCGGAGAAGACGATCGCGAAGTACGAGGACCGTCTCGGGGCGATCGCCGAACAGGCATCGAAACGGGAACGTCGCTCGGTCGACGCAGAGCGCGAGACACAGGCGCTCAAGAAAGCCGAATACATGGAAGCCCATCTCGGTGAAGAGTTCGATGGTGTCGTCGCCGGCGTCACGAACTTCGGGATGTTCATCGAGCTTCCGAATACGATCGAAGGGCTTGTCCGTCTCCAGTCGATGGATGACTACTACCACTTCGACGAATCACAGCTCATGTTGCTCGGCGAGCGGACGAAACGTCAATTCCGCATCGGGGACGCCGTCCGTGTCAAAGTCGACGCCGTCAACTTAGACGAGCGGACGATCGACTTCACGGTCGTCGGCATGCCGAAACGGGAACCGTCAAGCCGTCGCCAACCGACGACAATCAAAGCGAAAGGCGGTCGTCCGAAGAAGGACGAGAAAGACCTTCGTGGCGGTCGCGGTCGGGACGACAAGAAGAAGCGCGGCAAACCAGGAAGACCTGGTAAGCCGGGCAAACCAGGTGAGAAACCGAAACGAGACGGGGAGAAGTCTTCCCAAGGCCGTTCGGCACTCGACCTGAAGAAGAAAGACAAGCACAAACGAAAAGGCGACGCCAAACGAGGTGCGAAGAAACGTCGCTGACGGGGAAGGGCTCATCCCTTCCTCCGTATCTTGTAGATAAAGGACTGAATGTGTATGGCCAAGAAGAAAGATTCGAACGCACTCGCCCAAAACCGCAAGGCGTCCTTCGATTACGCGATCGAAGATACGATTGAGGCGGGCATGGTGCTCACAGGGACGGAGATCAAATCGGTCCGTCAATCGAAGATTAACATCGCGGATGCGTACGTCCGGTTCGATGGGGGCGAGGCGACGCTTCATAACTGTCATATCAGCCCATTCGAACAGGGGAACCGCTTCAACCACGACCCACTCCGCGTCCGAAAGCTATTGTTGCATAAGAAGCAAATCAATCAGCTCATTGGAGCATCAGGGCGTGACGGCTACACGATCATCCCGCTCAAGGTGTATATCAAGAACGGGTTCGCCAAGTGCCTGCTCGGCGTCGGAAAAGGGAAGAAGAAGTACGACAAACGTGAGGACTTGAAGAAGAAAGACGCGAAGCGTGACGTCGACCGTGCGATGCGCGATCGGCAAAAATACTGACAACGAATCCTGATTGTGGTATATTAAATAGAGTACCAATTACCACCTCGGGGACGTTATGGATTCGACGGGGGTAGGTCGGTCGTATGTGGCGTGTCGAGGGGTCGGCCTCGTTAAAACGCAAACGCCTATAACTGGCAAAACTAACACACAACTCGCAGCAGCCTAAGTGCCCTGCGGATCCTGACATCCATCGCTTGTGTGGATGACTTTCAGGGTCTCAAACTAAGCAAGCTACGCTTCAACCTCGCCGTCTGAGGGCGCGAAGAAGAGATGAAACAGACTGGATGCGACAACGCCTGTTTATCGGCAGTGTCACATCGAGATTCAATAGATAAACTACACACGTAGAAGCATACGTTACGATGCCTTCGGACGCGGGTTCGACTCCCGCCGTCTCCATTTTGAAGCAGTCTGTAACGACTGCGATCAATGATTTTCATGAAGACCTTCTAATTTCATTGAGATTAGAGGGTCTTTGCTTTTGATTGAAGCCATGAAGAAAGGAAGGTGAAACACATGGGAAAATATCAATTAGATAAGAGAAGCAAAGTAGCTGCGGCGAAATACCAAGACGGCAAAAAGCCGACTGTCTCGAACAAGAAAGAACGATTGAACCAGCTTCGTGAAGCATATTTGCAGAAGCGACAAGAGAAGAAGTGATCTTGTGAAGGATAAAATCGTTCATTTGAGTTCAAGTGTTATCATAAGAAGTAAAGATGTGTGAAGAAAATCATCAATGTATGTCTTTCATTGTTGGTTTTCTTATAATGTCTCCTCTTCAAATTGAATTCGATTTATTTTTCGTCTTCTAATCGACGTCCTTTTCTACAACTATAGAAATGTTAAGGGAAATTGCTTTTAGGTTCACGAATAAGATAAATATTATTTGAATGTGGAGGGATTAGATGTTAAAGGCTGTTCATACTCCTAATATGACTGGTGTTTTACTTTCAGCGGAGCCGGAAGATTTTAGAATACTATATGATTCACTACATAAGCTTCTTGATCGTGCGGGTGAGGATATAACGGATGGACCGGTAATTCGAATTTTAGGTTTTTGCTACGAACTTAGACATACGTTTATGGGTCACCGTAATGCAAGCTTTAAAGAACACGGACTTAATGACGAACAATTAGCTTTTTTATCACTGGTGGGACCGAAACAAAATTTGATCCTCTCATTTGAAATGTTTTGGCCAGAAATGTTTTACGTCATCTTTTCATTGGAATCGTTTATAAAAGAATATCAAAAAAAGCATAAAGCTACTGCCTGGGATCCACATATTGCGCAGACTCGCATGTTGCAGTCTGCTATTTATCAACTGGTGGAAGACACCGTTACACCAAGGCAATTCACGAGCTTTAAAAAATGGATTGCCCAAAATGAATCTGAACACATTTTGTTTACACAATATATTGATTACTTAAATAGTGAGTGGCATGAAATGGGCTTAGAAAAACGTCAAAAGAATTTTAATATTATTGCCAAGCGGACATGTCAGATTACACCAGATTATGAGCGTCAACAAAAACTAATTTTCGAAGCGGCGATTGAGCATCGATGTCATCCTTCAGAAATTCGTTATCCCTCTGAATTTTATGAGCACGTAGAATGGTAAGTACTCATTTAACTAAATCAGGCGAGAATTCTCCCTCCTCTAAGCGTCTCGGGGCGTAGCCCGGCGTAGGTGGGAGATGAATCGCCCGGTCCAAACGTCTTTTCCCCCTGTGACAGATAGGACGAACAAAAGTTCGTGATTCCGTCAGATTCTCCCTCCCCCCTCCGCGGGTATCGGATGAGGAGGACATATCACGAGCTGCTGGAGGGAGGAGGGACGGACATGCTGAAAGGCTACAAATATAGGCTTCACCCGACGCCTGCACAGGCCGAGTTCCTCATCAAGACGATCGGCTGCGCCCGGTTCATCTACAACAAGCTGCTCGAGGACCGCATCGCCATCCGCGATGAGGCGAAAGCGGGGATCGTGACGAGACGAAATCCGGCGACACCCGCATCCTACAAGCCCCTGTTCCCGTTCCTCGCCGAGGCGGACAGCCTCGCGCTCGCGAACGCGAAGTTGAACCTCGACACCGCGTTCGCGAAGTTCTTCGCCGGAACGGCCGGCTTCCCGGCCTTCAAATCGAGACGACGGTCGCGCGCCTCCTACACGACGAACAACCAGCACGGTACGATCCGCATCGAGGACGGCAAGGTGAGACTTCCTAAAATCGGCTTCGTGAAGTTCGAACAACATCGTCCGTTCGAGGGCGTCATCCGGTCGGCGACGGTGTCGATGACCAAGACAGGCAAGTTCTTTGTCTCCCTCCTCGTCAAACAGGACGATGAACCATGGATCCCAGCCGAGAACAAGGTCGGGATCGATCTCGGTTTGGACCATTTCGCCGTCATGACGAACGACGCGATGGTCTCGGAGAAGATCGACAACCCACGTTTCCTTCGTAAGTCCGAAGAAAAGGTCAAGAAGGCGCAGCGCGCTTTGTCACGCAAGAAGATCGGGAGCAAGAATCGTGAAAAAGCCAAGTTACTTTTGGCCAAGAAACACGAAAAGATTGCGAATCAACGTAAGGACTTCCTTCACAAGCTGTCGAGACGGATCGTTGACGAGAACCAAGTCATCGTCGTGGAGACATTGACATCGAAGGACATGATGAAGAACCACAAGGTCGCCAAATCGATCGCAGATGTCAGCTGGTACGAGTTCGTCCGACAGCTAGAATACAAATCAAACTTCTACGGACGGACACTCATCAAGGCAGACCCCTGGTATGCATCGACCCAGATCTGTTCCACTTGCGGAGTAAAAGGCGAGAAGAAAAAATTAGATGTCCGTGAATGGACGTGTGCCTGTGGCGCGCATCATGACCGTGACATCAACGCGAGTCTCAACCTATTGATGTTGGCTGACTGACAACCATTCAGGGCAGGGACTGCCCGGTGAGCTTGGTAAACAATCGTGGCTGGTAAAAGCATGGTCTTCCCAAGAAGCTCCCACTTCAATTTGCGAAGCAAATAAGTGGCGAGTAGTTCACTTCGTGTCACTGAATAAGGGAATAACCAACTAGTCTCATCTAATCCACTCAAGCCATCGAGTGTATGAAAGATAATCTGCACACCATTTTCATTTCTACGTTTCTCGACTGAATAAATCAAAAGGATATCCTCCTAATTTTGAATACGTATGCAGAATCTAACCTTAAACCTGGGGGCGAATGAATGAAAAGGATTTGTGATTGTGAAAATTTGAAAAGAATCACTATAGAGGCGGATGTGGGGGCGGACCCGACATGGTGTGTGACCTGTCGATACAATATAGAATTGAATGAGTTTACGATTTCTGACCAATTGAAGCGTGATTTCTATGAATGGGTTAGTCGATTCGGAGAATGGATTGACTGGGACACGGATGCACTTGCTAAAGGATGGGAAATCAAGGTAGAGCAACATAATCGTGAAGGAGACTTACTTTCGAAGCGTTTACAAGGAGAGCTTGGTGGAGCATATGAAATTGAATTCACTCCTGCAAACACAATTGAGGAAGGACACTTTTGACAGCTGTCCTTCCTCAACATTACATTATTTTGACGATAGGATACCTTGTCTGAAGCGAGAGTATGTCCCAAGCCGCCATACCTTTTCCATCGGTCCGTATGTGAAACGGCGAAGCCATACCATACTGAATACGATCAATACGGCGTTGATGACGATTGCCCATAGTCCTGTTTCAATCGTTGTGAACGTCTGTCCGAATGTAGCAACAGTCACCATAAGTGCAGTCTGAAGCAAGTAATTCGTCAACGCCATACGACCAAACGCTTGAAGTGGGGCGAACCAGGAACGTGTCGTCCGTAGTTGACTCATATTGACAAGGATGGTGATATAGAACGCCGCTAAAAAGGGAGCTGACCAATTCGAATAGTCGAGCATACGGATATATGCTTGAATTTCTTCATTAGTCGGGGTGTAGCCGACATTGAAATACGATAAGCTTGGTAAATTCGTATATTGTAGCCAGACAAATCCGGCGGATAAAATACCGGTAACGACCAGTCCGACCTGCCAACGTACCCGGTGCGTATGGACGTGACGAAACACCTCATACTGCCCCGCTGCAAGCCCGAGCAAGATGAGAGCAAGCGGCATTAACAGTTTCGTGCTGGTATAAGCGAGTACAGCTAGTCCGATCAGACCTAGAATCAAATTAACTGACCGAGGAAGACGGTATGCGAACAGGAGGAGCAGCCCGCTCACGGCATAAATCGTTAGCGCCTCCCCCGGCTGAAATTGCATATGAATCAAGCCGAAGCCGAGTAAGAGGAGCAATCGTTTCGTAAATAAAACGTATGCGCGATCTCCACGTTCTATTGCTCGGTGGATAAAGAGATAAAACCCGACGCCAAACAAAAATGAGAAGATCATAAAGAACTTCCCGTCGATGAAGATGTGAAGGGCGTATATATAGTAATGTTCCATGACGGTGTTTGGGTCGCTCGGACGTAATAAACTGAGAATGTTCATAAAAACAATACCGAATAAGGCGAAGCCTCGTAGTGTATCGAGGACATTGATTCGTTCATGTGATGGTGTGGCTTTCATATAGATGTCTCCTTTCAATTTCCTCTTCCGAGTATGAAGGGAGCACCTTACATATAATCTGCGGCAACCTTACAAAATCCTGAACTTCACTAGAAACAGTGATTCCAAAAATTGTATGTTACACTAAGGGAAAACGATTAGGGGTAAACAGATGACCATTCATTTTGCCAGGATGACGGGACCAGAAATCGCGAATTATGTGACTTGGTTGATTGACGATTATGCAAAAGATGTCGCGCGCAACTATCAACTTCCGATGGTGTTGGCACAAGAGGAATCGACTCAATTGATTCGGGACCTCTTCCCAGACAATCAACCCGGGGAAGGGCAGACGATTGTTCATGTGATGAACGGAGATATTCGTGTCGGAATTTTGTGGTATGCGTTTCAAGCTGAATCGAAACGCATCTTCATTTATCACATTTTGATTGAAGAGACCTACCGTGGGCAAGGGTATGCGACAGCAGTGTTTGAGAAACTTGAAAACGTGGTCTCAGAAGAACTTGGCGCAACATCCATTGGACTAAGTGTATTCGGTACGAATCCAGACGCACAGCGATTATATAAACGACTCGGATTCCAAGAAGCGTCCATCGCCATGAACAAACAGTTATGAGAGGAGTCGACATGAAACGTTACTTGAAGTGGCTTTTGGCCGGATTTGGTGTGATTGTGATTGGGGTGACGGGGTTGGTATTTGCCTTTTATCGGTCGATGCAACCAGATCCCGATGAGGAAGCAAAAGTGATGAAGATGGCTGAATCATATGTACTCGAGCGATTCAAAGATGCTGAAGTGACAGAAGACGTATTATTCGACAACATGGGAAACTTTCCGTTTGAGTATGCGGCGATTGTGGTGGATTCGGTGACGGGAACGGAATTTTATGTTTACGAGAATGAATCGACCGGAGAAATCGTTGATACGTTTCTCTCATCCAAATGGGAAGATGCGGTCACAGAGGCGATTGAAGATTCGATTGATACGGCGTTTGGTGCAGACGTCACCTATGTCGTCCTATATGACGAAGAAAGTATCCGACAACTCGATGTCTCCTCGGCAAATCCAATCGCCTATCAGACAGCCGACGTTTCGCCGACAATCATATTGACGCTTCATCGGGAGCCGGAAGCCGATGACGAAGAGCGCGTTCGGACGTGGATGTCTGCGTTACAAGAGAACGACATCCTGAAGCGAGCCGAGATTCGTGTTGACTATACCGCTAAAAACGGAGAACTTCTTGATGATGGTACTGGTTTAGATTTATCGTTTTAAAAAAGAATCCCACTCTCCAATCGGAAAGTGGGATTTGTTCAGTCAAACACTCGACTGATCCAGCGTTTGAAAAAGGGTTGGCCAGATTGTGTCACGCTATGATTGTCGAGCTCCACCTCTTCGATCGTCTCATTCGGAGACCTCAATTGAATCGTCATCTCGTCACCAAGCCCAGTCGTGACACCGCTCTCAAATTGAAGATTTCTTGTCACATACGCGTTTGCGTATAAGAAACCACCTTTTTCATCCACTTGTACCTCCTGAATCGTATAGTGGAATTGCTCGACCCAATCTCGTTGACCGAGGAGGAGCCGGACGACGTCATCTTCGTGTGACAGTTTCGTTCGTTCGATATTTTCAAGAGGAGTATGCGCTTCAATCGCTTCTCGCTGCGCTTCTAAGATATCTTTGAAGTGGTGTGTCGCAACTTCCGTCGTCCATGCAGCGGAACCTGTCTTCGACTCGGTCGCATAATGGAAAAGAGCAAATCCAATCAAGGCGAATAACGCCAGGACACTTACTCGTTTGAACTGTTTCATCGTCGAGCTCCTTCCATATCAATTCAAGATTGAAGACGTTAAAAGGTTGTCAATGGACCTCGCGATTACTCGAGAATGTGACTTATCGACCGGTGATTTGATCCAACCAATTCGCGACCAAGTCCGCGCTGCCATCTTGGAACATAAATATGGATACCCCGACCATCACAAGCCCGACTAAAATCAATCCACCTTGTTTCGCGCTACTTGCAATCCCTCGCACGATGAGGATAATTCCCAACCCAAGCAAAAGAAAGTACCAAAATCCCATGAATATCCCTCCTTTTTCTAATTATTCTCATTTTAGTATGAATCGGTCGAGCAGGCTCTACATACTTAGACTGATTTATCTTTTAAAAAAGAAGGGTACATTACCTCTATGCGAATAATTAGGGGAGTGACCATTATGCGGAAAACGATTGTCATTGCGGGGGCGAGCGGCTATATCGGCTCGAACGTGATGGAGCAGCTAAAAGAAGAGTACGACATCATCGCGTTATCGCGATCAACGAAAAATAAAGAAGATGAGGCCCATATCACATGGCGTGCCTGTGACTTATTTTCATATGAGGCAACCAAAGAAGCATGCGAGGGCGCGGATTACGCGATGTTCCTCGTGCACTCGATGATTCCGGACGGCGGCTTGACGCAAGCGACGTTCGAGGACATGGATGCGCTCATTGCGGACAACTTCGCCCGGGCGACGAAGGCGAACGACATCGAACAGATTGTCTATTTGAGCGGAATCATCCCGAAACAAGAGAAGACGTTATCGCGTCATTTGAAGAGTCGACTCGAAGTCGAACGCATCCTCGGCGGACAAGGGGTACCGGTAACAACGATTCGGGCTGGACTGATTATTGGTCCGGAAGGTTCGTCGTTCCCGATTTTAGCGAAGCTCGTCAAACGATTGCCGACGATGATCTTGCCACGTTGGACAAAGACGGAAACACATCCGATCGACATCCGGGAAGCCGTTCAGGCACTCATCTCGGTCGTCGGTGCCGAGTCGCTTTATGACCGTCATATCGACATCGGGGGTCCCGAGGTGATGACGTATCGGAAGATGATCGAGCAGACAGCCGAGGTTATGGACAAGCGTCGCGTCTTGATCGACTTCCCGTTCCCGACAATCAAACTGTCGCGGCTATGGGTCATGGCGGTCACGGGTGAACCGAAGGCGACCGTCTATCCGCTCGTCGAGAGCATGGGGCACGCGATGGTCGCAGAAGACACGGTCGAAGGTATCGGTCAGGGAGAGATTCCGTTCAAACAGGCGGTCGAACATGCGCTTGAGGAAGAAGAGAAGCAGTCCTCGGGCGGTAAGAAGAAAAAGCAACCGAAATCGTATACCGTCCGTTCGATTCAGCGGTTCGGTCTGCCGGAAGAAAAGTCGGCGCTTTGGATGGCGGACACGTACTTTGAGTGGCTCGGTCGTTTTATGTATCCGTTCATTCAGACGACGAAAGAAGACGATAATTGGGAGATTGCGCTGCTCGATCCGTCGTTCGTCGCGCTTCATCTATCGCTTGAACAGGAAGCGACGGACGATATGGCATCCTTTGCGATTGACGGGGGCAAGTTCGTCAAGTTAAGTGAAGAGGATCAGACAGGGCGTCTCGAGTTTAGACGCTTACCGGATTCGGATGAAGGACTCGTCGCCATCCATGAGTTCGTCCCAGCACTTCCGTGGTGGTTCTATACGAAGACACAGGCGAAAGCCCATCTCGCCGTCATGTGGTTATTCGGTCGTCATGTGAAGTTGTTGGCGAAAGACGCGGAAGACGGCGATCAAGTCGTAGAGGCTCCGACGAATTGAAGGGAGACGCATCGAAAGGTGCGTCTTTTTACTTTACTTTGATGATGTTAGAAGCTACCGTCGGAATGTCATCTCCATTTTGAACGATGAGATATACGTGTTTTGCTTTGAATGGAGTGTCGTACATGAACTTTGCTAAGTCCAAGAGAGAGGTATCAAACTCATTGTGAAAGATGACGGAAAATTCAAAAGTAGAAACTTCAAATAATAGAGATGCATGGGTATAATCCTTTTGAGATTTTTTCAGCATGTTCTTTTTTGTTTCTTCAATGTACGTGGCAGCCTGTTCCTTTAGCTGTTCATAACCTTTTAATCTTGAGATCCACATCCCTTGTTCATTTAAAGCTTGTGCAATTTCCACATCCCGTGGTCCGTTTATGTAAGAACTCACTTCGAACTTTTCTTCGGTCCCATTTGGATGCAGTATGACAAAGTCATAATTTTGATTCCCGATGATGATTTTCGCTTTAGCGTCTTTTGGGAAATAAGGCGAGAGGGAAAATACATAAGCGGGTACAAACTCCTCTTGAAACTCTTTGAATTCTCCTTTGCGTAACCTCGAAATCTTTAAAGCCATGCGGTCGTCCTTCAGTGCTTGAATCACCTCTTCAAAGTAATTTTTCATTTCAGTCGGTGTACGATATTCAGATAAATCTTTTAATATGGCAAACTGTTTTTCCATAGATTATATCTCCTTTGTTACGGAAGGTAATATCAGTTCAATGATTCTAACTTTTATCAGTGTGTGTCTAATGCCTATTGTACCATCTCGTTCTTTGTACATTCTGTTAACGTTTTTCTCAATCCGTTTACAAGCCCTCTTTCCAGGCGTACACTAAACTCGCTTTTGAACTGATGGGAAAGAAGGAATGTATGATGCAAGACTCACTCTCCACGCGTGAGATGTGGCAAAAGGACATCTCGGCCGGGATCACGGTCGGTGTCGTCGCCATCCCGCTCGCCATGGCATTCGCCATCGCCTCAGGCGTCCCGCCGGTGTATGGGCTCTACACGTCCATCTTCGCAGGAATCCTCGTCAGCCTGTTCGGAGGTTCGACGTTCCAGATTGCCGGACCGACGGGAGCGTTCATCCCGATCGTCTCGGGTGTCGTCCTCGCATACGGATATAAGGGATTGCTCGTCACGACCGTTCTCGCCGGAATGTTGCTGCTCCTCATGAGCGTGCTCCGGGTCGGACGGCTCATCCGGTTTATGCCCCGGGCCGTCACGATCGGTTTCACGGCCGGGATTGCCGTCGTCATCTTCGTCGACCAGCTCGATGAGTTGTTAGGGGTCACGTTTGAGAAGGCGCCACATTTTCACGAGAACTTGCTTCGCCTCGGTCAGGCGTTGCCCGAAGCGAGTCCTTGGCCGATCGTCATTGCCGGAATCGGCTTTTTGACGCTTTGGCTCGTCCCGAAGCTGCCGTTCCGTTTACCGCTTTTACTCATGGCGATGCTCGTCCCGACGTTCGTCAGTGTCCTCATCCCGGGTGAGGTCGCGACCATCGGAAGTGCCTACGGCGGCATCCCGAGCGGACTGCCGGAATTCAACTGGCTTGCGATCGACCTCGACCTGATCACAACACTCCTCCCGTCCGCGTTCGCCATCGCCTTCCTTGGCGCACTCGAGTCACTTCTTTCGGGAACGGTCGCCGACGGGATGGGGGGGACGAAGATGAAACCGGACAAGGAACTGTTCGGGCAAGGGCTCGCGAACGTGATCACACCGTTCTTCGGTGGGATCCCGTCGACAGGTGCCATCGCCCGGACGGCGACGAACATTCAGGCGGGAGCGGTCAGTCGACGTGCCGGGGTCATCCATGGGATCACGGTGCTCGTTGCGGTTCTCGTCCTCGCGCCGTTCGCGAGTTACGTACCACTCGCTGCACTCGCTCCGATCTTGATGCGGGTCGCCTGGAACATGTCCGAACGCCATCACGTGATGACGATGTTGCGTCATCGTTCATCCGAATCGCTCGTCCTTCTCGTCACGTTACTATTGACGGTATTCGTCGACTTGGTCGTCGCCGTCGAGGTCGGCGTCATCTGTGCGCTCGCGCTCTTCGCGAAACGAATGGCCGATACGATCGATGTGCGCGAACGGACAGAACGGTACGTCACGCGAGACGGCCAAATCGTCTTCAGTGTCGAAGGCCCGCTCTTCTTCGGTGCGGTCGAGTTGTTCGAGCACGTCCTCCATCACATCCATCGGGAACCGAACGTGTTCATCTTCAACTTTCATCGTTGCCCCGTCATCGACGTGACCGCGGTCGAAGAGTTGCGGCGTGTCATCACCGAACTGAAAGCGGCCGACCGGCACGTCATCTTCGCGCACCTGTCGCCATCGGTCCGCGCGACGCTTGCTCACTATGGGCTACTCGACGGGATCGAGACGTTCGAGACGACCCAAGAAGCGATCGAGGCGTCTTAACGAACGGACAAGATGTCGCCGAACGGGACGCGGCGCACCTCGCCATCGAACAGCTCGACCTCGCGCTCGGCATAATAGATGGCGTGGACGTAGCCGCGCATGCTTGTCGTCAAGCCGTCTACGAACAAGGTCACCTCGACTTGGTCGCCTTCACGGATGGCCCGTTCGAGCTCGGTCTGCCAAAGATAGAGGAGCTGTTCGTCCAAGTCGGGCAGTTCAATCTTTTGGATTTGGGCATAATAACGTTTCAGTAGGGCGACGTGCTCGGGCATGAGAAATGGGATCCATTTCAACTCACCCCGGTCACGATAGCGGGTCTTGCTCATGAGGAATCGCCTCCTTGTTTATGTCCGCCGATTAGACGTTGGCGCGTCCGGAGCGGACTGTCTTTTAGTAGGCTCGACGCCGGTCGGATCGTGCCGCGACCGAACCGGACGTTCAGGCCGTCAATCAAATCGAGGAAGTCGAGCCGTTTCGCCTTCGCCCATTCGTCTTCGAAGAACGATAACTGGACGTGATCGCTCCGTGGCTCGAGCTTGTCGAGAGCGACCGAGACGTAACGGACGGCCTCCGTCTCTTCCCAGCCGTCTAAAAATAGCTGCAATAAGATCGGGAGAAACTCTTGCTCATCCGCTGTGAAGCGGGGGAGCTTCTTTTGTTTACTGAAGCCAGCCCGGTCGCTCGTCCGCGTATAGCGCACCCCGAGATGGATCGTCCCTCCGACGAGTCCCGCTTGCCTGGTTCGCATGCCGACTTCGACCGCGATCGCTTGTAAGACGAGCCGGATTGCGGAATACGTCGTGTAATCTTTCATGAGAGTGATACCGTGTCCGATCGACTTCGGTCGCGTCCGTTTCGCACCGAACAAAGAGCTCGCCGGCAGGATGGTCGGCGACTCGTCGATGCCCCAAGCATGATGCCAAAGTTCTGCACCGATGACACCGAACTTTTCATGAAGGGATTCGAGCGGATAACGGGCCAAATCCCCGATCGTCCAGATGCCGAGCCGCTGCAGGTGGACCGCCATTTTCGTGCCGACACCCCACATCTTCTCGATCGGCGCCGGATGGATGAGCCGTTCGACGTCTTGGAGAAGACACGTGGCGACCCCTTTCTTTTTCGCATGCAAATCGAGGACGAGCTTGGCGAGGACGTTGTTCGGTCCGATGCCGATGGTGACGGGAATGCCCGTATAGCGAAAAATCGTCGCACGCATGAGGTGGGCGACGTGCTCGTCACTTCCGAACAGTCGCTCCGTCCCCGTCATGTCGACGAGCGTCTCATCGATCGAATAGACGCGAATCGCCTCGGGCGGGGCGAACTGATGGAGGATGTGGATGATTTGGATGGAGACGTTCAAATAGTGACTCATCCGCGCCTCGGCATACAAAACGTCCCGTCGTTCGTGCCACGGGAGGCGGTCGATGTGGAAGCGGCGTGACCCGGTCTTGATGCCGAGCTGCTTCATCTTCGGGGTCGCAGCGAGGACGAGTGCCCCGCTGTCCTGCAGGTTCGAGAGGACGACGAGCTTCGTCTGATAAGGATTTTTGTTGCGCGCGGCACACTCGCAACTGGCATAGAACGAGACGCTGTCGATACAAAAGATTCGTCTGCGCATCGTCACCACTCCTTTTTTACGAACAAATGTTCTGTTTTTTTCATCGTAACACGGTCTCACGTCATCTCAAATAGTGAATTGAAAATATTTTTACAAATACTTTTTGAAAATTAACCAAAATTTATAGGTTTTCACGTGTCTAAAAACCAACTTTTAGGAAGTTTTCGTAAAAAAGTCTTCGAATTGGTTCGATTTTCGTTATAATAGACGAGTATGTAAGTGATGAATTGATAGAAAGATGGAGGCTATTAGTGTGATCCAATTTGTAAAACAGTTAACGAATGATCAAAGCCGGCGTTTGAAAGCGTACGAACGACGGGTCGCGCGTATTAATGAATTAGAGACAACGATGAAAGCCCTCTCGGATGACGAGATGCGTACATATACGGAGACGCTCAAAGCACGTCTCTTGGATGGAAAGAAAGTGGATGACATCGCGGAAGAAGGGTTCGCTCTCGTCCGCGAAGCGTCAGTCCGTGTGCTCGGCATGCGTCACTATGACGTCCAGCTCATCGGTGGGTTCGCCCTCCTCGAAGGGAACATCTCGGAGATGCCGACGGGGGAAGGGAAGACGCTCGTCGCCGCTTTGCCGAGTTACGTCAAGGCGCTCGAAGGAAAAGGCGTCCACGTCATCACGGTGAACGATTATTTGGCGAGACGTGATGCGGAGCAAATTGGGAAGATTCACGACTTCCTTGGGTTGACGGTCGGCTTGAACGTCCCGGACATCGAAGCGGACGAGAAGCGTTCTGCATATCAGGCGGATATCACGTATGGGGTCGGGACAGAGTTCGGATTCGACTACTTGCGTGACAACCTTGTCCATAAGCCGGAAGAACGGGTCCAACGTCCGTTCCATTTCGCCATCGTCGATGAAGTCGACAGCATCTTAATCGATGAGGCGAAGACGCCGCTCATCATCGCGCAGAAGGACCGGTCACATATCCGCTTGAAACAGTTGGCGCAACAGATCATTTCTGAGTTCGAGGAGACCGACTACGAGGTCGACCTCGAGTCGAAATCTGCGACGTTCACGGAAGAAGGAATCGTCAAGATTGAAGAGCTGTTCGCCATCGACAACCTGTTCAGCGCCTCACACCAGGTGCTCTATCACTATCTCGTCCAGGCACTCCGTGCGAACGTCTTGTTCGAACTTGACGTCGACTATATCGTGCGTGAAGACAAGATCGAACTCATCGACTTGTTCACGGGACGCATCATGGAAGGTCGGAGCTTGTCAGAAGGGTTGCATCAGGCGCTCGAGGCGAAAGAAGGCGTCACCATCACCGAAGAGAACAAGACGACGGCGGAGATTACGATTCAGCACTATTTCCGCATGTATCCGCTCGTTGGGGGGATGACGGGGACGGCCCAGACGTCGCGCCAAGAGTTCTTGAAGACGTACAACATGGACGTCGTCCAAGTGCCGACGAACCGCGAACGTCAACGTGTCGACCATCCGGACCGCATCTTCATGACGATCGAACAAAAGTATGCTGCGGTCACTGAGAAAGTGGCAGAACTACATGCGACGGGACGTCCGGTCTTGATCGGGACGACCTCGATCGCACAATCGGAAGCCATCAGCAAGCACTTGAAGAAGAAGCGGATCGAGCATGACGTGTTGAACGCGAAGACGGTCGCTCAGGAAGCGGATATCATCGCGGACGCCGGTCAATTCGGCAAAGTGACGATCGCAACGAACATGGCCGGACGAGGGACGGACATCACGCTCGACGCAAAAGCGAAGGAAGCGGGCGGTCTCTTCGTCATCGGGACGGAGCGGCACGAGTCAAAACGTGTCGACAACCAGCTCCGCGGTCGTTCGGGACGTCAAGGCGACCCGGGTGCGACCGAGTTCTTCGTCTCGCTCGAAGATGAGATCGTGAAACGTTATGCGGCTCAGAAGTTAGAGCGTGTGGAGAAGAAGTTGAAGCCGAGAGCGACAGGTGAAGTCTCGTCGAAAGATGCGATCGAGATCATCGAATATGCGCAGACGACGATCGAAGGACTCGGCGTCTCGATTCGAGACTACTTGTTCAAACTCGATGACGTCTTGAACGAGCAACGCAATATCATCTATACGATTCGTAACCAGGCCGTCAACGCCGATGCGGATGCCATCACGAAAAACGTCCTCGGCATGATGCGTCTCGCCCTTGAGAACAGCATCGACATGCATGTGTCAGATGAACTCGTGCCTGAGGAATGGCCGATCGATGAGTTGAAAGAAGACTTGCGCTACTTGACGATGCAGGAGCCGACATGGGCGAATGACATCGCCGATACGCGTGAACTGAAGGATGCTTTAAACGACTGGATGGAGGCGATCATCGCTACGACGGCGTCGCGCCTCGAACAGGACGACATCGTCCTCTTCGCCAAAGAGTCGCTTCTCCGCGCCATCGACATGAAGTGGACGGATCATTTGACGACGATGAGCGGATTGAAAGAAGGGATCGGGCTTCGCAGTTACGGTCAGGAAGACCCGAGCCGTCAGTTCGGAAAAGAAGGACTGGAAATCTTCGAACAAACGTATATCAATATCGCCCGGGATGTCACGACGGAACTATGCCAGCTCGACCGTTATTTCGCTGAGATGGCAGAGGAGGAAGTATAATGTTAGGATTTCGTAAACGTAAACAGATTGAGACAGGAAATAAAGAGGAAGGACGCCAATTGACGCTCGTCATCGACGACGCGATGGGGATCCCGAAAGAGGACGAGTACGTCTTCCGTTATCATGCGAAACGACTTCCACCACTTCTCGATAATCAGCTCTCGATTGAGTTGTTGAATGTCGAGTCGATCGGACATGACTTGTCGATCGTGGCGTTGTTCCGCAACACGCTTCCGAGCTCGTTCGAGATCAACGAATTGCCGGTCCTGTTGTTGGACGCGAATAACGTCCCAATCGCCCGGAAGGTCCTCGGACGTTCTGAATTGCCGAGCTTTGAGGCGTGGACGAGCAAACCGGTCTATTTGGACTTCTTCTTGGATGAGATGTTCGGGGAAGTGGAGTCGTACGACTCGCTCCGACTCGTCTTCCAAATGAACCCGATCGATCCGCTTCAGCCCGTGTCACCGAGAGAAGAGACGAAGTTCTCGAAGGTTGCATGGCAACAGCTCATGCGGACGAACATCTCGACGCCGCCAGTCGGGGAGAACGAGTTCAACTTGATGCTCGTATCGGTGGAGAAGGAAGAGACGGACGTCACGGCGACGATTCTCCTTCGCAACGGCTACGACCGCCATTTGAACGTCGAGAAGCTCCCGCTTGAACTCGTGAGTGGGGAGGATGTGGTCGGCTTTACGATGATTCGTCTTGAAGAGCCGGTTCACGGGAAACATGCGTACCCGGTATCGGTCACATTTGAAGAAATTGAAGGCGATGGACCGTTCACTGTTCGCATCAAACAATAATAGGAGGATAGACCTAATTTTTGTAAAGGAAATTAGGTCTATTTTTATGCAAAAATTTAATAGGAGGGAAAGACAGCTGGTGTTATATTGAATATGGTTAGACAATGATCAACCAGAAAAAGGGGACAATCACATGAAAACCGCATTGAAATGGTCGATCGCGACCGCGCTCGTGTTACCAACCGTTTTGCCACTACAGGCACCGAACGTCTTGGCAGAAGTGGACGAGGATATCGTCAAGCTCCGTTTCTTAGAGACGACAGACTTACATACGAACATCACGAACTACGACTACTTCCAAGACAAGATCGACAACACAATCGGGTTGACGAAAGTCGCGACACTCATCAAGGAACATCGTGGAGCCGCTGGGGAAACGAACACATTCTTGTTCGATAACGGGGACACGATTCAAGGGACACCGTTTGGCGATTACGTCCGTGAGAGCCAAGTCGATAAAAATGAAGCGTTCGAACATCCGATGTACAAGGCGATGGCGGCACTCAACTACGATGCCGTCACACTCGGGAACCATGAATTCAACTTCGGTCTCGCATTCTTATACAACGCGATGGAAGGGTCGAAAGGGAAACTGCGTTTTGTCAACTCGAACGTCAAAGATTTAGAAGGCAACCCAATCGTCTCGAAGTTCAACGTGGATGGACAAGAGGTCCAAATCATCGAACGAACGGTCACAGACTTGGATGGGGAAACGCATACGATCAAAGTCGGCGTATTCGGAGTCGTCCCTCCGAAAATCATGTCATGGGATTCGGGGAACCTTCAAGGCCGTGTGACGGCAGAGGATATCATCCCGTCCGCACGTGAAGCGGTTCAAAAATTGAAAGACCAGGGAGCGGACGTCGTCGTCGCCCTCGCGCACTCAGGCATCGGTGACAGTGCGGCGCTCGCGGACGAGCAACTCGACAGCGAAGAGAACGTCGGATACGCGCTCACGAAGATTGACGGACTCGACATGGTCATGACGGGGCACCAACACGGTCGCTTCCCGGATGCGAAAGGCATGTTCGCTTCATTCCCGAACGTCGACATGACAAAAGGGACGATCAATGGCAAACCGGTCGTCATGGCGAACAACCAAGGGAAGGATCTCGGCGTTATCGACTTCGAACTTGAACTCGTAGAAGGGAAATGGCAAATCGTCGATGCGTCAGCAGCACTCGACACGGTGAAGGAAGATACGGCGGTCGACCCGACGATTCAAGCGTTGATCGAAGACGACCACTTGGCGACGATCGACTACATCAACCAACCGGTCGGTGAGATTCAAGATGACATCCAGAGCTACTTCGCACTCGTCCGTGATGATGCATCGGTTCAGTTCGTGACGAACGCACAGAAGTGGTATGTCGAGAAAGAGCTTGAAACGAACCCGGAACTTTCTGCATATAAAGAGTTGCCACTCTTGTCAGCAGGCGCACCGTTCAAAGCGGGTGGACGTGAATTGACAGATGCAAGCTACTATACGAATATCCCGAAAGGGCAAATCGCTTTGAAAAACGTCGCGGACCTTTACGTGTATCCGAACACGCTCGAAGTCGTCAAAGTGACAGGAAAAGATGTCATGGATTGGCTCGAGATGTCAGCGGGTGCGTTTGACCAAATCGAAGAAGATGGCGAAAACTTGCTCAATCTTCAATTCCGTAGCTACAACTTCGATATTCTCGACGGTTTGACGTATGAGATCGATGTCACAGGTCCTGCGAAGTTCGATGTCGGCGGAAAGCTCGTCAACGAAAACGCGAATCGAGTGAAGAACGTCGCGTACAATGGACAACCGATCAAGATGGACCAAGAGTTCTTAGTCGCGACGAACAACTATCGCGCAGGTTCTTCAACGTTCCCAGGTCTTGGTGGCGGGAAGAACATCGTCTATCGCTCAGCGTATGAGACACGTAACGTCATCTCGGACTACATTGTCGAAAGTAAAGACAAGTTGGACTACAAAGCCGACAACAACTGGAAGATTGTCGCAGACGCGAAGCGTTCGGTGACATTTGAGACAGCGGACGCAGGGAAGCAGTACTTGAACCTTTACGAAGGAATCGAAGCGACGGACGAGACCCGTCAAGATGCGGCAGGTCGTCTCTTCCGCACTTATACGACGGAGCTCGAGGCAGCACCAGTTGATTTGACGCTTTCGGTCGATGTCATCAAACCAGGTGCGAAAGTCGTGACCGGGAAGACGGCGCCAAATGCGAACGTGACATTGAAAGATGGCCAAACGGTTCTCGCCACGACGACAGCCGATGCAGAAGGCATGTACCGTTTGACGGTCAAACCGCTCAAACTCCGTCAGTCATTGACGATTGAAAGCGAATTGAACGGGAAGACGATGACGGAAACGAAAGTCGTCGGAGACGGATTTGTCGGAACGCCAGCCATCTCGAAACGTTTGACGTATGCCAACACGCCAGTACTGAAGGGAACGTCTTCGCCAGGTGCGAAAATGGTGTTGAAGCGGGACGGAAAACGAATCGCCTATGCGACGGCAGATGCATCTGGTAAATTCGAATTCACGAAGCGTGCTGGTTTCGTTGCGGCAAGCTATGAAATCGAAGCGAAAGATGTTTCTGGTAAAGTGGTTGAATCCGAGTCATTTGTGATTGAGAAACCTAAGATGGTGACGCCGAAGAACACGAAAGGCGTGAAAGTAGGTACGCGTGCCTTGATCGGGAAAACGACACCAGGCGCGACGGTCGTCTTGAAAGACGCCAAAGGCAAGCAAGTCGCGAAAGTGAAGGCGAGCTGGGCTGGTACGTATACGTTCACATTCAAAAAAGGCCTTGCGAAAGGGACGTACAAAGTCATCGCGAGTGACTACGATGGTTCTGGCGCAAAACAATCAACTTTCAACTTGAAATAAGTACAGAACGACGTCCGAATCGGGCGTCGTTTTTTGTCGAATAAAAGTGTCTAAAATGTGAATGAAAGCCCTTACATTATCATCTAGTCTTATGTATAATCAAACATGTAATCGGTTACATGACACGTGTAAACCGAAGAGCTGATGGGATTCGGCTACATATGTACGGAAAAGGGGACTGACAGATGATTACATTCTTCGTCGCACTCGCACTACTTTTGGTCGGGTATTTAGTATATGGTCGTTACGTCGAGAAGACGTTCGGCATCAAGGAAGAGCGGACGACGCCCGCCTATGCGTCTCAGGACGGCATCGACTACGTGCCGATGGGCAAAAAACGGAACTCGATGATTCAATTGCTCAACATCGCCGGTGTCGGACCAATCTTTGGACCAATCATGGGGGCGCTCTACGGACCGGTCGCCTTCCTTTGGATCGTCTTCGGATCGATCTTTGCCGGTGCGGTTCATGACTATTTGACAGGAATGATTTCCCTTCGAAACAACGGGGCACACTTGCCACAACTGGCGGAAAAGTTTCTCGGGCGTTCGCTTCGCCATATCGTCAACGGGTTTGCACTCTTACTCTTACTTCTTGTCGGGACGGTGTTCGTCACGTCACCGAGTAACATGATCAACAACTTGTTCGATGGGAACGCATCGACGCTCACCATCGTCATCTTCGCCGTATTCGCTTACTACATCTTGGCGACGCTTCTCCCGGTCGATAAGATCATCGGGCGTATCTACCCGTTCTTCGGGGCATTACTCGTCATCAGTGCCATCGGGATAGCGGTCAGCTTGTTCGCGCAAGGATACAAGATTCCAGAGATGACATTGACGAACATGCATCCGGACGGCTTACCGATCTGGCCGCTCCTCTTCTTCACGATCTCGTGTGGGGCGCTCTCTGGTTTCCATGCGACACAGTCACCGATCATTTCGCGGACGACGATGAAAGAAAGCAACGGTCGTGAAATCTTCTACGGCATGATGATCGCCGAAGCGGTCATCGCGATGATTTGGGCTGGAGCGGCGATGGCCATCTTTGAGCCGGGTGAATTACTTGGACTCATCAGTGCGGGCACTCCGGCACTCGTCGTGCAAGAAGTGGCGACACTCATGCTCGGCAGCATCGGCGGCACGCTCGCGATTCTCGGAGTCATCGTCTTACCGATCACGTCAGGCGATACGGCATTCCGTAGCGCCCGAATGATTATCGCGGACTACATGTCGATCGCACAGAAGAAGTTCTCGTCACGTCTTTGGATCGCACTTCCACTTTTCGCGATCTCATACGTGCTCACGAACATGGACTTCCAAATGCTTTGGCAATACTTCAACTGGGCGAACCAGACGACGGCGGTCATCGCACTGTTCGTCGGGGCGATGTACCTTTACATTAAAGGGCGCAATCACTATATCGCGCTCCTTCCGGGGACGTTCATGTTGTATGCGGTTTGGTTCTACATCTTGACGGCGCCAATCGGCTTCAAGCTGGACGGAGTCCTTCCGTACGTCATCTCGACACTCGGCACGTTGACGCTTCTCGTCTTGTTCCACAAACGGGCACGCGCGATGCGAGCAGCACAAATGGAATGTGACGTTCCGGTGAAAGAAGTCGCATAATCTCGACACGGGCTAATCGGTAGCCCGTGTTTTTGATTGCGTTCAAATCGGGAAATGTCCATACTAGAAGGAACAGTTATGGAAGGTGGGAGCACATGAAACAAGAGCAACTCAAAGAGATGCTCCATGCCGACACGCTCGGGGAAGAGATTGCGAGCGCGGTCACGCACGGCCTGGGAGTCATCTTCAGCATCGTCGCCCTCGTCCTGCTCGTCATGAGCGCGACAGAGAGTGGGAGCACATGGAACGTCACCGCGGTCAGTGTGTTCGGGGCATCGATGATTTTACTCTATCTCTTCTCGACGCTCATGCACGCCATTCCGCATCCACGGGCGAAGCGGGTGTTGCAAGTGTTCGACCATGCGGGGATTTACTTACTCATCGCCGGAAGTTATACGCCGTTCGCCCTCGTGACCCTTCACGGGACGCTCGGCTGGACGTTATTCGGGATCGTGTGGGGTGTGGCAATTCTCGGGATCGTGTGGAAACTATTTTCGACCGGAAAGTACATGTGGGTGTCCAATGTGACATACCTCGCACTTGGCTGGATCTGCATCATCGCCATCCGTCCGTTGTATGAATCACTCGGTCATCAAGGGTTCATGCTTCTTCTCGCAGGAGGGATCGCCTATTCGGTCGGTATCGTGTTTTACGTGTGGCAAAAACTGCCGTTCAACCATGCCATTTGGCACTTGTTCGTCCTAGCGGGAAGCGTGTTCATCTTCCTCAGTATTTTACTCTATGTCGCACCTTCGACAAGCCTATAAGACAGCCGTCCTACGGGACGTCTGTCTTTTTTGAAAAGTTGGGAAGAAAGTGCTGCAAACGGTTACAAAAATACAGACGAAATGACGTTTGTGTGTCATAATAATTGCAGACATCATCATAGAGATAGATGGGTGTAAAAGTAAGGGGGAAAATCAGATGGAAAAAGTGTTGCGCGATGGATTTATCTACATGTCACAAAACAAAACACTCAACAGTTTGGCAAAAAAATATGGCCTACGATTTGGTGCATCACGCTTTGTAGCAGGGGAAGACTTTAAGGCTTCTGTCCCGACGATTCGCGAATTGAACGCGAAAGGGTTGTCGGTCACGGTCGATCATCTCGGGGAATTTATTAAGACGGTCGAAGAGGCGAATACGAATCGCGACGAGATCATGCGTGCGATTGAAATTATGGCAGAAGAGCAATTAGACGCCTATATGTCACTCAAGCTGACGTCACTCGGATTCGATATCTCGGACGAGTTGATTGAAGACAACATGCGTCAAATTTTGACGGTCGCACAACGAGTCGGGGTCTTTGTGGCCATCGATATGGAAGATGAGCAGCGTTGTGAAAAGACGCTCGAATTGTTCAAAAAGCTGAAAGCTGAATTCGACGGTCTCGGAACGGTCATCCAGTCGTACTTGTACCGCTCGGAAGATGACATCAATCATCTTGCGCCGCTCAAGCCGAACCTCCGCATTGTCAAAGGGGCATATAAAGAGCCGGCGACGGTCGCGTTCCCTGAAAAAGAGGACGTGGACCATAACTACGTGAAGCTCGTCAAACTCCATCTTGCGAACGGGAACTACGCATCCATCGCGACACACGATGACCATATGATTGACGCCATCATCGAGCACGTCAAAGAGAACAACATTCCGCTCGACCAGTTCGAGTTCCAGATGTTATACGGCATCCGCGTCGAGCGTCAACTCGAGCTCGTGCGCCAAGGATACAAAGTCCGTGTCTACGTTCCATACGGTCGTGACTGGTACGGCTATTTCATGCGCCGTCTCGCGGAACGTCCGGCAAACGTGGCGTTCGTGTTAAAGGGAATGGTGAAGAAATAAAATGGGCACGAACGTCCGTCGAGGATGTTCGTGCTTTTTGATGTATGGAAAACGTCGATGTGTTCGATCTTCTAAATTGAGGAGGTGCTACGATTTGTTGTTCTCGTCCTCACTTACCCAAAAATCTGGACCGATTTGATTGGACAGCCAAAAGAAAAGTTCCTGATGTTCTTCTGGATGCACATCACGTAGAGCACCTGGATTGAATATATACTGTTTATTTTGAATGAAATCTTCTCGGATGAAATCAGTCATATGGTACGGACCATATCCGTAGGAAGTATTTACGTCAGGCGGAGGATTTTCTTCCATTCGAATAGACATATGTGTTTGCGCTAAAAATGTAAACATTCGCGCAAGGGCGAGATAGCCTTCAGCGTTGCCGACGAAGTTGACGCCTGATTCATTCAAATTGATTTCCATCTTGGCATCATGGTCAAAATGCGGGTCGAACTCTAAAATATCTTCGTCGTACTCTTCGTCATACGCATCATCATTGTATGGGTTTGTCATTGACTAGCCTCCATATTTACCTATTTATGATTAGTATACTTGATGTACGACGTAGGTGGTCATGTTGTTTTTCAGTGGTCCGTCGGCGCCATGACTCATGCAGGAAAGCAATCCGACGAAGACCCCGCAGTGCCGGGAACGGCGCGAGGAGGCTTCGGGATTGCCTGCTGAAAGCATGGGCGCCGAAAGGACGTACTGCACAAAAGAAGACTCAGCTACGAACTGAGTCTTCAAACCATTATCCATTAATCACGGTACCACCGTTGACGTGAATGACTTGACCACTGACGTACGTCGAATCATCGCTTGCGAGATAGACATAGGCCGGTGCGAGTTCGGCCGGTTGCCCCGGTCGTTTCATCTCTGCTGAATCGCCGAACGATTTCACTTTCTCCGCGTCAAACGTTGACGGGATGAGCGGTGTCCAAATCGGTCCCGGGGCGACCCCGTTGACGCGAATCTTCTTGTCCGCCAAGTTTTTGGCGAGCGAGCGGGTGAATGCCGTGATGGCACCTTTCGTCGACGCATAGTCAATCAATTG
This sequence comes from Exiguobacterium sp. s181, assembly GCF_018617125.1. Taxonomy (GTDB): domain Bacteria; phylum Bacillota; class Bacilli; order Exiguobacteriales; family Exiguobacteriaceae; genus Exiguobacterium; species Exiguobacterium profundum. The sequence continues at coordinate 704,027 of NZ_JACSJM010000001.1, forward strand.
GTCGTTTCCTTCATAGGCTGTGATCGAGGTCGTATTGATGATGCTCGCTCCTTCTTTTAAGTAGGGGAGCGCTGCTTTCGTTAAGTAGAACATGCTGAAGATATTCGTGCGGAACGTCTTCTCGAGTTGTTCATCTGATATATCGAGGAGCGACTCCTGTGGATGCTGCTCGGCGGCGTTGTTGACGAGGATGTCGATCCGGCCGAACGTCTCGAGCGTCTCTTCGACGACTCGTTGACAGAAAGAAGATTCTCCGAGATCGCCTTGAAGCAAGAGACAGGCTTGACCTAAGTCCTCAATCCGTTCTTTTGTCGCTTCCGCGTCCTCGAGTTCGTTTTGGTCTTTATAGACGATGACGGAGTTCGCACCTTCGTGGGCGAAAAAGATGGCGACCGACTTTCCAATTCCGGAATCCCCACCGGTGATGATGGCGACCTTATCTTTTAACTTGTCACTACCTTTATAATCTTCCCGTTCATAGATCGGGAAAGGCTCCATCTTCGAATCGATTCCCGGTTGGTGTGCCTGTTCTTGGGCTTTCTTCTTAAACGACTCAAAGTCCTTTCGGCTACCGACAGTGTTTAAACGATTATCATGCATGTATACATTCCCCTTTCTGAATTTGACTCTTTTTGTCTATACCACACCCATTGAAAACTAATCGCTCATTCAAAAAATGGAATGAAATTGAAAAATGAACGCTTGCGAATGAATGTTCATTCATTTATGATAGAAGAGTAAACACGATGGTGATTGCGATTTTTTTTACGCGTGAAATGAATCACTATTCATTCTCATTTTAGGGGGGAACACTATGACGAGTCACATCGAACAATCAACCGACCTCCGTTTGACGAACTCAATTCGTTTTGCGGTCGTCATCGGTTCAGGAGTAATGGGGGCGGGGATTGCGGCTCACTTGGCGAACGCGGGGATTCGTTCGCTCATGCTCGACATCGTACCACGTGAATTGACATCTAAAGAGGAAGCGAAAGGGTTGACGCTCGAGTCACCAGAAGTACGCAATCGCATCGCCTCAGAAAACCGTCAAAAACTACTGAAACAAAATCCAGCACCACTCGCGACAGCCGATCATCTCAACTTCATCGAAGTCGGGAACTTAGAAGATGACTTAGAGCGTTTGAAAGAAGCGGATTGGGTCATCGAAGTCGTCGTCGAACGTCTCGATGTGAAGCAACAACTCTTCGAGAAGATTGCACCTTACATCCGTGAAGATGCGATTCTCAGCTCGAACACGTCAGGAATCTCCATCGAAGCGATGGCAAGTGCCCTTCCGGAAGGATTGAAATCACGCTTCCTCGGGACACACTTCTTCAACCCACCACGTTACTTGAAGTTGCTCGAACTCATCCCGACGGAGAAAACAGCCCGTCCGGTCATCGACTTCATGTCACGTTTCGCGGAAGACCGTCTCGGCAAAGGTGTCGTCGAAGCAAAAGACACACCGAACTTCATCGGGAACCGCATCGGGACATATGGTCTTCTCGTCACGTTTGAAGAGATGCTCAAACAAAACGCTTCAATCGGAGAGATGGACTCAATCACAGGTCCACTCATCGGTCGTCCGAAATCGGCGACATTCCGCACACTCGACGTCGTCGGAATCGACACGTTCGTCCACGTGGCGGGTAACGTCTACGAGACGCTCGAAGCTGGGGAAGAGAAGGACGCGTTCGACGTCCCTTCAGAAATGAAGCAACTCGTCGAAAAAGGCTGGATCGGACAAAAGGCCGGTCAAGGCTTCTATAAGAAAGAAGGCAAGGTCATCCAGGAGTTGAACCTTCAGACGTTCGAATACGAACAATTGAAAGCGATTACAGGTCCTGAGCTCGATCAAATCAAGTCACTTCCAGGCTCAAAAGCGAAATTGAAAGGTGCCATCTTGAACAAAGGTCGCGTTGGACAATTGCTCTGGCCAATCACGGCGAAGACGCTCGCTTACTCGGCACGTCTCACTGGTAAAATCGCCGATACGATCGTTGCGATTGACGATGCGATGAAGTGGGGCTTCGGTTGGAAGTTTGGACCGTTCGAGATGTGGGATGCGATCGGTGTTGAGAAATCAGTCGAGCGTATGAAAGCGGAAGGCTATGACGTCCCGGCATGGATCGATGAGATGCTTGCTGCAGGCAACACGTCATTCTATAAGGGAGACCAGTATTACGATAAAGCGTCGAAGACGTATGTCGAGAAGACCGTCAACCCGAAAGAATTGAAACTCAAACCGCTCGCAAAATCAAACGGTATCATCCTAGAGAACGGTGGGGCACGCCTCGTCGATATCGGCGATGACGTCGTCGCACTCGAATTCACATCACCAAACAACGCGATCGGTGTCGATATCATGCAGATGATCGAACAGTCGATCGACCGCGTCGAGCAAGACTTCAAAGGAATGGTCCTCGCCAACGATGGCAAGAACTTCTGTGTCGGTGCGAACCTTGCGATGATGCTCATGGAAGCCGAAGACGAGAACTGGTTCGAACTCGATTGGATCATCAACAAGTTCCAACAAGTCGTTCAAAAGATTCGTTATTCAAGTCGTCCGGTCGTTGCCGCACCGTACGGTATGACGCTCGGTGGTGGAACGGAAATCAGCTTACCGGCAACCCGTATGCAAGCCGCACTTGAGACATACATGGGTCTTGTCGAAGTCGGTGTCGGCCTCATTCCTGGTGGGGGTGGAAACGTCAACACGTACCGTCGACTCCTTGAGCAGACACCAAAATCGATGCAAAACATCGAGAAGGCTACGCAACAGACGTTCGAGAACATTGCGATGGCGAAAGTATCGAAGTCGGCATTTGATGCGAAGACACTCGGTTACCACCGTGCGGTCGATGGCATCTCGATGAACCGTGACCACTTGACGTTCGATGCGAAACAGACGGTCCTTGAACTGGCTGACGGGTACACGGCACCGGTTCGTGAAAAGTTACCGGTCGTCGGTCAAACAGGGAAAGCGACGCTCGAACTCGCGGCGTACGAAATGTTCTACGGTGGTTATATTTCAGAGCACGATTTGAAAATTGCGAAGAAACTCGCACACGTCATCAGTGGTGGTGATTTGGCATACGGTACGCTCGTCGACGAACAGTACTTCCTCGACATCGAGCGTGAAGCCTTCTTGAGCCTCATCGGGGAGCCGAAGTCACAACAACGGATGCAACATATGCTCGTGAAAGGCAAACCACTACGCAACTGATAAAGGGGGACAATACAGATGAGGGAAGCAGTCATCGTAGCCGGCGCACGGACGCCGGTCGGAAAAGCAAAACGCGGATCGTTCCGTAACGTTCGTTCGGACGAGCTCGCGGGATATGCCATCAAGGCAACGCTTGAGCGTTCAGGATATAAAGGCCCGATTGATGACGTCATCATGGGTTGTGCGATGCCAGAAGCGGAGCAAGGGATGAACATCGCTCGCTATGCGGCGGTCCGGGGGGGACTGTCGCACGAAGTTCCAGCGATCACCATCAACCGCTACTGCTCGTCAGGCCTTCAAGCCATCGCGGACGCGGCGGCCAAAATCATGATCGGTCAAGCGACGGCAATCATCGCCGGCGGTATGGAATCGATGAGCCAAGTGCCGATGGGTGGTCACGTCATCCGTCCAAACCCACACATCATGGAGACGGCACCTGAGTACTACATGAGCATGGGGCATACGGCAGAACGTGTTGCAGCTGAATACAACATCTCGCGTGAAGACCAAGATGCGTTCGCCATCAACAGTCACCAAAAAGCGGCAGCGGCTATCGCAGGTGGCAAGTTCCAAGAAGAAATCGTTCCTGTGACGGTCATCGAGCACGTACTCGGTGAAGACGGTAAAGTCGCAGAAGTGGAGAAAGTCGTGAAGCATGACGAAGGTGTCCGTGCCGATTCGACAATCGAAGCACTCGGGAAACTCCGCCCGGCCTTCAAAATCAAAGGGTCAGTCACAGCAGGTAACGCTTCACAAGTATCAGACGGAGCAGCAGCTGTCCTCGTCATGGACCGTGAAGAAGCAGAACGTCAAGGATTGCAACCGATGGCCAAGTTCCTCTCGTTCGCCGTCGGCGGTGTCCGTCCGGAAGTGATGGGAATCGGTCCAGTCGTCGCCATTCCGAAAGCACTCGAGATGGCTGGTGTGAAATTAGAAGAAGTCGGATTGTTCGAGTTGAACGAAGCGTTCGCGAGCCAGTCACTCGGTGTCATCCGTGAACTCGGCATCGATCCATCGAAAGTGAACGTGAACGGCGGCGCTATCGCCCTCGGTCACCCACTTGGATGTACGGGAGCAAAACTTTCAGTCTCGATCTTGCATGAGATGAAACGACGCAATGAGAAGTATGGGGTTGTCACGATGTGTATCGGCGGCGGAATGGGCGCGGCTGGTGTCTTCGAATTACTTTAAGGGGGAATCGGATATGGAACGTACAGAACATGAATTGATTAAAGGCGGTAGCTTTGTCATTGACGCACTCGACGCAGAGCGTCTCTTCACACCAGAGGATTTCTCAGATGAGCATAAGATGATTGGGGACACGACGGCAGGATTCGTCGATGACCGCGTCATGCCAGTCCTCGAGCGTATCGAGAAACACGAGTTCGACCTCTCTGTCGAATTGTTGAAAGAAGCGGGCGAGCTCGGTCTTCTCGGAGCAGACGTTCCAGAAGAGTACGGCGGTTACCAACTCGATAAAATCTCATCTTCGATCATCACGGAGCGCTTCGCGAAAGCACGTTCGTTCGCGCTCAGCTACGGCGCACACGTCGGGATCGGGACGCTTCCAATCGTCTTCTTCGGATCAGAAGAGCAAAAACACAAGTATTTGCCAAAACTCGCGACAGGTGAATGGATCGCGGCTTACGCCCTCACGGAGCCAGGCTCAGGTTCTGACGCCCTCGGTGCGAAAACGACAGCTGTCTTGAACGAGGCGGGCACGCACTACGTCTTGAACGGTGAGAAACAATGGATCACAAACGCCGGCTTCGCGAACGTGTTCGTCGTATACGCAAAAATCGATGGCGACAAGTTCAGTGCCTTCATCGTCGAGCGTGACTTCAAAGGAGTCTCAACAGGCGCAGAAGAACAGAAGATGGGAATCAAGGGCTCGTCGACACGTACGCTCATCCTTGAAGACGTCGAAGTACCAGTCGACAACCTTCTCGGTGAAATCGGAAAAGGTCACGTCATCGCCTTCAACATCTTGAACGTCGGTCGTTACAAACTCGCAGTCGGAGCAGTCGGTTCTTCAAAACGTGCATTCGACCTCTCGGTTCAATACGCGAACGAGCGTAAACAGTTCAAGACACCGATCAGCCAATTCCCACTCATCCAAGAGAAATTGGCGACGATGGCAGCGAACATCTATGCGATGGAAAGTTCAGTCTATCGTACAGGTGGTTTGTTCCAGGACAGCTTGGACGCACTCGGTGATGAGAACATGCGCGACGGATCAAAAGTCGCACAAGCAATCGCAGAATATGCGATCGAATGCTCACTCAACAAAGTATTCGCTTCTGAAACGTTCGACTACGTTGTCGACGAAGCGGTCCAGATTCACGGTGGATACGGATTCATGGCAGAATATGAAGTCGAGAACCTCTATCGTGACTCGCGAATCAACCGCATCTTCGAAGGAACGAACGAGATCAACCGTTTGATCGTCCCAGGTACGCTCCTCAAGAAAGCGATGAAAGGTGAATTGCCGCTCCTCGCAGAAGCGCAAAAACTTCAAAAAGAGCTCATGAGCTACATGCCACAAGAATTGGACGGCTCACCACTCGCTCGCGAGAAGATGCTCCTTTCGAACATGAAGAAGATCAACTTGATGGTCGCGGGTACAGCTGTCCAGAAGTATCAACAAGACCTTCAAAACGAACAAGAAATCTTGGCGAAGATCGCAGACATGATCAGTGCCATCTATGCGCTTGAAGCAGCCATCGCTCGTACAGACAAAGCGATTGCCCGTTCAGGCGAAGAGAAGAACACGCTCAAAGTCCGCTACACAGAAATCTTTGCGGAGCAAGTGTTCAAGCAAGTCGAACTCATGGCGAAAGAAGTGTTGTACGCAGCGGCGTCTGGTGACGAGCAACGTATGCTTCTCTCGGCAATGAAGAAGTTCAGCCGCTATCAACCGATTAATGTGATCGGCACGAAGCGCGAAGTCGCAGCGAGCCTCATCAAAGCGAACAAGTTTATCGTCTAATCAAATGGACAGAAAGGGTGGACCGGACGCGGTCAACCCTTTCTTTTTTTGAGCTCTGCCACGTACAATAGAGACGAGGGGGAGAGACGATGACAAAACGAGATGTATTATTCGACCGGATGGAACGCATTGGACGGTCCGTTGCCGAAAAGGACGGGACGCTCATGCTGCTCGCATTGGGTTCGATTGGACAAGAGACGGAGCGGTTGGATGAGTATTCGGACCTCGATTTCTTTTTGATTGTCGAGGATGGGCAGAAGGCGCGCTTTATCGACCGACTCGACTGGCTCGAGGTCGAACCGCTTCACTATCAGTTCCAAAACACGAAGGACGGGCATAAGATCATGTACCATGATGGCATTTATGGTGAGTTCGCCGTCTTCGAACTGCATGAACTGGCGACCATCGCCTATACGCCAGGACGTGTCGTCTGGCGACGGGACGAGGCGCTCGAAGTATTTGCGACACCACGCCTCGAAATCACACGTGAATCAGCGGATTATTATTATGAAGAGGCGTTGACGAACCTATATGTCGGCTTACTTCGGGAACGTCGGGGCGAGATGCTCGCCGGATTCGAACTCGTCCAAGTCGCGGCCGTTCAAAACGTCTTGAAGGCGCTCGGCGGACAAGGAGATCCGTTCAATCCGACACGCCGGGTCGAGTCGAGACAGCCGGAGATGATTCCCTTCTTGTCAGATGGGGTAAAAGGATACGGCAGGTCAATCGAGGCGGCAGCGGCGATCTTACGGTTGATCGAAGCGAGGCACGAAGTGAACCCGACGATGAAGCGAGAGATTGAACGGTTGCTTGAGAGGTGAATTGATTTCTCGGAATATGCTACATTGAGAATAGAGGTGATGAACAGATGGTGACACTATACGGCTATCCACCATGCAGTACATGTAAAAAGGCAGAAAAATGGTTGAAGGAACAAGGCATCGAGTATACATACGTTCATATCGTCGAATCGACGCCGACGAAAGCGGAACTCGCCGAACTGTGGAAACAATCAGGTCTACCACTCAAGAAGTTCTTCAATACGAGCGGGCAAGTCTATCGGAACGAAGGCATCAAAGACAAACTGCCAAATCTATCAGAAGACGAACAACTCGAGCTATTAGCAAGCAATGGTATGCTTTTGAAGCGACCAATCGTCACAAATGGTGAAAAAACGACCGTCGGATTTTCAGAAAAGTCCTTTACGGACGTTTGGGGCTAAGTGCTATAATACAGATGTGAGTCTAATTTATTTGAGGGGGAAGTTAGGATGAGCAAAGTACCAGCAAATTTACGTTATTCAAAAGAACATGAGTGGGTAGAAGTAAACGGAACGAAAGCCCGCATCGGCATCACGGATTTCGCACAAAGCGAACTAGGGGATATCGTGTTTGTCGAACTCCCAGAAGTCGATGGTACGATTTTGCTCGACGAGCCATTCGGTTCAGTCGAATCAGTGAAGACGGTCTCTGAGTTGTATGCACCAGTATCAGGTCGCATCACAGCAGTGAACGAGGACCTCGCGGATTCTCCAGAACTCGTCAACGAGTCACCGTTTGAAAACGCATGGATGATCGAAGTCGAGTTGACGGAAGAGTCAGACCTCGACAAGCTCATGTCTGCAGAAGAATACGAAGCGATGATTCAAGGATAATCAAAACCGGCCTCTCCAATGGAGAAGCCGGCTTTTTTTTACTCGAAATCGAGTCGGTAATGATCGGATTTGACGAGAGTCGCCCGTTCAAACACGCGATAGAAGAAGATTCCGAGTGCGACGGGAATCAGACCGAACAAGACGATGACGAGCAGGACGTTGAAGAGAGCGAATCCACCCGGCATGAGATGAAGGGCGTTCATTGGACCGATGAGTCCTGATACCCCGAACCCGGCGCTGATTGGCGTTCCCTCAATTTTTAGGATTCCAGCGAGCGCACCGAGAATCGCCGCATTTGCCAAAATGGGAAGCATCATGATGGGGCGTCGGACAAAGTTCGCCATCTGAATCTTCGGAGAACCGAGGAAATGGGCAATCGATGTGCCGGTCGCGTTCGCCTGCCATCCGGCGATCGCGAGACCGAATCCGGCTGCAACGACTCCGAGGTTCGCCGCACCCGCCGCAACACCGGACAGGCTGATGGCCGTCGCAATCCCGACGGTCGAGATCGGCGAAACGATGATGAGCGAGAACGCCATGGCGATCAGGATCCCCATGAGGACCGGTTGCAGGTCAGTCATGGTCATGATGAGTAGACCGATATACGTCGTGATTTGGGAAATGTACGTCAACAAGAAGGTACCGATGCCTCCTGCGACGACAATGATGGTCATCGGCATAACAATGACCGTATACGTCTTCAAGTGGGGAGCGAGCTTCATGACAAGAAGTGTAGCGATTGCAGCGGTCACACCGGCTGTGATCACATCCCCGATGCCCGCCATCACGAACGCACCTTCGTCGATTCGAACGGCACCGCTACCGACATACGTTGCAATCGCGATCGTCCCGGCTTCGAGAATCGATCGTCCGAACTGCATGGCGACCGCTAGCCCTATAATGGCTGGCAGAAGCCGCATCGCAATCGTCGTCGCATCCAATATGAATTGAAGAGACGGAAAATACGGAAGTATGGCTTTCGTTAATTCACCGAGTAGTGCGCTCGGGATGAGGGCGATCAGAATCGCCATGCTGAGACCGTTTAAGACGTTCATCGTGAACTGTTTCATCGTACCTGTTGTTGGTTCCGTCATCATTCATTCACCTGTCCTTCTTCTTTGCTGTTATGTACAAAAGCGATAAAGTTAGAACCCATATTATTCCTCTCACCAGAAAGAGTCAAGAGAATCATTGAAAAATTCTGAAATTTCATCAAAGCACGATTTTTGAATGGTAATCCATCGCCCCTTATAATGACAAGAGAGGTGAGAAGAATGATTACAGACGGATTCTTATATATATACGCCCCGATGTGTGGTACATGCGCTGTGGCGGAAAAAATGTTGACGGTCGTCGAAGCGGTCGACCCTGAAATTAAAATCGAAAAGCGAGATGCGAACTATATCCCAAAAGAGCTAGAAACCTACCAAGTGATGAGCGTACCCGCCTTGTTAAAGCTTGAAAATGGCGAGGTTCAAGATCGATTGTACGCGTTTCAAAATGTGCAACATGTCCTCTCTTTCATAAAGTGAGAGAGGAACATTAGAATAATCTGAAAATTTTAAATAATCAGTTGACACAGAAAGTTCACGAATGGTATATTCATTACAACATCTTACTTGAACACAAAATAGGACGCGATATTCCCGATATCAAGACGTTTTGGCGAAGCCGCTGCTACCTTTATACGAATACACGTCAGTCTTCCCTTCGATTGTCCCCCAAAAAAATCAAGCGAAGACAGACGTTCCGTATAATCGCACGGTCCAAGCTAAGATCGAGTGATGATTGGTGAATCTCCCCCATATAAGGATGTAAATCTTGAACGGGCAAAAGATTTTCATCTATGGGCTGTCCTTCCGTGACTCAAGGTGCTACGTTCTGTGTCGTCCTCGGACGGCACCTTTTTTTAATTTTTTTGAAAAAAGGATTTGACAGCAGAAAAAGCTGTCGCTATGATAAAGCTAATCGAATACACAACACTCTTATCAAGAGAGGCTGAGGGACTGGCCCTATGACGCCCAGCAACCGCGGAGCAATCCGAAATGGTGCTAATTCCAGCAAGGTGAGAAACCTTGACAGATGAGAGCAATCGTTGTCCGTACGATAAAGTGCGCACGTTTGCTCAAACGTGCGCGCTTTTTTTGTTGTCAGGAGGGAAAGGTATTGATTCAATTACGAAACGTCGCCAAATGGTTCGATACGAATAATGGTCGTGTCCAGGCGGTCGATGATGTATCACTAACGATTGATCGCGGTGAAATTTTTGGAATAATCGGATATTCGGGGGCGGGGAAGTCGACGCTCATCCGATTACTCAACCGTCTCGAGTCTCCGTCAAGCGGTGAAATCGAGGTCGCCGGGAGTGAGCTCACGAAGCTCAGCCCGAAAGAACTACGGGGAGTTCGCAAGAACGTCTCGATGGTCTTCCAGCACTTTAATCTTCTGTGGTCGCGCACGGTCGCAGAAAACATCAGTTTCCCACTCGAACTGATCGGGGTTCCGGCAAGTGAGCGGAAACGACGCGTCCAGGAACTCGTCGAGCTCGTAGGTTTGGCTGGTCGTGAGGATAGCTATCCATCGCAACTGTCGGGCGGTCAAAAACAGCGAGTCGGGATCGCCCGCGCGCTCGCTACCAATCCTGAGGTTCTCCTCTGTGACGAAGCGACAAGCGCGCTCGACCCGAAGACGACGGATTCGATTCTCGAACTGCTCGTCAGCATCAATAAAAAGCTCGGATTGACGATCGTCCTCATCACGCATGAGATGCACGTCATCCAAAAGATTTGTCACCGTGTCGCCGTGATGGAGGCCGGAAAAGTCGTCGAGACGGGTCAAGTCTCGGACGTGTTCCAACATCCGGAGCAACCGATTACGAAAGAATTCGTCAAGCAAATCGGGGCGGTCGACGATCTGTCGCTCACGTTCGAACATCTTAAAGAACGGTATCCGAGTGGTCAAATCGTCAAATTGAAATTCTTGAACGAGACGGCAGAACAACCGATTTTGTCTGACGTCCTCAAGACGCATGATATCGGATTCAACATCATCGGCGGGAACGTGACCCAGTCACAAGTCGGTGCGCTCGGTACGCTATTCATCCAACTGATTGGGGAAGCAAGTGAAATCGAACGTGCCATCACGTCGATTCGTTCGCAATCCGTAGAAGTGGAGGTGGAAAGCGATGTTTCCTAACGTAGATTGGCAAATTATGATGGAACAGACTTGGGAGACGCTATATATGACGCTCGTCGCAGGTGTGGCGACGTTTGTGATCGGACTCGCTTTAGGTTTGATTCTCTACATTACAAACGAATCACTTTTATTGAAGAATCGTCCGATTTACGTTTTCGTCAGCGCGATCGTCAACGTGTTCCGTTCGATTCCGTTCATCATCTTAATTATCTTACTCATCCCGTTCACGTTGTTCCTACTCGGGACGATGCTCGGTTCGACGGCGGCGCTTCCGGCGCTCATCATCGGAGCGGCACCGTTCTACGCTCGGATGGTCGAACTTGCGCTTCGTGAAGTCGACCGTGGCGTCATCGAGGCGGCCGAATCGATGGGAGCGACGAAATGGCAAATCATCTATAAAGTCTTGATTCCGGAAGCTCTTCCGGCAATCGTGTCGGGACTCACGGTGACCATCGTTGCCATCGTCGGTTATACGGCAATGGCGGGAGTCGTTGGGGGTGGCGGACTCGGGAACTTGGCTTTCTTGGAAGGATTCCAACGCTCACAAAACGACGTCACGTTCGTGGCGACGGTGCTCATCTTGATCATCGTGTTCGTCATCCAATTCATCGGTGACCGACTCGTCACGAAAATTGATAAACGTTCAGCATAATCACACATATACCTTTTGGAGGGATTCATTATGAAAACTTGGAAAACAGTACTCGGATTGACAGCTTTATCAGCATTCACAGTTCTCGCGGCTTGCGGCGGGGAAGAGGCAGAAACAGGTTCTGGCGATGACAAAACATTGATCGTCGGTGCGTCAAACGTACCGCACGCTGAGATTTTAGAGCACGTACAAGAAGAATATGAAGCAAAAGGTTACAAACTCGAAATCAAGAAGTTCCAAGACTACGTGCTTCCGAACAAGACGCTCGCAAGTGGAGAACTCGATGCGAACTACTTCCAACATGAGCCATACCTCAAGTCACAAATGGCTGAAAACAAAGACTACAAATTCGCATCGGCAGGTGGCGTTCACATCGAGCCGATCGGTGTCTACTCACAAAAATACAAATCGCTCGACGAGCTTCCTGAAGGTGCAGAAATCATCATGAGCTCTTCGGTCGCTGACCACGGACGAATCCTTACGATGCTCCAGTCAGAAGGTCTCATCACGCTTGCTGAAGGCAAAACGGTCGATGCGACGGTCGCTGACATCGTCGACAATCCGAAAGACTTGAAATTCAAGACGGACGTGGAAGCAGCACTTCTTCCGACAGCTTACAATAACGGAGAAGGCGATGCGGTCCTCATCAACACGAACTATGCGATCGACGCAGGTCTCAACCCACTTGAAGATGCAATCGCACTCGAAGGGGAAGATTCACCATACGTCAACTTGATCGTCACGCGTGAAGGGGACGAAGAAGATGAGCGCGTCAAAGCACTCCTCGAAGTATTGACGTCTGAAGAGACACAACAGTGGATCTTAGACGAATACAAAGGTGCGGTCGTACCGGTCAAACAATAAGTCATCTCGACTCAGGAGTCTTCCTCCTGGGTCTTTTTTTGTCTAGTGTTCTTTCATAAAGAGAAGTACACTACATATATGAAAGAAAAGGGGGGATTTGGATGAAGCTCAGACAGATTCATCCACTGACGTGGGGCGTCCTGTTCGGGACGTTTTTTGCACGACTGGCGACGTTTTTTGTCATGCCATTTTTTGCGATCTATCTGGCTACGCTCGGCTTTTCGGCGAGTGTGATTGGAACGATCTTTGCCGTGACGGCACTTTCAGGTCTGTTCATGAGCTTCTTTGGGGGGACACTCTCTGATCGGTATGGACGAAAACAGCTCATGTTGATCGGGATCGTGCTGAATGCCGTCACGTTCGCTGGTCTCGCACTTGCGACGGAACTGTTTTGGTTTTACTTGCTATCGATGTTGATGGGGATGTCGCGATCATTCCTAGAACCGGCTTCGCGTGCACTCATCAGTGATACGACGCAGGCAGATCAGCGAGTCATCGTCTATAATGTCCGTTACTTCATGATCAATATCGCCGCGGCCATCGGGCCACTCTTAGCTGTCGTTTTATCACTCACCGGTGTGAAGACCGCGTTCTTCATTGTGACGGCTGTCTACATATTATACGGAATCATTATCTCGACCCTGTTTTACAAATATCCGTTTGAAGAAGGGGACGGAATCAAGGCACGCCCGCGCTTGACGGAGACGTTTCGTGTCCTGAGAGATGACCGAACGTTTCGGGCGGTCATCATCGGGATGATCTTCGCGATTATCGGCTATAGCCAGTTCAATTCGACGCTCCCGCAATTCATCGCGCTACGCGATGGATTAGAAGAAGGCTCGAGATTATTCGCCTACTTATTAACGACGAACGCCATCACGGTTCTCATCGTCCAATATCCGATTATGCGTTTCGGGATTCGTGTCTCTCCGATCAAGTCACTCTTTTTCGGGATTTCGACCTTGTCATTCGGACTTTTGCTTATTGGATTTGCGACGGTAGAGTGGGTACTATTTGTCGCGATGGCAATCTTTACCGTCGGAGAGGTGTTGATGTTCACCATGACGGACGTCTTGACGGATGAACTCGCGCCGGAACATTTAAGAGGGACGTATTTCGGGGCAATGGGATTGACATCACTCGGTCAGACGGTCGGACCGATTATCGGTGGCGTGTTACTGGATACATTCGGTCAGTCGTCGCTTCCTGTATTCGGAAGTTTGGCACTCTTGACGGGGTGTGGTGCCTTCTTCTTCGCGGCTGCCGTACGAGAGCGGAAAGCAGTCCTCGCACTCGTCGAAGAAAATGCCGGATAATGTCTTGATTTCCTACTATTAGCATTCTCAACTTTTATCATTCTATTGAGAATGAATTCTAAGGTGAGTCGCTTGAAATAAAAAAATGACTAGTCTAAGATTAGAATATATCTAATCTACGCCATTCACTATGGCGAGAAAATACGGAAGGGGTATCCGAATGTCTAACGTACCACAAATGAAAATTGATGACCTCCGCGTCTCAATCGAAGGAAAAGAGATTGTCAAAGGTCTTAACCTAGAAATTAAAGGTGGCGAAATTCATGCCATCATGGGTCCTAACGGGACTGGTAAATCAACACTCGCATCAGCACTCATGGGTCATCCACTTTATGAGGTCACTGGGGGAAGCGTCGAATTAAACGGCGAAGATGTCCTCGAGATGGAAGTCGACGAGCGCGCACAAGCAGGGATGTTCCTTGCGATGCAGTACCCGGCTGAAATCAGTGGTGTCACAAACGCGGACTTCTTGCGTTCGGCAATCAACTCACGTCGTGAAGAAGGTCAAGAAATCTCGCTCATGAAGTTCATCCGTGAACTCGATGCGAAGATGGAGCTTCTCGAAATCCCTTCAGAAATGGCACACCGTTATTTAAACGAAGGATTCTCAGGCGGTGAGAAGAAGCGTAACGAAATTCTTCAAATGATGATGATTCAACCGAACATCGCCATCTTGGATGAAATCGACTCAGGTCTTGATATCGATGCCCTTAAAGTCGTTGCCAAAGGCGTAAACGAAATGCGTTCAGAAGAGTTCGGCTGCTTGATCATCACGCACTACCAACGTCTCCTCAACTATATTGAGCCAGACTTCGTACACATCATGATGGACGGGAAAATCGTCATGTCTGGTGGTAAAGAGCTCGCACAGCGACTCGAGGCAGAAGGTTACGACTGGGTGAAGCAAGAACTCGGAATGACAGTAGACACAGAAGCGTAAGGAGGCTGTACGATGACCGTACAATTTGAATTGGATGCACAAGCGTTGTCGGCACGTGCAGAAGCGCTCGGCGGACCAGCATGGATGGTCAACCGTCGTAAAGAGGCAGCAGAACTTGCGCCGACACTTGCTTTGCCAAAAGTTGAAAAAATTAAGATTGATAAGTGGGACTTCACAGCGGGAGATGTCGAGCTCGAACAAAAAGACGGCTTGACAGCGGACATCGAATCACTCCTCGGAGACCACCGGACAAACGTGCTCGTTGAACGCAACGGTCATGTCGTCTATAACGAATTGTCTATGCCTGAAGGCGTCTTGTTCATGGGAATCAAAGAAGCGATGGAGCAACATCCTGAGCTCGTTGAGAAATACTTCATGACGGAAGGCGTACGTGTCGATGAAGAACGTCTTTCGGCGTTGAATGCTGCCCTCACAAACGGTGGTGCATTCATCTACGTACCGAAAAACACGCAATTGAAAGATCCGCTTCAAGCGATCTTCACGATGGAACAGGCGAACGGTGCCCTCTATCACCACACGATCCTCGTCGCTGACGAAAGTAGTGAAGTGACATACATCGAAAACTTCCTTTCTGGCACGAATGAACCGCACACGGTCAACGTCGTGACGGAAGTATTCGCTGGAGAGAACGCGAAAGTCGTCTTCGGTGGTGTCGATCAGCTCGCTGAATCAGCACTTACGTTCATGAATCGTCGCGGTGTCGTCTATGCGAACGGTCGCCTCGATTGGGCGCTCGGTCACATGAACGACGGGAACTCGGTCGTCGAGACGAAGACTCACCTCGTCGGCGACAACACGTATTCAGATACAAAAGCTGTGACAATCGGTCGCGGTGCACAGAAACAAAACTTCAACATTCGTACCGACCACTTCGGGAAAGCATCTGAAGGGTTCATCTTGATTCACGGTGTCCAAAAAGACGCAGCCACTGCAATCTTCAGCGGAACATCGATGATTCACCACGGTGCGTCAAAATCGAACGGGGTGCAAACAGAGCGCGTCTTGATGCTCTCTGAAAAAGCACGTGGGGATGCCAACCCGATTCTTCTCATCGATGAAGACGATGTTATGGCAGGTCACGCAGCTTCGGTCGGTCGTGTCGATGATGTTCAATTGTACTACTTGATGAGCCGTGGTTTGTCTCGCCAAGAGGCAGAGCGTTTAATCATCCACGGATTCTTGACGCCTGTCGTCGAAGAACTCGCAATCGATTCGGTCAAAGACCGACTCCGCGAAGTCATCGAAGGGAAAGTACGTTAAGATGTTGAACGCCTCGATTCGTGAACAGTTTCCGATTTTAGATCAGGAAATCAATGGACACCCGCTCGTTTATCTTGATAGCGCGGCGAGCTCACAAAAGCCGCTCGCTGTCATCGAGGCGATCGAGGACTATTATCGTCGCAACCATTCGAACGTGCATCGTGGCGTCCATACGCTCGGGACGCAAGCGACGGATGCGTATGAAGGGGCACGCGAACGCGTCCGCTCATTCATCCATGCGGCGGTTCCTGAAGAAATCATTTTCACTCGTGGAACGACGACGGCCATCAACTTGGTCGCATCGAGCTACGGAGATGCGAATGTCGGTGAAGGCGACGAAATCGTCCTCACCCCGATGGAACACCATGCGAACTTGATTCCGTGGCAACAACTCGCTAAACGTAAAGGCGCGACGCTTCGATACGTCGAGCTCACGCCGGACGGACGTGTCACACTCGATGCCGTTCAAGCGGTGTTATCGGATCGGACGAAAATCGTTGCGATGAGCCACGTCTCGAACGTACTCGGGACGATTAACCCGATTGCCGAAGTCGCTCGACTCGCGCATGAAAAAGGTGCCATCATGGTCGTCGATGCAGCACAAAGTGCACCGCATCGAAAATTGGACGTCCTAGCACTTGACTGTGACTTCCTCGCCTTTTCTGGACATAAGATGCTCGGACCGACTGGAATCGGTGTCTTATATGGGAAGAAGCAACTCCTCAAAAACATGGAGCCGGTCGAGTTCGGTGGCGAGATGATTGACTATGTCGATTTATATGAATCGACGTGGAAAGACATCCCGTACCGTTTCGAAGCGGGAACACCGATTATCGCCGGAGCGGTCGGACTTGCGGCAGCCATTGACTTTTTAGAAGAAATTGGTCTTGAGAACGTCGAAGCACACGAACGTGAACTCGCGTCTTACGCGATTGAACAGATGAAAACGATTGAAGGGATCGAGATTTACGGTCCTGAAGATCGCGTCGGTCTCGTCACGTTCAACTTGAAGGACGTGCACGCGCACGACCTCGCGACTGTGCTCGATATGCAAGGTATCGCAGTTCGTGCCGGTCATCACTGTGCACAACCACTCATGCGTCTTTTGAAGCAATCATCGACGGCACGGGCGAGCTTCTATTTGTATAACACAAAAGAAGAAGTCGACCGCTTCATCGAGGGATTACGTCAAACGAAGGAGTATTTCAATTATGAGTTTTAATAATCTCGACATGTTGTACCGCCAGGTCATCATGGATCACTATAAAAACCCAAGAAACCGTGGCGTCATCGAAGATGGCGTGACGGTGGACTTGAACAACCCGACGTGTGGGGATTCGCTTCGTCTTCAACTACAGGTCGAAGACGACATCGTCAAAGATGCGAAGTTTGAAGGGGAAGGCTGCTCAATCAGTCTCGCCTCGGCATCGATGATGACCCAAATCGTCAAAGGAAAAACAGTAGAAGAGGCGCTTCAACTCGCCAACATCTTCTCTGAAATGGTTCAAGGAAAAGAGTACGACACGGATACGTTTGACCTCGGTGATATCGAGGCGCTCTCAGGCGTATCGAAATTCCCGGCTCGAATCAAGTGTGCCACGCTCGCGTGGAAGGCGCTTGAAAAAGGAGTAGACGAGGACGCGTAAGGAGAAGGAGGAGACCGATATGGCAAAGAACATGCCGGAAATTGGCGATTATAAATACGGCTTCCATGATCGGGACGTTTCGATTTTCCGTTCAGGCCGTGGCTTGACGACAGAAATCGTAGAGACGATCTCACGCATGAAAGAAGAGCCACAATGGATGCTCGACTTCCGTTTGAAGTCGTTGGATCACTTCAACAAGATGGCGATGCCGACATGGGGCGGAGACCTCTCGGCACTTGATTTCGACGAAATCACGTACTATGTCAAACCATCTGAAAAGACAGAACGCTCATGGGACGAGGTACCAGAAGAAATCAAACGTACGTTTGACAAGCTCGGTATCCCAGAAGCAGAGCAAAAATACTTGGCAGGTGTCTCGGCTCAGTATGAGTCTGAGGTTGTCTACCACAGCATGCAAGAAGACTTCGAAGCGAAAGGTGTCATCTTCAAAGATACAGACACAGCCCTCAAAGAAGACGAAGAGATCTTCAAAGAGTACTTCGGGAAGTTGATTCCGCCGACGGACAACAAGTTTGCGGCCCTCAACTCAGCAGTTTGGTCGGGTGGCTCGTTCATCTATGTACCAAAAGGCGTGAAACTCGAGCAACCGCTCCAAGCTTATTTCCGCATTAACTCGGAAAACATGGGTCAGTTCGAGCGTACGCTCATCATCGTCGACGAAGGCGCATCGGTTCATTACGTCGAAGGCTGTACGGCACCGGTTTACACAACGAACTCGCTTCACTCAGCGGTCGTTGAGATCTTCGTCAACAAAGATGCATATTGCCGTTACACGACGATCCAAAACTGGGCAAACAACGTCTACAACTTGGTAACGAAACGTGCAGTCTGTGAAGCGGGTGGATCAATGGAGTGGATCGATGGAAACATCGGCTCGAAACTCACAATGAAATACCCAGCTGTCATCTTGAAAGGGGAAGGCGCACGTGGGATGACACTCTCAATCGCCCTCGCTGGTAAAGGACAGCACCAAGACGCTGGCGCGAAAATGATTCACCTCGCACCAAACACGTCGTCGTCTATCGTCTCGAAATCGATTTCGAAACAAGGCGGAAAAGTATCGTACCGTGGAATCGTCCACTTCGGCCGTAAGGCGAAGGGCGCACGCTCGAACATCGAGTGTGATACGCTCATCATGGACAACGAGTCGACGTCAGATACGATCCCGTACAACGAAATCTTGAACGACCAAGTGTCGCTCGAGCACGAAGCGAAAGTCTCAAAAGTGTCAGAAGAGCAACTCTTCTACCTCATGAGCCGTGGAATCTCGGAAGAAGAAGCGACGGAAATGATCGTAATGGGCTTCATCGAGCCATTCACAAAAGAATTGCCAATGGAATATGCGGTCGAAATGAACCGTCTCATCAAGTTTGAGATGGAAGGTTCGATTGGATAATCGTGACTTCAAAACCAGCGGAGCTTTGCTTCGCTGGTTTTTTGTATAATGAAATAAGGAGGCGATAACGTGACCCATCGATTTTTATTAGAGGGCCGAGACATATATTCATTTATGAATCCCATGCTTGTTATTTGCCCGAGTTGCGGGAGACAGGCTGATGTGTGGGAGAGGAATGAGGAGGTACGCCTAAGCTGTCTTCATTGCGGTCATTTGCAAACAAAGGAGAGCGGTTCGAAATACGTCGGAGAAGCTGTCGATGTTTATTTTGGATTGCCGCTATTTTTACAAACAGGATGTTCTGGTCATGTGTTATGGGCTTACAACCGTGAACACCTCAACTATATTAAGGATTATATTGACGCGAAGATTCGGACGAGCGAGGGAACGAACCGTAGTCTCGAAAGTCGATTACCCGCTTGGATGAAAAGCAAGCAGAACCGTAAAGACGTGTTACGAACGATTGAAAAATTAGAACTTATGATAGGAGGTTCAACAGCTTGAATCGACGAGAAGAACTTCAATACATAGAGAGACAACAATTGACATCGGTGATGAACGAGACAAAATGGAAGCGTCTCAATCGAGCTGTCTCTGAAGAGTTGACTTATGCGCCGCCATATCAAATAAAATACTTAGGGGAAGATACGTTGTTTCCTAGCGACTCGTTGTCCGAGTATGAAATATTGTGGGGAGAGTGGGATGAAATCTGGCTGGAGTCCCCTTTACGGTCCATCGAATGGATTCGTTTGCGACCAAGCGTACTGCTCTATAAGGGAGTGATTCTTGACCCAGATGTTTGTGATCTGTCCACTGAACTCATTTCGATTTTGGAAAGAGAAAAAATTCCGTTCATCTTGGAAAGTGAGACAATTCAGATTTTCGGTTATGTCCGGAATACCGGAATCTTTGAATCGAAATAAGATATATAACGGAATCACGTATTTTTCATGCAGCTTTTGTCGTTAAAGATGGAAGAGTCGGGTATGCTAAAAAAGAGAATGAATCATAGAAAGGAAGGATTTACATGACACGTATTCCGCATAAAGATGATATTGACCCGAAAGATATCACTCGCATCGCCGTCATCGGTGCCGGTTGGGTCGGGGTCAGTTTCGCCTATCAATTATCCACGGCTGCGCTTTGCGAGGAGCTCGTCCTGATCGACTCGAATCATGCCAAGGCAGAAGGAGAGGCGATGGACCTCAATCATGGGATCTCATTCGCCCCGACACCGGTCCGGATTTGGGCAGGCGACTACTCGGATTGTAAAGACGCAGATATCGTTGTCATCACGGCAGGAGCCGCACAAAAACTTGGGCAGACACGGATGGACCTCGTCGAGCAAAACGCCAAGGTCGTCCGCACCGTGACCGAAGATTTGATGAAAAGCGGGTTCGACGGCATTTTAGTCGTCGCGACGAACCCGGTCGATGTGATGGCACACGTCGCGTGGAAAGCATCGGGTTTACCAAAAGAACGCGTCATTGGTTCAGGGACGGTCCTCGATACAGCACGACTCCGTTACAAACTTGGAGACTATTTCGAACTATCGCCACGAAACTGCCACGCCTACTATATGGGGGAACATGGGGATACGGGCTTTGTCGCATGGAACAACGCACGCATCTATGGGAAGAGTATCGATGAACTATTAGCAGAGAGCGAGAAATATCAGTTCGAAGACTTAGAAGCGATCTATGCGGACGTACGCGACGCTGCTTACCAGATCATCGAGCATAAGAACGCCGCCTATTATGCGATTGGGGTAGGCTTGCTTCGCATCATCCGGGCCATCGTCCGAAATGAAAACTCCGTCGTGACGATTGGCGCTCACCTAGACGGCGAGTACGGGGCGAGTGACGTGCATATCGGCGTACCGGCCTTGATTGACCGGAGCGGCATTCGTAAGATCATCGAGATTGAATTGACGAACGAAGAACAACAGAAGTTTGACGCCTCGGTACAAACGATCAAAGCAGGGATTGAGAATGTCGAGCCCGCATCCTAATAAAGATCCGACTGCTTAGGCAGTCGGATTGTTGGTTAAGACGCCTCTTCTTCGGCGATATCTTTCTTATAATACTTCTCGGATGTGAAGAATTCGGTCGTCAATCGTTTCACTTCACCACTTAGAAGCAAGACGGCAATCATGTTCGGGATAAGAATCATCGCTAGCATCAAGTCGAGGAAGTTCCAAATCATTTGGGCGCCTCCGATTGCACCGATGACAATCGAGACGATATAAACGGCCTTCATGATTTTTCCTGCCGTCAAACCGAATAAGTACTCGGCTTGTCGCGAGCCGTAAAAGATGATGACGATAATGGTCGAGAGGACGAAGAAGATGAGCGAGATGGTGACGAGTAAGCTTCCCGTGTAACCGAAGTATTCATTGAAAGCAATCGTCGTCAACGCTGCTGGGTCATCCATCGCTCCGTCTGCCGTCCAGACACCTGAAGACAAGACGACGAACGCGGTCGTGCTACAAATGATGAGCGTATCGATGACGATCCCGATGACGGCCCAGAACCCTTGGCGCACCGGATGGTCCGTCTGTGCCGCGGCGTGGGCAATCGGTGCCGTTCCAAGACCGGCTTCATTTGAATAGAGTCCACGGGCGAAGCCCCAACGAATCGTCTCAGCAACGGCGGCACCGGCAAACCCACCGAACGCGGCCATCGGCTCGAATGCATAAGAAAAGATGAGACTGAGAACGTTTGGAATCTCAGAGAAGTTCATCAAGACGATGACGAGTCCGGCTCCGACATAGACGAGTGCCATGCCAGGGACGACGATCTCCGTGACTTTCGCGATGCGCTTCAGTCCACCAAAGACTATGATGCCCACAAGAATAGCGACGACAATCCCCGTGATGAGCGTGTTCCCATTGAACGTCTCACGGACTGCCGAGCTGACAGCGTTTCCTTGTACCATGATACTCGGAATGAGTTCGATCATGAGGGCGAAGGCGAACCACGTCGCGAGCCACCTCCAACGAAGTCCTTTTGATATGTAGTAGACCGGTCCCCCGACAAATTCGCCGGCATCATTCTTCTCACGATAGTGCACGGCCAGTACGCTCTCTGAGAACTTGATGGCCATGCCGATGATAGCGATGACCCACATCCAGAAGATGGCACCCGGTCCCCCGAACATAATCGCTGCAGGTACACCGATGATGTTCGCGGCCCCGACTGTTGAAGAGAGGGCTGACGTCAACGCTTGTCTCGGACTGATGTCGCCTTCACCTTTCGGCTTTTTGAAAATGCTGCCGAATGTTTGCTTGAATATGTAGATGGGGTAACGAAACTGAAAGAAACCGAGCTTGATGGTGAGGAAGATACCGGATAAAACGAGTAACGAGATAATCGGTACGCCCCAAAGCCAGTCGGAAACGTTCGTGACAAGAGTAATAAATTCATTCATACAACCACTCCAATTCCATTATTTTACTTAAATACTGTTTCCTAAAGTAAGGACCTCTAAACATCTTTGACAAAATAAAGGAGGAAAATAGAATGAGAGTTGCTAAACGTTTGATTGTATCTGGACGTGTCCAAGGCGTGGGGTTTCGATATTTTTCACAGGAGACCGCGCAACGATTCGGCATCAAAGGATGGGTTCGCAATCTAAGTGACGGGACAGTCGAACTTCATGTCGAAGGAACGGCGAATGAGGTAGATGCTTTCCAGCAGGCGTTGAAAGATGGCAATCGCTTTGTCGGTGTCGAACGAATCGAAGAGACGGAAGCGAACGATCAGGAATTTCGCTCGTTCGACATACGCTATTAACCGCTTACATCTCCCTGCATATGAAAGGGAGATTTTTTTGTGAAATCTACATTTCAAAAAATTAAACCTCGAATTTTGGAGATAGGGTGGTCAAACGATAGGAAGTGTGTATAATGAAATAGACCAAGCGATATATTGTCAGAAAATTTAGTTATTATTTTTTTGTTAAGTCGTTCGGAATATCAAGTGTATGGAGGTAGTTGTATGAAAAAATCGACATTGTTCCCGTTAGCGTTTACGATTTTTGCTTTATTCTTTGGGGCCGGGAACTTACTGTTCCCACCAGAGCTCGGCGCCTTGGCGGGGGAAAACCTCGTACCGGCGATGATCGGGTTCGTCATTACGGGTGTCGGTTTACCGCTTCTTGCTTTGTTCGCAGTCGCTCGGGTCGGCGGTGGGACAGACCAAATTGCTCGTTATATTCCAAAGCGTCTCGCGCTTATCTTGACAGGATTGATGTATGTAGCCATCGGACCATTCTTCGGAATTCCGCGTACGGCTGCCGTCACGTATGAAATGGGACTCGTCCCGTTTCTCGATGCTCCCTCTACTTTGACACTCGCGATGAGTTCGACCGTCTTTTTCGGGTTGACGTTCTTCTTGACGCTTCGTGCTCAAAAGTTGATTGAAGTCATCGGGCGCATCATCACACCAATCCTCTTGTTCTTGCTTGTAGCGATTGGAATCACAAACCTCATCTCGCCTCTCGGGGAACCGGGAGCTCCAGCGGAAGGATTTGAGACATGGGTGGGTGCACTCGGCCAAGGTTTCCAACAAGGCTATTTGACAATGGATGTATTCGGGGCCCTCGTCTTTGGGGCAATTGTCCTCGTCACGTTGAAAGCTAATGGATTGAGTGACCAAAAAGAAGCGTCTTCGCTTCTTCGCTCTGCAGGCATGGTGGCCGTTACCTGTTTGATGCTCGTCTATATCTCGCTCGCTTCAATCGGTGCGAATATGACAGTCGCAGAAGGAACGACGAGTGGCGCAAGCCTTCTCCAAGCGTTCGCAGGTACGTCTTACGGACAAGTCGGAATGCTCGCACTCGGATTAGCGGTCTTCCTCGCTTGTTTGACGACAGCAGTTGGCCTCATCTCAGAGTTCTCACGCTTCATCAGCAACCAGTTTGATTCTCTCAAATATCATCATGTCGTCATCGCGACAACGTTGTTTGGATTCATGATCTCACTCGTCGGTTTGAGTTCGTTGATTCAAATCGCCGTGCCGCTTCTCACGCTCCTCTATCCGGTCATGATCGCACTCGTGCTCGTATCGGTGACGGAACGTCTTCAACGAAACCCTGGTGTGGCGATGAAAGCGACAATTTATACGGCGCTCGTTCTCTCGTTCTTTGAAACGTGGAACGGCATCCAGCCTTCTGCGGTTACTTCTTGGATTGGAAACTTACCAATGGCGGATATCGGACTTGCCTGGGCAGTTCCGACGATGATCGTCTATGCGATCACGCTTCTTCTTCCGAAGGGAACGTCACAAGAATCACTCGCTCAATCACGCATCTCATAAGTCTCGCCCATCCTTTGGTCAAGGATGGGTTTTTTCTGTCTTAATTGTTTGCCTGGATGTGAACTCAAACAGTAAAATGGAAAGATGAAAAGGGAGTGACATGCGTTGACGACAAAACAAAAAAATCAATTGGCGATTCTCATGTTGAACATGTTTATCGCCGTCGCCGGGTTTGGGATTATCATCCCGATTATTCCGGATTACTTAAAGATGATTGGCGAGGGAGGGACAGCCGCCGGACTCATGATTTCCGTATTTGCGGGTGCCCAGCTCGTCATGTCACCGATTGCCGGGAAATGGGCAGACGTCTACGGGCGCCGACTCATGATCATTCTCGGTCTGATTGGATTCACCATCTCGATGGGAGTCTTCTATCTATCAGATAATTTGACGATTCTTCTCATCTCTCGTGCCATCGGGGGTGTTGGTGCAGCGCTTTTGATTCCTGCCATCTTCGCTTATGTGGCAGATATCACGACACTCGAGCAACGAGCTCGAGGGAACAGTTATATTTCCGCGGCAATGTCGCTTGGAATTGTGGTCGGACCAGGGATTGGGGGCTTTTTTGCTGAATTCGGCTTGAAGACACCGTTGCTCGTTTCAGCGATTGTATCGTTCGTCGCTGTCATTTCGTCTGTACTCCTTCTTAAGGAGCCGGACCGTGCTCCGTACGTGGCACCAAAAATAAAAGAATCTTTACCGACACAGCTGGTCATGTCGACGCGAAAACCATACTTCTTCGTATTGGTCATCAACCTCGTCATGGCGTTTGGTCTGATGGCGTATGAATCGGTACTCGGACTCTATGTCAGCGAGATGTTCAGTGCGACACCACAGGAAATTGCCATCATGGTAACCGGAACAGGGATTGTGAGTGTTATCGTTCAATTGTTTGCGGTGGACCGTCTCGTCGAATGGTTGGGTGAGACCAAGGTCGTACTTGCTTTCATCGCGCTCGCCTCATTCGGCTTCTTGTTATCTTTGTTCGCTGGTACGTATATGCTCTTCTTCGCAGTGACACTCGTGATTTTCTTATCGACATCTATTTTACGACCGGTGTTGAACACGCTCGTGTCGAAACTTGCAGGAAACGAGCAAGGTCTTGCCATGGGGATGAACAACGCTTATATGAGTATTGGGAATATTTTAGGGCCGACATTGGCGGGAATCGCCTTTGATATTGATATGCGCTATCCGTTCATGATGGGACTCGTCCTATTGCTCGTCACATACATGGGCACATGGAACTGGTCGAAACGGAAAGCGGCCGCCATTTCAGAATCGTAAAGGAGGACGCTATGATCTATGTAGGTGTGACCGGATGGGGTGACCACGATTTGCTGTATACGACCCCAGAAGAACGAAAACATAAATTATCGACATATGCGGGACATTTTCCGACTGTTGAAGTCGACTCGACCTTCTATGCGATTCAACCGGTGAAAAATTTCGAAAAATGGGATGGGGAAACACCGGATCATTTTCAATTCGTTGTGAAAGTTTCCAGGGAAATGAGCGGACATGATCGTGAGCCGAAAACGCCTTTGATTGAACTGTTTGAGCGTTATCGCGTCTCGGCCGATCCGTTAAAACGAGCGGGGAAATTAAGGGCTGTGCTCGTTCAATTGCCGCCGTGGTTCGATGTGTCAAAGCCACACCTGGATTATTTGAGAACGCTTCGTGCCGAGCTGTCAGATTACGAGATTGCCATCGAGTTTCGCAATCCGACCTGGTTCTCAGAAGCGTTCCGGGACCGGACGCTTCAATTTTTGAAGGAGCAGCGGTTCATCAACACGATTTGCGATGAACCGCAAACGAAAGAGAGCAGCATCCCGTTCGTACCGGTCGTGACACATCCTGATGTTGCGGTCGTTCGATTGCATGGACGCAATACGTCAGGATGGCTCAAAAAACCTGGAATGACGAGTCAAGAATGGCGGCATGTTCGCTGTCTGTACCGGTATAGCGAGGAAGAATTGCAAGAATTGGCGACCTCACTTCGTGAGATTGACCGTGAAGCGAAAGATGTGTATGTATACTTTAACAACAACTCGGCCGGGGATGCGGCACCGAATGCGAAGCGACTCATTGAGATCCTTGGCCTCGAGTATGAACTCGCACCGAGACAAATCAGTTTGTTTTAGAAGGAAGGGATGGCCATGACGACACTGACTATTTTTCATTACAACGATCTTCATTCAAAGTTCGACCAATGGCCGAAACTTGTTTCATTTCTAGAAGAACATCGGACGGACGACACGCTGTACTTTGATTTAGGGGATCATGCCGACCGTACCCATCCGGCGACGGAAGTGACACGTGGGAAGTTGAATGTTCGTTTGCTCGAGCGACTTCGTCCGACAGCCGTCACCATCGGGAACAACGAAGGGATTACCTTTCCTCATGATTGGCTGGCCGAACTGTATGACGAAGCGACATTTCCCATCTTACTTGGGAATGTATATGAAGCAGACGGGTCACGACCGAATTGGGTCGATGAGACGCTCGTTCTTGAGAAAGATGGTTTCCAGATCGGCCTGTTTGGTGTGACCGCTCCATATGAAGAGTTATACCCAGAGCTTGGCTGGCAGATTGAATCGCCTTACGATGCGGCGGAGCGAGCGTTGAAACAGTTGGCGCATTGTGATGTCATCATCGCGCTCAGTCACCTTGGGTTCTTTGGAGACGAGCGATTAGCTGAAATGTTTCCTGAAATCGATGTGATTCTCGGTGCGCATACACATCATGTCTTAGATGAAGGCGTGATAACGAACGGTGTGTTGATTGCACAGGCCGGAAAATATGGGAAGTACGTCGGTGAAGTCACACTGACGCTTGGCGAGTCAGGAATCGTATCGAAAGAAGCGCGCCTTCACGAACTGTCTCAGCAATCGGATAGTCCAGACACGTTGACTTTGTTGCGCACAGAAGGGGCAGATGCCGAACGCCTTCTTGATGTCACGATTGCAGAGACGGATGGATACGCCTCCGATTGGTTCGGACCTTCTCCACTTGGTGACCTGCTCGTTGAAGGCATGGTCGAATGGTGTGCGGCGGATGTGGGAATCATCCCATCTGGGGTTGTGCTAGAAGGCCTTGCACCGGGTGGGGTGACGCTCAACATGTTGCATCGGATCTGTCCGCATCCAATCAACCCTTGTGTGCTGACATTGGACGGGGAGACGTTGGCGCGTTTCCTTCACGATACTAATGAAGAAACGTTCACGAATATGCATGTCAGAGGTCTCGGGTTCAGAGGGACCGTTCTCGGAGAACCGAGTCTCTATCAAATCGAACAACGTGACGGTCAGACTTATGTGATGGGGGAACGATTGGATTTAAATCGGACATATCGTGTCGCAACGGTCGATATGTTGACATTCGGTCCGCTTCTTCCTTATTTGGCAGACCAACCGAAGCGATATTTCATGCCCGAACTTCTGCGGGATGTATTACGAGAAACAATCGTCGCCCGTCATGAAGTGATTCGAAAAGGATAGAGCGCATCGACGGGGGCATGCTATGATAACAGAGTGGAGGTGGGAGCGATGATTCGAGTGAATCGCCACGGATATACCGTCTTGGAAGAAAAACGGGACGGGTTCGATGAAGAGGCGTTTATCGCACGATATAGTGACGTGCTAGATAAGTACGATTACATCGTCGGTGATTGGGGGCATGGTCAGTTGCGATTGAAGGGATTCTATGAACCGCAATCTAAATTGGCGACCTATGAGAACCGAATTGATCACGTGATGGACTACGTATACGAATATTGCAACTTTGGATGTCCTTATTTCGTTTTGAAAAAAGAAACGGAAATCAACGAAGAAGAGAGTGGACCCGTCTTTGGGGGAACGAAGCAAAAACTGAAGTTGAAGCGTAAGTTTAACAAGACCGATGAATCAAAAGTGTGAAGTGCTGAGCCGTCAGCACTTTTTTTATTACATTTGATTTCCAAATATTTCGTTTAGGTAAAAAGTCGTGACTTCCGGTTTTGAGGTTGGAAAAATGTGATAAATTGTCATTAAGGATAGTTTCGTCGTTTTTTGGTTTTGATAGTGAGGTGATTTGGATGCAACATGTACAAACGACCGTCGGGGATCGGGATGACGTCCATAATCGAATTCATAACTTCGGACTCGGGATATTGGCCATGTTCTTTTTTGGTTTCCATATCATGATGACCTTTTATTTTACGGCGGCAGTCATTCTATTTGAACTCGTTCATGTGTTGATCATCCGTCGCTTTGAATATGGCCATTCGTTCTTGCGAGGCCGTGTCTTCAAAGTCACATCTCACCTTGTGTTATCACTCGGGGTGCTGTTGTTGATCTTGTCCATGTCTCAGTTCTTTTTAGGCAATGTGATGATTCGCTAAGCGGAAAGGAAAAATTCCTTTCCCTTTTTTTATGTTTTTTGAAACGTATGGTCACCTTTTCACGTACACTAATAGAAAGACTACGAAAAAGGATGGATTAC
Source organism: Exiguobacterium sp. s181 (assembly GCF_018617125.1). Classification (GTDB taxonomy): domain Bacteria; phylum Bacillota; class Bacilli; order Exiguobacteriales; family Exiguobacteriaceae; genus Exiguobacterium; species Exiguobacterium profundum. The sequence continues at coordinate 733,007 of NZ_JACSJM010000001.1, forward strand.
TATGAGATCTGAATGGAAACAACATGCACGACACGCCTTGAAAGGAAAATGGTGGTTGATGGCCGGATTGGCACTCTTGTTCGTCATCATCAACGGGATTCCCCAGTCGCTCGCGCCTGAGATTGATCCGAATTCGACAGCGCCCCTTACATCGACAGACGCCACGTTAAGTCTTGTGTCGACCGTTCTTCAAATCTTGATTGCACCACTCACCATCGGTTGGTCATGGCTCGCACTCGGCGTATCACGTGAAAAGGGTGCCTCGCTCTCGACAATGTTCAAACCGTTCCAAACACGTTACTTCAAACATGTCATCACGTCTTTTGTCATGAGCCTCTTTATCGTGTTGTGGACCTTGTTGTTGATTGTACCGGGAATCATCAAAGCCTTCTCGTACTCACTCACACCGTACATTTTGCGCGACCAGCCTGAACTTTCGGCACTCGAGTCGATCACAGAATCACGTCGTCTCATGGATGGGCACAAGATGGAAGCCTTCATGCTCGTCTTGTCCTTCTTTGGTTGGTTCCTCGTCGGGATCTTGACGCTCGGGATCGGATTCTTCTTCATCGGACCTTACTTCTCGACGACGTACGCGACGTTCTACGATTCGATTCAAGACAAGCAAGTTGATTCGAATGAGCCAGTGCACGGAACAGAACAAGGATTTTAAAGAAACAAACGCCTCGCTCAAGTGATTGAGCAAGGCGTTTTTGATTAGGCGTTGACTTCAGTTTTTTGTAAGTATGGTTTCAACGACAAGTGGTGTTCGGCCACGACTTTACGAATCGTACGTGTCTTTGAGCGCATGACGAGTGATGTCGTCTCGACGATATCATCTGTTAAGAATTTGACGCCATCGAGCAACTCACCTGACGTGACACCTGTTGCGGCGAAGATACAGTCATCACTCTTGACGAGGTCGTCGAGCGTGAGGAGTTGGAGCGGATCAACAATACCCATCGAGATGACGCGTGCAGATTCTTCTTCATTCATCGGGTGAAGACGGGCCTGCATGTCTCCGCCAAGCGCTTTGACAGCTGCAGCCGTGATGACGCCTTCAGGAGCACCGCCTGTACTGATGAAAATATCAATCGGATTTGTTTTGACGGCAGCTGCGATTCCGGCCGAGACATCGCCATCCTCAAACAATTTGACGCGTGCGCCGACGTTCATGACGGCTTGGCGAAGGTGTTCGTGGCGATCGCGGTCTTGCATGATCACCGTCACTTCTTCAATGCGTTTATTGTTATATTTTGCTGCTTTTTCGATGATCGACTCGAGTGGTTCATCGAGCGAGACTTTTCCTTTTAAGTTCGGCCCAACGACGAGCTTATCCATGTACATATCTGGTGCGTGGAGGAGGGCACCTTCATCCGCAACAGCGATGACGACCATCGCATCTCCGAGTCCTTTTGCGACAATGGATGTACCTTCGAGCGGATCAACGGCGATGTCGACTTTCGGACCGAACGTCGTACCGAGTTTTTCCCCAATGTAGAGCATCGGTGCCTCATCGAGTTCACCTTCGCCGATCACGACCGTCGCATCCATGTTCACTGTTCCGAGAACTTCGCGCATCGCTGACGTAGCTGCGTCATCGGCTTCATTCTTTTGCCCGCGTCCGATCCATTTCGATGATGCGAGTGCTGCGGCTTCCGTTGCTCGTACGATTTCTAATGCTAATTCACGTTCCATAGTGTTGTACCCTCCACGTTATCTCTATTAAATGTGTTATACTTTTTACGGCTTAAATCCGTTGATTAGTGTATCACAATTTTATAAATGATGTAAATAGGACAGATTCTTTTCTCCTGACCGAAAAAGCATTAGTATTAACAGCAGGGGGGATCATCATGTATTTTGTGAATAGAGAGAAGATTAATCAGACACTGGAACAAATGGAAACGATGTTAGCGCACACCGATCAATTGAGCGGGGATGCGTTCACAGTAGAACTTGCAAAACAACGAATGGCTGTCCTCCTGATGGAAGGGGTCATCGACGTAGGGAACTCGATGATTGACGGATTCATCATGCGAGACCCAGGTAGCTATGAAGATATTGTCGACATTCTACTCGATGAACGCGTGCTCGATGAGAAGACGGGGAAGGCCGCCAAGGCGCTCGTCGGATTGCGTGCTTACTATGTCCGTGAGTTCGTCGATGCAGACGCGTCACGCTTTGATGAATGGGTGAAGACGTCAAAACAAGACTTCACAGCGTTCTCGACGCAAGTTCGTCGCTACTTAGAGGTCGAACTTGGACCGGTGTCCGCATTCTTACCAGAAAGCGAGTGATTGGATGGAACCGATAAAAGGATATTTATTTGATTTGGATGGTACGATGTATGCCGGAACAGAGCCCGTCCAAGCGGCAGTTGAATTCGTCAACGAGTTAGAAGCGATGGGCGTGCCATACTTATTCGTCACGAATAACGCCTCGATGACACAACAGCAAATTGCAGATAAGTTGATTTCAATGGGGGCAAATGTGAAGGCAGAAAACGTGTTGACGAGTGCCATGGCGACGGCTTTTTATATTGAGAAGATGTCTCCGGGGGCAAGCGTTTATATGATTGGCGAAGACGGACTCCGCCTCGCCCTAGAATCTCGTGGGTTCCACGTCACGGACGAACCGAAAGCAGACTATGTGGTCATCGGTCTAGACCGTCACATCACGTATGAGAAGTTAGCGCGAGGGGCAATCGCCATTCGTTCAGGAGCCCGATTCATTTCGACGAATGGGGATATCGCCATTCCGACAGAACGTGGGTTCTTACCGGGGAATGGATCGCTCACATCCGTGTTGACGGTGACGACCGAGAAAGAACCGTTCTTCATTGGGAAGCCGGAACCGGTCATGATTGACATCGCACTCGACATGATTGGATTGACGAAAGAAGATGTCGTGATGGTAGGGGATAACTATCATACGGATATTCTGTTCGGAATCAACGGGGGAATCCGTACACTTCACGTCAACTCAGGTGTACACGGTCCAGCCTTTGTTCAGGAGCAAGAAAAACTCCCGACTTATATGGTCGAGAGTTTAGATGAATGGAGGCATGAAAAAAAGGGATGACGAATGTCTCCCTTTTTGTTTAGAATACTTGTTCTACTTCGACGATGCCTGGTACTTCTTCGATGAGCGCGCGCTCAATACCGGCTTTTAGCGTGATTGTTGAAGACGGGCAGCTGCCGCAAGCACCCATCAAACGGAGCTTGACGATGCCTTCTTCGACATCAACGAGTTCGACGTCTCCGCCGTCACGAAGCAAGAACGGACGCAATTTATCGAGCACTTCTTGGACTTGATCAAACATTTCCATGGTATCTACCCCTTTCTCGTTCTACTTTATTCTAGCAAGTTTGAGAGTGTTTCTCAATCATTTACGCTGAGCGTTTCGTCATCGGGAGTGGGTAAGATTTTTGTATAATGGTTTCGAGGGGGAATGAAGATGAAAATTACAGTGTATGGGGCAGAAGTTCAATGTGCCAGCTGCGTCGGTGCACCGAGTTCGACTGAGACGTATGAATGGTTGCAAAATGCGCTGGGACGCAAGTATCCGGAACAGTCCTTTTCTTTCGAGTATATCGATTTCGAACAGAGTGAGGACGAGTTTGCGCAGGCACTTAAAGACGATGAATGGTTTTATCCGCTCGTCTTGCTCGATGGGGAAGTGATTGACGAAGGGGTCGTTCAGTTACGAAAAGTATATGCGGCGATTGAGGCGAAACAAGGATCCGTCAATCATATAGAATAGTGAGCAGGTGGACGAACCATGCGGTTGCAAGGTTCGTTTTTTTGTTTACCTATAATTCAGAAAAAGATTTTACAACTTTTGTCTACCGGGCTAAGCTGAACATAACTTGTATAACATTTATAATACTTTGAAAATTAAAATGAATCCATTACTGAAGGAGGACTGTTCAATGTTTGCCCGAAAACGAAATATGCCGATCCATTTAGACACCTCGTCCCAAATGGAGCACTTGCTGATTGATTTACCAAGTGGGTTGGAACGACAACGTCAGTTGATTCGTCTCGAACGTGAGGATTTAGCTTATTTACGTGCGTATCAACAGGAATTACGTCAATTGACACCTCGGTTGGTTGATGTGTTTTATGAAGAGCTCGAAAAGATCGACGAGATGAGAGAGTTGATTCGGCAACATTCGTCATCGGACAAACTAAAACTCACTCTTTCTAACCATATAATGGAGATGTTTGAAGGGAAGTTGAATGAAGCATATATCAATCGACGTCTCGCCATCGCCAAACGGCATTATCTGATCGGTCTGAAAGGGAAATGGTATATGGCGGCCTTCCAAAAAATATTCGAGACGCTCGTCTTATCGATTCAACATGAGCAGCTCGATGCGGACTCGAAAATGAGGTTGATGATGGCCGTCTCAAAAATCTTTAACTTCGAGCAACAAATCGTGCTCGAGATGTTTGACGATGAAGCGGACGTCGTCCGCGACCAGATGCAACATGTGAAAGATGAAATCAGTCAGACGATTCAGCAGGCGAGTGAAGATTTGGCCGCCCTCTCCCAAGAAGTCATGGCCAGTTTTCAGTCGATGAATGAGCGGGCAGATGACATGAAGCATTCGAGTTCACTCACACAGACGAAGCTTCGGACGGTACTTCACTCTTCGGTGAGCGGAAAAGATACGATTTTATCAGAGACGGGACGACTTGACGAAATCGCGCGTGACCTATCCGACTCGGCCCAAGAAATCAAGGCACTCGAAATATTGATGAATGAGATCATGACGATTGCGGATTCGGTGAAGCAAATTGCCAACCAGACGAACTTGCTGAGTTTGAATGCGGCCATCGAAGCAGCACGGGCAGGCGAACAAGGGAAAGGGTTCCAAGTCGTCGCATCAGAAGTACGAACGCTCGCGAGTCAATCGAAACAAGCGGCGGAAGAGGTGGAGGATTTGGTGAAGCGTCTCACGAATCAGATGGAAGAGACATCGAGCCGTGTCTTATCGACCGAGCAAGAGATGAAGCAGACAATGGGACGGATCAATCAAGTGACGGATGCCTTCCTCCAGATCTCTGGTGACTCGGAGCATGCTGACGGACAGATGGGGAGCCTCGCCGGTGATATCGATGAGATCGTGGAATCCATTGCCGAACTCAAGCGTGCCACGACCCAGATTGCGACGTCTTCGACACAGCTGATGGATACCGCGCAACGATTATAAGTAGGCAAACTATAAAAAAAACGAACCAGGTCGCATGACACGACTTGATTCGTCGATCGACAAGGTCGAGCGATGCGCTCGACTTTTTCGTTTAGAGAAGCTGGAACGATGACGTCGCTGAACCAGCCGTGTAGCCGCTAAGCGTCGCATCAGACTTCACTTGATACGTACCGCGTTGTGACCAAGAATTCGTCGAGAGTGTGAATGTGATGGCTCCTGATGAATTCGTCTTGCCTGTACCGACAAGCGTAGTTCCGTTCGGTTGTGTGACCGTCACACGAACATCGGCGTTTGCGACCGCTTGACCATTCGAATTACGTACGGACGAAAAAATCGAGACGACTTCACCCGCGTAGTACGATGACTTCGATGTCGAGACTGTCGTCGTGAGTGCTTGGACAGGTTGCGTCGTACCACCAGCAGTAGGGGCTTGGACAAGTCCGTTCCCGAACCATGTATCACGACCCGCTACACCGAGGTCGATGGAATCTTGTGACAATTTTGTACGGAGTTGTGTGCTCGATAGCGTAGGGAAGGCTTGCTTCATGAGCGCGAGGTTACCCGCCACATAAGGTGTCGCCATCGATGTTCCGCTCATTTGGCCGTAACCCCCATTTGAGAGGGTCGAGTTGATGCCGACACCAGGTGCTGCCACTTCGACAGTGCTTCCTGTCGCCGAGAACGAGGCGCGGTTGTTGTTGATATCGGTTGCAGCGACAGCGATTGCCGAACTGTAACGAGCCGGATAGTTGACGAGGTCACCCGACCCATCGGTACGACCGTTGTTACCCGCTGCCGCGACGACAAGGATGCCCGCGTTGTTGGCACGATCGACGACTTGTTGGAGCGTCGTCGATGGACTCGTCGTCCCGAGGCTCAAGTTGATGATATCCATATCATTTGTGATCGACCAGTCAATCCCGGCGATGATGCTCGATAAGCTACCACTTCCGTTCGCCTCAAGCGCTTTGACGGCGTAAATGCTTGCTTCGTGTGCAATCCCGACCGTTCCGATGCTGTTGTTCCGTGCACCGATGATCCCAGCAACATGAGTACCGTGACCGTTGTCATCGGTATACGAACTCGTGACCGTGCTGAATGAGGCACCGCCAGCGATTGTTAAATCAGGATGGGCCGAGATTCCTGTGTCAACGACGGATACTTTGACACCTTTCCCAGTGAATCCGCTTTGCCAAGATGAAGGAGCTTTTAGTTTGGGGATTCCCCAGTCTTGTGTTTGATTCTCAATCTGTACCGTTTGATCCACTTCCACATGTGCGACGTGTGGATTGTTTTTCAAGCCGTTCAATGCGGCTTTTGGTACTTCGAGTGCAGCGGCTGGAATGTTCGCGTACTGTTGGCGAACTTCCATGCCATCGATGGAAAGGGGGATTTTCTTTGCCGACTCCTTGAAGACGACGATGACGCGTTCTTTCTCTTTATTTGGGGCGGCATCCGCGCCCCCAGGTACGGTTGACAAGACGAGCAATGAGGCGAGGACGGAGCTACAGATTTTTTTCAACTTGTTTCCTCCTTTAAGGTATGTAGGCAAGATGACGGGATGTCCAACTGCCGTGACCATAGAGTAACAAGTTTTGCCAACGTGTAGAATACGCCAATGGCATTAAATATCTGAATATTTAGATAAGGATACAGGGGATTCAGATACAAGACTTTTGGCTCAATTGTAAGAGAAATGAATGGAAATTACAGATGAACAAATCAAAAAAAGCGAACCAGCCATGGAGGCTCGTTCGCAATATACTCATTTAATGACTTTATGTTTCCAAAGGATACCGGATTTTAATAGTCGGGCTACTTTCCCAGTGAGTGATTGTTTCCCCATAAACACCCCAAAGCCTGCCTTCTTCCCGAGGGAACCGAGTGTCCCTTTCAGTTTGATGTCGGGTAATTCTGGATAATTGACGCCTTTCCATTTGCAAAGCAAGACTTGGACAATCTGTTCGGCTTGGGCTTCGGCGAGTTGTCCGGACGGTGCGTACGGTAAGCTCGCATTGTCACCAACGACAAACACGTCCGGCAGTCCAGGAACGAAGTGATGTTCCGTCAATTTGACACGTCCGCCTCCATCGAGCTCCCAACCTTGGTTCCGTACAACAGCGACCGGTTGAATCCCGGCCGTCCATACGGTCAAATCAGATGGGAACAAGTCTTCGTGGTTCCATAGTCCGTCAGCATCGACACGTGTGATGTTGGCATTGTTAATGACTTCGACGCCGTGCTCCTCGAACCAAGATTGTACGTACATCGAAACACGATTAGATAAGAAAGACAGGACGGATGGTCCGCGGTCGAATAAACGGACCGTCAAATCAGGTCGGCTCTCACGAAGTTCGCTGGCGAGTTCGACACCGGACAGCCCGGCACCGACGACAGAAACGACCGACCCTGGTCGTAGACCATTGATTGCTTGTTGTGTCTTACGTGACTCTTCAAGTGTTTGAATACTGTACGTGAACTCGGCGGCCCCTTGGACATTGTGATATTTGTCTTCGCACCCTAATCCGATGACAAGGTCGTCGTAGGGCACTTTTTCTCCACTCGCGAGCAGGACCATTTTGTCTTCGGTGTCGATGTCCGTGACCTGTCCGTATATGTAATCGATTTCATCCGGAAAGTCGATTCGAATATCGCGGTCCGAGACCGTTCCTGCGGCCAGTGCGTAATACTCTGTTTTCAATCCATGATAAGGCAAGCGATCGACGAGCGTGACCGAGATGTCTTGTAACTGATGTCCAAGCACTCTTTCAATCACACGCATTCCCCCGTAACCGCCTCCTAAGACGACTAATTTGCGCATAATAATCCCCCTTTGTTACTCTTCAACTGTATCATGTTATAATCTGCCGTAGAAGAACCATTTTCCGATAATTCACGTAAAGAAAGACGGTGACATATATGATGAATCCAATCATCGAATTTTGTGCCTCGAATTTGGCGATGGGCTCACAAATTGCCCGGGCTAAATTAGAATCCGATCCGGACCTTGATGTGGTCGAATACGGCTGTACAGGCTATTGTGGTGTCTGTTCCCTCGATCTCTTTTGCCTCGTTGACGGGGAAGTCGTGACGGGTGAGACGCCAGAAGAGCTCGTGACGAAGGTGTATGAAAAAATCGAAGAGATGGCATGGTAAAAAGTTTGAGGGATGACCTCAAACTTTTTTATTTCCCCCGTTGCATTTTAAAAAGAGGGATGTTATATTCTAAGAGGTTCGAATGTAGGTTGTCTGACGTTTAACAACGATAAAAAGAAAGCGTTTCAAACGGTAGGGCACATCTCTTTTCGGGTATGACACATATAATTGGTTTGTTTAATATGAAAGGAGCACAACATCAATGAAAATCATGAGTGTGGTTGGTATTTTGGCACTAATTGCAATCGCTTACATCTTCTCTACCAACCGTAAAGCCATCAAATGGCGCACGGTCTTGGCAGCGTTCGCTGTTCAATTCGCATTTGCATTCCTCGTCTTATATACGGCATGGGGACGTAAGGCGCTTGAATGGATCTCAAATGGGGTTCAAGCTGTCTTGAACACAGCGGGTGACGGGATTGCCTTCGTATTCGGAACAGCAGTCGGTGGCGACAACTTCGTTTTCGCATTCCAAGTCCTTCCGATTATCATCTTCATGTCATCATTAATCGCATTGCTTTACTACCTCGGCGTCATGCAGTGGGTCATCCGTATCCTCGGTACTGCCCTTGCGAAAGCACTTGGTACGTCACGTAAAGAGTCACTTTCAGCAACAGCGAACATTTTCGTCGGTCAAACGGAAGCACCGCTTGTCATCAAGCCGTACCTTCCTACAATGACACAGTCTGAGCTCTTCGCAGTCATGGTCGGTGGACTCGCATCGGTTGCCGGATCTGTACTTGCAGGTTATGCAGCACTCGGTGTACCACTCGAATACTTGCTCGCAGCGAGCTTCATGGCAGCGCCAGCAGGTCTTTTATTCGCGAAAATCATCGTACCAGAAACAGAAGAGTACGATGACGACATCGAGATTGTAGAAGATGAAGAAGACAGAGCGGCGAACTTCGTCGATGCAGCGGCACGTGGTGCTTCTGACGGTCTCTTCCTTGCCTTGAACGTCGGTGCGATGCTTCTTGCATTCGTTTCATTGATTGCGCTCGTCAACTTGATCCTCGGTTCAGTTGGTGGACTCTTCGGATTTGATAGCTTGTCACTCGAATTGATTCTCGGTTACGTCTTCGCGCCACTTGCATTCGTGATTGGTGTACCATGGGCGGATGCTGTACAATTCGGTAGCTTCCTCGGTCAAAAACTAGTCTTGAACGAATTCGTTGCTTTCTCTGAGTTTGCTCCAATCATCGGTTCTGGTGATTTGTCAGCTCGTTCAGAAGCGATGATCGCATTCGCACTTTGTGGTTTCGCAAACATCTCGTCACTCGCGATCCTTCTCGGTGGTCTTGGTGGTATGGCGCCAAACCGTCGTGGTGACATCGCACGCATGGGTGTTCTCGCGATTCTTGCAGGTACGCTTGCAAACTTGATGTCAGCTACATTGGCTGGACTTCTTCTTTAATCGGTATAAGAAAACGCGATCACTTCGGTGGTTGCGTTTTTTAGTATGAGAAGGATGTATGTATGGTGATGTTTGGCCACTTGGCGGACCAGTTCTTTTGCTGCAACCGCTCCAGATAGATGGGATGCTTTGAAGAGTTCGAATCAAAGGGTGGTGTCGGTATAACGTGCATGTTGATCAAGTCGTGAATGCCGTGTGGGGCAGCGAGGATGAGGGAACCATCCGATTGAAGACGTACCCCGATCGCGGTGACGGTCTCAGGAAAATGTGCCAACGCATCGACCGATGAGGCATAGGGTGGAAGGTTGTTGACGTGATGCATTCTCGCTTGATTTTTGACAGACCAAGGTACATCGGGGATGAGGCGGAATAATCGCTCTTCGAGTTGTTTTTCGACTGCTTCCTCTGGTTGGTTTGGGTCGAAATAAATCACATCTACATCATCTGTTTTAGTCGATGTTTCGTATCCGTGAAGGTGGTCCCAGACTTTTGAACGAATATATCCCGCACAAATCCAACAATCCGGTAAATCGAGGTTGGCGACGGCGTGGAGAAGCTTTATGAGCTCGGCGTCTTGTTTTAGAAAATGAACCAAATCCTGTTCGTCTGTCATGATGAATACCCCTCCTTACAATATGGTTAAAAAAAGCACCTAGGCAACGCCTAGATGCTCGTATATCGATTATGCTTGAAGTTGTACGCGTTGACGTTCGATCCACGGCTTCAATTTCAAGAAGAGTGGGACGAAGAGCGCGCTGATCAAGATCGCTTTAATCAAGTTGAACGGTAAGATCCCGTAAAGGACAAGATCCGTTTTCACCGCCGGGTCGGCCATGTCTGCCATTCCGAAGAAGAAGGCGTAGGCTGGCAAGATGACGAGATAGTTTAAGATGGCGAGACTAAGAGCCATTGTGATTGTACCGGCAAGTAATCCAGAAGCGAGTGCTTTGTTTGACTTGCGCTTATGGTAGAACCAGGCAACTGGGTACATGAATGCGACACCTGCGAAGAAGTTTGCGACTTCCCCGACTGGAACACCGCCACCGTTAAAGACGTAGTACAAGACGTTTTTCAAACCGACGACCACGACTCCTGCGAGTGGGGAAAAGACGATTCCGGCAATGAGTGCAGGAATGTCACTAAAGTCCACTTTAAGGAATGGCGGTAAAAATGGGAGCGGGAAGTTGAATAGCATGAGTACGAACGAGATCGTCCCGAGCATCGCCAAAGTCACCATTGTTGTCAGTCGTTTGTTGCGCGTAGTTTTCATCAGAATCTCTCCTTTAGGTCGCTCCTCGATGAATGGCATCCGTCGCATATAAAAACCCGATTGCAATGAAGACAATCGGGAGAGTTTACGCGCATACGAAATAGATGTTTTCCGAGGTGGAAAAGTCCACGTCAAAGAAAACATCCGGATATCGGTCGGATGCCGCCATCTTCTCCCATCCAGACTATACTGTCGGCTTTCGAATCTCACGAAATCAGCAAGCAACGCCTTGCTCGCTCACGGGCTGAGAAGAATATATTCTTCAATACCGCCGGTCGGGAATTTCACCCTGCCCCGAAGATGGAACGATTTAATTTTTTTTGTTACAGTTTAGTTATACAAGATAATCCACAAGATGACAAGTCAATTGACTTGAATTGAAGATATATGAGGAGGAGTTCAGATGATTCATTTAACAGAGTCAGCCGCACTTCAAGTGCTAGAGATGATGAAACAGACGGAACGCCCGGATGCGCAATACTTGCGAGTGAAGGTACAAGGTGGCGGATGTACAGGACTTTCATACGGGATGGGCTTCGACGAGGACAAGACGGACAAAGACATTCAATTCGACCATCATGGTGTCCGCGTCATCGTTGCGGAAGTGGATCATGGGGTCGTTGATGGCCTCGAGATTGATTATAAGCAGTCGATGCTCGGTGGCGGTTTCACAATTAAAAACCCAAATGCGATTGCAACATGCGGTTGCGGTTCGAGTTTCCGGACAGCGACGAATGCAGGTACGCCAGGAGAATGCTAAAGAATAAGAACCGATCGCGATTGCGATCGGTTCTTATTCTTCTTCTGTCAAAATCAACCGAATGACTTTTGCAGTTACGTCGAGTTCGATGTGATGTTGCCAAGGCCGAAAGCCTGTGATTGTACATGTGTCATTCGTGATGCGGAATGAGCAGACACTCTCTTCCTCTTGGTCGAGGACAGAGTAACGACTGAAATCAGATAAGCTCTGATAGATCGCATACTGTGGTGGTAGTTCATACGTCCAACCTTTTTCTAACATGATTTGGTGCATATTCGAGCCCCCTAACAAGTCTTTACTTATTAGAATAGCAAGAATACGTGTAAAAGTGGTAGATTAGTCTGTTTCTTTGAAGGGAAAATGAGTAGGGACGTCATTACAAATGGGAGGATTCAGGGTCATGAGAAAAGTATTGATATTCGGAGGGTCACGCTATTTCGGAAAACGGCTCGCATTGCGACTTGCTGAAGCAGGGGACGATGTGACGATTGTGACGAGGGGGCAACTACAGGTACCGGAAGCTGAAGGGATTCGGTCTGTCAAAGGAGACCGGCAATCGGTCGCGACGATGAAAGACTTGGCCCGCGAACGGTACGACCTCGTCTATGACAACATTTGTTTTACTCCGTATCAGGCAAAAATCGCCTCGGATGCGTTCATGGACAAAGTCGGAAAATATGTGCTCACGTCGACGATGTCGGTCTACGCACCTGGTCCTGATTTAAAAGAGAGCGACTTCAATCCGCTCCATTACGAATATCATCTTGAATCCGAACATGACTACGGACAAGGGAAACGCGAGGCGGAATCATTCTTCTTCCATCGCGCCTCTTTCCCGGTGGCGACCGTACGATTACCGATCGTGTTAGGTCCGGATGACTATACAGACCGATTGAAGTTTTATGTAGATGCAATCCGGAACGAGGAACCGGTTGTCTTACATCATCCAGAGGCGAAGATGGGCTTCATCTCGAGCGCGGAAGCGGCCGCCTTCTTAGAATGGGTCGGACGTGCCAACGTGACTGGGCCGTTCAATGCGGCGAGCGATGGCCTCATCTCGATGGGGGCCTTGATGGAGCGGATCGGTCAACACGTTGGAAAACCCGTCCAGATCATAAAAGATGGAGACTCGTCACCGTATGATTCGGATGTCGACTATTATATGTCGATTGCTGAGGCGAAGAAGGCGGGGTTTGTGTTTACGCAACTCGATGACTGGATTGACCGGGTCATCGTTCAAACGATGAAAAGATAAAAAAACGCTTCTGTGGATGTGGTCCACAGAAGCGTTTTTGGTTATTTCCCAGCAAATACAGATGTCGAGTGTTGCGGATGACGAGCAGTCGGATCCACGAGCTGTTTCACTTGGTTGATGGCGATTGGGGCTTCACCGAAACCGGTCGCAATCAATTTTACTTTCCCTTCGTATGTGGCGATATCACCGCAAGCGAAGATGCCGGCAACGGTCGTTTCCATACGTGAATCGACACGGATTGTGTTTTTCTCGAATTCCATTCCCCAGTTCTTGATTGGACCGAGCGATGAAACGAATCCGTAGTTACAAATCAAATCATCGATTTCAACGATTTTTGATTCGCCATCCTTATCTGTCAATTCGACAGATTCAATGTGTGTCTCACCAGACAGTGACTCGATGTTATAAGGCGTGAGGACGTTAATCGTCGATGCCTTCATCTGTTCTACCGTATGTTCATGAGCACGGAAGCGGTCACGACGGTGAACGATGTGGACTTCTTTTGCGATTCCTTCAAGCATGAGTGCCCAGTCGACGGCTGAATCGCCACCGCCGGCAATCATGACACGGCGATCACGGAATTTCTCCATGTTGTCGACGAAGTAATGAAGGTTGGCGTAATCTTCGCAGCCATCAAGCCCGAGTGGACGAGCCGAGAAGGCACCGTTTCCGGCCGTGATAATGATGGCTTTCGTATGATATTCTTCTTTATTTGTTGTCAATACGAACGTGCCGTCCTCGAGACGTTCCACCGTTTCCACCGTTTCACCGAGACGGTAATCTTGTTCGAACTGGTCAGCTTGTGCTTTTAGTTGATCGATCAAGTCCTGTGCTTTTACTTTCGGGAAACCGGCAATATCATAAATATATTTTTCAGGATAGAGCGTTGACAACTGACCACCAAGTTGCGGTAAGCTTTCAATCAACGTCGTATCGAGTTGGCGCATGCCTGCATAAAATGCGGTGAACAGTCCGACCGGGCCGCCACCGATGATGATTACATCTTTCGTCGTCTTCATCGAATTCCTCCTCAAAGCGTATACATCTATTATAGAGAGTTTATTGAATTAAATCCATTCAGTACAAACATGCAACACTTTCAAAAAAAATTCAAGAAGATAAGCTTTTCCATTGAGAATTCAATTTAAAGAGCGTACAATGAAACAGAAGCAATTGTGAACAGATGTTGAACAAGGATAGGCTTTATTGTGAACGTCTATGTGAAGAAACACACAACATAGTTGTTCAAAAAACAAAACTTTAAACAAGGTGGAAATGAACATGAAACGACCTAACATTGTTATTCTTGGTGCGGGCTTCGGTGGACTCATCACAGCCGTCAACCTTCAAAAGACACTCGCTGCAGGTGATGCGAACATCACGCTCATCAACAAGCATGATTATCACTACCAAACGACATGGCTTCACGAACCAGCTGCTGGGACGATGAACCCAGACCAAGCGCGCATCTACATTAACGATATTGTGAACCCGTCACGTGTGAAACTTGTCAAAGGGATCGTCGATCGCGTCGATACTGCTGCCAAACAAGTCACGCTTGAAGATGGTTCTGTCGTCGAATACGACTATGTCGTCATCGGTCTCGGCGGTGTACCTGAAACGTTCGGTATCCCAGGCTTGAAAGAACATGCGATGACAATCAGCTCGTTGAACAGTGTTCGTAAAATCAAAGAGCACATCGAATATTCATTCACTCAATATAAAACAAACGGTTCTTCAGACAACTCGTTCGTGACGATCGTTGTCGGTGGTGCCGGATTTACAGGAATCGAATTCCTCGGTGAAATCGTCAACCGAATCCCTGAACTTTGCAAACAGTATGACGTTCCACGCGAAGCGGTTCGCATCGTCAACATTGAAGCGGCACCAACAGTTCTTCCTGGTTTCGACCCAGAACTCACGACATACGCACAGAAATGGTTGGAGCGTAACGGTGTCGAGATGAAACTCGGTAACGGAATCAAAGGTGTCGAGCCAGGTGTGGTGACATTCGGTCCACTTCAAGGTGACACGACAGAAACGATTCGTGCCAACACGATCATCTGGACAGGTGGCGTAAGTGGTAGCCCGATCATCGAAAAATCAGGATTTGAAGCGGTCCGTAACCGTGTCATGGTGGAAGCGGACAACCGTGCACCAGGTCACGACAACGTCTTCATCATCGGTGACTGCTCAGCGGTCATGGACCCTGCATCGAACCGTCCATACCCACCGACGGCACAAATCGCGACACAACAAGCGCACAACGTTGCGAAAAACATCGCGGCACTTATCAATGGCAAATCGACTTCGAAGTTCACTTACGAGAGCAAAGGAACAGTTGCTTCACTCGGTCATAACGATGGAATCGGAATCGTGATGGGCAAAAAGATCTTCGGTCGCAACGCTTCATTCATGAAGAAAGTCATTGACAACAAACACTTCATCGAATTGAAAAAATACGGACTCGTCCTTAAAAAAGGGAAGTTCTAATTTCATGATTGCATGGCTCGTTCTGTCTCAGAACGGGCTGTTTTTCTTTCGAAATTGTCATAGGAAGTTCTTTGACCTCGTTGGTCGAAATTTTGTATAATGAAGAGCGGACAAGGGGGGCAACACATGCATATTATCCAAGCAGTCATTGGAGCCGTTTTATATATGACGATTTTTTTCAGTATCGGCTTCATCTTGAATATGTTACTTAAAAAAACATGGACACTCGTGTTCATTTATCCAATTTTTGTCATCATGATGATTGATAATGTCAAACTTTCGAGTTACGTGACCGAGACATCGACCGCGCTTACGAGTGTCTATGAAGGACTCGTCGGGTTGCAACTTCTCGATTTATTCATGCTCGGCTTTGGATTGCTCGGTGCAATTCTAGCTGGTGTGACGATTCGTTTCTTACGAAAGAGCGGTTATTCAATGTTTTAATTGGCGACAGAAATGTTCGCCTTTTTTGTTTTGTCCCTACTTTTTTAGGGCATGAACCGATATACTAGATAGCGAAACGATTTTTAGTAAGGGATGCGATGCGAATGACATTACCGATGTATACGATCAAAAAAGTGTTGAATAATAGCGTTGTCATTTGTCAACATGATACGGATCCGGAAGTCATTCTACTCGGGAAGGGGATTGGCTTTGGCAAAAAACCAGGCGACCTCGTCGACCCGGCCAGCGTCCCGGAGAAAGTGTATCAACTGACAGATAAAGAAGAGCAATCTCAATATCAAGAACTCGTCAAACATGTCGACGAGGACTTCATTGCGTTCATGCAAGAGATTGTCTGCTTCATTGAGACGAGTACGGGCAAGAAAGTCGATGAGCACATCCATATCGGTTTGACGGATCACTTGTTCTTCACGATGAAGCGAATCGAACAAGGGATGGAAGTGACGAATCCGTTTTTACTTGAAACGGAATCGCTCTATCCAAACGAGTTTGCGCTCGCGGAACGGATCGTCGATATGTTTCATGAACGATTGAACGTTTTGCTCCCGGATGCGGAAACAGGGTTTATCGCCCTTCATATTCACTCGGCGACGACGTTCAAAAACGTCCTCGAGGTCAACCGTCATAATCAAATCATCGGGCAAATTGTTCAGACGATTGAGAGTCATTTGAACGTGAAAATGGACCGGACATCACTCGATTATAAGCGCTTACTTCGGCACTTAAGGTACGCCGTTGAGCGGGTCGCGACAGGTGAGACGGTCGAGGCACCACAAAAAATTGAAAAGGTGTTGCGCGACGAATATCCGCTATGCTATAGTACTGCTTGGGAGCTGATGGGCATCATGGAACGCGAATTAAAGCGTCCTGTCCCACGAGGTGAAGCGACATATTTGACGATGCATCTCCAGCGCCTAACAAGTAGATAAATGATACCACGTGTCTTACGTGTTACTGATTCGATCAGGCATGAGTAAGGAGTGGAACGTTATGTGATGTCTCCATTGGGAGAGGTCTACGTTCTATCCTTATTCATGCCTTTTCTGTTTTTATAAACGTGATTTATGAAAACGTTTAGATACGTCGGTTGTCTGACATCTACGCCGCTATCATATTGTTTATACGTACTTAAAAAAAGGAGGAAATGTTGATGTTTAAGCAGATCTTTGGTGTTCTTCAAAAAGTCGGTAAAGCACTTATGCTTCCTGTTGCGATCTTGCCGGCAGCCGGTCTTCTTCTTGCGTTCGGTAACGCAATGCAAAACCCACAACTTACATCACGCGCTGGTTGGTTAACGAACGAAGGCGTCGTGAAATTCGCTCAATTGATGGAGCAAGCAGGTGGAATCATCTTCTCGAACTTGGCGCTCTTGTTCGCAGTCGGTGTCGCCATCGGTTTAGCAGGTGACGGCGTAGCCGGACTTGCGGCAATCGTTGGATTCTTGATCATGAACAAAGTCATGGGTGTTTGGCTCGAACTCACACCTGAAGTATTGGCACAAGGTGACCCGGCTTACGCGAACGTACTCGGTATCCCAACGCTCCAAACAGGGGTATTCGGAGGGATCATCATGGGTCTCATCGCCGCATGGGCCTATAACAAGTACTTCAATATCGAATTGCCACAGTTCCTTGGTTTCTTCGCTGGTAAACGTTTCGTTCCAATCGTAACAGCAGTTGCAGCCGTCGTTGCTGGTTTCGTTTTACTATTAGTATGGCCACCAGTTCAGCACGGATTGAACTCATTCTCAAACTTCATGTTGAATGAAAACCGTACATTCGCAGCGTTCATCTTCGGTTTAATCGAACGTTCATTGATTCCATTCGGTCTTCACCACATCTTCTACTCACCGTTCTGGTTTGAATTCGGTTCATACACAGATGCAGCGGGTAATGTTGTACGTGGTGACCAAGCGATCTTCTTCGCACAAATTCGTGATGGTGCTGAATTGACAGCAGGTACGTTCATGACTGGTAAATTCCCGTTCATGATGTTCGGTCTTCCTGCAGCAGCACTCGCAATGTATCACGAAGCACGTCCTGAGCGTAAAGCGGTTGTCGGTGGTCTCTTGGCTTCTGCTGCCCTTACATCGTTCTTGACTGGTATCACAGAACCAATCGAGTTCTCATTCTTGTTCGTAGCACCACTTCTCTTCGCAGTACACGCGGTATTCGCAGGTCTTTCATTCATGACAATGCACATCTTGAACGTGAAAATCGGGATGACGTTCTCGGGTGGTTTGATCGACTTCTTGCTCTTCGGTGTTCTTCCAGGTCGTACGGCTTGGTGGCTCGTTATTCCAGTCGGTCTCGTGTTCGCGGTTATTTACTACTTCGGATTCCGCTTCGTTATCCGTAAGTTCAACCTTAAAACTCCAGGTCGTGAAGATGAGGTTGTTGAACAATCAACAGCTACTGGTTCGGAACTTGCACAAGATATCCTCGTAGGTCTTGGTGGCTCACAAAACATCAAACACCTCGATGCATGTATCACACGTCTTCGTGTCGAAGTTAAAGACAAAGCAAACGTAAACAAAGATGAGTTAAAACGACTTGGCGCTTCTGGTGTCCTTGAAGTTGGTAACAACATTCAAGCAATCTTCGGACCACGTTCGGACGCATTGAAATCAGAAATCCAAGCGGTCATCGCTTCAGGTAACGAAAAGAAAGTCAACTAATTGATGACCTAGACCAATCCTTCGGGGTTGGTCTTTTTCTTTTATATGAAACGGTTTCATCCAAACGTTAGAGGGAAAAAGTAAGTATTCTGACAAAGGAGGGAACCATGATGTGGAAGAAAGTGTTTGGCGTTTTACAACGGATCGGGAAAGCACTCATGCTTCCGGTTGCGATCTTACCGGCAGCCGGTCTTCTCTTGGCGTTTGGTACCGCATTCCAAAACCCGGACCTCGTTGAATTGCTCCCGTTTCTGGCGAATGACTCACTTGTCCTGATTTGGCAAGTCATGACAGATGCCGGGGACATCGTCTTCGCAAACTTAGGGTTACTGTTTGCCGTCGGGGTCGCGATCGGCCTGGCGAACGGGGACGGGGTTGCTGGTCTAGCAGCCATTGTCGGTTATTTGATCATGAACAAAGTCATTAGCACATGGAATGGGATTACCGCGGAAATCGCTCAAGGTGATCCGCAGTATGCCACCGTTCTCGGTATTCCGACACTCCAAATGGGGGTATTCGGGGGGATTATCGCAGGTCTTGTTGCAGCCTATGCGTACAACAAGTATTTCAACATCAAGTTGCCAGATTTCTTAGGGTTCTTTGCAGGGAAGCGGTTCGTCCCGATTGCGACGGCCGCATTCAGTTTGATTATCGGGATTGCGCTCGCATATATATGGCCACCGATTGGGAATGTGATCAACACGTTCTCAAGTACGGTCATCGAGGCAAACGTTGCCTTATCAGCATTCATCTTTGGATTAGTAGAACGTTCCTTGATTCCGTTCGGTCTTCACCATATTTGGTATTCTCCATTCTGGTTCCAATTCGGGGAGTATACGAACCAAGCAGGTGATCTCGTACAAGGTGACCAGCGGATCTTCTTCGCACAACTGCGTGACGGCGTGGAATTCACAGCCGGTACGTACATGACCGGGAAATTCCCGTTCATGATGTTCGGCTTACCAGCAGCCTGTCTCGCCATGTTCCACACGGTTCCGAAAGAACGGCGGAAAGACGTCGAGGGTCTCTATTTCTCGGCTGCCCTTACGTCATTCTTGACAGGGATCACAGAACCAGTCGAATTCTCATTCGTTTTCGTTGCACCACTTCTCTTCGGAATTCACGCCGTCTTTGCCGGTCTCTCCTTCATGACGATGCATTTACTGAACGTCAAGATTGGGATGACCTTCTCTGGTGGTCTCATTGACTATCTGCTCTTCGGGGTCCTGCCGAACCGGACGGCCTGGTGGCTCGTCATCCCGGTTGGTCTCGTCTTTGCGGTCATCTACTACTTTGGATTCCGGTTCGCTATTACGAAGTTTGACCTGAAAATTCCTGGACGTGACGTGCAGACTGGCACGAAAGGGGACAAAGCGGGGATTGGGGACGACTTGCCATATGAAGTGCTCGTCGGACTCGGTGGTCCTGAAAACATTAAACATTTAGATGCATGTATCACGCGACTTCGTGTCACCGTCAATGACGTGAAACAAGTTGACAAAGACCTTCTAAAAACGCTCGGTGCCGCTGGTGTCCTTGAAGTAGGAGACAATATCCAAGCCATCTTCGGACCAAAATCGGACACGCTCAAATCACAAATCGCGACCATCATCGAAGGTGGCGAATACAAACCGAAAGAAAAAGTAGAGAAGGCAGTCATTACACCGGAAGCGGCTGAACAAGCCGATCATCGCTTCTTGGCTCCGATGTCTGGTGTCCTGTTATCACTTGATGATGTGCCGGATCAAGTCTTCTCGGGTCGCATGATGGGAGAAGGGTTTGCGATTGAACCAAGTTCCGGACAGGTCGTTTCGCCGGTGACCGGTCAAATCACGACATTCTTCCCGACGAAACATGCGATTGGCATTTTGGCTGACGATGGACGTGAACTATTGATCCACGTCGGTCTCGATACGGTCAACCTGAAAGGGGAAGGATTCACAGCGAGAGTCGAAGAAGGCGCCCGGGTCGAAGCGGGAGACGTCCTTCTCGAAGTCGACCTCAGCGCGATTCGTGATAAAGTGCCGTCACTGATTACACCAATCATTTGGACGAACGGGGACGGAAAAGTCGTCGTCGTACCATTCGGTGAGACTGTCGTCGCGGGTGAAGCGCTCGACTTTAGAGCCGATGACAGAGGACCAGAATAAATGATTACGAGCCGCTCCTATCATGGGGCGGCTCGATTTGTGTAGTTACTTCAATGTGCCTTATTCCGGAAAAGGAGAATCCCCCTTATAGTGAAGGAGAATTCTCACGAAAGAAGGGGTACAAATGAAACAATCCATACAATTGAATCACGGTCAGAAAGCCATTCCTACTATTGGACTTGGCGTCTTCAAAGTTAAAGATGGGGATACAGTCATGGATGCCGTCGTCGAGGCGATTCGTCAAGGATACCGTCATATCGATACGGCAGCCGTTTATGAGAATGAAGAGGGGGTCGGTGACGGAATCCGAAAAGGAATGGAAATCGCAAATATTTCCCGGGGAAGATTTATTTATCACATCGAAACTATGGAACGCTGATCAAGGTTACGATGCTGCCATCTCCGCCTACGAGGCGTCACTCGTTCGTCTTGGATTGGAACAGTTAGATTTGTATTTGATTCATTGGCCGGTGGAAGACAAGATGGTCGAGAGTTGGCGTGCCCTCGAAACGTTGTATCGAGAGGGACGTGTCGGGGCAGTCGGGGTGAGTAACTTCCAAGTCCATCACCTCGAGACATTGGCTGCAAACAGTGACCTCGTTCCAGCCGTGAACCAAGTTGAACGGCATCCGTTGCTTCGTCAAACCGAGTTAGCATCGTATATGAGCGAGCACGGCATCGTACCGGTCGCTTGGGCACCGCTTATGCAGGGAGGGTTGTTCGAAGAGCAGACTTTAGTAGAGGTCGCAAAGGAAGTCGATCGTTCCGTCGCCCAGGTGTTGTTACGGTGGCATCTCCAAACGGGATGGGTGATTATTCCAAAATCCATCAAACCACATCGAATCGCAGAAAACTTCGATGTTCATGACTTTGAATTGACCAAAGATCAAATGGAACGAATCGACTCACTCGACCGATATCAACGTGTCGGTCCAGACCCAGATGATTTTGATTTCTAATGCAGTATATAAAAAAGTCCTTCTCTCGAGTGAGAGAAGGACTTTTGCCATTATTTCTTAATGTCGAACTTTTCGCTAAGGAAGTTCACGACTTCTTCAGCTGTGTCCATGTTGAGGACTTCGTTGACGATTGCTTCTGTTTCCGACTTCGTCAAGCGTTTCACGAGGCTACGCGCACGAAGGACGCTTGAAGCGGACATCGAGAATTCGTCGAGACCAAGACCGAGAAGGATTGGAATCGCGAGTTCTTCTCCAGCCATCTCTCCACACATGCCGACCCATTTGCCAGCTTTGTGTGCTTCAGTGATGACATTGTGGAGAAGGTTCAAGATGGCAGGGTTGAACGGTTGGTACAAGTAAGAAACTTTTTCGTTCATCCGGTCAGCCGCCATCGTGTATTGAATCAAGTCGTTCGTTCCGACTGAGAAGAAGTCGACTTCTTTTGCGAATTGTTTCGCCATGACAGCCGTTGATGGAATTTCAACCATCATTCCAGTCTCATATTGTCCGACTTCGATTCCTTCTTCTTTCAACTTCGCTTCTTCTTCGAGAAGAAGGGCTTTCGCCGCGCGGAACTCTTCGAGTGTCGCAATCATTGGGAACATGATGGCGAGGTTCCCGTGAGCTGAGGCGCGGAGAAGGGCACGAAGTTGTGTGCGGAACAAATCTGTTTCCTCAAGGCAAAGGCGGATGGCACGATAGCCGAGGAACGGGTTCATTTCTTTCGGGAGGTCAAGGTATGACAACTCTTTGTCGCCACCGATGTCGAGTGTACGGATGACGACTTGCTTGCCTTCCATGCCTTCAAGAACCGTTTTGTAAGCTGTGTATTGCTCTTCTTCAGTCGGGAACGTTTCAGAGTCCATATATAGGAACTCCGTACGATAGAGCCCGATTGCATCTGAACCGTTTTTCAAAACGCCTTCGAGGTCGTTCGGTGTCCCGATGTTCGCAGCAAGCTTCACTTTGTGACCGTCCGCTGTGATTGACTCTTCGTTGACGAGTTGCTTCAACTCTTCTTTGTACGCTTCAAAATCAGCACGTTTGCCTTCGTATTCTTTGACGAGATCTTCTGAAGGGTTGACGAAGACGTCACCTTCTGTTCCGTCGATGATGACGAGGTCACCGTTTTTGATTTCTTCAAGGGCCACTTTTGTTCCAACTACTGCCGGAATTTCAAGTGAGCGTGACATGATGGCAGAGTGAGACGTACGTCCGCCGATGTTCGTCGCGAATCCTTTGACGTATTTACGGTTAAGTTGTGCCGTGTCTGATGGTGTCAAATCTTCGGCAATGATGATGACTTCTTCTGAAATCGAAGCTGGAGTCACGAATGTCACTCCGAGAATGTGAGCCATGACACGTTTTGTGACGTCACGAACATCAGCTGCACGTTCGCGCATGTATTCGTTATCCATTGATTCGAAAATCATGATCATCGTTTGGGCGACTTCGTCAAGTGCCTTCGCTGCGTTCATGTTTTCGCTTTCAATTTTGTCGTTCACTTGCGATACGATTTCTGGGTCCTCAACGATTAAAAGGTGAGCTGAGAAAATCTCGGCTTTGTCTGGACCGAGCTCACGAAGTGTATGTTCGCGAATGGCTTCAAGCTCCGTTTTAGATTGTGCGATCGCATCTTGGAAGCGAGCCTTTTCTGCAGCGACATCTTCAATCTTGTGTGATGGGATATCGAATGAAGGTGTCTCCATGACGAATGCTTTTGCAACTGCAATTCCTGCAGATGCACCAATACCTTTAATGTGTGACATAAGCGTAGTCCCTCTTTTCAAAGAAATAGTGTACTTTCCTGCCTCGTTACTTCATACCCGAAAAGAAAAAAGAATTAACGAGAACGGAGAAAGTTAAAGTAGCAACGGTCTACGACTAGGGGAAGCCTCGACCAGTCAAATTGGCCTCACTTCACGATGAAGAGAAGCCCGATTGCGTACTTTCTTATCCTATCATAAAATAAAACAACGTCACAACGAGGAGATAGCCCATGAATTCGAAGATTTCTTGACTCTTACGCATACTATTTCATTATTTTGGAGAAGTTCGTTATGCTTACCATATATATAGAAGGGAAGTGGCAATATGTATCAAATTGCTCAATTAAATTGGACCGATTCTTACGAGACAATCGTCGTCGGAATTGGAGCGGCTGATTCTATCGATGAGGGACTCGACACATTGTTTGATGGACGCGTCAAAGCGCTTATTCAATCAGGAGACCTCTCTACGAAGACGGGGGAAGTGACAATCCTTCCGACATTCGCCGGTGAGACGACCCGTGTTTTATTTGTCGGACTTGGTCAACGAAATGACATGACGACCGAGAATGTTCGGAATTGGTTCGGGAAAGTCTCGAAACTGATCAAGTCACGTGGATTGAAGGACGTCGCCGTAGCGCTTGATACGTTTACGGATGGTGCCGCACGCATATTCACAGAAGCGTATGAAATGGCGACCTATGCCCATCCTACATATAAGTCTGCTCCAAATGAAACGGTCGAAGAACCGACGATCACGTTGCTCGGTGACGTGGACCAGACGGATATCGATGCGGGTGTGGCTTATGGGAAAGGGGTCAATGTCGCTCGAACGTTGACGATGATGCCGGCCAATATTTTGACAGCGGAGACGTTAGCGGATTACGCGGTTGAGTTGGCGAAACGTCATGATTTCAAATACCGTATTCTTGAAAAAGAAGAGATGGAAGGACTAGGTATGGGGGCATTGCTCGCAGTCAACCAAGGGTCGACGATTCCTCCAAAATTGATTGTACTCGAGTATCGTGGGGCAGAAGAAGCTCCGATTGCCGTTGTCGGGAAGGGTGTCACGTTCGACACAGGCGGCTATTCAATTAAGCCGAAAGATGGCATCGTCGGGATGAAAGGGGATATGGGTGGCGCTGCTACCGTCCTCGGATTGTTCGAGACCCTCGGATTGACGCGACCAAAACGGAACGTGATTGGCATCATCGGTGCGACCGACAATATGATTTCTGGAGATGCGTTCAAACCAGATGATGTGATCACGGCCATGAATGGAAAGACGATCGAAGTATTGAACACGGATGCAGAAGGACGTCTTGTATTAGCGGATGCGGTCACGTTTGCGAAAACGTATGAACCAAAAGCCATCATCGATGTGGCTACGCTCACAGGTGGCGTTCTCGTCGCCCTCGGGACAGACGTGACGGGCTGTCTAACGAACGACGATACCCTCTATCGTTCTCTTGAAGAGGCGAGCCGTGAGACGAACGAACTCGTGTGGCAGATGCCATATTTCGATGTCTTCATCGACAAGGTGAGAAAATCGGAAGTTGCCGACTTGAACAACTCACCAGGTCGTTTCGGGCATATGATTTTTGGTGGCGCATTTGTCGGTGAGTTTGTCGGCGATACACCATGGCTACATCTCGATATTGCAGGAACGAGCGAACGAGCGGCAGCGAATGACCTCGGTCCGAAGGGGCCGACGGGTGTCATGGTTCGAACCCTCGCACGGATGATTGAATCGTGGGAGCGGTAAGAGCAGGTGGCGTAATCGGTTTGGCGATTCTGTGTGGCCTATGCTACACGGTTTGGCCGAACCGTATTTGGTTAGGGAGTACAGTGTTTCTCGCCGTATTTGGCGTGTTGATGATGTTACAGGAGGTACGACATGGTAGGAGTAGGAATTGATGGTGCACGTGGCGGCTGGGTACGGATCACATATGACAGCATCTCACTTTGTTTAACGATTTCGGAGACGTTGGAGGAGTTGCTGATTGATGGTGCCATGCATTTTGTGGATATGCCGAAAGATTTAGGAACGGTCGACCATCCGAGCCGCGAATGCGATGCGTGGATGCGTTGCCGACTCAGCCAACGAAAGTCGTCCGTCTTCACTCCGCCGATTCAAGAGGTGTTGCAAGAAGCGACTTATGAGGAAGCGAATGAAAGGAGTCGGGCGTTGGTTGGCAAAGGAATTAGTAAACAAGCGTGGAATCTTGTTCCCCGGATCCGTGAGTTTCAGCAGGTGAAGGCATCTGACGTTTACGAATCACATCCGGAAGTTTGTTTCTCGGTCATGATGGGACATGAGGCAAGTCATTCGAAAAAGACGGTCGAAGGGCAGGATGAGCGAATCGAGTTACTTCGGCAATACTCGAAAAGTTCTCCATGGAAATGGAAGATGTCGAACGTCCAAATCGACGATATTATCGATGCGTGCATCTTGGCGGTAGCTGCCTATGAAGCGGGGACAAGTGGTCTCTCGCTTCAGCCGGCAGAATCCGATCAACCCGTAGTGGCTGTACCTCAAATGAAAAAAGAGCGATGAAATCAACATTTCATCGCTCTTTTGCTGTCGTCGTAGGCGGACCGACGATAAATCGCCATATGTAATGAAACACTTTGGCATTGTATACGGCTTTCAACAGGACGGCGAGTACGGGCCCGACGATAAAGCCGAGTACACCGAATAGCTTTAATCCAACGAAGATGGAGATGAGTGCGACCAGTGGATTCAATCCGATATGGGAACCGACAATTTTCGGTTCAGCCAAGTTGCGTTGGACGATGACGATGATATACAACACGACCAATCCGATGGCCACGAACCAATCACCTGTCACCGCGGCATAGGCGGCCCAAGGAATAAGTAGCGTACCGACCCCCAAATAAGGCAAGAGGTCAAAGAACCCCGCGAGTAAAGCGAAAGAGAGCGGGTTGTCAACACGGAGGATGAGCATTCCGATCAAGACGATCCCGAATGTGATGGAGATGAGCGTGAACTGGGCACGGACGTATCCAAATAGGGCAGACTTGAGGTTGATCATCACTTCCTCGAATTCTTTGAATCCTTTTCGTTTGTTCAGACGATTCAGTGAGTTGACGTATGATGGCCAATCCTTTGTGATGAAGAACCAGGCGAGGACAATGACGACCACGAGCAACAAGACGAGCGGAAGCGCTGCTAACATGTTTTGTAGCACACTGGCCACTCCGCGGGACAAGACACCAATCGCTGAGGCGAGTTGGACACCGAGCTCGGTGATTCCTCCCTCGAGCGAGGTCGTCTGTCCGGGATTTAACTGCTGATAGCTCTGGTATGCATCATTGACGAGCGGTGCGATTCTCTCATTGAACAGTCGTTGGATAAACTCGGTGAGTGTCTCAATTTGTTCAGGGAGTCGTTCAGCTGCCACCGTTGCATAATGAATCAATTGGATGATGACGATGGTGATGATTCCGACGACGATGCTAAGCACGATGATCAAGGAAATGAGAGTGCCGAGTGCACGAGGCATATTTGATTTTCGCTCGAAAAAGTTGACGAGCGGGACGGTCATCAAGGACAAGAGCAAGGCAAATACGAACGGATATGTATATTCGAAAAGTATATTCAATAGCCAAGTGATTAAAAAGAAACCGATTACGACGAGAATGAAACGAAGCAATTGCCAAAGTTTTGCCGACGACATGTGGAACCCACCCTTTCCGGACAACTAGGTTGAGCATAGTATATCATGTAAGCGGTAAATAAAGCAGAAAGATAGGTGAATGAACGTGAGAGAAGTTCAACAGAAAATCGATACGATGATTCTTCATTTAGGTGGTTACTGGAGACCTTTATCCGGGCTAGCACGATTGTTAGAAGAGGTAGGAGAAGTAGGTGGCGCGTTAAGGAGAGAGGCGCGGAATGAGTTGAAAGAGGAGTTACTTGATGTACTAGTGATCTCCACGTGTCTGGCAAACCAGTATGCGATTGCATTGCAACAACCAGAGGCCGAGGGAGGAGAATCGAAAGAGAAGCTGTATTTTCAAATTGTTGAAGAGGCAGGAGAAGTGGCGCGGATTTTGAACGCTTATGAAGGCGATAAGAAGTTAAAACCGAACCGTAAAGGTCAATCACTACAGCATCATATCGAGCAATTGCAGCGTGCCGTTTTGTCTCTTGGAGCGTCTTACTATCTCAATCTGTTCGATTCACTCTTTGCCCTCATCGAAGAGAAGTCGGCCCGGGACTTCGGACGATTTGACCACACGCCGGACCCGATCACGGAGACATCGGTGCGTACTTATTTATCGCATCAGCCAGGTCGCTATTGGGGCGGGGTCCCAGTTAAATCATTTGAGCGATTCGACCGATATATAGAACGAGAACAACATGTCGAGCGGTTTTATCGCATTGCAGCGATTGAAGGACTGGATGGATTTGTGATTCAACAGAGACGAGATGGATTGATTGGTATAGAGAATCCTTTCGTTAAAGAAGGCTTTACTGTCGCCATCGAAGATTACGGAACGGAGACGTTTCTGATTATCCGACCAGCAAAATAAAAACATTTACCTTTTTATCAAAAACATTCATCTTTTTTTTCAAATATTTACTTTTTTTAAAAAAGTATTATGCTAATATGAAATTGTTGTTAGTAGGAAATGCCGCAATGAGAAAGGAATATTTTGGATGAAAATGAAACTATTGAAAGTTGCCCTCATCTTAACGGTCCTCTTGTTAGGGATGCAACTTCCATCTGTCGAAGCTGCAACTTATGATGGAGAGACGACTGTCAATTTGAACATTCGTACATCCCCTAGTCTGAGTGGGAAGGTAGTGAAAACATTACCAAAAAGCACGAAAGTAAAGTATGGAACGTATAATCAGTCATGGCTCAAAGTGTATGTAAACAATCGTACATACTATGCCTCGGCCCAGTACATTCGAAAACTTTCATCCACTTCAAGTTCGTTAACGACGCAGGCGGCAACGTCTACTGGAGTGACGACTGCGAATTTAAACGTTCGCGTCACGTCCCATCGATCGGCGACGATTGTGACCACGTTGAAGAAGGGGACGGAAGTGAAGTATGCCGTTCATAATTCTTCTTGGGCAAAAGTCTACCTAAATGGCAAGACGTACTATGCCGCAAAAGCTTACATCGCACCGAAACTGACAGAATCGAATGTGGAGCGGACAAATGGCTACGCGAACCGTGAGTTGAAGTTGTTCGCTGAACGCAACCAACGTTCGAAAGTGCAGAAAGTTCTTCCGAAACATACGGCTGTCGTCTCGAGCAAATATAATTCGAGCTGGTCGATTGTTTATATCGGGAACGAAACGTACTACACACCGACTTGGGGCATTACAGAAGGTACATTGGATAGCAGTGTAGAGAAAAAAGACGGGTATGCAAACCGGGAGCTGAAACTCTTCGCTGAGCGGAATCAACGGTCGGCGGTGAAGAAGATACTTCCCGTGAATACGGCTGTCGTCTCGAGCAAATACAACTCGAGTTGGTCGATTGTCTATCTCGGAAGTGAAACGTATTACACACCGACAGCTTGGATCTCTACTTCGAAAACGTCGACAGAACCTCCGACGACAACGAAACCAGATGATGGACTCACGCAAGGGTATGCTAACCGTACAGTAAACTTGTTTGGAAAAACCCATCAGAGTTCGGAAGTCCTCATGGTTCTTCCGAAATACACGGCTGTTTCATACAAAGCGTACAATTCGAGTTGGTCGACTGTTCAGATCGGCTCGAAAGTCTACTACACAGCGAGTTCGTGGTTGACGAAAGGGAAAGCCCCGGCTGCGCCGGAAGCTGCACCAAAAGGTACGGTATACATCAACACACCAGGTGATGTATTGAACGTTCGTTCGAAAGCGAGTCTTGATTCGAATGTGGTTGGTCAACTCAATCACGGAACAGCTGTTTTACATTATGGGACAACCAATGGTTTCCATAAAATCAAGTTCAACGGACAAGATGCTTTCATTTCTTCAGCATTCGTGATGACATCTAAGCCGAGCACATCGACTGGAACAGTCATCGTCCTTGATCCAGGACACGGTGGAAAAGACTCGGGAGCAGTTAATGGATCTCTCTATGAGAAAACGATTGTACTCGATGTAACGAAACGTGTAGAAGCTTATCTTCGCTCAAAATATGATTACAATGTACGTCTCACTCGTTCGACTGATGTCTATTTGACTCTAGATCAGCGAGTTGCTGCAGCGAAGTCGTTACGTGGTGATTTGTTTGTAAGTATGCACGTCAACGCAGCCGGTTCATCATCTGCGAAAGGGGTAGAAACGTTCTATTCTTCTCAGTCTGCGCACAGCGCTCGAAGTCGTGTCCTTGCTTCAAACATTCAAAGCAACTTGGCGGGTAAAATGAGTGGAATGTCGAACCGAGGAGTGAAAACAGCTAATTATTACGTTATTACGTATAATACAATGCCATCTGCACTCGTCGAATTAGGATTTATCTCATCACCAACAGATTTGACTTACCTTCGAAGTAACACGTCTCGTCAGCAAATGGCGGAAGGTGTGGCTGAAGGAATTGCCAAATATGTTCAGACTTATTATTGATTTGAATTAACCCAGACATGATTGTCTGGGTTTTTTCGATGTACAAAAAACCGAACCGATTAAATCGGTTCGGTTCAATTTTATAGATCATCAAATCCGTTCGCGTCTGTCACTTTCGCATAAGAACGTGACTTTTGTTCGAAGAAATCAGATTTTGTCGCATTGAGCGAGTCATCTGAGTATGCCCGGATCCAAGGCATGACATCTTCGTCAAATCCTTCATACAAGTCATTCAGACCGATGACGCGGAGGCGTTTATTCGCCAAGTATTTGACGTAGTCTCGCATTTCACTGACGTCGAGTCCATCGAGGTCACGGAGAACGTATTCACACCACTCGATCTCGAGATCGACCGCTTCTGCCATCGTGTCGTATACGAACTGACTGAACTTTCCGTTTTCATCAATCTTCGGATTTTCTGTCAGCACGGCACGTAAGAGCTGGCTGATGAAGTAAGAATGTTGCATCTCATCACGTTGGATATAACTGATCATCGTTGATGTACCGACCATCTTTTGGTGGCGGGCGAGATTGTAGAAATAAGCGAATCCTGAATAGAAGTTGATGCCTTCTAGAATGACGGATGCAACGAGCGATTTCGCAAAGTTTTCAGCGTTCGGAGTCTCGCGGAACGCTTCATATAAGTCCAAGATGAATTGATTGCGCTTCATGACCATTTCATCGTCTTTGGCGATGTCAAAGATTCGATTTTGTTCAGCGAGTGGCACGAGACTTGATAGGACATAGCTGTATGATTGATTGTGCACGACCTCTTGTTGTGCGATGACCGCGAGAACGGCGTGTACAGACGAGTCAGATGAGAACATAGAAGACTCGAGGATGTATCGTGTCTGGACCGAGTCGAGAATCGAGAGCAGTCCGATGATCCGTTTGAATGCATCCTGTTCACGTTCAGTCAATTGCGGCCATTGTTGCATATCCTTAGACATTGAGATCTCATCAGGAATCCAAAAGTTCGATAATAACTGTTTGTAAATGGTATAGAACTGAGGATACGCGATATCGTTCCAATTGACGATCGAACTCGTTTCCCCGCCAATGATGGCGGTTGCCCGGTTAGGATGTTTGGGCGACAATAATTTGATTTTCTGAATCGACATGATGCATAACTCCTTCTTCTACATGGTGAGCCATCCGCTCTGCCCAATGTTGGACGTTGAACGGTTGGTTACGTGGGGACTGCTCGATTTTAAGCAGTTCCCCGGCAAGTGGGATTCCGTATTTTGAAAGGTGGTACGCCATCTCGTCAACAGCGCGACAGAAATGTACAAACATCTTGTCACCGGTTCCGAATACCGCAGCTTGTCGAATCGGCACTTGGAGTTCCTTTAACACGAGGCGGAACGTATCTTTCATTTCGTCTGGTAAGATTCCGTCTGCCCACGTGTAAGAGCCGAAATAGACGAGGTCGAACGAAGCGAGCGACTTTGCTTCGCGATATCCGACGCGATCGGCATCATAGCGGACGACCGTATCGCCACGGCGATGATGTGTCGATTCGATGAGCGATGCCACTTCTTCCGTGTTTCCACTCATCGAATGACAGATGATTGCGATGTTCATAGGGTGGACCACCTTTCTATAAAATGTACATAA
Organism: Exiguobacterium sp. s181; assembly: GCF_018617125.1. Classification (GTDB taxonomy): domain Bacteria; phylum Bacillota; class Bacilli; order Exiguobacteriales; family Exiguobacteriaceae; genus Exiguobacterium; species Exiguobacterium profundum. Next base: position 764,815 of record NZ_JACSJM010000001.1, read on the forward strand.
TGATTATGACGACGGTTTACGAAGCGCACGACTCACATTCGTCGACTTCGACGGTCGTCGAACGAGTGTAGTAAATCGACTTCATGCCAAGAGACCATGCCTCGAGGTGCATCGCAAGAAGCTCTGTCGCTTTTACATCGTTCTTCACGTATAAGTTGAAGCTGATTGCTTGGTCGATGTGGCGCTGGCGAGCCGCGTTTTGACGGATGCTCCATAATTGATCAATTTCAAATGCTGATTTATAGAACCAGTTCGTGTCCGGCGTCAAGTCGGGAACCGTGACTGGAATCTTATAGTTTTTCTTCTCTTCTGAGTAGACCTTTTTGTAGACCGGGTCAATCGATGCGGTACTACCAGCGATAATCGCCGTCGATGAGTTTGGTGCAACGGCCATCATATAGGCGTTACGGACGCCGTTTTGATGTACTTCTGCTGCGAGACCGTCCCAATCGAGGTCGTCGTGTGAACGATAGTTCCGGCGCTTGAAGTATTCGCCTGTATGCCATTCTGAACCTTCGAAGACGCCGAATGCTCCTTTTTCTTTGGCGAGTTCCATCGATGCTTGGATTGTGAGATACGCGATTTTTTCATAGAGTTTCTCTGCATATTGAACGGCATCGACCGATTCCCAACGGATTCCTTCTAGTGCGAGCAAGTGATGCCAACCGAACGTTCCTAGACCGACTGCACGATACTTCTGGTTCGTGATCATCGCCTGTGGAACTTCGATCGTATTCAAATCGATGACGTTATCGAGCATACGCATTTGAATCGGGATGAGTCGTTCGAGCACATCGGCTTTCACGGCACGAGCAAGTGCGATTGAACTCAAGTTACAGACGACGAAATCACCAGGTGTCTTTGTGATGACGATTTTTCCGTCTTGTGTGTATTCTTCTTCGATTGTCGTTGCCGACATGTTTTGCGCGATTTCGGAACAAAGGTTTGAACTGTAAATCATCCCTGCATGTTTGTTTGGGTTTGCGCGGTTCACTGCGTCTCGGAAGAACATATATGGTGTACCTGTTTCAAGTTGTGAGCGCATGTAACGTTTTACAAGGTCGATGGCTGGAACTGTCACACGAGATAATTCTGGCGTGTTGACACATTCCATATATTTCTCTGTGAAGCTTCCACCGTTCTCTGATTCGTCAAAATAGTCTTCAAGGCTATATCCCATCACGGTACGAATCTCGTGTGGATCGAACAAGTACCAGTCGCCGCGTGCCTCGACCGTACGCATGAAGAGATCTGGGAGGCAGACGCCTGTGAACAAGTCGTGTGTCCGGAGGCGCTCATCCCCGTTGTTCAATTTCGCGTCGAGAAATTCGAAGATGTCCTTATGCCAAATGTCTAAATAGACGGCAATAGAGCCTTGACGCATACCGAGTTGGTCGACCGAGACGGCTGTGTTATTCAACTGCTTCATCCAAGGAAGAGCACCACTTGAGACGCCTTTGAATCCTTTGATGTCACTACCGCGTGAACGGATTTTCCCGAGGTAGACACCGATTCCGCCGCCACCTTTTGAGAGTGTCGCCACATCGGTGTTCGAATCATAGATGCCACGGAGAGAGTCGTCGACTGTATCAATGAAACAAGAGCTGAGCTGTCCATATGATTTGCCGGCGTTTGACAACGTTGGTGTCGCGACCGTCATATAAAGGTTTGATAAAGCCCAATAAGCTTCTTCGACGAGCTTCAAGCGAGTCGTCTCGTCTTCTTTTTGCATGAGCGTCATTGCGATGACCATGAAGCGCTCCTGTGGAAGCTCATAAAGGTTCTTCACATGATCGCGCCCAAGATAGCGGTCCGACAACGTGCGGAGTCCGATATATGTGAAGAGACGGTCACGGGATGGATCGATCAATGTTTCGAGATGGTCCATGTCTTCTTTTGAATACGTATCGAGAAGAGCTGACGTGAAAATTCGTTTTGATGTTAACGTCTCGACCAGTTGATAGAAGTTACCATAACGCATAGATGCTTCGTAACCGCGGTTGCGTGCCGCTTCAAGATAGAGGCGGTTCAAGTACATTTCCGTTGCCACGAACGTCCAGTCCGGTTCTTCGGCTTTCAACATATCGAGGGCATGCATCGTCAATAAGTCATATACTACATCTTGTGTTAGCGTTTTTGTCTCGAGCGCCCGAATAGCCCGTTCTTCATAGCGCTCTACGCTTAAGTGAGGATACCGTGTCTGGATAGATTGAATAAGAGAAGAGACGTCAGAAAGCGTTGGAGCCGCTGGTAGCATCGTCTCGTGGTGGATAGGGGATGTCAAAATAGATCACTCCTTTAGATGGTGTAGACGTTATAAAAGGATAATAAGAACTTCCTTACCTGTCACAATATCGTGTTAACAATCAAAATACCCGTTAACTATATATTGACACTTTTTTATCTTTTTAATCATAAAACACCTATATTTAGTTTTTCAATCCTTGACATTCTGGAATGTGCCCGTCACCTTTTTGCTTTTGCTCCAAAAGGGCTTCATGACCCAATTTGAGACAGAGAACTGAGATGAAAAAAAATTATGTATTGTCTTTGCTTGTTTTTTCACAAATTGATGAATTCGATTTCATCACTCTTGATGAAACATTTCATCCGTTTGTTTGAGGTGGAATGGATTGTATTTGACGTTACTTATCAAAATACCTGCATATTCATTTCATACTAGATATAGTGTTCTGATGAATCAAGAAATATGAATCCATTTGTCAAGGCTGGTATCCGAGTAAAAAGTAAGGTAGATTGGTGAAGTAGGACATGGAATTTCAGCGAAAAGAAGGGTTTAACAAGTGCGTACAGAAGACTTATTATTAACATGGGACCCACTCGGTTATGGGGCAGGTTCATACGGACCTGAGTTTGATGAAGTCATGATGGCATTAACCTATGTCGATTCTCCCGAACAATTGACCGAAGTGATTCGCCGAACGCTTCTTGAAGCGTTCGATGCGTGTCCACCAGAAACAGAGATTTTCGAGATGGCGCAGCGACTCCTCGTATCGTCATCTTGCCAACTATAAGGAGGAACCAATAATGTTACGAATTGATCCAACACCGAATCCGAATGCGATGAAAGTGACACTTCCAGAGAACGTGTTTGGCGCCAAGAGTCAAAGTGTGAAGGCGGGCGAAGCGACAAATCAGCCGCTCCTCGCAAAACTAGTTGAAATCGAAGGCGTGGAGAGTGTCTTTGCTTATGGTGACTTTGTGACCGTATCAAAGGAGAACGGTGTGAGCTGGGAAGCAATTCTTCCACTCGTTGAGACGGCATATCGCGGATGAAACCGATTGTCTCGATTGTCATTCCGGCTTATAAACGCGAGACGGAACTGACGGAACTGCTTGAAAGTCTAACGGTCCAAACATTTCAGCAGTTTGAGGTCTTGGTCATGAATAATGAAGGGCCGCCAAAACAACACCTTTTGGCGCCTTTTTTGAATCAATTGGATGCACGTGTCATTGAAGTGGGTGAGAACCATCACGTCCGGGCCCGTAATCGTGGTGTTCTCGAGGCGAGAGGCGATGTCATCTTGCTACTAGACGATGACGATTTGCTCATGCCGACACACTTGGAGGAGGGACTACGCGACCTTCAACAGGCAGACCTCGTCTATTCGGACGCTGAGCTGTTCCGATTCGAATGGAGAGCGGGCCGTCGTGTCGTGACGGACTGGGAACCGTTCGCTTATGGGTTTGATCGAGAGCGGATGCGTCAGGACTCGACGTTCATCCCTTCGGGCACGATGTATCGCAAATCGATTCATGACACGATCGGTCTATTCGACGAAGACGTCTATAACTACTGGGATTGGGATTTCTTGTTGAGGGTGATGGATGCATTCACGGTGTCACACCCGGCGCGTGCGACGGTACTTTACGCCTTCAACGGGACGGATAACCTGTCGGCAAAACAGGATGAAACGAGACGTCGTTATTTTGATCATTTCTGTCAAAAACACGGTCTGACAGACATGGAGATGAAGAATTTCCATATCGTTCAGGAGGAACGACGTGCATTCGTGAGACAGACAGAGAGAACGTTCACAGGCGTGCTACCTGGTCGAACGGAAGGAGAATAAGTATGTATTCATCAAAAGAACTTGAGTTGTTAGAGCTGTTAGAAGAAAAAGGGTATCTCGAGACGAAGATGTTGGCTGATTTGTTGGCACTCGATGAGGAGACGATTGAATCGATGCTTGAGAAATTCAAGCAAGACGGGATTCTCCTCGGATTTCGTGCCATGGTCAATTGGCAAAAAATCAATCGTCACGATGTCACTGCCTTCATTGACGTTAAAGTCACTCCGAAACGAGGACGCGGATTTGACGACGTGGCCGAGCGTATTTATCGCTTCCCAGAAGTGACGGCGCTTTATTTGATGTCGGGAGCGTATGACCTTCAAGTCGTCATTCGGGCGAACTCGCTTCAAGACGTCGCCTCATTTGTCTCAGACAAGCTATCGCCGCTTGATTCGGTCTTGTCGACGACAACCCACTTCAAATTGAAGACGTACAAACATGACGGGATCTTGTTCACCCCACAAACTGAAGATAAGCGGTTGAACATCACGCCATGAAGTCTTTATCGAATCAAGTCGTCTCGATGAAGCCATCGGGCATTCGCCGTTTCTTTGACTTAGCACAGACGATGGATAACGTGGTCTCTCTCGGGGTGGGAGAACCGGATTTCATCACACCATGGAACGTGCGAGAAGCGAGCTATGCCGCACTCGAAGAAGGCTATACGGCGTATAGCGCCAACGCCGGTCTCATCGAGCTGCGCGAAGAGATCGCTACTTATATGAAAGAACGCTTTTTAGTCGAGTATGATCCGACGTCTGAATTGATTGTCACGACTGGGGCATCGCAGGCGCTCGACATCGCATTCCGTGCCATTCTCAATCCAGGGGACGAGGTCATCGTGGTCGAACCGGCATTCGTTTCATATGGTCCACTCATCGAGTTGGCAGGTGGGACCGTCGTCCCTGTCGCATGTCGTCCGGAAAAAGGGTTTCGACTCGATCGGGAAGACGTCGAGCAAGCCATCACAGAACGGACGAAAGCGATCTTGCTCTGCTTCCCGTCCAATCCGACGGGCGCCACGATGAATGGCGATGAACTCGCACAAATCGCAGAGCTCGCGACAAAGTATGACCTTTGGGTCGTCAGCGATGAGATTTATGCGGAACTCTGTTACGACGAACCATTTGTCAGCTTTGCGACGCTTCACGACATGCGAGACCGGACGATTGTCGTCAACGGTTTCTCGAAGGCGTTCGCGATGACTGGATGGCGCCTTGGCTTCACATGCGCACCGGAAATCGTCACGCGAGAGATGTTAAAGGTCCATCAATACGGCATGATGTGTGCACCGACGCTCGTTCAATTCGGTGGACTCGAGGCACTTCGGACTCGTGAGCAGCACGTGCCGAGTATGGTGAAAAGTTATCGTCAACGTCGAAACTATTTCATTCAAGCGTTGAATGAAGCAGGGCTACCGACGCACGTGCCAGGCGGAGCATTCTATGCCTTCCCTTCGATTCGACATACTGGATTGACGAGTGAAGAATTTGCAGAACGTCTTCTCGTCGAAGAACGTGTCGCCGTTGTTCCAGGAAACGCCTTCGGTGAGAGCGGGGAAGGGTTCGTCCGAGCGAGTTATGCGACTTCGCTCGAACAACTACAAGAAGCGATTCTCCGGATTCAACGTTTCATGAAACAATTCGAAGTCACCGTAGCCAAGGACTCTCATTCGTGAGAGTTCTTTGGCGTTTTAGCGATATAACGAAAGGGAAAAGACGGGCGAGGTGAAGATGATGAAACGATTTGACTTTGTTGCAATCGGGTGTGGTCCGTATAATCTTGGTCTCATGGCCCTTGCGGAGAAGACTGAACTGCATGGGGTTTGCTTTGAGCAACGTGCGGAGATGATGTGGCATGAAGGCATGTTGATTGAAGGGATGACGATGCAGACGCATTATTTACAAGATCTCGTCACATTGGCGGACCCGACCCATCCATCGAGTTTTCTGAACTATTTGAGTGATACGGGTCGACTCCAAACATTTATCACGCAAGAACAAGATAAGATTCCTCGAACGGAATACAACCGTTATTTGCGGTGGGTTGTTAACCAACTGTCGACGATTCGTTTCGGTCATTATGTATCTGACGTCCGAGCGGAAGAAGAGGGCTTCCTCGTGACCGTCGAATCGGACGGGCAATCGACACAAGTTCATACAAGACATCTCGTCCTAGGGACAGGGGCGGCGCCATTCGTGCCGGACGGGTTTGAACAAATCATTCATACGAGCGATTATTTGACGTACCGGGACGTCCTCAAAGACCGATATCGTGTCGCGGTCGTCGGGAGTGGACAGAGTGCGGCGGAAGTCTTTCTGGACTTGTTGCGTGAAGCGACGGATGAACAACGCGTCGACTGGATCACACGCTCCGAACAATTTGAGTCACTCGAAGCAGGCAAGCTTGGGGATGAAATTTTTAGTGTGGATTATGTCGATTATTTTCATAAACTACCGTACGACGCTCGGCAAGAGCTACTCGGGTCATTCGAGCGTTTCCGTCATGGTGTCAATCCTGAGACGATGACCTCGATCTATGAGACGTTGTATCATCGGACGGCAGAAGCGAAAGCGACGAAGGCTGATATGATGACACAGGTCGAAGTGGAATCGATTTCTTATGATTGGTTAACACATCGTTTGAAAGGAACCCAACGGTATACGGGAGAAGTGATTGAAAGAGAGTACGATCTCGTTGTCGTGGCGACGGGGTATCGCCCGGTGATCCCATCTTGGATCAATCAGCTCCCGGTTGTATGGGAAGTAGAGGGAGAATGGGCAGTCCGTGACACGTATGAGGTGATCATGAGCGAGTCGCTAGGCGGAAAGTTGTTTACGCACACGAATATAGAGCATTCACATGGTCCGGCTGCGACGAATCTCGGGATGGCAGTCTATCGAAATGCGGTCATTTTGAACGACATGGCTGGGGAAACGGTCTATCCGATTCGTCATCAGAAGCCGTTTACGACATTTTGAACAAAAAAAGGGCTAGGCGAGTCGCCTAGCGGAATCAGGGGGGAATACTTGAAGTCTTGCTTGATTTGTATTTACCCCGCACTTCGACTTTAAAACATACCAACACGTCAAAAATAATCTTTTTTACTAAATTCTACACTTTATCGAAAAAAGTATGTTATAGTAAGTTGATGAATTTAGCATAGGAGTTGTTTGTAATGGCAAAATACGAAAAAGATCAAGTATTAACAGGTAAAGTAACAGGAATCCAACCTTTCGGTGCTTTCGTAGCACTCGACGATGAGACTCAAGGTCTTGTACACATTTCAGAAATCTCACACGACTACGTAAAAGACGTAAACGATTACGTTCAAGTTGGTCAAGAAGTTGAAGTGAAAATCCTTGAAGTGGACGAAGCTTCTAAAAAAATCAAGCTTTCAATGAAAGCGACTCAAGAAGCTCCAAAACGCGAGAAGTCTGCGAAGCCAGCTCGTCGTGCGCCACGCCGCAACGAAGCATCTTCAAACTTCAAGCAAGAAGAAGCTCCAGGATTCACAGTCCTCAAAGACAAACTTGAAGACTGGATCAAAAACACAAACTTCAAGAAGTAAGTGTCCCAAGGTGGCCCGTTCTAAACGGGTCACCTTTTTTATTTTACAGGAATCGGCGAATTGAATGACGAAACTGTAAAGCGAATAGGAGGGGATGGCATGAAGATTGGCATCATCGGAACGGGAGGAATTGCGACGAGTGCCCATATCCCGAATTATGTCAAAGCAGGGATGGATGTGATAGCGGTCATGAACCGGACACGGGCAAACGGGGAACGTGTCGCCCGGCAGTTCGGCATCCCGAACCTTTATGAGACGGTCGAAGAGATGCTTTCACGCGAAAATCTCGATGCGGTCAGTATCTGTACACCAAACGCCTTACATAAAGAGCAAGTGCTGCTTGCGCTTGAAGCAGGATGTCACGTTCTCTGTGAGAAACCACCCGGTATCTCGGAGAATGAGGCAATTGAGATGTTAGAAGCGGCAAAACGAGCCGGAAAAACATTGCATTACGGATTCCATTACCGACATCGTGCAGATACGGTTCTGTTGAAGCGAATGATTGACGCGGGAGAACTTGGAGATATCTATGCAGCGACGGCGCTCGCGCTTCGGCGACGTGGCATTCCGGGATGGGGAGTCTTCACGAATAAAGAACTGCAAGGCGGGGGCGCCCTGCTCGACATCGGTGTGCATATGTTAGACCTAGCGCTTCATTTGATGGGATACCCGAAACCGAGAGAGGTCGTCGGTCATGTCGGTCAATATTTAGGGAATCGACCGGGTGTCGGTTTGTTAGGGGAATGGGACGCGAGTTCGCTCTCGGTCGAGGATACGGCGAGGGCGATGATCACGTTTGAAAATGGGGCATCCTTATTGCTCGACGTCAGCTATATGGCCAATATCGAAGAGAAAGATACGATGCGTGTGGAATGTCGCGGCACGAACGCCGGAGCCAGTCTGTTCCCGCTCACGCTCCACACGGAGAAATATGGGGCATTGTTTGACGAGCGACCAGCTTATTTGACTGAACACGACCCGTATGAGCGGCAAATCCGACTCTTCCTTGAGGCCTGTGGAGAAGAGCCGAACTATCGTCAAGCGGAGGAAGCGGTCATCTTGCATCGGATCATCGATCGCATCTACGCATAAGCACGATACTTTTCATTCCGTAAAAACAGGGTATATAGTGTAGGTGTTACATATTTCTATGAGGAGGATGACTTATGCACAACTTTGAATACAAAAACCCGACAAAACTAATTTTTGGGACACATCAGATCGAAAAATTAGCAGGAGAACTCGAAGCGCTCGACGCGAAGAAAGTGATGCTTGTCTATGGTGGCGGAAGCATCAAAAAGAACGGGACGTACGATGAAGTCGTGGCCGAGCTTGAAAAAGCAGGCATCTCATACGTAGACTTCTCAGGTGTTGAACCGAACCCACGCATCGAGACGGTACGTCGTGCGGTGAAATTTGCGCGTGAAGAGGACGTTGACGCCTTGCTTGCTGTCGGTGGCGGTTCCGTCATTGACTGTACAAAACTCATTTCAGCAGCGATTCCATATGACGGGGACGCGTGGGACATCGTGCTTCGTGAACATATCCCGACAGAGGCGGTACCGTTCGGGACAGTCCTTACACTCGCTGCGACAGGGTCGGAGATGAACTCGGGATCGGTCATCACGAACTGGGAGACTCAAGAAAAGTTTGGATGGGGTCACCCGCTCGTCTTCCCGACATTCTCGATTCTCGATCCACGTTACACCGTGTCGGTTCCAAAAGACCAGACAATCTATGGCATCGTCGACATGATGAGCCACTGTTTCGAGCAATACTTCCACCCGAACCATGCGCCGGTACAGGAACGCATGACAGAAGGTGTGTTGAAAGCGGTCGTTGAATCGGCACCGAAACTCGTGAACGATTTAGAGAACATAGACCTTCGTGCCATCATCTTGTTCTCAGGTACGATGGCATTGAACGGTGTCCTGCAAATGGGTGCATCGGGTGACTGGGCATCGCACAACATCGAACACGCCGTATCCGCTGTCCATGATATCCCGCATGCTGGAGGTCTCGCGATCCTCTTCCCACGTTGGATGGAGCATGTATTAGATGAAGACAACGCGGCTCGCTTCGCACGACTCGGTACAGAAGTATTTGATGTCGAGCCTGGCGAGAACGATTTGGAAACAGGGAAACGTACGATCCAAGCTGTACGTGCATTCTTTGACCAACTCGGTGCACCGAACTCGCTTCGTGACTATGAGATCGATGAGTCGACATTCGATGCGATTCTCGATTCTGCGATGAAACGTGGCGCATTCGGTCGTTTCCGTACACTCGAACGGGAAGATGTCGCGCATATTCTCGAACTCAGTAAATAAGGCGATTTCTTGCCTATTTTGCAATAATGATTGAACGAATCTAGCGTTTCCGTTTATGATGGGTCATGTATGGCTCTTTTACGAGCGATTTAAAGGAGGAAATGACATGTCAACTGTACGTTTCGATTATTCAAACGCGCTCTCATTCGTAGGGAAGCATGAAATCGACCAAATGCAAGAAACGGTAAAAACCCTTCACTCGGTGATTCACGAGCGGAGCGGTGCCGGAAGTGATTTTCTTGGGTGGGTCGACCTTCCGACCGAATACGATCAAGATGAGTTCGCACGAATCAAAGCTGCGGCGGAACGAATTCGCGAGAATTCAGACGTTCTCGTCGTCGTCGGAATCGGAGGATCTTACCTCGGTGCCCGTGCAGCGATCGAAATGCTTCAACATTCGTTCTTCAACGTATTGTCAAAAGAAGAGCGCAAGGCGCCGCAAGTATTCTATGCGGGTCACAACATCTCTTCAACGTATATGAGAGAATTGCTTCAAGTGCTTGAAGGGAAAGAGGTCTCAATCAACGTCATCTCGAAATCAGGAACGACGACAGAACCTGCCATCGCATTCCGTGTCCTCAAGCAGTTCATGGAAGACAAGTACGGTCAAGATGGAGCGCGTGAGCGGATCTATGCGACGACAGACCGTGCCCGTGGCGCCCTCAAGACGCTCGCGGACGCAGAAGGATACGAGACGTTCGTTATTCCAGATGACGTCGGTGGACGCTTCTCTGTCCTCACACCGGTCGGACTTCTCCCGATTGCTGCTGCAGGAATCGATATCGATGCCTTGATGGAAGGGGCGCGTGATGCACAAAACGCTTACAGCTCACCAGAATTGGCTGAGAACGAAGCGTATCAGTATGCGGTCGTACGTAACGCCCTTTACGCGAAAGGCAAATCGATTGAGATGCTCGTCAACTACGAGCCAGCCCTTCACTACGTGTCTGAGTGGTGGAAACAGCTTTACGGAGAATCTGAAGGAAAAGACAACAAAGGAATCTTCCCTGCGGCTGTCGACTTCTCGACTGATCTTCACTCGATGGGTCAATACATTCAAGAAGGTCGTCGTGACTTGTTCGAGACAGTCATCCGTGTGAAAGAAGTCCGTCACACAATGAACGTCCCAGAAGACGCACAAGACTTGGATGGTTTGAACTTCCTCGCAGGGGAAACGATTCAGTTCGTGAACGACAAGGCGACAGAAGGAACGCTCCTCGCGCATACAGATGGCGACGTACCGAACCTCGTCGTCGAATTGCCAGAGATGACACCGTACCACCTCGGTTACTTGTTCTACTTCTTCGAGAAAGCATGTGCGATGAGCGGATACATCCTCGGGGTGAACCCGTTCAACCAGCCAGGCGTCGAAGCATACAAAGCGAACATGTTCGCACTACTCGGTAAACCAGGGTATGAAGAACAAAAAGCAGAACTCGAAAAACGCTTGAATCAATAAGAAAACGAATCGGTCCGCGCGTCGGACCGATTTTTTTGTTTGAAACTGGGTGCAGACAAGGTAAAGTGAGAGTAGACAGGGGAAAGAAAGGGATGGACTATGAAGACATTCAAGGATTACTATCATAATCAAGTCGAGTTAAGCTTCACCCATTATCCGTTCTCAGACACGCCGCTCCACGTCTGGGTCGTCGCCCGTTACAAGGACAAATGGGTATTGACGAAGCATAAACAACGCGGGCTAGAGTTCCCAGGTGGGAAAGTCGAACCGGGCGAACATGAGGATGCCGCGGCCATCCGGGAAGTATATGAAGAGACTGGAGGCGTCGTCAAGACGTTACGATACATGGGGCAATATCGTGTGCTCGGTCGTGGTGACACCGTCATCAAAAATATCTATTTTGCGGAGATTGAACGATTCGAAGATCATCCCGCAGTCGACGAGACGGATGGGGCCGTCTTGATTGATGTCTTACCGGACAATCTACTACGGAATCCACGTTACAGCTTTATGATGAAGGACCGTGTCTTACCAGAAACGATGAGGGTGCTCCATGAGCAACAACTGGTTTGATCGAATCGACGTGTTGCCACCATACGCCGGTTACCGGGTGACGCGTGGATGGTACACGACGAATGATGGGGAAGAGGTCGTCGCCTATTCGATTGAACCGAAACGGTCGATTGGACAGGTGCTGATGTACTTACGAGGGGGAACGGCACGAATCGGGGACGTTCGGTTACCGCGCCTCATGCAGTTTGCGGCACGCGGTTTTCATGTGGTGGCCCCGGTTTATCGAGGTAATCACGGGGGCACGGGAAAAGAAGACTTCGGTGGAGAGGATTTGAAGGACGTGCTCTCACTCTATGATCGCGTCCAAACGAGCGGACGACCGATTCATGCGCTCGGTTTTTCACGCGGCGGGATGATGGCACTCTCTCTCGCATCTGAACGACCGGTCACTACCGTCACCTCATGGGCCGGTGTGACCAATCTAGAGTGGACGTATGAAGAGCAACGCTCGATGCGGAAGATGTTACGTCGCATGACGGGGGGAGACCCCGAATCGGCAGAAACAGCATATACAGAACGTTCTCCGCTTTATAAGGAATGGGATGCACCAACGCTGATCATCCATGGTACGGATGACGAGCAGGTCCGTTTGCGCCATGCGACGGCAGTCGCCGAGAAGTTAGGGGAGCAGGCAGAGTTTTGGGTGCTTCCGTTCGGACACCAACTCCCATTTTGGGATAAATGGGAGACGACCGAACAAGCGATGGAATGGATGTTACGACAAGCAAAAGCACCGACTCGATGAGTCGGTGCTTTCGTATTAGATGACCAGTGGGCCGGCTGCGATGACCGATTCACTCGCTTTCGTGAACCGTGTGAAGTTCTCTTTGAATTTCATTGCGAGTGCTTTCGCCTCGACGTCGTAGCGAGCTGGGTCGCTCCACGTGTCACGTGGATTGAGCACGTCACTCGGTACGCCTTCGATGGCTACTGGAATCTCGACGTTGAAAATGTCATGTTTCATCGTCTCGACGTCACGAAGTTGACCGTTGACTGCGGCGTTGACCATCGCACGCGTGTACGCGAGTTTCATACGCGAACCTTCACCGTATGCACCGCCAGTCCAACCTGTGTTGACGAGGTAGACATCCACGTCGTGTTGCTCGATCAATTTACCGAGCATATCCGCGTAACGCTCTGGAGCGAGCGGAAGGAACGGTGAACCGAAGCAAGTCGAGAAGGTCGCCTGTGGTTCTGTGACACCGCGCTCCGTGCCGGCAAGTTTTGACGTATAACCCGACAAGAAGTGGTACATCGCCTGTTCTTTCGTCAGTTTGCTGATCGGAGGCAAGACGCCATAGGCATCTGCCGTCAAGAAGACAATCGTATTCGGATGACCGGCGCGTGATGGGAGCATCGCATTGTCGATGAACTCGATTGGATATGCCGCACGCGTGTTTTCCGTCAAGGAAATGTTCTTATAGTCCGGTGTACGATCTTCATTCAACACGACGTTTTCAATCAATGAACCGAAGCGAATCGCATCATAGATTTGCGGTTCGTTCTCACGAGACAAGTTGATCGTCTTTGCGTAACAACCGCCTTCGATGTTGAAGACCCCGTCCGGTGACCATCCGTGTTCGTCGTCTCCAATCAAATGACGCTCAGGGTCAGCCGAGAGCGTTGTCTTCCCAGTGCCCGACAATCCGAAGAAGAGTGCCGTTTCATTCGCATCATTGACATTTGCCGAACAGTGCATCGATAACACGTTCTGCTCGGGTAGCAAGAAGTTCATGACGGAGAAGATCGATTTTTTAATTTCGCCACCGTATTCTGTTCCCCCGATCAGAATCGTGCGCTTGGCGAATGAGACGAGAATGAACGTCTCAGAGTTCGTACCATCGACGGCAGGGTCTGCTTTATAGCTCGGTGCATAAATGACCGTGAACGGGTCGAACGCACCTTTCGTCGGCCATTCGCGTAAGAACAATTGTTTAGCGAATAGACTGTGCCACGCATACTCCGTGATGGCACGGACCGGCAACGTATAATGTTCATCTGCACCAGCAGATGCTTCTAGATAATACAGTTTATCCTTCTTTTCTAAATGGTCGAGTACTTTGTCGAGAAGTGCTGAAAACTTCTCTTCTGCGATCGGTTGGTTCACTTTACCCCAATCGACGAGGTTGTTGCTGACTTCATCTTGTACGACGAATTTGTCTTTCGGTGACCGTCCAGTAAAAGCACCGGTACTGACAGATAATGCCCCGTCTTTTGTCAGTACACCTTCACCATTTTGAATGGCTTCTTCCACCAGCTCTGGAACCGTCAAGTTCCGTAACATGTCGGCACCATTAATTAATTCTTCGATTTTCAGGAGCGTTGTCGCCATCCTGAATCCCACCTTTCCCCTAAATAGATGTGGATGAAATCCGCATACTTCCGCGATTACGATTAATCAGTATGACATTTTTAATTATATGTGACACACTAATTAAACACAAGCGTTTCTTCTCTCTAAGTAAGCGCTTTCTTACAAAGTCATTTTATCACATTCTCTTATCACAAGGTGTTAAAAAAAAGAAACGAAATAAAAAAATGTTTGACGATTCACAAACAGAAATGTTTTGCAAGTCAGTGAAAACTTTTACGAATTCGTCTGATTCCCTTGACATAATCGAGTGTCATTTATATGATGGTTTTCGTAACGGATACTCTTATTCTGAGCGGTGGAGGGAACAAGGCCCTACGAAGCCCAGCAACCGTCCGACATGAAGTCTTGTGCGGAAAAGGTGCTATCCTGAAGCGAAGCCATTAGCTTCGAACGATAAGAGGGTAAGGAAGAACGATTCAACCTTTCCCAATGTATGTCATCGGGGGAGGTTTTTTTCATTACCGTCCCAAAGCAACGCGTAAGGGGAACGAGTACCGTCCACATAATACCCTTATTATAGGAGGTTTTTTGAATGTCAAAATTGAACCGTCGACTTTTTACTTCAGAGTCGGTTACTGAAGGACATCCAGACAAAATTTGTGATCAGATTTCTGACTCCATCTTGGATGCCATTTTAGCGGAAGACCCGAATGCCCGTGTTGCGGCAGAAACGTCTGTCACAACAGGTCTTGTACTCGTAGCTGGTGAAATCACAACGTCAACTTACGTGGATATCCCGAAAGTTGTCCGTGAAACAATCCGCGAAATCGGATACACGCGTGCAAAATATGGCTTCGATGCTGAAACGTGTGCGGTCTTGACGTCAATCGATGAGCAATCGGTAGACATCGCGCAAGGTGTTGACCAGGCGCTTGAAGCACGTGAAGGTCAGATGACTGAAGAGGAACTCGATGCAATCGGTGCAGGAGACCAAGGTCTTATGTTCGGATATGCGACAAACGAGACACCTGAGCTCATGCCGCTTCCAATCTCGTTGGCACACAAGTTGTCACGTCGTCTTGCTGAAGTACGTAAGAACGGTACGCTCGAGTACCTTCGTCCGGACGGGAAGACGCAAGTAACGGTTGAGTATGATGAGGACAACAACCCAGTTCGCATCGATACGATCGTTATTTCGACGCAACACGCGGAAGAGATCACACTTGAGCAAATTCAAGAAGACTTGAAAAAACATGTCATCGAGGCAGTCATTCCGGCTGAACTCATCGATGCTGAAACAAAATACTTCATCAACCCGACTGGTCGCTTCGTAATTGGTGGACCACAAGGAGATGCAGGTTTGACAGGACGTAAGATCATCGTTGATACGTACGGTGGATACGCTCGTCACGGTGGCGGCGCATTCTCTGGTAAAGATCCTACAAAAGTTGACCGTTCAGCGGCATACGCAGCTCGCTATGTAGCGAAAAACATCGTTGCAGCAGGACTTGCGGATAAAGCGGAAGTTCAACTTGCGTACGCAATCGGTGTTGCACACCCAGTATCGATCGCTGTCGATACGTTCGGCACAGGTAAATTGAGCGAAACGGAACTCGTTGAACTCGTTCGTGAGAACTTTGACCTCCGTCCGGCGGGCATCATCAAGATGCTCGACCTTCGTCGCCCAATCTACAAACAAACGGCAGCATACGGTCACTTCGGTCGTACAGACATCGAACTCCCATGGGAGCAAACAGATAAAGCAGCTATTCTTGAAGAAGGCGCGAAACGTTTCGCGTAATCATCAAAAACGACCTTTCCGCGGAAAGGTCGTTTTTTTTTACGTTGTCGGAGGTGTCTGTTTATTTGAATCGGATGAAGAATCAGTTGTCGTCGTATCTTGTCCAAGCGCCGTATCCTTCGCTTCGACGACTTTCTCCCCGATGTCCTGTAAGTCTGACTTGGCCTCTTGAGCCGTCTCGACGATTTTAGTGACGTCCTCTTTCACGGTATCGACTTCCCCGACGACTTTTTCGTATACGTTTTGGACGTCTGTGGAGACTTCTTGAATCTTTGTCGAGGCTGACTTCACTTGCTCAATGACTTGAGACGCCTTGCCGGCAGGATCTTGTTTCACTTCGTTGACGAGGCCCCCGACCGACGATTTCGCATTCGAGAGGGATTGCTTTGTCTGCTCCCGGTTCGAGGAGCTAAGTAAGGCGAGTAGACCACCGACGAGTGCACCGAGCAACATCCCGGTCACGACACTGATCTTTGGACTTCCCCCGTCCAATTGATCAAATTGACGGTTCGGGTTTGCTGTCTGTTCTACTTTCGGGTCATGTTCTTGTCTAGGTTCCATGTGGTTCCACTCCTTCGTTTGATTGGCATTGGTTGTGTTATACCCTAGAGCAATGTCTACGTAACGTTTTCTGATGAATCGTCATGAAAAAGAAATGAAGGAGCAGGATAAAAACATTGGGATAGGGAATGATACAAATAGATTGGCCAAAAGGGGGAAGCTGTCATGAACATGAGGGAAGCAGTGCCAGAAGATGCGACGCTGATTCGGAACATCGCGCTGGCGACCATATCACAGGATGATTCCAATCGAACGAGAGCGATGGAACGCGCATATCGGCAAGAAGAGATTGTACGAGCAATCAGTTCAAGTGAAGAAGCACGAGAACAGTATTTTATCGTTGGCGAATATGAAGAAGAGGTCATCGGATTTTGTCATGCCATCGATCGCGGTGACATGTGGGAGATGCTCCGCCTCTATCTGCACCCCGATTATCATCGAAACGGCTACGGCGCAGCCTTTCTGGCCCACCTTCAATCGAAAAAAGAACAACCGATGGAAGTGTACGTCGAAAGCTCGAATGATCAAGCGATTGCCTTCCTCTTACATCAATCTTTCAAAGAAGTGAATCGTATCCAGGAAGAGGTGTATGATCGCCCGATGGAACTCATTCATTTACGATATGACCCGAGCTAAGCCTCCAGACGGATTTTATTTAAACATCAGTTGCGGCTGATGTTTTTTTGATACAATGAATGTAGTCTATAAACGAGGTGACGGCTGTATGGCAAATGAAGAAGCACGAAAAGGAGTCATCGTCATCGTGTATCCGTTACAATTCACGTCACGGATCAGCGAGAACTTTATTCGACGGCTCGAGGACGAGTACGAAGTCATCGTCGTCCGCGATCAATCGATTGGATTGACGGCAGGTGACCATAAGCAACTGATCAAGCGAGCGTTGCGCGAGGCAGGGGAATATAAATTACCGATTCATGTCGTGGCATTCAGCCTTGGCGCACTCTTAACGAATCGCCTTTTGCAGGAGTACGATGTGCCACTCGGGAGTCTCACATACATCTCCCCATTGTTTGATTGGCATGCCACTCGTCAAATCGGTGGATTGAAACAAGTCGTCGCAAGTGCTGTCGACCGTTTTCGCCCTGACTTGCCACTCGGGATGATGACATTCACCGGTGGGGGAGACGAGTCATCCCGATTCGGAGAAATCACGTATGCGCAATATCGAGAAATCGAAGAGGAAATCGTCGAGCATCAGGAAGAGAAGAAGCATCTGCCACGCCTTCCGCTCGCCTGTTTCTATGCACCAGACGACCAGTTCGCGGACGTGAAGTTGACGTTGAATGTTTGTCGGAAAATCGGTGGGGACCAAGTGTATATCCGGCGATTGGAAGGATTCCCGCACTTTGGTTACGAACGATTGAACACGAAATTCGCGGAAACCCTCATGACGTTTTATGAATTGATTCAAGAATGACAGAAGGCGACTCTAATGAGCCGCCTTTTTCTTATGCACGTTTTTCAATCGCCACGATGAATGGGGGATGATTGACTTGGTTGATAAATCCATAACGCAGGACGCCTGCCTGTTTTTGATCGAGGGACTCTACATAATGGAGCACCTCGTCTCGTTCGACTTTCCCACTTTCATGTCCGTGGTAAATCACGATGACGATAACGCCACCGACGGCCATGACGTCTAATAGTTGGGATAATGCGGCAATCGTCGTATTTCCGTGTGTCGTGATGGATTTGTCGCTTCCCGGTAAATACCCTAAGTTGAAGACGGCCGCGGTGATCGGCCGCGCTTCCTTTTCAACGACCGCTTGGACCGTATCATGACTATCATGAATCACGGTCACCCGATTACTGACACCCGATTTTTCAACCCGCGCCTTTGTGGCTGCTACAGCTTCTGATTGAATATCAAAGGCATAGACATGTCCTGTCTCGCCTACGGCATTCGCTAGAAACAACGTATCGTGTCCGTTCCCGGCCGTCATATCGATGGCGACCTGACCTTCCTCGATATGGTCATGTAGTAATTGTTTTGCAAAAGGTAGTACTCTCATTAATCCCATAGATCTCATCCTTCTTTTTTCCTTGGAAAGAATCCCGGCGCTCCAATTCCGCACGAATCTTGTTAAGCACCTGCATCTTGTGACGGCTCCATAATGGACCGATCAAGAGGTCGGGTGGACCGTCTCCTGTCAAACGATGGATAATCACCTCGGGAGGGATTCGTTCGAGTTGATCGCAGACGAGGGAGACGTATGTGTCTTCCTCCATCAAGTCGAGCAGTCCTTTCTCATATTGACGGGCGAGCGGTGTGTGTTTCAAGACGTGAAGTAAGTGGATCTTGATTCCTTGTATGTCCATTTTAGCAACTTCTCGTGCCGTGTCGAGCATCATCTCTGGTGTCTCACCTGGGAGACCATTGATGATATGAACGCAGACACGAATATTGTGACGGCGAAGTTTGGCAAGACCGGTCAAAAACGATTGATAGTCGTGCCCACGATTGATCTTTTTAGCGGTCGTGTCATGAATGGTCTGAAGACCGAGCTCCACCCAAAGGGACGTCCGTTCATTCAACTCTGCTAAATAGGCGACGACGTCGTCCGGTAAGCAGTCAGGGCGTGTCGCAATCGAGAGACCGACGACCCCATCCTCTTTTAATGCCGGTTCATACAATTCACGTAACCGCTCGACTGGTGCGTACGTGTTACTGAACGCTTGGAAATAAGCAATATATTTGGCACTCTTCCACTTCCGGTGGAGACGAGCCTTCACTTCTGCAAATTGAACGGGAATCGGGTCGCAAGCATTTCCCGCGAAATCACCACTGCCATCGTCCGAACAGAACGTGCATCCACCTTTTGAGACACGTCCGTCACGGTTCGGACATGTGAAGCCGCCATCGAGTGGCACTTTAAACACCTTGCCCCCGTACTCTCGTCGATACGCCTCATTAAGTGTATGGTAACGGTTTTGACCAAATGGATTCATGTTCATCTCTCCTTCCTTGCTCATCCTATCACAAACGAAAAATAACAAAACTTCATAATAAGTAATTTTTCTTGACACTTCCTTGGCGTTCGTTTAGGTTTGATAAGGAAATCTTGTCGATTCGGCCTTTTTGTGCCGATTTTTTTAATGTGATAGAAGAATGAAAGGAGGACTTGGTGTGAACAATAAAATGCCAATTTCGGTATGGATTTTAGTCATTGCGATGGCGCTCAATACAACGGCGGCGTCTTTTTTATGGCCGTTTAACACACTGTATATTCATGATTTTTTAGGTGAGTCGATGACGCTTGCCGGGGTGGCGCTTCTTGTGAACTCGGCGCTCGCGATTGTCGGGAACTACATCGGAGGGACGCTATTCGATCGAATCGGTGGGAAGACGACGCTGATGATCTCTGTCGGTCTCTTGCTCGCGAGCTCGCTTGGATTTTTACTGTTTCATGCCACGTTCTTCGGCTATCTCGTATGGCTCGGGTTGATCGGTCTTTCCGGCGGACTCGTCTTTCCGACCGTATATGCGTTTGCAGGTCTCATTTGGCCTGAAGGTGGACGTCGTTCGTTCAATGCGATTTATGTCGCACAAAACGTGGGGGTCGCCCTCGGAACGGCAATGAGTGGTCAAATCGCTCGACTTAACATCGAGTGGATTTTTTATGCGAACTTCTTCTTGTCAGTTTTATTTGTCGTGGTGCTCTTGTTTGGATTGCGTTATTTGAAAAACCCGGCACGCCCTGTCGTTCAGTCGCAACTCGAAGCGGCCGCCACGACACTCTCGAGTGCGACGATGAAGTCGATGTGGTATGTCGCCGTTGGTTATGCGGTACTTTGGTTCGTGTACGTGCAATGGCAAGGGACGATTGCCGTTCACTCGAAAGACCTCGGTGTCACAATCAGTCAATACTCACTCCTTTGGACAGTGAACGGGGCGATGATTGTCTTCGCACAACCGTTGCTCAATCGTGTCTTACGACAGTTTGAGGACGACTTAAAACGTCAACTGATCATCGGGGCATCCATTTTCCTCGGCGCGTTCTTGATTGTCCCATTCGCTGGTGGGTTCGGGATGTTCATGGTCGCGATGGTCGTCATGACCATCGGGGAGATGTTTGTCTGGCCGGCGGTTCCGACGATTGCGGCGAAACTCGCCCCTCCTGGGAAAGCTGGACAATACCAAGGGCTCGTCAATATCGCAGCATCCGTCGGTCGGATGATTGGACCGACGTTGTCTGGTTTTGTCTATGACATGTTCGGCATTACAGCAGTCTTCGGCATGCTTCTACTACTTGCTACGTTAGCCTTAACGCTATTTGTCATCATGAAAGACATTCGTGTCACAGAAAAATCAAGTTGACGTTGAATTTCAGAATGGGCTAAAATAGACTACGATGAATAGCAAGCGTTGAAGAGGACTAGTAGCGAACGTTCCGTTTCAAAGAGAGTCGATGGATGGTGTGAATCGATAAGCGGATGTTGTGAACTCGCCTTGGAGCTGTTTTCCTGAAACGAGTAGGGAAGACCGGGGTTACGCCTCGTTACCGGCGTCTCAAGTGGCAGCAATGCAACATGGGTGGTACCGCGGAGAGCTTTCAAGCCTTTCGTCCCATTTTCGGGGACGGAAGGCTTTTTATTATGCAGAGGAGGAAGAATGTTGAGTTATTTTAAACATCAAGAAATCGAGCCTAAGTGGCAAAAGCGTTGGGAAGAGAAAGAAGCATTTAAAACGACAGAAGACCCGGAGAAGGATTGTTTCTACGTCCTTGATATGTTCCCGTACCCATCCGGTGCTGGTCTTCACGTCGGTCACCCGGAAGGTTACACGGCGACGGATATCATCGCTCGTATGAAACGGATGCAAGGATATAACGTCCTTCACCCGATTGGCTGGGATGCGTTCGGTCTTCCTGCCGAGCAATATGCACTCGACACAGGGAACGACCCGCGTGAATTCACAGCGCGCAACATCGAGACGTTCCGCCGTCAGTTGAAAGAACTCGGATTCTCATACGATTGGGACCGTGAAATTAGCACGACGGACCCGAAATACTATAAATGGACGCAGTGGATCTTCACGCAACTCTTCGAACGTGGCCTCGCATACGTCGATGAAGTTGCGGTCAACTGGTGCCCGGCTCTCGGTACGGTCCTTGCGAACGAGGAAGTCATCGATGGCTTGTCAGAGCGTGGGAACCACCCTGTCTACCGTGTCCCGATGAAGCAGTGGGTGCTTCGTATCACGGAATACGCAGAGCGTTTGCTTGAAGACTTGGAAGGTCTAGATTGGCCTGAGAGCGTGAAAGAGATGCAACGCAACTGGATCGGCAAATCGGTCGGTGCCGAGGTCGACTTTAAGGTCGACGGTCATGATAAGATCGTCACAGTATTCACAACACGTCCAGATACGCTTCACGGGGCGACATACGTGACACTCGCACCAGAGCATCCGTTCACTAAAGTGATCACGACGCCTGAACAATCGACGGCAGTCGAAGCATACATTGAGGAAGTCTCGAAGAAGACGGACCTCGAGCGTACAGACCTTGCCAAAGAGAAGACAGGTGTCTTCACGGGCGCTTATGCGATCAACCCGGTGAACGGCGAGAAACTTCCGATTTGGACAGCGGACTACGTTCTCTCGACATACGGAACAGGTGCGGTCATGGCCGTTCCTGCACACGATGAGCGCGATTATGAGTTTGCGAAAACGTTCGACCTCCCGATCCGTGAAGTCGTCAAAGGTGGAAACGTGGAAGAGGCGGCTTACGTCGAAGACGGTGAGCACGTCAACTCTGGTAGCTTGAACGGACTTAATAAAGCCGATGCCATCAAGACGATCATTGAAGAGCTCGAAGCTAGTGGCACAGGGCGTGCGAAGACGACATACCGTCTTCGTGACTGGTTGTTCAGCCGTCAACGTTACTGGGGCGAGCCGATTCCGGTCGTCCATATGGAAGACGGAACGATGAAGACGGTACCGGTCGAAGAACTTCCGCTCGAACTTCCGATCATCGATGAAATCAAACCATCTGGTACAGGTGAGTCGCCACTTGCGAACGCAGAAGAGTGGTTGACGTATACAGATCCGGTCACAGGGGAAAAAGGTCGTCGCGAGACGAACACGATGCCACAATGGGCAGGTAGCTGCTGGTACTACATCCGTTACATCGATCCAGATAACGAAGAGATGATTGCGGATCCTGAGAAACTCAAGCGTTGGCTTCCAGTCGACTTGTATATCGGGGGTACGGAGCATGCCGTTCTTCACTTGCTCTACGCACGTTTCTGGCATAAAGTACTCTTTGATATCGGTGTCGTCCCGACGAGCGAACCGTTCCAAAAACTCTACAACCAAGGAATGATCCTCGGTGAGAACAACGAGAAGATGTCGAAATCTCGTGGGAACGTTGTCAACCCGGATGATATCGTGAAGTCGCACGGAGCCGATACACTCCGTCTTTACGAAATGTTCATGGGACCACTTGATGCGGCCATCGCATGGTCGACGAATGGTCTTGACGGGGCACGTCGCTTCCTCGACCGCGTCTGGCGTTTGTTCGATCAGACGAACTTCGCAGACGTGGCGCCGACTGCCGACTTTGAACGCACGTATCATCAGACGGTGAAAAAAGTCACGGAGGATTATGAAGCCCTTCGCTTCAACACGGCAATCTCGCAGTTGATGGTCTTCGTCAATGAAGCGAACAAACAAGAGACGTTGCCGAAATCGCAAATGGTCGACTTCATCAAGATGCTTTCACCAGTCGCGCCGCACTTGTCTGAAGAGTTGTGGGAGAAGATGGGTATGACGGAAGAGTTAACGTATGCGGCTTGGCCGACATACGATGAGTCAAAACTTGTGAGCGACACGATTGAAGTTGTCATCCAGGTGAACGGGAAACTCCGTGCGAAAATGCACGTCTCTCGTGACGCATCAAAAGAAGCACTTGAAGCGGAAGCACTCGGGAACGAGCGTGTCCAAGAGTTCACAGAAGGCAAGACGGTTCGTAAAGTCATTGTCGTTCCTGGAAAACTCGTCAATATTGTAGTGGGGTAACAAAAAGAATGTGTGACATTGTCGCACATTCTTTTCTTTTTGGTGAGGTCATTTTCTTTTATGGACGGTTTTGATACACTAAAGGGCGATACTGAAGTAGAAGGGGACGACATGTCCATGAAACGTTCTTATGTGCTATACACGACACTATGTGCCGTCGTGGTCGGTGTGATCCTTTGTTATGTTTTTGTCTTTTCAGATGAAGAGATTCAACGACAGGTCGCCTCGACATTTGAAAAAATTGATATTCAAACGAGTCATCAAACGGCATCCCTTCCACCCGTGGAAGCGGCGCAGGATGATGAAGATATCGATACGACCGATGCCCTCGAACAAATCAGTCAAATCGATGAAGTGTACTACAGTGACACGATCGGGGCATATTTGGTCTTAACCGAACAAGCTGAATTTTTTGAGGTGAGTGGAAACGGAACGCGCGTCAATTCGGTGCTTCAACTTGAGAATTCAGGGAAACAGCGCCTCGATGATTTTATCGGAATGCGCATGGTCGAAGAAGATCTTGTGTATGCGGTCTCAGCGAACGGTACGCTCATTACAATCGAGCGAGAAGAAGGACGCTGGGTCGAGAGACCACGTAAACAAATCAAAGGACTCGTGTCGGAAGACCGAATCTTTGGTCTTGGTTATGACCGGGAATCGAAGCGTCTGTTCATGATGAATCGCTTGGCGGATACACCGGACCTTGAGCTCCTTTATATCGAAGAACGGGAGATCGAACCGGAGACTCCAGCCGATGACAAATCATCAGAAGCGTCAACTGATGCTGACACGGCTACTCCAAAAACAGAAGAATCATCGGAAGACACAACGACAGAGAACGTCTCGACGAATGACGACGCCTCGAGCGAATCGGCTGTATCTGAAGACGCGCCTGAAAATGAGTTGAACGAACAACAAGTGGAAGAAGAGAATCAAGAGCCCGAAACCGAATGGATGCTTGATTCACGCCAAGCGTTGTCTGCTGACGGGATGAGCGCCTCGATCCAACAGAAGTTTGAGCGATTCGAAGGAGTCGGCCTTGTCGAGCGACAAGGACGCATCTACGTGCTCGACTCAGAAGAGCTCGTCCTCTACACAGTCAATCCGGAAGAAGAGACCATCAACGGTCAGATGGTGACGCCTCGCGTATATGACTCGACCGGTATGTTTTTACAAGACAATGAAATCTTTGCAATCGTCCACCCGGAAGTATTCGATTTGGATGCATTCGTGTCTGTGGACTAACAATGGGGGAAGAACAGATGAGCAAACGTTACTTTTTTGAAGAAGTGAAACAATTTCATGAAACTTTTGGACATCCAGGAGCAAAATCGCCGCAACCGTTGACGCTTGATCGTGCGACAAAACGCTCGGTTTGGACGGCAGAGGAAGCGGTCGTCGAGTTTTTGCATCAATCATCGCAATCGGAAGAAGAGTTTTTACAAGCCATCGAGCAATTCCAAGTAGGATTCCAGAAAGCAGTCCAAAAATCATTACAAGACGCACCGCCATCGGATGATGTGGAACGTCTCGTCGGACAAGGGGATGCGTTAACGGACGCGTTATATTTTGTGATGGGCAGTTTCGTTGAACTCGGACTCGATCCCGTTCCGTTGTTTGAAATTGTCCAGCGTGCCAATATGGCGAAACTTGGACCGGACGGGAAGCCGATTTTACGCGAGTCGGACAATAAAGTTATGAAACCTGAAGGATGGATGCCACCGGAGCCGGAGCTCGAAAAAGAAGTGCGTCGTCAAATCGCAGGGAAAGAATAATCATAAACGGCTTGAGCCCTCATTAGAAAGGGTTCGAGTCGTTTTTTATTGTTGTGGTCGTGACGATATCATGTTATTAGAGGGTATCGGAAAGGTCATAAGAGTAATTTATGGTATAATTTAACATAAGCAAGCGAGCGATGAATATTGATTATTGAGATGGAGGTCATTCAGCTGAAAAAATTATTCGGTATTCTATGTTGTAGTTCAGTACTTCTGTTAGCAGCATGTAGTGATGATGAAAAAACGTCTGAGCCTGATGTTTCAATCGAAACGATAAAAATAAACGAAGAGAATGAATTGACAATCGTTCCGCTTTACACCCAATACCAACAATATTTGAATGCATCCCTTGAAACAACCGATGCGGAGGAGAACAAACAGAACTTTAAAAAGTATGTATTAGATTACATAGGGGAGGTCGGACAGGAAGAAAAGATTGATACATCCCTCATCAAAACAAATTTTTTATTAAATCCGACTCCTCATAAGCAACAATTGCTGAAGCAACTGGATACGTTAATCAATCAGCACGACGAGATTAAAGAGATTATTGCATCGACATACGAAGATTCAAATCAAATCCTTCCTAAAAAGAAGGGTATGGTGTTTGTTGCCCCTTACAATCCTGAATTCTTCTACGATAGTGAAGCGTTGGAAGGTGTGGCCGGCCAAGCCTATAATGATACCTTCATCTTGTTTCTCGATACAGATTTTGACAAAGGTGTGCTAGCCCATTCGACGGCTCATGAGTATCATCATCTGATTCTTTATGATCAACCTGAGTTCCGTCTTAATACAATTCTTGATTCTGTCATCATTGAAGGGAAAGCCGATACGTTTGCCGACCGCATTGTCAAAGGGGTAATTCCACCATGGTATGCACCAATCGATGATGCGACCATGGAACATATCGCGAGCCGAGTGAATGATTATGAAACGTCCCACACCGATTTTGTAGTCGGTAATTATCAAAAAGATATGCCACGTTGGAGTAACTATATTCTAGGGAGGGATGTGCTCCATGACTATTTGACGGCGCACCCAGAGCTGTCGATTCCCGAATGGACGTTCAAAGAAGGTCATGAAATTTTAGAAGGATACAAATATCGAGATGTGATGGAATTGGAAAATTAAGTCGAAAAGGATGTGAAAAAGGCTTTATCCTGAATGAGACAGGATCAAGCCTTTTGATTGTTAGTGAGCATAATAGTACGTAGCCAATACGTTAGACCGAACCCTTTACCGCTCTGTCGCCAGTTCAGCTGCGTGCGATCCGGCACAATGTCCCGTTGTGAAAGCGGCCGTGATGTTGTAGCCACCTGTGTATCCATGAATGTCGAGCACTTCACCGGCAAAGAAAAGGCCGGGTGCTTTCTTTGACATCATCGTCTGTGGCGCAACTTCTTTAACCGAAACGCCGCCACCTGTGACGAACGCTTTATCAAAGTCGAGTGTCCCGACGGCGTGCATCTCGAACATTTTCAAACGTGTTGCGAAATCAATGACGGATTGCTTTTTCAACTGACTCGCATCTTCTTCTCCAAATGCGAGTTCTTCGAGCAATAAGTCAAGAAGTCGCTCAGGGATGTAGCCTTTCCATACATTTTTAACGGCACGCTTCGGTTGGCTCTGTACTTGGTTCCACAGTTCCTGAACGAGCGCATCTCGTGACGTGTCCGGGAAGAAGTCGAGTGACAAGAGGACGACCTGTTCTTTGCTTCGCTTTCGTTCTTTGATCGTATATTGACTGCAACGGAGCGCGATTGGACCAGAGATCCCGAAATGGGTAAAGATCATGTCGCCTTGGTGCGTCTTGATGGCCTTTCCTTTTTTGCCGTGCACGGTCAACGCGACGTCCCGTAACGATAGTCCTTGAAGTTGTTTCGTTCCGATGAACGCGTCATTCAATTTGATTGGCACCTCTGTTGGGAAGAGTTCCGTGATGGTATGTCCTGCCTTCTCTGCCCATGGATAGCCGTCCCCGGTCGAACCGGTGTGCGGGACAGACTGACCGCCGACCGCGACGACGCAAGCTTTCGCCTCGAGCATCTCACCGTCCATCAACTCGACCGCATGAAACTCGTTTTCTTCATTAAAATGTAGCGTTTTGACTTCAGCCTTTTTTCGAATCTCGACGCCGAGGTCTTCAATCGCCCGAAGCAACGTGTTGACCACATCCTGTGCCTTATCCGTCACAGGGAACATGCGCCCGTTGTCCTCTTCTTTCAACGGAATCCCGAATCCAGTGAAGAGGTCGATAATCGATTGATTGTCGAACTGAGCAAGAGCGCTGTATAAGAAACGACCATTGCCTGGGATGAACTGAATCAATTCATCGATTGGCTTTCGGTTCGTGACGTTACAACGTCCTCCACCTGAAATGGCCAATTTTCGACCAAGTTTTGAACCTTTATCAATCAGCAAGGTCGAAGCGCCACTTTTTGCCGCTGCATATGTTGCCATGAGCCCGCTCGGCCCTCCACCGATGACGATGACATCTTTCATAGGGTATCTCCTCATTTCTTCACCTATATGATTAGTAAAATTATCGTAACTTTATTATCCGTAACAGTAAGAGTATAATGAGAAGCGGTTGTTTTGTAAAACCGAATTCATTGAAATCGTTGATTTATAGATGGAGGTACCTCATGTCATCAAGCGCCAAACAAGATTCTGGAAGAGCCTCCTTCGTCAAAGGAACGCTTCTTTTATCAGCGGGAAACTTGATTTCCCGAATGTTAGGACTATTGTATACCTTTCCGTTCCAAGCGATGGTCGGGATTGCCGGAGTGACATTATATCAAGCTGCATATACGTATTATGCGATCATGATCTCCATTTCGACGGCAGGGATTCCCGTTGCCGTTTCGAAATTTATCGCAAAATATAATGCACTAGGAGAATACGGGACGAGTCAACGACTGTTCCGACAAGGGATGAAGCTGATGCTTGCGACCGGTGTCGTCGCTTTTTTATTACTCTTTTTTGCGGCACCATGGCTATCCGAACTGATGGTCCGAAACTCGGAGAACAATCAGCAATACATTGACTCACTCACCCTCGTGACACGAAGCGTCAGTTTTGCCTTACTGCTCATCCCGGCGATGAGTATGGTACGTGGTTATTTCCAGGGACATCAAGACATGGCACCGACGGCAATCTCACAAGTGGTCGAACAGATTGTACGCATCCTGTTCCTCCTCAGTGGAACGATGCTCGTCTTGTTCGTCTTTGCGGATTCAAACTTCATTCAACCGATTGCCAATGCCCTTGGAGGGACGCAATCTGTTGAAACGACTGAATTGAACGGGTTGAAAGTCATTGCCGTCACGATTGCGACGTTCAGTGCATTCATCGGGGCAATCGGTAGTTTCGCCGTGCTCATCATGTATTGGAAACGTCGAAAAGACATTCATCGTCAGACAGAGAATCCGGCGGGCACACCGGTCCGCTCGATGAAATCGTTGTTGCTCGAATTGCTTAGCTATTCGATTCCAATCGTGATGGTCGGGGTATCGACCCCTCTCTATCAATTGATTGACCAGTTGACGATGGTCAATACGTTGCTCAGTACGGGTGCGACCGTTTCTGAAGCAACGTCGGCGTATGGCTTTTTGACCGGGAACGCCCATAAAATTGTGTTGATTCCAGTCTCTGTCGCGGCGAGTGTATCGATGGCGACGATCCCGCTTGTGACTCGTTCGTTCACGACGGGGGACATGCAAAAAGTTCGGAATCAAGTAAACCATATTTTCCAAGTCTCGTTCTTCGTAACGATTCCTGCGGTCATTGGTCTCGTAGCACTTGCGGAGCCATTGTTTGGCACCTTGTTCCCGGGTGACCGTGAAGGATGGGTATACTTGTTCCACTACGCACCAAGTGCCTTCTTCTTGGCCTATTACTCGGTCGCGGCTGCGATTCTCCAAGGGATTAACCGTCAGTACTTCACCATCTTTGCCACATCGATGGGACTGTTGACGAAACTTGCATTGAACGTACCGCTCGTCTATTGGCTCGGCGGAATCGGAGCCGGGTACGCGACCATCGCTGGATACATCGTAGCCATTATTCTCATGGTATGGATGATTCAACGAACGCTCCACTTCCCGTATAAGCAACTGCTTCGTCGCACCATCTTGATGTTCTTGATGGGTGGGGCGATGTTCGCTGCCGTCTTCCTCTCTCTTCTCGTTACAATGAATGATGAGGCGAGTTGGGGGAACGACATTTTTGCGACAATCGTGGGAGTGACAATCGGCGTTCTCGTATATGGATACCTCGGGTGGCGGAGCCATCTCGCAGGGAAATTACTAGGGAAACGCTTTGAATATCGGAGGAACGGATAATGCGAATTGATAAATTGCTATCGAACATGGGATATGGTTCAAGAAAAGATGTAAAAATCTTATTGAAACAAGGAGCAGTGCGAGTCGATGAGACACCTGTAAAAGATGCGAAACGGCACGTCGACCCAGCATCAGAGAAAGTCACGGTGTTCGGGGAAGTGGTTGAGTATCGTCCCTACATCTATTTCATGATGAACAAGCCGGAAGGGGTCATCAGTGCGACTGAAGATCAAGTCGAGACGACAGTCATCGACTTGATTGATTCTGAGTATACCCATTATGACCTCTTCCCGGTCGGTCGTCTCGATAAGGACACGACGGGACTGCTCCTCATCACAAACGATGGCGCATTCAATCATGCGCTCATGTCACCTCGCAAGCACGTCGACAAAGTATACATCGCCGAGGTCGACGGGGAGATGACAGTAGAGGATATCAAGACGTTCGCGAATGGGGTCGAGTTAGAGGACGGATATACGACGAAGCCGGCCCGTCTTGAAATACTGAGCAAGAGCGGACGTCGGTCGGTCATTCGCCTCACGTTGTCTGAGGGGAAATATCACCAAGTGAAACGAATGGTCGCGGCGGTCGGCAAACATGTCGAACGATTGGAGCGTGTTCAAATCGGAAAGTTAGAACTCGATGAGACGCTTGAGCTCGGGGCATATCGTGAGTTGACGGAAGAAGAAGTTCAACTGTTTCTTCAATCATAAGAAGATGAGAGAATCTGTCTGATGGGACGGATTCTCTTTTTGTATAAAAAGCTCTGTTTTTCGATTATATCTTTTTGAAAATGGCATCAAAATCATCACGCCAAGAGTCAACCAACCAGTCGTTATATCTGTGATACAAAGGAACAAGTGGTTCAACTTCATTTGAACTTATGATACAACCTCGATCATCGTACATTTGAAACACGATGTTCTTTTCGGTGCTAATAAAGTAAACAGCTTGTCCAATTGAAGGTTCTCTTCCTTGCTCGTAATTTCCTATACCTCTAAGGATTTTCTCGTAAGAGATTGACTTGATCTGCGAGGATACAAATTTTGCTTTATATTCATGTTTGATTTCTATAAATTCCCCTGTTATTTCGTCAATATCTTCATTTAATTCAAATAACGTTTCTTCTTCAATCTGTTGTTTCATGAATAAACCATACAAATATTCGGGAGTGGTATTCCCGAACATGATGTCCTCTGTTTCGTTCCAATCCTTGATAAAGATATGGATGTAATCATCAGATTGAAACACTTCCTCGAACAATGTAGTTACTCTGTTTACAACTTGCTCTATTCTCTCATCCGTTCCGTTTTTATACGGTTCGCCAAGTTCGAATCTTAGATGGACTTCTCCAGATAGGTTTGGGAAATTGTCCTCTATGTACTTCATTATTTCTTCTTTCACATCATCACCTCATCTTAAGCAATTGATACAATCTAAAACCACAAAACCTTCATTCATAAAAAAGAGACCTAGCATGCAGGTCTCTTGAATATACATATACAATTCAATTTGCCGTCTTGAGTGAACGTTTTGATGAAGTCCACGTGCCACGGCTAGGGCTCTCCACAAGGTTATTGTACTCAAGTACGTTCAAATCACGTTGCACGGTACGTGACGTGATGCCGAACTCTTCTACTAGTTCTGAAGTGGTAACGGATTCCCTTTCATTGATGAACAAATAAATGGACTTGATGCGCGTTAACATCCGATCTGTTGAGCCTTTCATTGGATAACCTCCCAATGTGTAGAATAATAATAAACCATACCTACAGACGACAAAATGAAATATAAAATTGTTATTTTCTAAAATTACACCTTTAGTATACCGCTCTTGAGCAAAAATGCAAGTGGAAAGCACGAACAATCTGTTTGTAAAGATTTGATTATGAACGTAAATATCGAATGAAGATTATATTTTTACATCGAAAAGAAGCTGAAACACGAACGAAAAAAACTTTTCTAAATGAATGTTCGTCTTTCATACATTTGGATATACTAGTAAGAGAGAGAACATTCGCAAAAGGGGAGATGAACATGAATTGGAGACAGGAAGTCGACAATCGTAAAGACGCATTTTTAGAAGATTTGAAAGGGTTACTTCAAATCCCTAGCGTACTCGATGAATCGAAAGCTGCACCGAACATGCCGTTTGGTCCGGAGGTTCGTCAAGCACTTGACTACATGTTTGAAATCGGTGAGCGAGATGGATTTAAAACAAAAGATGTCGGAGGTTACGCGGGACATTTGGAGTATGGAGACGGGGAGGAAATTGTCGGCATCCTATGTCACCTTGACGTCGTCCCAGCAGGGGATGGATGGACGTATGGCGCGTTCAACCCGACCATCACGACTGATGGGAAAATTGTGGCACGCGGAAGTAACGATGATAAAGGGCCATCTATGGCTGCATACTACGGGCTACGAATTGTCAAAGAGCTCGGGCTACCACTTTCAAAGCGGGTCCGTTTGATTGCAGGTTGCGATGAAGAGAGCGAATGGCGCTGTGTCCGCGAGTATTTCAAACAAGAACAAATGCCGACGTATGGATTTGCGCCAGATGCGGATTTCCCGATCATCAATGCTGAAAAAGGGTTGTATGATGGTGTGTTGACTCAATTACCGATTCAACGTGTACCAGGTTCTGCCTACCATCTCGTGTCATTCACGAGTGGGGAGCGTCCGAATATGGTGCCGGACTTCGCGAAAGCCGAATTGAAGACGGATGAGGTACTCGAGGAGAAGTTCGAGGCCTATCTCGAAAAATATGAAGCGGACGGAACGTGTGAATACGACCGTGGCACATATACGTTTACGATGAAAGGAAAAGCGGCGCACGCGATGGAACCGGATAACGGGGTCAACGCGGCCTACGTCCTCGCTGGATTCTTGTTACAT
This sequence comes from Exiguobacterium sp. s181, assembly GCF_018617125.1. Classification (GTDB taxonomy): domain Bacteria; phylum Bacillota; class Bacilli; order Exiguobacteriales; family Exiguobacteriaceae; genus Exiguobacterium; species Exiguobacterium profundum. Next base: position 797,579 of record NZ_JACSJM010000001.1, read on the forward strand.
CTTCCACTTGATATTCAAGGCGAGCGCTATGTTGAATTCGTCCGTCACGTATTCGCCGATTCTCGTGGGATTTCGCTTGGGATTGAAGCGAGCGATGAGACGGGCGACTTGACGATTAATGGCGGCGTCTTCCGATACAATGAAGAAGAGCGTACGGCGACGGTCAACATTCGCTATCCGTATACGGCCAAATTCGAAGAACGGTTACAAAACCTACGTGAAATCGCTTTGTCATTTGGGTTCGAGTTGAAGACCCGTCAACATATGCCGCCTCATCATGTGGCAGAAGATCACCCACTCGTGAAGACACTAGCAGGCGTGTACGAGCGTCAAACGGGAGAACATGCAAACTTGATGGCCATCGGAGGCGGTACGTATGCACGTTCGCTCGAGGCAGGTGTCGCATTTGGTGCATTGTTCCCAGGTGCTAAAGATGTGGCGCATCAGGTCGATGAATATATGGAGATAGAAGATTTATTACGTGCCGCGGCAATCTATGCTGAGGCCATTTACGAGCTCGCTAAATAAGAAACAAGGAGAGCTGGCTGGTATAGTCGGCTCTCTGTCCTTTAGGAAGGAAGTTATCATTGGATTCGCAAAAAAGAATGTTTCAGTCTGTATACGTCGCGATATTCTTCGCGCAAGGGGCATTGATCCCTTATATGACCTTATACTTTTCACAAACTAAGTTTGGGTTGACACCTAGCCAAGTCGGGATTGTGGTGGCCATCTTACCGATTCTATCCATCGGCGTGCAACCATTGTGGGGGATGTTGACCGACCGGACGGGGAGAGTCCGTGCTTGGTTGATTTTGGCGATGCTGAGCGCCGCACTCATTTCTCTCACGTTTTTAGTGGCGACCTCTTACATTTGGATTGTCATACTTATGGTGATTTGGTCCGTTTTCCAATGTGCTCACATCCCGCTTGTGGACATGATGACACTCGACTATACGACGCGGTCGAAAGTTGATTACGGTGCAATTCGACTCTATGGCTCAGCGGGATTTGCCATTGCCGTCTTTGCAATGGGACGAATATCTGATAGCACGTGGGGACTGGCTAGTACATTCGTGTTGAGCGCTGTTTTACTAATACTTGGCAGCGTATTTGTTCGAATGATTCCTGAGAAAAGTTCGATTCGCGATGTGACGTTGGCGCCGCTCTCATGGACGGCTGTTTGGAACAAACGCTTTGTGTTCTTCTTATGTGGTGGGATGCTCGTCTTTGGACCGATTTACGCGAATAACTATTATTTCGGCCTTTACGTGACAAACAGCGGTGGCTCGACGACGTTGGTCGGAACGCTATTCCTCGTGGCAGTGTTATTTGAAATCCCGTTTATGAAAGTGGCGTCCCAATTGGTTGAACGCTATGGAAACGTCAGCGTTCTTGTCGGGGCCGCTATCATCTCGGTAGTTCGAAACGGGGTACTTGCGTTAGAACCACCGATTTGGGTCGTGTGGCTCCTCGCGATTGCACAAGGTCTCGTCGTCGGACTTTTGATTCCCGTCGCACTTCAATTCGTTCGGACGCTCGTCGATCGGCAAGTTTCCTCGACGGCCATCGGGGTATATATGGCATTGACGTCCGGGCTCGCGACAGCTGGATTTAATATGCTGAGTGGTAAAATCATTGAACTTGACGATATTTTAGGCGTGTTTTGGATGTATACCATCGTCACGGCACTAGGAGCGTTGATTTGGATCGGAATGTCACGTCGCAATCTGAAAGGATGAATGAGATGAGTACGCATTACTTTATTGCGATTCCCATTGAAGCGACTGAATTGGTTGACGTACAGCAAACCATCTTACCTTATTATTCGTATCGAAGAATCTATCGACCGGAAGAGTTCCATATCACAGTGCAATTTTTAGGAAGCGTGGATGGGGATGAATTAGACGAAGTAAAAGAAATCACGCGTAGAATTTGTGCGAAAACATTACCATTCACGTTGGAGTTTCGAGCCATCGACCATTTTGGGCGACCGGATCGGCCCCGCGTTTTGACCATTGTTCCGGATGACTCCGAACCCCTTCAACGGTTGGCGCATACCCTCCGCCATGAACTAGTTGATGTGATTCCAAGATTGGACCGGAAGTCGTTTGTCCCTCACGTGACGCTCGCTAAAAAATGGGGCGAAGGGGAGCGTGTCCCGTACGTCCCCCCTGAATTTCACGCGACGGAATCAGTAGAAGAATTAATTTTATATGAAGTACAGCCGATTCATACACCTGCTTACCGAGCAGTAGACGTATTTCCGCTAAGACGGCCAGAGGAGGATATATGGCAATCCCGGTTAAAATTTTTGACGTAATCTCAAAATATGAACGTGATGTATTAGATCAATATAATCGTTATTTGGAATATGTAGAGTCCGATACGGCACGTCTACAGCGCCTTCATGAAAACAATCGCTTAAACCCGGTCGAAGTGCTCGAAATTGACCGACCGTGGTGGAAGTTTTGGGCGAAGACGGAACGAATCGAATTGGAGCCGAAGCCGCTCTCTGAATCACAATATCAAAAGTTGTTACGAGAGCGCCGGCATATCCAAAAGCTTCAATTCGCTTGTGAAGGGGTGCTTGAGACAGATTTACCGCATCTGGCGTTTATTCGTGACTTTGCTTATCGTGTGATGCGCACCGATTGGAACGAACGACACTTTTTCTTGTATCGACCGGTCATCGAATGGAATGGTGCGATGGTTGAATTGAGTCATGTCATCGTCGGACCGACGCACCTTTATATCGTAGAATGGCTTGAAGGCGATCGAAGCATCTATCACATATCGAAAGAGAAGACATGGGTTCATCAACCGCTGAAAGGGGAAAATACCCGTGTAGTGAACCCGCTGATTGCATTGACACGGACAGAGGAACTGATTCGTCAAGTTCTACCGCATTATGCGGGCGTGTTACAAAAAGTCGTCATTGCGACAAATGGATATTTTGATAACGTTCCAAGTGTTCGATCGACCCAATATATCGGTCGTAATGAATATACGGAATGGATGAAACAAGTGAACGGTCGTGCACCGATTGTAAAAGCACAGCAGATTCGTGACGTTGCTACCATATTAGAAGTGACTGCCAAGTTGCCGTTTCGTCAATTCATGGATCAGTGATTGAGAGGAAGGGACGCATATGCATCATACACCAGATCAAAAGACCGCCTCACATGTGACCATCGAGAGCGCGTCTTTCGTATCATTTGAGACCATACAACTTGAGATTGTGCGCGAATATGAATCCGTTCCAGTACAAATCGAACAGAATGGACGCCCGGTCGACTACCTCGTCGAGCAACAGTTTGTGACGGAATCTGGGAAGGTTGAACAAATCCTTCGTTTAAACGAACCAATCTCTTTGGAAACGTTATACACCGTCTGCCATCCGGGTCACAAGATGACGGTTGTCATACCACGAGAAATCGTCCGATCAGAGGAATTCGAACGTCGTTTCTCATATGATGGCCCACTCGGCGTATCGTTTAGACCGCACGGAATGGAAGTGACGGTATGGTCTCCGGTTGCTTTATCCATGTGGATTACGGTACATGATGATACGAATCACAGAGAAATTGAGCGATTTCACATGAACCGAGGCGCACGTGGGGAATGGAGTGGCGAAATACCACAAGCGTTCCAAGGTATGTTTTATCGCTTAGAAGTGAAAACACCGGTCGATACGAGGCAAGTCGTCGATCCCTATGCGCGAGCCGTCAGTTTGAACGGCGAGTATGGCGTACTACAAGATGTCTCACGATTTGTCAATAAACAGGTCGAACGAACCGCACGCCCCCCTTTACGGAAGGCAACGGATGCCGTCATCTATGAACTGCACATCCGAGATTTTACAAGCCATCCCTCATCGATGAGTCAATTAAAAGGACTATACGGTGGGATATCTGAAAAAGGAGTTCGGACGAAGGAAGGCAATAGTGCCGGACTCGACTATTTAAAAGAACTTGGCGTGACTCATGTCCAGTTGCTTCCTGTTCATGATTTTGGAAGTGTCGATGAGGCGACGCGTATGCCGTACAACTGGGGCTACGACCCGATTCATTGGTTCGCACTTGAAGGAAGTTATGCCTCAAGGCCCGATGTGCCGATGAGTCGTGTGTTCGAATATGCGACACTCGTCTCTGACTTGCATCAAGCTGGTCTTCGAGTCGTTACAGACGTCGTGATGAATCACATTTATATTCGAGAACAATCCCCACTCGAAGCGCTCGTACCATACTATTATTTTCGATACGAGCACGACGGGACGATAGCGAACGGAACCGGTGTCGGGAATGACACGGCCTCAGAACGCTATATGATGCGACGTATGATTGTCGACTTCGTGACGTATTTCGCAACAACCTATCAAGTGGATGGGTTCCGCTTCGATTTGATGGGGATTCATGATGTCGAAACGATGAATCAAGTACGGGCCGCGCTCGATAAGGTGGATCCCTCCATTCTCGTCTATGGAGAAGGGTGGGACTTGGCGACACCGCTTGGACAGTCGTTGAAGGCGACGTCACAAAATGCTGCACGCATGCCTCGTATCGGACACTTCAACGATATGATTCGAGACGCGTTGAAGGGGTCGACGTTTAATGACAGGGAGCGTGGATTCATCTCCGGGAATGAGTGGCGAGAGTGGGAACTTCGAGAATGTCTCACTGGAACCGTCCACATTCCGAACGTAACGGTCGGTCGTTTTCCGAATCCGACTTATTCCATCAATTATGCCGAAGCCCATGATAACTATACGATCTATGACAAGTTAATGTTGTCTTGTGAAGGAGTCGATGAAACGACTCGTCTTGCCATGCAACGTCTTGCCAATGCGGTCGTCATCACATCTCAAGGCATCCCGTTTATCCATGCCGGTCAAGAGTTCGGACGCACGAAACATGGTGTCGAGAACAGTTATAATTCACCCGATCACATCAATCATTTTGATTGGGATCTTCGTGACACACGGATCAAAGACATCGAGTATGTGAAGACGCTCTTGAAGTTACGGCGACTCCATACATGTTTCCGCTATGATTCGAGACAAGAAGTCATTGACCATTTCACGTTTCTCCCATCGCCGCCTGGCGTCATTATCTATGAGTTGACGGCCAGTCATTCTTACGATGCGTGGCAACGGGTTCGCGTCTATGTGAACGGTACGTTCGACTCGCTTTCATTTGAGAGCGATGCGAAATGGAACGTTTACGTTCAAGGAGAAACGGCAAGTCTCGTTCCGCTCGCACGAAACCCAGCACACATTCAAGTCGAGTCGTTGTCAATGACGATTCTCGCGTGTTAAGATGTTGATTGTATCTCTTTAATTCAAGTAAGATTTGAGCGTGATGAATATGTATTCAGATATAGTCGGTGCGCTCGGGAAAGAGTGGACAGTCGCTTCAGCCGGAGGTATCACGGGCGAAGCGTATGTAGCGACGACGCGCCAACAGAAGATTTTTGTCAAACGAAATTCTTCTCCGTTTCTGGCAATCTTGTCAGCGGAAGGAATCGTACCAAAGCTTCTTTGGACAAAGCGAATGTTTAACGGGGACGTGTTAAGCGCCCAACAATTTATCGAAGGCCGCGAACTTTCACCAGAAGATATGAAGCGACCTGATGTCGCGGCGCAACTCGGCAAGATTCATAATTCGAAAGAGCTATTATTCATGTTGCAACAGCTGAACCACACACCGGTGACGCCGCACTTGTTGCTCCGTCAGTGTGAAGCATATGAACAAGATGAAACAGACCGAATCATCGGAGAAGCCGTACAATGGCTAAAGCACCATTTGCCAAAAGTCGACGAGCAAGAATTTGTCGTCTGTCATTCTGACCTAAACCATAATAATTGGATTGAGGATGAGAGCGGCCTACTCTACTTGACGGATTGGGATGACGCAATCATTGCAGACCGCGCGTTCGATTTGGCGATGGTTGTCTATAGCTATATGGATGAAGTGGAGTGGGAGCGCTGGTTCTCGCATTACGGGGTACGTGTTTCGAGTGAGCTCCACAATCGAATGCATTGGTATGCGATCGCCCAAACGATTTTGACAATCTATGGGGAAGAGAATGACTCGGCGCGAACTGAAGGATTTCATGTACTACGCGAGCTGATGGATGAGGCGTACGAACGAATCAATTAAAAGGGATGGCTGTTCGCCACCCCTTTTTGAATGTGTTAAATGTCATCTGGATTCATAAAGTAAGCCCAAACGAACGTGGCGATGACACCAGCGAAAAACGTCAGTGGAGCTGCATAAAAAATAAGAAACTGATCTAAAGTACTCATCGTATTTAACCTCCTTGTGAAGGATGATTCACGTTCATTAAACTATGATTTCGTGTATAATCGCAAGAGGACTGCTCGTCCGTAACGTGCATATTCCCATTAAACTTGAACATTTGATGAACGAAAGGTAGGATTTTCATGCGTTTACGACATAAGCCTTGGGCAAAAGAATATATGGAAGCTCAAGAACATGTATTTATTCAACATCCTGAACAGTTGAAAGGTAACTGGAGCACTGAATTCGGGAATGACCACCCGCTCTTTATCGAGGTCGGCTCAGGAAAAGGACAATTTATTTTAGGGATGGCGCAACAACACCCGGATGTGAACTTTATTGCGATCGAGTTGTTTGAGAGTGTAGCCGTCTCTATCGTACAAAAATTAGTCGAAACCCCGATGCCGAACGTGAGAGTGTTGACGGTCGATGCGAAACGACTCGTCGACTATTTCGAAGCGGGAGAAGTCGATCGCGTCTACTTAAACTTCTCCGATCCGTGGCCAAAGACACGACATGCGAAACGTCGCTTGACATATAAGACGTTTTTAGCGACATATGAGGCGATTCTTCCGAAAGCTGGAGAGATTCATTTCAAGACGGACAACCGTGGATTGTTTGAATATTCGCTTCAGAGCATGAGTCAATACGGGATGTTCTTCACAGAAATTTCACTAGATTTACATGTCAATGAACCAGAAGATAATATTCGAACAGAGTATGAAGAGCGCTTCAGTGCGCTCGGTCAGCCGATTTACCGAATGGAAGCCGTCTTCCGTCCGAAAAATTGACACGCTTTTTTCTTATTTTAATAGTATTTTCTTCACACTTTTTTCTTTCTTCTTGGTACAATAGGAATGACGCTAAACTGGAATAAGAGAAGGGGGAACATGGGGATGTTGAAAAAAGCATGGGCAAGCCTGCTTGCAGTAATCTTCATTCTAACAATCGCACCAATGAATACCTCAGCGAACGAAGCGTTCTTAGACGCTCTCGAAGAGGATTTGAAAGCAACGCATTACGACTATAAAGAAGGAACGGCTGAAATCATCAAAGAAGAGACGCTTCGCCATTCAAACGGCAACGAAGTCATCGCTGCTGTCGTAGAGCTCGATACGATTCGTGATGGGATCTTCATCACACGTAAAACCGAGTATCATTACTTTGATGCGACAGACAACAAGATTCTTACATCAGCGGACCTCGTAGAAGTAGAAGGGGCCTCAGAGTTTGCAGATGCGAACATCGACATGCTCGGTCAACAGATCGTCTATTGGTTACCGGTATTGGTCTTGCTTCTAATGATTGCGATTCCGGCACTCATTTTGTTCTTGGTTGTACCACGTTTCTATTCAACAAGTTCATATATGAATGCCGTATATGAAAAGAATGACAACCCAAGATAAGACATGAAAGTACCCCGTTCAAGAGAACGGGGTACTTTTTACTGTTGTTTTAACTGTTCGACGATATCAGTTAGTGACATCCCATTTCCTGAAGAAACGGAGGCGATGAAGGCACTCTCGACAATGGGACCGTCAAAAAATTCGACATGTTTGTCACCTTCGTACATGTCGATGGCGAGTTCCGCATTCATCGTCGCCGACCCGATATCACTGAGGAGAAGTGCCTCTCCATCGACCTGGTCGAGTGCCGATAAGATGCGATTCACATCCGTTCCGATAGCGCCATCTTCAAGGCCACCGGCTAGATGAATGGGCACGGACGGTGCCATTTCCTTCATCAAATCTTGGATTCCTTCCGCAATTTTTGCACTGTGCGAGACGATGATCAATTCAACGATGTCAATCGACCTCCTTCATAATCGCGGCCAAAAGGATTGAGCTAGAAAGGGCACCCGGGTCGACGGTTCCGCGAGAGTTTTCTCCGAAGTAAGAGGCTCTTCCTTTCGTGGCCACCATATCCTCTGTTTTTTGGACAAGCTCGTCCAACTTCTGTTTATAATCTTCCCCTTGTTGGACTTGCTCGAGGAACGGGTCCCAGACGTCGACCATCGTTTTTTGGCCGACTTCCGATTTCCCTCGTGCTTTGATGGAATTCGAACCTTCCTGGAGCGCCTCCTTGAGTAAGCCAAAGTCCGCTTCGGTCGCATCCCCGAATTTGGTTGCCATCTTCACGAAAGCTGAACCGTATAAAGGTCCGGCCGCGCCTCCGACTTTCGACATGAGGGTCATCCCGACCTTTTTACTAAGTGCTCCAAGAGAGTCATAATCCTCATCTAGAATAGTAGAGACCGCATCAAAACCACGAGACATGTTGATCCCATGGTCTCCGTCGCCGATGGCCCGGTCTAAATCGGTCAACGTATCCTTTTGTTCTTCGATGCCAACTTGTGCGTCACGTAACGCCTGCTTCATCCGATCAATCGTCAACATAAACCAAACACCTCATTTATTAAATTTTGAATCCAAGTGCTGCCGAAGGAGCGTCGAGATACGTCGTCATCTCATCATCGAGAGGGAGCAACGTGATGGAGAACCCATGCATCTCGAGTGAAGTCATGTAGTTGCCGACATACTTCCGTTTAAGGGTATACCCAGCAGCTTCCAGTTTTTCGGCAACGAAGTGATAGGTCACATATAACTCAGACAACGGCGTTCCACCCATTCCGTTCACCATGACGGCAACTTCTCCTGGCTCGACTTCTTTTTTCAAGTGACTGAGGAGGTCGTCGACGATTTGGTCGACATCACTCGTCGGTTTCCGCTCGACACCACGTTCCCCGTGAATCCCGATGCCGATTTCCATCTCTTCCTCGTTCAAGTCGAAACCTGGTTTACCACTGACAGGCATGTAACAAGGTTCCACGGCCATCCCTATGGAGCGAACGTGTGAAGCTACTTTTTCGGCGATGGATTTGACTTCTTCAAGTGATTTGCCACTAGCTGCAGCGGCTCCGGCAATTTTGTGAACAAAGACCGTTCCGGCAACCCCGCGTCGATCTTCTTTGTTCGAAATGGCGACATCATCGGCGACGACGACGTGGTCGACTTTGATGCCATCACCTTCGGCCAGTTCTGCGGCGAGCTCAAAGTTCATCACGTCGCCGGAATAGTTTTTCACAATCAAAAGAACGCCGTTTCCGCCGTCAGCTGCTTTGATTCCTTCAAGTACCATGTCCGGAGTAGGAGAGGTGAACACTTCCCCACATACTGCCGCATCGAGCATACCGTCCCCGACATATCCAGCGTGGGCCGGCTCGTGACCACTACCGCCTCCAGATACGAGACCGACTTTTCCAGACTTCGCTCCGTCAGCCCGACAGATGACATTCACACCGTCGACGCGACCATACATTTCAGGATGGGCATGGACCATCCCTTCAACCATTTGCGATACGAGTTCACTTGCTTCACCGATTAGCTTCTTCACGCGAGATCACTCCTTTATTAAATTGAAAACTACCAATTTCAATTTTCCACTCTTTCGAGGGAACTAAACAAAAAAACCGACGAATCATTCGTCGGTTTCGTGTCATGCATATTCGAGTAATGCGCCAGTCTCAGAGTCGACTGTAAACTCATATGTTTTCTCTTCATCGTTCTCAAGAACCGAGATGCCACCTTTGTAGACGTCGTATTCACGACCGTCGTATGTGTAAATCTCCGGTGATGCAGAAATCCATGCCCCTTGGACATGACCTTTTGCTGAGAAAGCACGCTTCGTGTACTCTAAGGCGTTTTCTGCAGATAAGCTACGTTCATCTAAAGCTTTTTTCGTCATAAGTGCGGCAATGACGGCAACCCCGATTCCAATAAACCAATACCTTTTTTTCATATGACTACCTCCCCTTGAACTATGGCTATCATGTACATCGTACCAAAACCTGTACCCGAATGGAATGAAAAGCATTCGCATCCTGTCAAAACTTTTGTATATAATGAGACAAGAACGGTTAGGAAAGGATGATGAAAGATGGATCAGAAGACGAGAGATTTATTTAAGACGCTAACAGAACTCCCGGGAGCTCCTGGGTTCGAGTCTGAAGTTCGTCAATTTGTACGTGGACGAATTGAACCCCATTCAGATGAAATTGTCACGGATGGCATCGGATCAATTTTTGGAAAACGTGTCGGAGACGAGTCGGGACCGAAAGTCATGGTAGCCGGACATATGGATGAGGTCGCTTTTATGGTGACACGGATTACCGAGAACGGCATGCTTTACATACAACCACTCGGTGGCTGGTGGAGCCAAGTGCTCATGGCGCAACGTTTCGACATCATCACGTCGAACGGTAAAATTCCCGGTGTCGTCGCTTCGACACCGCCTCATTTGTTAGGTCCAGATGCAATGAGTAAACCGATGGACATCAAGCAGATGTTTATCGATATCGGAGCAGATTCGAAAGAAGAAGCAGAGTCATGGGGTGTACGTCCGGGGGTCCCTGCTGTTCCATCGAGCGCATTTACCCCACTTCATCACCCGAAAAAGATTATGGCCAAAGCTTGGGACAATCGTTATGGCGTCGGTCTTGCAATCGAATTGTTGGAGGAAACGACAAAAGCGGATCATCCAAACATCTTGTTCTCGGGTGCTACCGTACAAGAAGAAGTCGGATTACGTGGAGCGCAGACAGCATCTGAATTGATTCAGCCAGATGTGGCACTCGTACTCGATGCTTCACCGGCCAATGATGCTTCAGGAAGTAAAACGGAGTTCGGTCAGCTCGGTGAGGGAGCATTGATCCGAATTTTAGATCGCGTCATGGTCATGTCTCCTGAAATGCGTGATTTCTTACTCGATACGGCTTCAGACGAAAACATCAAGACACAATATTTCGTCTCACCAGGCGGTACCGATGCGGGGCGCGTTCACATGAGCGGAGAAGGGGTACCGACAGCCGTCATTGGCGTCGCATCTCGTTATATCCATACACACGCCTCGATTCTTCATACGGATGACTACGATGCAGCGAAAGCGTTGCTCAAAGCGTTGGTCAAGCGGCTTGATCGTTCGACACTTGAAACGCTACGTCCGTCTCTGTAAATCAAACATTCCGTTCACTCGAAAGATGAGTGGACGGTTTTTTATGGATGTTCTTGCTATTTCATGAAAACGTCTTATACTGATAAAGGTGTTTATACATGTATGTTACTCATGACAAGACACCTGTATAAGTGTAAGGAGGATATGTTATGTTCAAGAAAAAAGGAATCTCATTGAGCCCGTCGCTTTATTTTGTGACGGCGCTAAGTTATATGGCACTTGGTTTGTTTAGTACGTTAATCATCGGTCTGATCATAAAAACGATCGGAGGTCAGCTCGAAGGAACGACATTCACAGGGATGAGTGCCACGTTGATTCAAATCGGGGATGTCGCCATGAGTTTGACCGGACCGGCAATCGGGATTGCCATCGCCTATGCGTTAGAGGCGCCGCCGCTCATTTTGTTTTCCGCGCTCGTTATCGGGGCGTTTGGATATGAGTTCGGACCGGCAGGAAGTTACGTTGCGACGATTCTTGCGGTCGAAGTCTCAAAACTTGTCTCTAAATCGACGAAACTAGATATTTTAGTGACGCCGTTCACAACGATTGCCGTAGGCTACCTCACTGCGACGTATATCGGCAAGTATGTCGGCTTATTTATGACGCAACTCGGTGGTTGGATTGAATGGGGCACGGAGCAACAGCCGTTGTTCATGGGAGTGGTCGTCGCGACATTGATGGGACTTGCGTTAACGGCACCGATTTCAAGTGCTGCCATCGCATTGATGCTCGGTTTGAACGGAATTGCTGCTGGAGCAGCGACTGTCGGTTGCGCGGCTCAGATGATTGGGTTTGCCATCACGAGTTATCGTGATAATGGGGTCGGTGGGGCGATTGCTCAAGGAATCGGCACCTCGATGCTTCAAGTCGGGAACATTGTGAAAAACCCTTGGATTCTTCTTCCGCCAACAATGGCCGGGGCTGTATTGGCTCCAATCGCGATTCTGTTGTTTGAACTGGAAAGTGTCGCTGCGGGGGCAGGCATGGGAACAAGTGGGCTCGTCGGCCCGATTGTCATGCTTGAAACGATGGGCTTTAGCTGGTATACCTTTCTCGTCGTCTTTGGTTTCCTCATAATTGGACCAGCCTTATTGAGTTACGCGGTATACGTAGTCTTGCGAAGAACCGGTCGGATTCAACCGAATGATTTAAAAATTGATTATTAATGAAGAGCAACGTTTCGAGGAACGTTGCTCTTTTTCATCCAATTCCGAACCACATTTTCACGGACTCAACCGTCTCACGAGGGACTCGGAAACTGATTAAGAATAACATGAGCACAATCACGTAAATGGGGATCAAGAAACGCTTTCGAACGATGGGCAAGTGACGTGCCAATTTCTTGAGATATTTTTCGAGCACATAAATGACGGCGAAACCGACAACGAGCCAAATCAAGATCTCTAGTCTCGTTTTATCAGTGTCAATAAACAAGTAGCCGTATCGCAAAATGGCAAGCATTCCAAATACACCGACCATCTGTTCAAGAGGGTGCTTCATTTCAGGGTTTAACGTTTCGCGTGTTAATTTCATTCAGCTTCACCTGTTTCAACTAGTTTCGGCTTTGATTATAACAAACAGCAGAGCAGAATGTGTGACTTGACTTATGCTATTATAAGTGAGGAAAAAACGAACAGGAGTGATAATCATGAAACGACTATCAACAATGGCAGAATATATCGAAGCAAAAGAAGCGAAAAGTGTCCTTATGTTTTCGGCGACATGGTGTGGAGATTGCCGATTCCTTGACCCATTCATGCCGGAAATCGAGAAGAAATTTGAAGCATGGACGTTCTATTACGTCGATCGTGACGAGTTCATGGAACTTGCGCAAGAACTTGATATTTTTGGCATCCCAAGCTTTGTTGCGTTTGAAAATGGCAATGAGGTTGATCGCTACGTCGGTCGTGAACGGAAGACGCCGGAACAGGTTGAAGCTTTCTTGAACGGATTAGGGTGAGCCTTTATGGAACGGAATGAGTTAAGACGTTATCTAGAATCGCATTTTAATGAAGAATACCGTACTTCTTACGACCGTGAGAATGAGGTACTGCGCGTCGAGCGGAAATCTGACCGTTTTGGGGTCAATATCCGCCTTGCGCCGATTGTGGCAAAGGCTAAGACACGCGGTACGGTTGCCGTCGATGAAGTCATCGAGTATATCGAATCAGCGATGAAGGCGGATGATCAAATCTCCCTCACCGGAAATGAAGATGCCATCTATCCGGTCATTCGTTCGAACTCTTTCTCGAAGACGACAAAAAATGGAGAAGCACTTGCATTCACCCCGCACACGGCCGAGACCGCGATTTTTTATGCGCTGGACCGTGGAAACGGATATCGGTTGATTGAAGAACGCCACCTTTCGGATGAAATGACGCTCGACCGCATCGAGCGAATCGCCCGTGAGAATGTGAAAAAACTACCGACCGAGATGAAACAAGACGAAGTGGCTGGAAACCCATTCTACTTCTTATCAACTCGTGATGGCTACGAGGCATCTCGTGTGTTAAATGACGAGTTTCTTCGGCTGATGGAACGACGGATTGAAGGGGATATGCTCGTCGGTGTCCCGCATCAGGATGTGATGATCGTTGCGGACATTCGAAATGACCAAGGATATGATGCGATGCAGCAACTGATGTTTGATTTCTTCACAAATGGTCGAATTCCCGTCACTGCACTCGCCTTTCACTATGTGGCGGGGGAACTTGAACCGATTTTCATTGTCGGAAAAAAGACCCCGCCATCGAACACATAATCTGATAAAATAAGTGAGATGAGTTTGAAAGAAGGGACGTAGGAACGTATGCAAATGAATGTGTTTTATAACCGAGAAGGAATCGGTGATGTACTCATGGTGTTGTTAAAAGAAGGAGAACGACATCATCAATCTGTCGAGCGGACGGGAGACGTGGCAATCGTCAAGTCGGCAGACGGAAAAGTGAACGGGTACAACCTGTTTCAAGCAAGTCAACATGTTGATGTGACAGGATGGAATGGTCCTGTTGAGTTGACAGTCGAATTAGTGGAACAGTTGCAATCTATCTTAAATGATAACGGGATTGAAGAGGACTTTTCATGGGTTGACGTGACGCCGAAGTTTGTCGTCGGGTATGTTGAAAGCGCAGTAAAACACCCGGACGCTGACAAACTGTCAATCTGTCAAGTTCAAATCGACCAAGGGACTGTTCAAATAGTATGTGGCGCACCGAATGTGGCAACAGGGCAAAAAGTCGTTGTCGCAAAACCGGGTGCGGTGATGCCGACTGGTTTGATTATCCGTCCGTCTGCACTCCGTGGTGAAAGTTCACACGGGATGATTTGTTCTGCCCGTGAATTAAACCTTCCGAACGCCCCGCAAGAAAAAGGGATTTTAGTATTAGATGACGAATATGAAGTAGGTACAGCATTTAAAATCGGTCGCTAAATTCGACCGATTTTTTGTTAAATATGGATTGAGTGAAAAAGCGAGGAATCAAGTATGGATGCATATGAACGTTCACTGAAGCAACAAGCAGAGCGAATCAAACGAGAACTGTCGAAAGAAGGACAAAAAGGTTCCCCTCCGCCAAAGGTAGAGGTAACCGAGGAATTTATTCCGTCAGACGTCCCGTCGCCGATTTATGGATATGCTCGTCCGAAACCAAAGATTGTCCTTCCGGTCGAACACTCTCCTGAAACGAGAGATGCGTATGATTCAAAGATGGCATCTACTCATTCTACGACGGAAGAGCCAATCCAAGAGTCATCTACTGAACCCGTCTCTGAACCTGAATGGAGCAAAGAGTCCAACGAGCTGATTTCCGAGGAAATGGAAATGGAAGAAAAACCGATTCCTGGTGAAGTTTCGATTCTAGATAATGGCTTTTCATCTATTTTTATGCAATCAACGGATTTATCCCGTTCAAAAAAGGAGACGGTCGTAGAGGCTCATCAAGATGCCACTCCTCATACTGACCTAGATATTGACGAATCGGCGGAACAAATCGGTTCGTCGCTTGAGCAGATTGCAGAAAGATTACAAACACCATCTGAACAGCAAGAAGTGCCATCTGCCACAGATTTGACATCAGCGGTTCAAGTCTCATTTAAAGCGGATCAACCGCCTGTAAATGTGATGATGACGCCAAAAGATCGCATGGCGATGTACCGCAGCCGACGACTTGCGCAAAAAAACAATAATCTGTAATAGCACGACTCTGTGAGTTTTGCTATAATGACAAAGGTTTGTCGCATTTTGACGAGCCGCAATGAATTAGGGGGGCTATTTACAGATGAACCGTTATCACTTCGTCGGAATTAAAGGAACGGGCATGAGTCCTTTAGCTCAAATTTTATTTGATATGAACAATGAGGTCCGTGGGTCGGACGTTGAAAAAGCATTTTTTACAGAAGAAGCATTGAACCGTAAAGGGATTGAAATTTTGCCATTCGATCCTGAAAATATTTCGGAAGACCAAATCGTTGTGCAAGGAAACGCGTTCAGTGATGATCATCCAGAAATCGTGCGTGCACGTGAACTCGGATTGACGATTTATAAGTATTACGAGTTTTTAGGTGAACTCGCGAACCATTACACGAGTGTCGCCATCACTGGGTCACACGGGAAGACGTCAACGACGGGATTGCTTGCACACGTCATGCGTGGAATCGAACCGACATCGTTCTTAATCGGCGATGGCACGGGAGAAGGAGTGGCGGATTCGAAAAACTTCGTCTTCGAAGCTTGTGAGTACAAGCGTCATTTCTTATACTACCGTCCAGACTACGCGATTATGACGAATATCGACTTTGACCATTCGGACTATTTCTCTGGACTTGATGACGTCATTGACGCTTTCCAAGAAATGGCGAAACAAGTGAAGAAAGGAATCATTGCTTGTGGCGATGACGAAAATCTTCAACAGATTCAAGCCAACGTGCCGCTCGTCTATTATGGTTTCGGGGCGCACAATGATTTCCGTGCTGAACAGGTCACATCGACAGAAAATGGAACGACATTTGATGTCTTTTTGCGTGATGACTTCTACGGAACGTTCCGAATTCCTGGATATGGAGACCACAGCGTGTTGAACGCGCTCGCTGTCATTGCGACATGCGACTACGAGAACTTGCCGAAAGAATTGGTGAAAGAACGTCTTGAGACGTTCAATGGTGTAAAACGCCGATTCAGTGAATCGACGTTAAACGACCAAGTGCTTGTCGATGACTACGCGCATCATCCGCGGGAAATCAGTGCAACGGTCGAAGCGGCTCGGAAAAAGTATGGCAATCGAGAAGTCGTTGCGATTTTCCAACCACACACGTATACACGCTTGAAATCATTCATGGATGATTTTGCGACGGCATTGGCCGAAGCAGACACTGTCTATTTATGTGATATTTTCGGTTCAGCACGTGAGCAGGAAGGAACGGTCACGATCGAAGACCTCCAATCACGAATCGAAGGCGCGCATATTTTAAAACGTGGTGGTACAGGCGTGTTACGCAACCATGCCGATGCCGTGCTCTTATTCATGGGTGCCGGTGATATTCAAACGTATCAGCGCGAATATGAAGAAGTTGTAAAACTTGAAGCATAAGTGTGAAGGGAGACGAAAGTCTCTCTTTTTAATGTTTAGCCATCCAAAATCTCGGTAATAGTAATATCGATGAATATGACAAAGGAGATGTTAGGAATGGCTAGTCAAGTTGCGCTCAACACATTGAACAAAGAAGTAGCGAACTATGGATTACTGTTTGTGAAACTTCATAATTATCACTGGTATATCAGTGGACCGCACTTCTTCACGTACCATGAAAAACTAGAAGAGCTCTATAATCTAGTGGCAGAACTTTATGATGACGTGGCAGAACGCCTACTAATGAATGACGGCGAACCGTTTGCGACGATGAAAGAGTATCTTGAACATTCGACGTTAAAAGAAGGCGATCGTCATGCCGAGACAGATCAGATGATTAAAGACATCATCAGTGACTTCAAACAAATCCGTCAAGAGATGCAAGATGCGATGGAGAAATTTGAGGATGGCGATGAGGCGATTGAAGATACATTCGTCTCTCATATCGAACGACTCGAAAAAGAAATTTGGATGATGTCTGCAGCCCTCGGGAAGAAAACAAAATTATAAACATAAAAATGGTGCGCCTTTGTCAGGCGCACCATTTTTATGTTATTTCAAGTTTTCTGGATTAAGCGGAAGCAAGGCATCGATGACGAAACGTCCGTCTTTTCGGATGAGTACATCGTCGAACCAAATTTCGCCGCCACCGTAATCCGGGCGCTGGATGTTGACAAGATCCCAATGGACAGATGAGTTGTTGCCGTTATAGGCTTCATCATACGCTTGACCTGGCGTGAAGTGGAAGCTGCCGTCAATTTTCTCATCGAAGAGGATATCTTTCATCGGATGTTGAATGTATGGGTTCACACCGATTGCGAACTCACCGACGTAACGGGCTCCTTCATCTGTGTTGAACACTTCATTGATTCGTTCTGTATCATTAGCCGTCGCATCTACAATCTTCCCGTCTTTGAACGTCAACTTCACATTCTCGAATGTGAATCCTTGGTATGGAGATGGCGTATTGTACGTGATCACGCCATTGACCGAGTCTTTTACCGGTGCTGTGAACACTTCACCATCTGGAATGTTCATTTGACCCGAGCACTTGATTGCCGGAATATCTTTTATGGAGAACGAGAGGTCCGTTCCTGGTCCTTTCAACGTGACACGGTCCGTCTTGTTCATCAATTCGACCAATCCGTCCATTGCACGGTCCATCTTTCCGTAATCGAGCGTACATACATTGAAGTAGAAGTCTTCGAACGCTTCTGTCGATTTTCCAGCAAGTTGCGCCATCGATGGAGATGGATAACGAAGGACGACCCATTTAGTTCCTTTGACCCGGTCTTCGGTATGCATTTTCCCAAGAGTGGCACCGACGAGTTTTTGTTGCTCACTCGGCACGTCAGAGAGTTCGTTGATGTTATCACCAGCACGTAAGCCGATATAGGCATCCATTGCCTGCATCTGTTTACGCTCGATGTCGGCCATGAGTTCGAGTTGCTCTCGGCTTGCGCCCGTATATAACTTACGTAAGATACGGCTCTCTTTCAACAAGACGAATGGGTGTCCGCCTGCCTCATATGCTTTTTCGACGAGTGCCTCAACGAGCGACTCCTCGACGCCAAAGTTCTCAATCAGTACCTTTTCCCCCGGTTGTAGCTTGACGGAATAATTGATTAAACCGTCTGCTAACTGTGTAATTCTTGGATCTCTCACACGATCACCCCTAATTATTTTTATGAATTTCTATTTTAGTGTAATCGAAAACATAAAAACGGGTAAAGGAATAATCAGACCCAATGGCGAAAACGGTTGTAGCAAATCTTTTCAGTCATAATGGTGCTATAATGAAACAAGAAACGATTGAATAGGAGGAATGGATTGAATGGAGATCACATTAGGAGGCATCGCTGGCCTGATTGCGGCGCTCGCGTTTGTCGTACTCGTCATCTTCTTGGCGCGTGTATTGTCGAATGTAAACCGTACACTCGGAAGCGTCGCCAACACGACCGAAAATTTAGAACGCCAGCTCGATGGAATCACAATGGAAGTGACGGCGCTCTTACATAAGACGAACCGTCTCGTGGACAACGTCGAAGAAAAAACAGAATTGCTCGCACCCGTCGCTCATGCGCTTGATGAGTTAGGGACATCATTGAACGAGGTGACCGAGTCTGTTCGTACCGTCTCGACATCTGTCCACTCGGCAGCAGACGAAAACAAAGAACAGATTGCGCAAGCCGTCCGATGGGGGTCGGTTGCGGTCGAATTGTTCAAGAAGAACAAGCCGGAAGCATCTGCTTCAAAAGAACGTCCACGTCGCCGTACACGACGTGAAAAGAAAGCAGAAACACCTGTATCACCTGATTTGATTCAAACGGACGATACAATCAAATAACTAAATTTCGGGGAGGAACTCACACATGACAGACCAAAAGCAATTAACAGAACAGAATCAATCAAGTAGCGGATTTTTGACGGGTGTCATCCTCGGAGGGATTGTCGGAGCAGCGGTTGCCCTCTTAACATCACCGAAAAACGGACGTGAAGTTCGAACGTACCTTGACGAGAAGACGTCAACATCGCGAGAACGTCTGACTGTCAAATCGAAAGAAATGCGTGAGAAAGCAGAACCGGTCGTTGGGGAATGGATTAAAGTGGCGAGCGATAAGGCGGCACCTGTCCTCAATATCGTAAAAGATAAGGCGCGTGAGGCAGCAGAATTAAAGCAACAGATCGATGAGGACGAACTCTCGATTGAAGAGGCGATGGAGAAAGCGGATCAGCTCGTCGCGGAAGCGGAATCGGAAGTGAAAGAACAGATGGACCGTGCGGCTGAAGAAGAGGCAAATCCATCGAACGCATCGGATTCTGAATCAAACGATTCGCTCGAAGCACCTGTCAATGAGTTGCTTGATGAGGAATCGAAAGAAGAACTCAATGATTTGAAGAAAGACCTTAAAAAAAATGAATGACATGTAAGGGCCGAATGCATTCGGTCCTTTTTTGGTGATTTTGTGACGTAGAAGGTTTCCTTATGACAAAGCGCACAAAGTTCGATATAATTAGGAATCTGGAAAGAACGGCTTAAGAATGTGAGGGAAACTATGAGTCCACAAGATCAATTGAATCGATTACGTCGAGAAATGGATGAATTGAACCATGAAATGCTCGACTTGCTAAGTCGGCGTGGTACACTTGCCGTCGAAATTGGAAAAATCAAACGTCTTCAAGGCGTCGAACGTTATGATCCCGTCCGCGAGCGCGAGATGCTCGATTTTATCGCCGCTTCAAATCAAGGACCGTTTGAAACGTCACGTCTTCAACATATCTTTAAAGAAGTCTTTAAAGCGTCTGCTGAATTACAAGGGGAAGACCGTGATAAAACGCTTCTCGTTTCGCGGAAGCGTCAACCGGAAGACACGTTGGTCCACGTGAAGGACGTGACGATCGGAAACGGGCGTCCACAATTGATTGCGGGACCGTGTGCCGTTGAATCGTTTGAACAAGTGAATGCGGTCGCAGAAAAACTTGCATTATCGGGAGTTAAAGTGATGCGAGGTGGTGCTTATAAACCGCGTACGTCTCCTTACGATTTCCAAGGCTTAGGCTTTGAAGGATTGAAGCTGTTGAAGACAGCAGCTGACCGACACGACCTACGAGTCATCACGGAAATCATGACTCCCGGCGCAGTGGAATCGGCGTTACCATATGTCGATATCATTCAGGTCGGGGCTCGCAACATGCAGAACTTCGATTTGTTAAAAGAAGTCGGGAAGACAGACAAACCGGTCTTGTTGAAGCGCGGATTATCCGCTACAATCGAAGAGTTCATTTATGCGGCAGAGTACATTATGGCGAGCGGGAACAGCCAAGTCATCTTATGCGAGCGGGGAATTCGAACGTATGAACGAGCAACACGTAATACGTTGGACATCACGGCTGTGCCGATTTTGAAGCAAGAGACGCATCTACCTGTCATGGTAGACGTCACGCATTCGACGGGTCGTCGTGACTTGTTGTTACCGGCTGCAAAAGCGGCCCTTGCCATCGGAGCTGACGGTGTGATGGTAGAAGTGCACCCGAATCCTGCCATTGCATTATCGGATGCGCAACAACAATTGGACTTCGATCAATTCGATCAATTTGTGGAAGGACTCACCGTCCAGTTTCCCCGACTTGATTTGGTGAAAAAGTAAGCTTTCCAAATGGAAACGTTTTATATCGCATGAAGACAGGGTAAATGGATGACAGATACCTGTCTTCCTTTTTTAAGATGTTTTATGAAAACTTTTTGAAAATCAGGACTTGTAGGAGGAGTAGTTTATGAATAGTAACAACGTAACGATTTACGATGTCGCACGAGAAGCCGGGGTGTCAATGGCAACCGTTTCTCGTGTCGTCAACGGAAACCCGAACGTCAAACCGACAACACGCAAGAAAGTACAGGATGCGATTGACCGTCTTGGTTATCGTCCGAACGCCGTCGCGCGTGGACTTGCGAGTAAAAAAACGACAACGGTCGGTGTCATCGTACCGGATATCTCGAACATCTTCTTTGCTGATTTGGCACGAGGCATTGAAGACGTGGCGACGATGTACAAATACAACATCATCCTTGGTAACTCGGATTCGAGTCGTGACAAGGAAGTGCATTTACTCAATACGTTGTTAGGGAAGCAAGTGGACGGCATCATCTTCATGGGTGGACGTTTGCATGAAGACCTCGTCGAAGAGTTCAAAAAATCACCGGTTCCAATCGTTCTCGCAGCGACGTTGAACCAAGGATATGATCTCCCTGCCGTCAACATCGATTATGAACAAGCCGCATATGACGCGACTCAGATGTTGATCAACCACGGACATGATCGTGTTGGATTTATCACTGGACCGCTCGAACAACAAATCAATGGCGAGAAGAAATTCGCTGGATACCGTCGCGCGCTTGAAGATGCAGGTCTTCCATTCCATGATAACGATATGATTCTTGGAAATTATACGTATGCGTCTGGTCTCGAGGCGATGCAAAAAATGTTGCAGCGAGATGATTGCCCGAAAGCCATCTTTGCGGGGACGGATGAGATGGCACTCGGTGTCATCCACGCGATCCAAGATGCAGGTTACTCGGTTCCAAACGACTTTGAAGTCGTCGGTCACGATAACACGCGTCTCGCGACGATGATTCGTCCGAAGTTGACGACGGTCGTTCAACCGATGTACGATATCGGAGCCGTCGCGATGCGTCTCTTGACTAAGATTTTGAACGCGGAAGAAATCGAAGAGAAAAACGTCGTGCTTCCTCACCGAATCGAACGCCGTGACTCGCTTCGTCAGGACTAAAAGAAAAGCTGCCCGTTCATCCATTTTTGAGATGAACGGGCAGCTTTATTTATAAATAAATCGATTTTCGATCATTCGAGATGAACGGCCAAAAGGCACGCTTCGTGACTTCCCAATTCTTTTCTTCAATTTGTTGACGCCGCGGGATATGATCAAACGCGTAAAGAGAGTCGTCCCACCGAGTGGGTAACGGTTGACCAGCGACATCGGACCATTGCTCAATCCACTCGGTCGGGATATCTCCGGCATAGGGTGTCTCTCTCGTCAGACCGGCCCACACTTGTGCCCAGGCGCGAGGAACGGCTCGATACCAGTCATAGCCGCCGCCACCAAGTGCGACGAGACGGCCGTCTGTATATTCATCGGCCAGGCGTGAGGCAATCTGCGGGATTTGTTCGAACGTCCGTATCGTTGATGCGAGATGGGTGAGTGGATCAAAGACATGGGCATCCGCACCATTCTGAGTCAGGATGATATCAGGTTTGAACCATTCGCACGCTTCACGTAAAACGGTCTCATAGCAAGTCAAAAATGAGTCATCTTGGGTGAACGCATCGACTGGTACGTTCCAACTGTAGCCGTATCCTTTCCCATTACCTCGTTCTGTCACCATTCCGGTACCCGGGAAGAGATAGCGACCTGTCTCGTGTATGGATAAAGTCATCACATCATCATCGTCATAGAAGAGCCATTGGACCCCGTCCCCATGATGCGCATCCGTATCTACATAGAGAACGCGCGACCCGTATTGTTTTCTCACATGTGCGATGGCGACGGCCGCATCGTTATAGACGCAAAATCCTGATGCTTTGCGCCGCATTCCATGATGTAGACCGCCCCCAACATGGAAGGCGCGCTCTGCTTTGCCGCTCGCAACTAGATCGAGCGCATGAATCGTCCCACCGACAAGCCGTGCGGCTCCCTCGTGTATCGTCGGAAAGATAGGGGTGTCTTCCGTACCGAGACCAAACTTATTCGCTTTCAGCGTGGAAAGTTCTCCTGCCCCCGCAGCTTGTACGGCTTCGATGTAGTCAAAGTCATGAACGAGCGCTAACGCTTCAACCGAAGCGAGTGGCGGAGATACACATTCCGATTTGGACAGTTTTCCGGCTGCAATCAATAGCGATGTCGTTAATTCCAGTCGTAACGGATTGAACGGGTGATCCTCATGAAAGCGATAAGACGTCTCGTCTTCGCCAAATATGTAAATCGGTCTCATCGCGACATCTCCGGACCGAGGACATCATAGCCTTCACGTTTCAACCGTTCGATGATTCGGAGCGGGTTCATCGTCTGGACGCGGAAAGAGATGATACGTTTATACGGATCGCTCGTCGGATGAACGAAGACGTTGATGATATTGACGTTTGTTTTGGCGAGGAGTCGGGTCACTTTTTCAAGTGTACCGGTCGTATTTTCGACAAGGATCTCGATTTGCGAACTTGGTTCGAGTGCGCCGGTCAATTGGACGAAGTAACGTAATAAATCGGTCTCTGTCAATACACCGACGAGTTTCCCTTGTTCGACGATGGGGAGACAGGTTAGCCGGTTTTCGTAAAACAAGGCAGCTGCATCTTCAAAGAAATCGAATGGATGCGCTGTCGGTACCTCGGATCGCATGATGCTCGATACAGGGTTTTGAAAGTCTGCGTTTTCACTTTCGGGATGAAAGACGCTCGTCGCACCACTCATCTCGAATTGGCCGACAATCCCGACGACTTGTCGAGCGGGATTTGTCACAATCAAATGTCGGACACGATGTTCACGCATTAATTTTGCGGCATGGGCAATCGTATTGGTCGGTTGAATCGTCACGACATGTCGATTCATCATCTGTTCGATTAACATGAAATCCCTCCTTAGTCGTACATAAATCGTCGGCGAAGACGAAGTGAATCAAAATGGTCGATTGATTCTTGTCGTACATTTTTTCCGATACGAGCCATCAAACAGTTGGCAGGATGGGAGGCAATCTCAGGATCGTCTGTCGGGAAGAAAACAAGTCCACCGTGATTCATCATCTTCTCCATGACTTTTCGATAATCCCAAATCGAGAGTCC
This sequence comes from Exiguobacterium sp. s181, assembly GCF_018617125.1. Lineage (GTDB taxonomy): Bacteria > Bacillota > Bacilli > Exiguobacteriales > Exiguobacteriaceae > Exiguobacterium > Exiguobacterium profundum. Next base: position 821,861 of record NZ_JACSJM010000001.1, read on the forward strand.
ACTACCTTTCAAATCCCAGTGCCAATAATATTCGGTCGTCAAAATCAAAAAGTCATCCATATGTGGGTCCATCATCGATACTTCGAGTAATTGTTTCCCGATTCGTTGACCACGGAAGCGAGGACTCACCTCGATTGCCCCGAGTTCAAGGATGTATGGGTCGTTTCCTTCACTCCAACGCTCATACGGGTCAGGATAGAGGAAAGTCACGTATCCAATCACGAGATCGTCTTGCCTGGCGACGATGATTCTTCCTTCTTTTAACCCAGCAATATCGACGAGTGCTTCGTGCTGATCTTCCGGTTCACGAAAAGCTGTCAATCCTTCATCAAGACGATACGTCCGTAACACGTCAGGCGCCACCGGACCATCAATCGTGACGTCACCTTGTGAGGTCTGCCACACTTTTGAATGATATTGTTTTTCCATAGGGTCACCACCTTTTCCATCTCTTATTATAGCGCTTTCATCAAGCTGGAATCATCCTGTTTTGATGAAATTGGAAATTCATTGATTTGTCATAATTTTAACACTATACTGAAAGTGGTTATACCAATCTTTACAGGGGAGGCGAATCTTTAGCGATGGAAAAATTGAAAGCGTTAACAGGGGAACATCAATTAGCGTCGTATGAAGAGGCTTGTCAGTCGTTTGAATGGACACAAGCAGAAGCATTGTTTTCATGGAATTTGACGGGGAAAGTCAATTTGGCATATGAAGCCATCGATCGCCATGCGGAAAGTGAATTGGCGACAAAAGTGGCACTGCTTTATTTCGATGGGGATCGAGAAGAGCGGTACACGTATGCGGATATGAAGAAAGAAAGTAATCGTTCTGGTAATGTTCTGAAGTCGATTGGTGTGGAGAAAGGCGACCGCGTCTTTATCTTTATGCCACGTCAGCCAGAACTTTATTTTATTTTGCTCGGTGCAATCAAACGAGGGGCCATCGTCGGTCCTCTCTTTGAGGCGTTCATGGAACAGGCGGTTCACGACCGTTTGCTCGACTCGGAAGCGAAAGTGATTGTGACGACGAAAGAACTGTTGCCGCGCATTCCGGTCGATCAGTTGCCTCATTTAGAGACCATTCTACTCGTTGGGGACGATGTCGAAGAGTCGGAAAAGGTGCTCGATTATCGTAAACTGGCGAACGATGCGACGACAGATCTCGAATTGACGTGGGTCGACCGTGAAGACGGTCTGATTTTACACTATACATCGGGCTCAACAGGAAAACCAAAAGGGGTTCTCCACGTCCATAATGCGATGATTCAACATATGATGACCGGCAAATGGGTACTCGATCTTCAACCGGATGATATTTACTGGTGCACGGCTGACCCGGGATGGGTGACGGGGACGAGCTACGGTATTTTTGCGCCTTTCTTAAATGGTGCGACAAACGTCATCGTTGGTGGACGCTTCAATCCTGAATTTTGGTATTCGGTCATTGAACGGTTTGGCGTGACAGTTTGGTATAGTGCCCCGACGGCGTTCCGCATGCTCATGGGCGCTGGCGACGAAGCGTTTGAGAAGTATGATTTGTCTTCACTTCGTCATATTTTATCCGTCGGTGAGCCGCTAAATCCAGAAGTCATTCGTTGGGGACACGAAGCATTTGATCTTCGAATCCATGATACGTGGTGGATGACAGAGACCGGTGCGATGATGATTTGTAACTATCCGACGATGGACATCAAACCGGGCTCAATGGGGAAACCGATCCCAGGTTGCGAAGCGGCTATTTTGGATGACCGGGGTCAACCACTTCCACCACACCGAATGGGGAACTTGGCACTCAAGACGCCTTGGCCGTCGATGATGCGGAAGATTTGGAAGAACGATGCGAAGTATGAGAGTTACTTCTGGGGAGATTGGTATGTGTCAGGTGATTCTGCTTATATGGACGAAGACGGCTATTTCTGGTTCCAAGGTCGGGTCGACGACGTCATCATGACAGCAGGAGAACGGGTCGGACCGTTTGAAGTGGAAAGTCGACTCGTGGAACATCCGGCTGTGGCTGAAGCGGGTGTCATCGGAAAACCGGACCCGGTCCGAGGTGAAATCATCAAAGCGTTCATTGCGCTACGTAAAGGTTATGAACCGTCTGATGAGTTAAAACAAGAAATCCAGCAATTCGTCAAAGAAGGATTGGCTGCGCATGCAGCACCACGTGAGATCGAATTCAAGGACAAGTTGCCGAAAACACGAAGCGGGAAGATCATGCGTCGTGTCTTGAAGGCTTGGGAATTGAATCTTGAAACAGGTGACCTCTCGACGATGGAAGATTAAGATAAACAAAGGGTCGACACATCGTGTGTCGACCCTTTGTTTATTCACCGTTAGCATCAGCATCAGCCTCTTCTTCAGCCTGTTGTTCGGCTTCTTCAGCATCTTCTTCAGCTTTCTTCTTCGCTTCTTCCTCAGCTTTTTTCTTTGCCTCGGCGTCTGCTTTTTGTTTAGCTTCTTCTTCAGCTTTTTTCTTAGCGGCAGCATCGGCAGCAGCCTCTTGTTTCTTCTCCTCAGCTTCTTTCTTTGCTTCTTCGGCCTCTTTCTTGGCCTCTTCTTCTTTCTTCTTCTCTTCCTCTTCTTTTTCTTTCTCTTCTACTTTCTTCTTCTCAGAGAACGAACCTGAGTCTTGGAAGTCTTTCGAAGTGACGGTTGAAGGTTGTGAGAAGCGGGCGCTGACACCTAAAGCTTCTGGGTCATCCGCATAGACACGATTCATCGTTTGCGACCAGATGCGCTGTGTCCGTTGATAGTAACGTCCATAATCCCAACCATCTAGCATTGAAAGGCGTTGTGAATCATAACCTGACCAAACAGCGAGTGTAACGTTCGGGTTCGACCCGACCAAGTACGAATCACGTTGATCGTTCGTTGTACCGGTTTTACCCATCCAATCGCCAGGAACGCTGAGCAATGATTGTGCATATGTCGCAGTACCTGACGTGTAGACGTCACGGAGCATGTCCACTACGAGATAAGAGGTACGTTCTGTGAAAATACGCGTTTTCTTCGGCTTCGCTTCGTAAATGACTTCACCTTGATATTCGATTTCTTGGATGAAGTACGGTTCCACGTGTTCACCGTAATTTGCTAGCATCGCATAAGAGGCGGCCAAATCGATTGGCTTGACTTCCCCGGTACCGAGTGCCATCGCTGAAGCATAACGGTTTCCTTCAGATACCGGAATCCCCATGTCGACTAATTTCTGCGTATCAGCAGGTTTTTGGTTACGTTCTTCATAAATCTTAACAGCCGGAACGTTCAAGGAGAGCTTGAGCGCATCGCGTACTGTGACAGCACCGCGATACGTTTTCCCTTCGTTTTGAACTTGTTTCTTCGGTTGTCCGGGACCCGTGAACTTATAAAAATACTCCTCGTCAATGATTTGAGTGGCAGGTGTAATCATGCCAGCTTCAATCGCATTTGAATAGACAAGAATCGGTTTTGCAGTCGATCCGATTTGACGTTCTGCCCAGAAAGCACGGTTCAAATCGTCGGTCTTGCCATTGATATAGCGACCTCCGACGAATCCGAGTACTTTCCCGGTCTTATTCTCAATCATGACAGAAGAGGTTTGTTCAGGAAGTGTGCGGTTCTCATCTTTAATCGTTTGATTCGGTCCGAAGTTGCCAGCGTTTTTAGCCGGTTGTTGCATCGCTTCGTGAATTTCTTTATCCAATGTCAAACGGATGTTGAACCCACCTTGACGCAACATGTTATGAGCACGCTTCGCATAAGTCGAACGGACAGAGTCCTGTTCCTCCGAGCTCAACTCATTGATTTCAATCCCATCTTGCTCCAATAGATAATCCGTTACGATTTGGCGTGCTTGAAGTTCTGCTTCGTCTACCACGTACGGATATTTGTCGCGAGGCTTCGTCTGAGTCTGCATGAAGTCTTGCGTGATGTCGTAGTTATAAGCGGCATCATATTCTTCTTTCGTGATCTTTCCTGCAACGTACATGCGGTTCAATACCGTTTTCATTCGGTTAACCGCACCCGATACGTCCTCTTTGATGACGCCACCTTGATAGTAAGGTGTGTAGAAGAATGGGTTTTTTGGGATACCGGCAAGGAAAGCGGCTTGTGGAAGTGTCAATTTCTCTGCCGAAGTATTGAACACACCGCGAGCGGCGGCCTCAATCCCTGAAATGTTACGTCCCATCGAGTTACGTCCGAATGAGACAACGTTCAGATAGGCGTTTAAAATTTCATCTTTGTCCATCGCTTTCTCTAGACGAAGGGCGAGTAATATTTCTTTTGCTTTCCGTTCGAAAGATACTTCGTTCGTCAACATTTGGTTTTTAATCAATTGTTGCGTCAACGTTGAACCACCCGTGCGATCTTCAGATCCTGTTGCTTCTTGTAAAATAGCGCGCAACGTCGCTTTTGGAACGACGCCATCGTGCTCATAGAATTCGACATCTTCCGTCGCAAGTAGTGCATCGACGACGTATGGAGAAACTTTTTCTACTGGAATCGGGATTCGTACCTCATCGGTCGTATAGTTCCCGATGCGCTCCCCGCTTCCGAAGTAAATATTGGAAGTCGATGTATACGTATTGATTTGCGCAGTCATCGTTTTATAAGCCGGGGTCGGCATATCTTTGACGAGTGACGCGAAATATCCGACACCAATTCCAGCACCTAAAAACCCGATGAGTACAACAGAAATGATGGTCAGGAGTAGGACGTTCCACGACACATCATACATAACATTGGCATAACGACGTACTTTCAATGACGTCGGATTATTCCATAAGTCTCGAATCTTCTGCAGCATGACAGCCTCCTTAAATATGGTGTAAAACTATTTTAGACAGTAATATATTCGATTATAGCACAATTCAACCTACACCTTACCTCGAAACCGAAGTCTCGTGCAAGTTTCATTGTAAGAGTTGACAAGTTGAAATCGATGCTTATAAAATGAATAGCATAGTCAACAAGATAATGACGCTGTGAAGAAAGCGAAGTAGTCGACGGGCCTCTTGTCCAGAAAGCTAGTGGTTGCTGTGAACTAGCCAATGTCAATCGATGAATTACACTTTTAGAGCGTGCCTTCGGGCCGGTTCGAGACCGTTATCTCTCGCTCAAGCGGTCGCAAATTGCGACAAGTAGGGTGGTACCGCGGAATCTCCGTCCCTTCTCATATGAGAAGGGACGTTTTTTTATGTCAATCGAAGGAGTGGAACAAATGGAACTATTAAACGATTTAGAGTTTCGAGGACTTGTCAACCAAATGACAGATGAAGAAGGATTAAAAGAACAACTCAAGCAACCGACGACGTTATACACGGGATTTGATCCGACAGCGGACTCGCTTCACATCGGGCACTTGCTCCCGATCTTGACGCTAAAACGTTTCCAGCAGGCCGGCCATCAGGTCATCGCGCTCGTCGGTGGGGCGACAGGGATGATTGGTGACCCGTCTGGTCGTTCGGATGAACGTTCACTAAACACGTTGGATACGGTCAAGCTCTTCTCCGATCGCATCAAGGATCAGTTGAGCCGATTCCTTCCACTTGAAGGGGAGAACCCGATCACGATTCGCAACAACTACGAATGGACGGAAGAGATGTCAATCATCGACTTCCTGCGCGACATTGGGAAGCATTTCCCAATCAGTTACATGCTTGCGAAAGACTCTGTCGATTCACGTATGGAGAACGGGATCTCGTATACAGAGTTCTCTTACATGTTGCTCCAATCTTACGACTTCTTGAAACTATACGAGACAGAGAAATGTCGTCTTCAAGTCGGTGGAAGTGATCAATGGGGGAACATCACGGCAGGTCTTGAATTGATTCGTCGCTTTGGTCACTCTGAAAAAGCGTTCGGTCTCACCGTGCCACTCGTCACAAAGTCGGACGGACAAAAGTTCGGGAAGACAGCGGGCGGTGCAGTTTGGTTAGATGCGGATAAGACGTCGCCATATGAGTTCTACCAGTTCTGGATCAACGTCGACGATGCAGATGTCATCAAGTTCATCAAATACTTCACGTTCATGTCGCATGAAGAGATTGAGGCACTTGCAGCCGAAGTGACAGAAGCGCCTGAAAAGCGCGTGGCACAGCGCCGACTCGCAGAAGAGATGACAAAGCTTGTCCACGGTGAAGCAGGACTTGAACAAGCGGAGCGCATCACGAAAGCGTTCTTTAGCGGAGATTTGACGTCGCTTCAACCGGAAGATATGGAAGATGCGTTTAAAGGCATGCCGCAATTCGAACTTGACGGTGAACGCAACCTTGTCGACCTCCTCGTCGAGGCGAACATCTCACCATCGAAACGTCAGGCACGTGAAGACGTGACGAACGGCGCGATTTACTTGAACGGTGAACGCGAACAAGCACTTGATAAAGTCGTCACTCGCGAAGACACGCTCGGTGAATTCACCATCATTCGCCGCGGTAAGAAAAAGTACTTTGTGATTCGTCACGTATAAACATCCTGTCCGTTCCTTATTTGTTGAGGAATGGACTTTTTTTATACATGACGTGCGGTTCGGATTTGCTAAAATGGGGAGATAGGAGGAATGACGATGGAGATAGAAGAATTTTTCGGCGACCAGTTCCATCAATGGCGTGAACACTTTCGGTATTATGAAATGGCGATCACGGAACTCGAGAGCGACCTCGGGATCATCGACTTGGATTGGCAGACGAGACTGGGGTATTCACCGATCGAACATGTGAAGACGAGGATGAAGACATTGCCGTCTATCGTGCGTAAGATGAAACGGAAAGACTTACCTTTAGAGGTTTCGGCACTTTGGGAGCATGTGCACGATGTGGCGGGCATTCGGATTGTCACGAGCTTCCGTGATGACATATATGAGATTTTGCGTCATCTAGAGGCGCGAGATGATTTAGATATCATCGAAATAAAAGATTACATTAAATACCCAAAACCGAGCGGGTATCGAAGCTTACATCTCATCGTGAAAACAAAAGTCTACTTGGCCGAACGAATCATTTGGGTACCGGCGGAGATTCAGATTCGGACACTTGCTATGGATTTTTGGGCGGCGACGGAACATAAGCTTCAATATAAATATCAGCATGAAGTACCAGATTCATCGAAAGAAGAGCTGATTGAAGCGTCACTCATGGCGGATGCCCTCGATACGCAAATGGGACGCATTCGACAAGAGATTTTGAAGAAATAAAAAAATCCCCTTCGTGAAGAAGGGGATAAAAAGCATTAACGTGAGTAGTACTCGACGATGAGTTGCTCTTTGATTTGGTCGTTGAGTTCAGCGCGTTCTGGGAGACGTACGAATGTACCTTCGAGTTTCTCAGCGTCAAACGATACGAAGTCTTTTGTAGCTGGTGCTACTTCAAGTGCTTCAGCGATTGCTTTTACGTTTTTCGACTTTTCACGAACTGCGATGACTTGACCTGGTTTTACGCGGTAAGACGCGATGTCAACGCGTGATCCATCAACAGTGATGTGACCGTGGTTGACGAGTTGGCGTGCTCCACGACGTGTGCGAGCGAGGCCGAAACGGTAAACGAGGTTGTCAAGGCGTGATTCGAGCAAGAACATGAAGTTCTCACCGTGGATGCCTGGCATTTTACCAGCATCGTTGAAGATGCGGCGGAATTGCTTCTCGTTCACTCCGTACATGTGACGAAGTGCTTGCTTCGCTTGAAGCTGAAGACCGTATTCTGAGATTTTCTTACGACCATTTCCGTGTTGACCTGGTGCGTAAGGACGTTTTGCTAATTCTTTACCCGTTTCGCTAAGCGAGATGCCTAAGCGACGCGAGAGTTTCCAAGCTGGACCTGTGTAACGAGCCATGATTGGACTCCTCCTTGTTGTTCATGTATTTTGCACAAAAGAACAACGGTGTCAAAGACGAGTAACGCCCCTTTCTAGGTGCAAGCACCTTCACTTGATAGCGAAGCTACGAGATGCCCCTCCGACAAAAGTCGAGGCCCGAAAGGTGGATACGTTTGTCTGTGACTGCTATCGTCATTTCATGCACAAAGATGAGTATACGATGAATACCATCTCTTGTCAATCAAATATAGCGAAGAAGTGTTTCGCAAAAACGTTCGAGTCCTTGACGGTCGATTTCTGAGAAACGGTCGAACTCCGGGCTATCGATATCGAGCACGCCAATCGTTTTCCCGTCACGTACGAGAGGGACGACGATTTCAGAGTTCGAAGCCGCATCACATGCGATATGACCAGGGAATTGATGAACATCGGCCACGAGCTGTGTTTCTTGTGTAGCTGCCGCAGTTCCGCAAACCCCTTTACCGAACGTGATGTGAACGCAAGCCGGGAGTCCCTGGAATGGTCCTAGAATGAGACTGTCTTCAGAATCAGTCACGTAGAATCCGACCCAGTTGATCCGATCTAAAAATTGGTTGAGTAAAGCGCTGGCGTTGGCAAGGTTGGCCACTGTATTTGTTTCGCCCTCTAATAATGCGGCGAGTTGCTTGTTTAATAGGTCGTAACCGGCTGTCAAATCACCTGAGTACGATGTCGTTTGGAACATATGAATCCCCTTCCATCTTTCATGTTTTTAGAATTTAGCATTATGGTACACGCAAATTTCAGATTTGTCTTGTTAGAAAGTTCCGAAAAAATGAACAATCTCCACTGAAACCATTGGAAAACCTATGCAAATCGTTGGTTCTATAATATGATTAGGTATATCTATTCTTATAAAATACTTCTTTTTTTAATATAAAGGTACATAAGTCCACGAAAGCGGCTTGGAGGTTGTGACAAAGATGGATTACGGAATTTATGGATTAATCATTGGAATCATCGTCGTCGTATTAGGCGGCATGTTGGGGAGTATGCTCATTCGAAGGAATTTTTACCAAAAAATTGACGACTTGGATATGAGGAAACAAAGTGTGCTCAGTGCGAGCATACCCGTCGAACTCCAGAAATTCAAACAGTGGCCGATGGAAGGGGAAACGAAAGAAAAGTTTGATCGTTGGCATCAATCTTGGGATGAGTTAGTCAGTGTACATGCAGGTCAAATCGATGAAGCGTTATACCGGGCTGAGGAAGACTTGGATAAATATCGTTTCATGAAAGTCAAAGCTGACTTGAATGCAACTGAACAACTCATTGAAGAGCTCGAGACGATGGTACACGCCATGCTCGATGAGATGGATGAATTTACGACGCATCACACCTCGCTTATGGACATTGTGAAGCAGGATGAGAAAGAGTTGTATCAGTTCCGCAAGACATTGAATTCACAAAACCATGCGTTCGGACCAACCTATGCATTGGTGGAACAAGAGATTGCCGCTGCCGAGGCGAAACGCAGTGAGATGATTAACTTAAAGCAGGTCGGTCAAGTTTCTGAAGCATTTGAAACCGGACAAGCCTTATCGAATCAAGTAGGACACATCCGTGAACTGATTCGGATCATTCCGCAATTTGTACGTACGGTTCAAGTGGAACTGAAACAACAACTTCAACAACTCCGCGCTGGACATAAAGAAATGCAAATGGACGGGTATGCGCTTGAACCACTAGGATTAATGGAAGAAATCGATCAAGCGGAAGATCGTCGAGAAGAGTTGATGGCTCGAATCGAACGCTTGGAATTTGATCATTTTGAAGAGGACATGCAACAGTTGAGCTCGGATATCGATCAATTATTCGAAGCATTCCGAACAGAGGTCGATGCCCGCCAATACGTGAAAAAAGAATTTGCGACGATACAAGAGCGCGAATTGCAATCTGCCGAAATCATGAATCACTTACAGACGGAAATGTCTCGACTTGTAAGCAACTATGAAATCAATGCACGCGTCGGAGAAGAATTCGAACAATTAGAACGTGAACGAACGACTCTCACGGCGAATGTACTTGATATTGAACAAGCTCTCGTCGCGCAAATGTTACCGTTTAGTATGATCAAATCCAAAGTGCAGGAAGCGAAACGGTCACTTGACCAATTCAGTGCCATGCATGAGCGTTTCATTGAGGATACGAATTCATTACGTAAAGAAGAGCTTGAGGTCCGTCACAAGTTAGAAACGTGGAAAAAAGAATTGTCTGGGCATCGTCGCCTGTTAGCGAAAAGTGCGATGCCGGTTGTTCCGAATGATTTGTCAAACGACTTACGTCAGCTCCAAAAAGGTGTCCAGTCGTTAGACGAACAGTTTGACAAGGCACCGTTCAACATGACTTATATCGTCGGGCTTAGCCATGATGTCGAAGAGATGATGGATAACTTCCGTGACCGTGTCCATGCACTGATTCGTCAAGTGACGTATGCGGAACAGTTGCTCCAATATGCAAACCGCTTCCGTCGCCGTGACAACGAGGTCCATATCGCCTTGACGCTTGCGGAAAACAAGTTCTTGCATGGAGAGTATGGCACTGCGGTCGAAATCGGTGAGCGGGTGCTCGGTCGATTCGATGAGAACGGAGCCAATGAAATTCGTCAACGTGTGGATAAAGGGTTAGAACAGCAGGAATTGCTAAAAAAATAAACGATGCATGAAGATTGACGGAAACGGGAAAAACGTAGACGTCAATCTTTTTTCAATCAAGGAGGAATCGTCAGATGGGTACACTATGGGTCAACGGGAATATCTACACATTGAATAAACCGGGTGAGATGGAACGTGCCATGTTTATTGAGCATGGACGCGTCTTGAAGATGGGGGACGAGGGACATCTCCGACATACATATGCCGGTCGCATCGAAGAGATTGTGAATTTGGAAGGGAAGAGTGTGTATCCGGCCTTTACCGATTCACACATTCACCTTGTCGGATACGGCGAAGCGCTCGACCGTGTCGATGCGAGTGAAGCGACGGATCTTCGAGAATTACTTGAAACGATGAAGCAACGAGGGTCGGACGACGATTGGATCGTCGCAGAAGGGTTTGATGATCGTCTGCTCGGTGACATGCCGACACGCGAGATGATTGATGAAGTGATTGACGACCGTCCTGTCGTGTTGAAGCGTGTCTGTCGTCACGTAGCCGTCGTGAACTCGAAAGGACTTGAACGACTTGGACTGATCCACCATACGGTGATCGAAGGTGGAAAACTTGGGCGAGGTGAAGAAGGTAAATTGAATGGCGTCCTATATGATGCTGCACTAGATCTCTTATATAAAGAATTGAGTGGGAACCGTAAGAAAAATGCGGCTTCTCTTCGTCGGGCAATCGATTCATTATTCGCACATGGAATCGTTGGTGCCCATACGGAAGACTTGTTCTATCATGGAGATCCGCTCGAAACGATTCAAGCGTACGAAGATGTACTGGACGAACTTCCGTTTCAAGCACACCTTCTCGTCCACGAACAGGTGGTGGATCGTGTCATCCAGCAAGATGCGATGACGCGTCGGAAGCGGTTTGAATTCGGTGCGATGAAACTCTTTGTCGACGGTTCGTTCGGTGGACGCACCGCTCTGTTATCTGCACCGTATGCGGATGATCGGAGTCAACGAGGAATTGAAGTACATCGACCAGATCATCTCGAGGCACTCGTGAAAAAAGCACGAACATACGGTATGAATGTGGCAGCGCATGTGATCGGTGATGCGGCGGTCGAGCAATTTGTCGGCCTGCTTGAGAAGTACCCTGCCAGAAAAGGGACACGAGATCGAATTATCCATGCCTCATTATTGAATGACTCATTGATCAACCGAATCAAATCATTGCCTGTTTTGATTGATGCACAGCCGGTATTTTTATCGGATGACATGGACATGCTGTTCGAGCGGTTGGGCAATGAGCGTGTGCATGATGTCTATCGATTCAAGTCTTTACTCGATACAGGGGCATTGGTGTTAGGAGGAAGTGACGCGCCGATTTCATCTGTTGACGTTCGAAAGGGATTGTTTGGAGCGGTGATGCGACAATCGTTTCACGGGTCGAGCACGCTAAATCCGAGTGAACGTCTATCGATGTATGAAGCTCTTCGCAGCTTCACGTATTCGCCTCATGTTGCTACAGGGACGCACGGAAGAAACGGGCTATTGGTTCAAAGTTACAATGCCAACTTCACAGTATGGGACGAAGATTTCTTTAAATTGAGTGGGGAAGACATCCTGCACAACCGTCTTGTCATGACTGTTGTCGAAGGGAAGCCGGTGTACGAGGCAGAAACAGCCACGATATAAAAAGAGGAGTGGTTTCACCCGAAAGGGATGGAACCACTCCTTTTCTTTATCAGAAGAATGAACGTTGCACTTTATGCCAGAACGAGTTGGTCCGAAGCTTGACAGTCTTGATGACCTTGTCCGAGAGTTCGATATCGATTCGGTCTGTGTACTTCAAGCTCAGCGCCTCGTTATCCATCCCAATAATCGGGTAGTCGTTGCCGTCTTCGACGATGCGGAGTGACAACTTACGCGAATCATGAACGATAAAGGATGAGCCGAGTGTGCGATAGCGATTATTGTTGACCGAAGCGATCTCACTCACTTGCATACATGGGATGAGTGGGTCGACGACCGCACCGCTGAGAGATTTGTTATAAGCAGTCGATCCCGTCGGCGTCGATACAACCATTCCGTCCCCACGGAATGTTTCGAAATGTAGATCGTCGATATAGACCTCGATGGCGAGTGATTTGATAATACTTGATTTAATCGAAGCCTCATTTAAACAGAGGAGCGGTGTCGATTCGTTGATCGATGCTGAAAGAAGTGGATACTTCCGGACTTCGAGACCTTCTTCGATTCGCATCGAGTTGTCCGAGAAGAGGCGGTCGACTTCATCGAGTTTATGTATGTCGAAATCACAATAAAACTCGTTCAATCCACGACCGAAACCAACGTAGATGGCGTCTTGACGAAAGCCTGTGTAGCGAACCGCCTGTAAAAATGCCCCGTCCCCGCCGACTGCAGCGATGATGTTCGCGTCCTCCGGTTGATTTACGATGTTGAACCCGTGTTTTTCCCCGATTTCTCTCAGTTTCTTCACTTCTTTTGTGAATTCGTTGACGTTACGATGGTACAAATAGACGTTGTTTCTCATCTGAGTCATCCCCTTTGTCAATGGTGTCCTCTTTATTATAACGTGTTTCTTCCTACCGATATAGGGAAAACTGAAACAGAGTCAAAAGCAGGAAGTTTGTCAAAGGCTCAAGTTCATCGATATGATGAACGAGTAACTACAACAAAGGGGATGAGTACATGCCAACATTTAAAGGGAACAACGTAACATTACAAGGAAATCCAGTGAAGGTAGGAGATCAAGCTCCTGATTTCCGCGTCTTGACGACTGCTTTAGAAGAAGTGACGTTAGCAACCTATCCGGGGAAAAAACTAATCAGTGTCATTCCTTCAATCGATACAGGCGTATGTGATGCACAAACGCGTGAGTTCAACGAAAAGGCCTCATCACTCGGTGGTACAGTCTTGACTGTATCGAACGATTTGCCGTTCGCACAGCGCCGTTGGTGTTCTGCATCTGGTTTAGATAACGTAGTCACCCTCTCGGACCACCGCGATCTTTCGTTCGCAAAAGCATATGGTGTTTTAATTGAAGAAATGCGTCTCCTTGCGCGTTCTGTATTCGTCGTCGATTCGAATGGCGTCGTCCAATATGTACAATATATGGATGAAATGACAGATGAAGTTGATTTCGCGGCGGCACTTGAGGCGTTCGAACAAGCGAATTGATTCGTTTGGCGAAATTGATTAAAATAGCTTACACTAGTACGTGAACCGACCGGTCCTCTCATGGGGGCCGGTTTTGTATGGAAAGGATGAACGAAAATGGAACGTTTTGAACAACTCTATCGTGATTGGAAGAAGGAAGCGAAGAAACTGGTCAACGATCTGGATGTATTACCGATCGAGGCACTCGTCCAAGTATTTGACCATGTTGACATTGAAAAAGAGATGATGGACGATGTCCGTAAAGCAGTGAGTTTACTCGTCTTGGAAGAAACGACACAACTCCCCCCGAACAATCAACCGACACCGGATGCGGTCAGCCTATTTATGGGTTATCTAGCTTCGAAGCTACTTAAGGAAAACGCGACGATTCTAGATTTAGGTAGTGGGACAGGTACGTTGACGCACGCCGTTCTCTCTCAGTTAAAAGATGCGACAGCGCAAGCGGTCGAAGTGGATGAACTGTTGCTTCGTCTTTCCTATTCCATTAGTAACTTGTTAGGAGAACCAGTATCCTACTTCCATCAAGACGCCCTTGCTCCTCTGTTTGTTGAACCGAGCGATCTTTCCGTTGCTGACTTGCCGATCGGCTATTATCCAAATGATGAAGTGGCAGCCGGATACGACATGAAACGAGAACAAGGACATGCCTATTCGCATTTCCTCTTGATGGAACAGGCGATTCGCCATACGAAACCAGGTGGGCATGGATTATTTGTCATCCCGAACAATTTGTTTGAACAGGATGACGAAGGGAAATTAAAACAATGGATGGACCGTGAGGCTGTTGTGAAAGGGGTCATTCAACTTCCGACGACGATGTTTAAAGACGAACGTTACGCGAAAAGCTTATTGCTCCTTCAAAAAGTAGGAGAAGGCGTCACACGGCCAAAACAAGCGCTATTCGTGGAACTTCCGTCATTCACTGATGTCAGAGCGGTAGCGAATGTTGTGAAACAGATTGATGATTGGTTCAAAACAACTCAAAATTAATGGACAAAATACTTGAAAAAGGTATGCAAAATCAATTATCTTCATTATGATACAGTTATCAGTTTTAAATTGAACAGATAAAGATATGCGTTTAAAACGAAAGGTAAGAGGTGTATGACATGACGAAAATTATGGCAGTCAATGCGGGTAGTTCATCGCTCAAGTTCCAGTTACTCGAGATGCCAACGGAAGAGTTGCTCGCAGTCGGACTTATAGAGCGTGTAGGGAAAGAAGATGCGATTTTTACAATCAAGTACGGTGAAGGACAGAAGTTCAACGTGGTCACACCACTTCACACGCACAAAGAAGCGGTTGAATTGACGTTGGAGAAATTGATCGAATTGGATATCATCCAATCATTCGATGAGATTTCTGGCGTAGGTCACCGTGTGTTACACGGAAAAGAGTTGTATGCGGATTCGGTCGTCATTGACGATGAAGTCATGAAGAACATCGAGTCGTTCACCGAGCTCGGCCCACTTCACATCCCACCAAACTTGACAGGTATTCGCGCATTCCAGGCAATTTTGCCGAATGTCCCACAAGTAGCGGTATTCGATACAGCGTTCCACCAGTCAATGCCTGAAGAGAATTTCTTGTACAGTCTTCCTTATGAATACTATACAGAACATGGTGTACGTAAATACGGTTTCCACGGAACGAGCCACAAGTATGTCACACAGCGTGCGGCAGAACTTCTCGGTCGTCCGCTAGAAGACTTGCGTTTGATTTCATGTCACCTCGGTAGCGGTGCATCGATCGCTGCAGTAGCAGGTGGTCGCTCAATCGATACAACGATGGGCTTCACACCACTCGAAGGAATCACGATGGGAACGCGCTCAGGTTCTTTGGACCCGGCCCTCATCCCGTTCTTGATGCAAAAAACAGGGAAGTCTGCTGAAGAGGTCTTGAACGTCATGAACAAAGAATCTGGCGTGTACGGACTTTCTGGTATCTCAAGTGACTTGCGTGACATCGAGCAAGCGGCTGCAGAAGGCAACCATCGTGCAGAAGTTTCATTGAAAATCTTCTCGAACCGTATTCACGGTTACATCGGTCAATATGCGGCTGAAATGAATGGTGTCGACGCCATCATCTTCACAGCGGGCGTCGGTGAGAACTCGGACGTCATCCGTGAACGCATCCTTCGCGGTCTTGAATTCATGGGTGTCTACTGGGATCCTTCACTTAACAATGGTGCTCGCGGAAAAGAGTTGTTCATCAACTATCCGCACTCACCAGTTAAAGTCATCATCATCCCGACGAACGAAGAATTGGTCATCGCGCGTGACACGGTACGCATCGCAAATCTTATCGAAACACACGCTTAATACGAAACGAACCCACGTTACTTCGTGTAACGTGGGTTTTTTTTTGTGAGTCTTTTTTACTAATGTGAAGAATCTGAAGTGGGACCAATGTTATCTCCTTTGTAACATTAGGCGCCTCATCTGCACCGTTTTGCAATGTTTACGTCATGAATAAACCATATATTGGATGTGAATTTATAAAAATATCTCTCGTTCGATTCAAATGTCTAATCTAACACGATAAATCGTTACTTTTGACATCGATTTGTAATGTTCGTGTCACTCAAATGAACAGGAAGTGTAACGGCACTGACCGATATTTCGTCATATAGTTATCTGGACGAAATATTCATTGGAAGTGACAAATCGCCTAGATAAAGGATGACACGGAATCGAAGACAAATTGACGAAGAGAGGACGAAAAAACGTATGTTGAAAAAAATCATGATGCTCTTACTTCTCGCCATCGCCGTATTTGCATTTGCTCTACCGACTTCACCAGTGGAAGCAGCTACGAAAAAAGTTTATGTTGCGACAAAGTCAGGTTCGAAGATGGTTTATGCAGAAGGGAAATCAAATGCACGAGTGATTGGGAAGATGACAGCGAGTGATCGTCTTCAACGTACAGGTTCTCGAGGTGCTTGGATTCGCGTGAACTATAAAGGGAAGGCCGGATGGGTCCCTACAAAGAACTTACGTACGGTAAGTGCTCCAAAACCGCTCAAACCAGCAAGCGTGAAGACATATACGATGAAAGCATCGGCATATACACCGTATTGCAAGGGATGTTCAGGTAAGACAGCACTTGGATGGAACGTTCGTACTCAAAAGCGCAATGTCATCGCGGTAGACCCGCGCGTCATTCCGCTCGGAACAAAAGTACAAGTATACGTAGGGAGCAAGTTGTTAGGTACCTACACGGCAGCTGATACAGGCGGCGCCATCAAAGGAAATAAAATCGACATCTTAATGTATTCACATAGTGCGGCGATTCAATTCGGTCGCAAAACGGTTACGGTCAAGGTGTTGTAATGCATAAGAAAGGGTCTTGCGATTGCGCAAGACCCTTTCTTATGCATGGATGATTATTGACGAACGATGAGGACGTCACATTTCGCATAACGGACGATGCTTTCAGAGACGCTTCCGATAAAGAAACGTTCTACAGCGTTTAAACCTGTCGCGCCACAAATAATAAGATCAATATCATGATTAGGCGCAATCTTTTTCGCAATCGTCACTTTCGGTGAGCCGTATTCGATCACCGTCTCGACTTCTTTTACGCCACGCTCTTTCGCGCGATTGACATAGTCTTCAAGCAATTCTTTCGCATATGTCTCGGCGCGCTCTGTGATTGTCCGATCGTACGCTTCTACAGTCGCAAACGTCCGCGTATCAATCACATGACCGACGTACAGTTTCCCTTCGTTACGAATCGCGACATCGATTGCTGTTTCGAATGCACGTTCCGCCTCTTTAGAGCCGTCAACGGCAGATAAAATGTGTTTGTATACAATTGCCATGTAAATCCCAACCTTTCGCTCGAAATATACGTTCGGCTTACATATATAGTATACCACTTCTTTCGGTTTTCACGCTTTTTCGCCATGAAAATGAGTGAATTTTTTCATGGCGGTGTTCACGACATGTCCAAGTTTGGAATTCGTGTGAAAGAACGGGTAAAATAAGGCGGAGGAGGTAGGACGATGAAACACGTATTGATTACATCTGGTGCCAAAGGGATCGGACGCGTCGTGACGGAGCGTCTGTTACAAGATGGTTGGCACGTTAGCATTTTGCAACGGAATCCAATCGACTGGGAACATGAGCGGATACATATGATTGAGGCCGGATTGACGGACCGCGAACAACTGCTCTCGGCCTATGAGCAAGCGGTCGAACGGTTTGGTGAACCGGACGCCTTGATCTTAAATGCAGGTCCATATATCTTTGAGCGGAAACCGCTCGTCGAATTGACGGACGACGAGTGGGACGAAGTACTCACGGGCAACCTGTCCGCCTCATTTTGGTTAATGCGTCGTGCGCTTCCTTCCATGCGCTCGAATCGATTCGGACGCATCATCTCGTATGGATTTCCGGAAAGTGGGACGGCGCCTGGGTGGATCCATCGTTCTGCGTTTGCCGCTGCAAAGACGGGACTCGTCAGTTTGACAAAATCGGTCGCATTGGAAGAGGCACCGTTCGGGATTACGGCGAACATGGTCAACCCGGGCAATATCGTCGGCTCGCAAAAGGAGATGCGCATTGAGGAAGCGGAAGTAGATGAAAGCACTCCGGTCGGTCGACACGGGACGGGAGAAGATATCGCGCGTTTGATTTCGTTCTTATTACAAGAAGACTCGGACATGATCACAGGTGCCATCATCGATGTGACAGGCGGCGTCAACGTCGTCCATCAATATCGGAAGTGAGGGGAACACGATGAAAATCGGAGTGGTCACGGACGTTCATGGCAATCTCGAAGCGTTAGAGGCTGCGCTCCAAGTCATGGATACAGAGCGGGTCGACGTCATTTGGTCACTTGGTGACATGATTGCGATGGGACCGGACTCCAATGCGGTCATGGAGCGATTGCTAGATCGGGGCGCGCATATGATTTCTGGGAATCATGATGAGGCCGTCCTTTCCCTTTTGGCTGGATACGGTCATCCGGAAAGTTATGCACATACGCGCCCCCACCATGAGTGGGTCGCGCGTCAATTGGAGACTCGATATGCGGATGTCCTCGAATCTCTTCCACGAACGATGTCCGTCGAAATGGCTGGCGAAACGGTGTTCGGTATTCATTATCATATCCCGACCGACCGACGCCATGCCGCGATCGTCGAGGAACCGTTTCACGAGATTCTCGAACCGACGCTGGAAAATATGCAACGATTATATGGGACGTATGAAGGAGAAATCGTGTTATTCGGACATCACCATCCCGTCCACTTGTTTGAAGATGACAGGAAACGCTACGTCAATCCTGGTGCGCTCGGGGTGGCGAAAGATGACTTGGCTCGCTTTGCCATATTATCTGAAGGAGAAACGGGGATTGACCTTGAACTGAAGGCGGTCCCATATGACAAGCTTACCTTTTTAGAGAAGATGGAACGTTATGACGTACCTCAACGGGATGTCATGCTTCGTTTGTTCTATTAAGATATGTAAAAAGTAAGATATGTAAAAAGTGCGATCCTTGTTAATGGATCGCACTTTTTGTCATTCAATCTCTTGAAGTGTTTTTGGATAACTCGTCAATGTGATAGGCCCACTTTCTGTCATGACGAGATCGTCTTCGATACGGACTCCGCCGATTCCCGGTAAATAGATACCCGGTTCGACTGTGAACGTCATCCCGACTTGGGCGGTCGTGTCATTGTTCGCTGCCATCGATGGATGTTCGTGTACTTCGATTCCAATTCCGTGACCGATCCGGTGGGTGAAGTATTCACCATATCCTGCAGACGTGATGACTTGTCGTGCGGCGATATCGATTGCGCCAAGTGTCGTCCCGACGTTCGCCATCTCGATTGCGGCTTCCTCCGCTTGGAGAACCGTGTCGTAAATCTCACGTTGTTTGCGACTCGCCTCACCGAAGACGACCGTTCGTGTGATGTCTGAACAGTATCCCTGCCAGACGACGCCGAGGTCGAACAAGGCGAAATCACCTTTTTTCAGACGGTTGTTGCCTGGGACACCGTGAGGGTCGGCACTATTCTCGCCGAACAAGACGAGTGTGTCGAAAGACATTTCACGGACACCTTGCTGTTTCATAGCGTATTCGATATCCGCGATGACCTCGAGTTCGGTCACGCCTTCACGGAGGGAACGGATCCCGGCTTCGATGGCCATATCTGCCAACTCGGCGGCCCGCTTCATGATTCGGACTTCATCCGGTGATTTGATCATACGTAACGTTTGGAGCTCGTCTGTCAAATCAATAATGGACAGACCGGCAAAACCGGCACGAAGATGCTCGACTCGGTTGAATGTCAAATGTTCCCCTTCGATCCCGATTCGTTCAGGAACGATTTGGTTGTCGAGGAATAACTTGACGATTTTGTCCCATGGATTTTCGTGGTCCATATACGTCACGATTTCACCTGACCAGTCACTCGCTTCGACAATCCCTTTTTCAAGTGCTGGGCAGATGATGGCAGTTGTGCCGTTTTTCAAAACTAAAATGGCGATCAATCGCTCGTGTGCTTCCGCGTATACTCCCGAGAAATAAAACACGGATGCTTTCGATGTGATGAATGCTGCATCTAACCCTTTTGTCGCTAGAGATTGTGCAATTTGATTGGTGCGTTGATTCAAGTTGAATCCCTTCCCTTCTACCTCTTACGTTGACTACTCGTCTATTATAGCTGTTTCGAAAACAGAAAGGAAATGTTGCAATTTGATTGGTACAGTTTGAACTAGTTGGACTGATACAGTATACTGAATAGAGTAGAAAATGTATTGAGAGAAGGGACTCCGCGTATGACCACAAAACATGAACAGATCATAGCACATATCGAGTCACTCGATGTTGGGTCAAAAATTTCGGTCCGCCAAATCGCCAAAGAGTTGGCTGTATCAGAAGGTACGGCTTATCGGGCCATCAAGGAAGCTGAGAACCTAGGTTTCGTATCTACCATTGAACGGGTGGGGACGATCCGGATCAAGCGAAAGCATAAAGAGAATATTGAAAAACTTACATTCGCCGAGGTCGTCAATATCGTCGATGGTCAGGTGTTGGGCGGACGTAACGGCCTCCATAAGACGCTATCGAAATTTGTAATCGGTGCCATGAAGCTCGAGGCGATGATGCGATATATCGATGTCGACTCACTCGTCATCATCGGGAACCGCGAGAAGGCGCATGAACTCGTCTTACAATCAGGTGGGGCTGTATTGATCACAGGGGGATTCGATACAACGGATGAAGTGAAACGGATGGCAGATAAGTATGATATGCCTGTCATTTCTACATCCTACGACAGTTTTACAGTCGCGACGATGATCAACCGAGCCATCTACGACCGTCTAATCAAAAAAGAGATTTTACTCGTCTCGGATATCGTCATCCCGCTCCACGATACGTTCTATCTGAAGTCAGACGACACGGTGAAACGTTGGCATGAGCTGAATGAACGGACGAAACATAATCGCTATCCCGTCATCGATGAACAGATGAAAGTGGTCGGCGTGATCACAGCAAAGGATGTCATCGATAAATCCCATGACTATGACATCGAGAAGGTCATGACCAAAAGTCCGATCACGGTGGGCGTACAAACGAGTGTCACCAATGCGGCACACCAGATGGTGTGGGAAGGAATCGAGATGTTACCTGTCGTCGATAACTACGGACGTCTACTTGGGATTATTAGCCGTCAAGATGTGCTGAAGGCGTTGCAACTGGCGAACCGCCAACCGCAAGTCGGTGAGACGTTCGATAACATGATCACGAACCAGCTGAAAGAAGACCCTGCATCGAACGGGACGGCATTCACGGTTGAAGTGGCACCACAGATGACGAGTCATATGGGGACCGCCTCATCTGGCGTGTTGACGACGTTGTTGGTCGAAGGGGCGACGCGAAGTCTGCGTCATATGAAAAAAGGCGACCTCGTGGTCGAGAATATCACCGTCTATTTCATGAAACCGATTCAAATTGAAAGTCAGATCCGAGTGTCGGCCAATGTTTTCGACCTCGGGCGGAAGTTCGGGAAAGTGGATGTGGAGATGACGCAAGGGACACAACTTGTCGCCAAGGCGCTCGTCACGGCACAACTCATCGACCGGTAACGAAAAGAGCACCTACTACGCACTGTAGCGGGTGCTCTGTTTCATGATGGCGTATTCGTCGGTTCTTCTGCGGCGAGTGGGTAAATTTTGCGGTAACGGATAAATCCGACAACGGCATTCCCTAGACCGACGACTAACATGACGATGCTGACAATCCAACCGACAGTTGAATTCAGACCGAATCCTCCAACCATTTGGTTCGCAGCGAACAGTGCGAGGAATAAGCTTAACCAGATCAACGCTTGCGTGTTGAACAACGCTTTGCGGTTTGGCGTCTTTGTCAAAAAAGCGCGGCGCTTAAAGACAAGGTACGCACCGAGCGCGAACAAAATGAGTCCAATCATGACAAGTTGCAAGTGAAGGAACCCCTTTCTATCTCGTAATCTGTTATCATCATACCATAATAGTGTGTAGGAAAGTGAGGAATCATCATGACGCAATGGCAGGAAGCGGATACAATCAAATCAGAAATTGAGGCGGCTGACACCATTTTCATCCACCGCCATGTACGACCAGACCCTGATGCATTGGGGAGTCAGCTTGGTTTGCAACGCATTTTAAAATCGGTTCATCCGGAGAAACAAATCTATGTGGTCGGTAGCATGGTTCCAGACCTGGAGTTTTTAGGAAAGATGGAACATGTCGAAGAAGAAATGTATCAGGACGCGCTCGTCCTTATTTTGGATACGGCGAATCAAGAGCGAATCGATGGACCGTTCGCATTGAAAGGGAAGACGATCATCAAAATCGATCATCATCCTGATGAAGATCCGTATGCGATGACACAGATTGTCGATACCTCGGTCAGTTCGACGTCTGAGATGATTGTGGAACTCGCGGACATTTGGGGATATCCCATTGACCAAGAGGCGGCATTTTTACTCTATGCCGGCATCGTTGGCGACACAGGACGTTTCCAGTTTCGAAATGCTACGGCCCGAACGTTTGAGATTGCTTCGGCACTGATTGCGAAAGACATCGATACGAATAAATTGTATCGTCATATGTATAAAACAAATTTGGCGACCCTCCAACTGCAAGGCTATGTGTTACAGCATGTCCAAGTAACGGAAGAGGGGGTCGGCTATGTGAAGATTGACAAGGACGTGCTCCGGACATTCCATGCGTCCCCGGAAGCGGCATCGCAACTCGTCAATAGCTTCTCTGGTCTTGAGGGATTGAAATGTTGGGTCATGTTCGTGGAAAACAAAGAAGAGATTCGTGTGCGCATCCGGTCGAAAGGTCCTGTCATCAATGAAGTGGCCAAGCGATACCGTGGGGGCGGTCATCCGATGGCGGCTGGTGCCACGATTGACACATGGGATGAGATGGATGACGTGATTGCGGCTTTGAATGAAGTGGCTGGGGAATTCACGTTTGAAGAAAATGAAGAGAGCTGACCGAGGTCAGCTCTCTTCATTTGTCTCCATTTTCCTTTGGGATGAACCATGTACCTCGTTCGGTCACGTCCTCGACGACGTCGAGCTGATACTCAGTAATGTACTTACGGAGCCGGTCGATGATTTCTGGGCTGTCGGCAAACACGGTTTGACCATGCTGTAATTTTTCTAACTTATCGCGTGCAATCTGTCCCCGATTGATAATCATACGCTTTTACCCCCTATTGTCGTGAGTTTTGTCTATAATTATTGTATCAGAGAAGTGATGAATTGAGTTTGACAATTCCATTAATATAGAAAGGAGGCCAACGATGATTCATCTGAATGTCAGAACTGCTTATAGTTTACTACAAAGTACAATCCGGTTAGAACAATATGTCTTGCAGATGACCGAACGGGGAAGTCGTTCCGTGGCGATCGCAGACGATGCGTTCTATGGGGTTCCGACATTTTTGTCATATTGCCAACGATATGAGGTGAAACCGCTAATCGGACTGAGAACGGTCCTCCGATTGGATGGGTTAGACGTATCCGTGATTGTGTATTCATCTAACGAAACGGAGCTGAAGGAACAATATCGTATCATCCAGGCGGGAGGAATTGAAGGACGGACAACGATGCCGCTGATCGTATTACCTGAAAATTGGAAAGCGAGTGATCCGGTTCACCGGCGTCGCCTTTATCATCAACTCTTGTCGTTTGTCGATGAAGAGAAGCTGTGGCTCGGACTACCGGCACCTCAGACTACGGAACAGGTACAAGTGTTGAAACAACTTCGTCTCATGCGCGAAGAGCTTGCTGTCCAATTGATTCCGGCCCCTGAAACGAGATACATGAGACCGGAAGATGTGGAAGGATTCCGAGCCATTTCTGCCATTCGCGAAGGGGACGTGATGTCGAATGAAGACGTGCGACAAAAAGGATTGCACGTTCGACTACCGAGTGAAATGAATGACTGGTTCACAACGGAAGAATTATCGGAACTGGATCGATTCGAGGCATTGATTCGGCTAGATCATCTACCACGTGCGGAAGGGGCGATTCCAGAAATTCCGGATGCCGATCAAAAGCTGAAACGACTTGTCGGTGAGCGGTTGAAGGCAATGGAACTCGTGAAACAACCTTACATCGAGCGGGCAAAGTTTGAGCTTGAAGTCATCGCCAATACCGGATTTTCTTCCTATTTCTTGATCGTGGAAGACATCGTTCAGTTTGCTCGAGAATCTGGGATTGAAGTAGGTCCGGGGCGTGGATCGGCAGCAGGTTCACTCGTCAGTTTTGCCCTCCATATCACGGAAGTCGATCCGGTTCATTACGGGTTGTTGTTCGAACGATTCTTAAATCCAGAGCGTGTGTCGATGCCAGACATAGACCTCGATTTTGAAGATGAACGTCGTGAGGAAGTGGTTTCTTACGTACTATCAAGATACGGTCATACGCATGCCGCACAGATCGGGACACTTGCCACGTTCGGTGCGAAAGCGGCAATTCGAGACGTTGCGAGAGCGCTCGGGATGACCCTTGAGGAAGGGCAGGCTGCGAGCAAGCAAGTGAAAGCCGGAGGACTTGATGAACTGATGTCGAGCCAGAAGCAGATGAAGTGGTTTGCCGGTAGCCAAAAGCGTCAGCAGTTATTACGGATTGCCAAACAGCTAGAAGGTTTGCCGCGTCAATCCTCCGTTCACGCGGCAGGAGTCGTGCTCAGTCGTCAACCGATTGAAGAAGTGACTCCGCTCCAACCCGAACTTGAAGAACACGTGACCCAATATAATATGAAGGATTTGGAAGAGGTCGGGCTTCTGAAAATTGACTTGCTCGGATTACGAAACTTGAGTCGCTTGCGAAAGATGGAGGATTTGATTCGAGAAAGTGATGCGCTGTTCTCTCTGAAAACAATTCCGTTAAACGATGCCCGGACGTATCGACTGCTTGCGAGAGGTGAGACGGACGGAATCTTCCAATTTGAATCGACCGGGATGAAGCAAGCGCTTCGACAAGTGAAACCGACTGAGTTTGAAGATATCGTCGTCACGATGTCACTCTATCGCCCGGGACCGATGCAATTCATCGAAACGTATGCGAAGCGAAAACACGGTATGCCTTACCAACCAGTCCACCCAGACGTAGAAGACGTCATGAGACCGACATACGGTGTACTCGTCTATCAAGAACAGGTGATGAGACTTCTCCGTAAACTCGGAGGCTATTCCTATGCGGAAGCGGATTTGGTCAGACGTGCGATTGCCAAAAAGGATACCGGAACGATTGCTCGGGAACGAGAACGATTTTTGCAGCAGGCAAAAGCGGGAGACCAGGACGTCTTGGCGCAAATCTTCTCATGGATCGAAAAGTTTGCCGGGTACGGATTTAACCGCTCTCACGCTGTCGCCTACAGTTTGATCAGTTACCGATTGGCTTACGTCAAAGCACATTTCCCTCGTGTCTTTCATGTGGTGACATCAGACAAAACATCGGAACTTGTCAGACTGTTACGGAAAGATCAAATTCCGGTGTACCCGCCGGATGTCTTACATGGCCACGCTGACGCGACGCTTGAAGGCCCGGGCGTCCGGCTCGGGTTGAAGGCAGTCCAGGGGTTGACCAAACGGGATGTGGACCGACTGATTGAACTGAACGGGCAGTTGAAAGATGTCAGAACGCTTCAAGAAGCCATGGAGTGGAAAAATAAAGACCAACTGAAATTACGTCGCTTACTTGGTGCGGGCGCGCTCGACCGGATGTATCACGGTGACCGGACACATGCCTTTGAAGCAGTCGAACGTTTGCGAGAAGAAGCGGGAACACATTTTTTACCGGATGAGCTGTCTTCACTCGGACTCAAACAAAAAAAAGTGAAAGAACCGAATTGGTCTGAAGAAGAGAGGGAGGCGCTCGGGACATGGGTGGTCCACTCTCCATTGACGGCACTTCCGGATATCGGGATCGAACCGTCTACAATTGAAGAAGTCATGAATGGAACAAACGGTTATCTCGTCGTATATGTAGACGACGTACGGACGTTCATGACAAAAAAACAAGAACGGATGGGTGTTCTCATGGTAGACGATGGCATGACGCAAGACGAGGTCGTCGTGTTTCCTCGAACATTCGCGCAGTTTGGACGGTCCCTCTATGCCGGTAACATCTTGTTACTCGAGGTCCATTCGAATGAACGGGATGGTCGCAAGCAATTGATTGTCGAACGGGTTCGACCGTTACACGGACAAGCTTTATTCATCCGGCTCACACTCGACCGCTTCCCTGAATTGGAAGATTGGATTCAACGCGCACAAGGGGATGTGCCGGTTGTGTGCCGATTCACGGATTCGAAGGAAGTGAAACAACTGGCTTCAGCTTTTTCCATCAACCCGAATGAGGAGTATGTGGCGGAGGCGAAAAGACGGTTCGGGGAAGAAAATGTCGTATTGAAACGAATCGATACAAAAATGGTTGGTCCAGAAACTAGTACCAAGTCCTAAAAAGTGATATAATCGCACTAATTGGTCTGACCACTTAAGTTTGATAGGTGATCCAAAAAAGGGAGTTGAACGGTCAGATGCATGAAAAACACGCATCCTCATTTCACGGAAACATTTCAAAGATTAGAAAATTAATTGTCCAATCGTCTTTAGTTCCAGGTGATCGGCTTCCATCCGAACGAGAGCTCGCCGAAACGCTGTCCATTAGTCGCGCTTCGGTTCGCGAAGCGTTACGAGCGTTGAGTTTTTTAGGCATCGTGGAAACGAGACATGGTGGTGGTACCTTTTTGTGTGAACAAGACCGACATCGGTACATTGAGATCTTGTCGGAGTTCATTGTGACCAAACAGACGAAAGCGACCGATATTATTGAGATGCTTAGACTATTGGAGCGCATGGCGTTTTCAGAAATTGAACCGACTAAGGAACGACTGGCTCTATTAGAAACGGTGATCGATGATGATCGAACGTTTCGCCAGCAACTCATCTTTCAGTTGAAGAATGAACTGTTCATTCGAATTTGGAGTGAGGTCAACCGCTTTTTTGAAGGATTAGACGTTGGGGATTTATACACGCTCGAGGAACGGAAACGATTTGTCGAGACGTGGCGTGGAATGGGGATGCCGGAATGAACGAGGGGGAAGCGATGACTGCTTTTTTCAAGAAACCGAAACGATATATGCCATTGCGTCAACGAGAACCAAAGATTGACGCACCACAGGGATTAATGACGAAATGTCCATCTTGTAAATATATGCATTATACAAAACAGTTGAATGAGAACCACAAAGTGTGTGATTGCGGTTATCATTTTCCGCTTCATGCGCAAGAACGGATTGATATGCTTGTTGACGAAGGGTCGTTCGAACGATTTGCGGGACCTTCTGTCAAGGCGAATCCACTCGACTTTCCTGACTATGAGGAGAAGTTGACGAAAGATCGGGAGCGGACCGGGATCGAAGAGGCCGTCGTATGTGGAAAGGCGACAATCGACGGACTTCCACTCGTTGTCTGTGTGATGGATGCGAGATTCCGAATGGGATCGATGGGTGCATACGTCGGAGAAGCGATTGCTTCGGCTGTTCGAACCGCCACATCACTTGGGCTTCCAGTCGTCTTGTTCACAGCATCAGGTGGGGCACGGATGCAAGAAGGAATGGTCAGTTTGATGCAAATGGCCAATACGTCCATCGCTCTAAAAGAACATGACGAAGCAGGACTGCTGTACATCGCGTATTTGACACATCCGACGACTGGTGGTGTGTCAGCGAGTTTTGCGATGCTTGGCGACTTGAACGTCGCGGAACCGGGAGCGCTCATCGGGTTTGCAGGACGACGAATCATCGAACAGACGATTCGGGAAAAGCTTCCAGAGAACTTTCAAACTGCCGAGTTTCTACTTGAGTCTGGGCAGCTGGATGCAGTCATTCATCGTGAACAGATGCGTTCGTTCTTGAAGAAGATGATCGAATTACACGATGGGGGTGTCCGTCATGTTTGACCCAATCAAAGAAGTCACCGAACAGCTAAATAAATTACGGGAGACGGCTGAGACGAAAGGGATTGATTTATCCCGAGAGATTCGTCATCTCGAGTTAAAGCTCGACCGATTAGAAAAAGATATTTATGGGAATATGAAACCGTGGGACCGCGTCCAGTTGGCGCGAAACCCGAAGCGTCCGACGACGCTCGATTACATCCAACATTTGTTCCCTGACTTCATGGAACTTCATGGGGACCGACACGGATATGACGATGCGGCAATCGTATCTGGACTCGCAACGTTTGAAGGAGTGCCGGTGACGATTATCGGACATCAGCGTGGGCGGAACACGAAAGAGAACATGAAACGGAATTTTGGTATGCCACACCCGGAGGGCTATCGAAAAGCCTTGCGTTTTATGAAGCAAGCCGAAAAGTTCAACCGTCCCATTTTGACATTCATTGACACGAAAGGGGCTTATCCGGGGAAAGCCGCAGAAGAGAGAGGGCAAAGTGAAGCGATCGCCCGTAACTTGTTTGAGATGGCGACGCTGAAAGTGCCGATCGTCTCCGTTGTCATTGGGGAAGGTGGTTCAGGCGGTGCGCTTGGAATTGGTGTATGCGACCGTCTATTGATGCTTGAGAATAGTACGTACTCAGTCATCTCGCCAGAAGGTGCAGCGGCACTATTGTGGAAAGACGCGAAACAAGCAGAGCGTGCGGCGGAGACGATGAAGATTACAGCACAAGATTTATTCAACCTAGGGATTGTCGATGAAGTGGTAGGAGAAGTGTATGGGGGGGCACACGTTGATGTGTCACTACAGTCGTCACTCTTGAAACCTGTCTTATTACAGCACATGAACGAGTTGCTTGCGCAATCGACTTCTGAGCTGATTCAAGGACGTGCGACCAAATATCATCAAATTGGCACAATTAACGAGTGAAAACGGTAACAATGGCTTTGAATAAAGCTTTATTCATTCCTCAAGTGACTGCTTTGTGAGATACCCTATGCATTTTTTTCACATACTTGTGTTGTAAAACAAAGGTCAGACGTGGTATTTTATTTTCAGATTTCGTTAAAACACATAAGAGGTGAGCGACGTGAATTTAAAACGTATTGCGGTATTAACAAGCGGAGGAGACGCTCCTGGAATGAACGCTGCTGTCCGTGCCGTGACCCGAAAAGCAATTTTTGAAGGTCTTGAAGTGTACGGCGTGTATAACGGCTATCAAGGATTAATCGAAGGTGATTTAGTCGAATTAAATCTTGGATCAGTCGGCGACATCATTCAACGTGGAGGTACGTTCCTTCGCTCTGCGCGCTGTCCTGAATTCAGAACAGAAGAAGGTCGCGCAAAAGCAGTAGAACAGTTGAAGAAATTCAATATCGATGCCCTCGTGGTCATCGGTGGAGATGGCTCTTATCGCGGAGCTCAAAAATTGACTGAACTCGGATTCCCAACAATCGGCCTTCCGGGTACAATCGATAACGATATCCCAGGAACAGATGCGACAATCGGTTTCGACACAGCACTCAATACAGCGCTTGATGCGATCGATAAGATTCGTGATACGGCGTCATCACATGAACGTACGTATGTCATCGAGGTCATGGGTCGCGACGCTGGTGATATCGCGCTTTATTCTGGTCTCGCTGGTGGTGCTGAGTCGATTCTCGTCCCAGAACGTCCAGAGGATTTGAATGCAATCGTGGAACGAATCAATCACGGGATTGCACGCGGTAAGAAGCACTCGATCGTCATTGTTGCTGAAGGTGCGGGAAGTGCGGAAGAAATCGGCAAATTGATTGCTGAGAAGACGAACTCAGAAACACGCGTCACGATTCTCGGTCACATCCAACGTGGTGGTTCCCCAACTGCCGCTGACCGTGTCCTTGCAAGTCGCATGGGTGCATACGCTGTTGAGATCTTGCTCGAAGGGAAAGCGGGCCGCGTTGTCGGAATCCGTAACAACCAGATGATGGATCTTGATATCGATGAGGCGCTCGACAATAACAAGCACACGATTGATATGCAATTGATTGACCTCGTTAACCAATTGTCGATTTAAACGATTTTGTATGTTGCAGAGACGGGATACGGTCCAAGGCCCCCCGTTTTCTGTTTGTAAGTTGCACTATATCCCCTAGGAGGTTTTTATATTATGCGTAGAACGAAAATTGTATGTACCATTGGACCGGCTTCTGAGAAGCGTCTTCCTGAGATGATCGAAGCTGGGATGAACGTTGCCCGTCTCAACTTCTCACACGGTGACTATGAAGAGCACGGAGCTCGTATCCGTGACATCCGTGAAGCGGCGAAAGCAGCGGGTAAAGTTGTCACTGTTCTTCTCGACACAAAAGGTCCAGAGATCCGCACGCATACATTCGAAGACGGTAAGGCACTTCTTGAAAAAGGAAAAGAAGTCACAATCGTCTCAACGGAAGAAATCGTCGGAACGAAAGATCGTTTCTCTGTGACGTACGAAGGACTCTACGATGATGTGGAAGTCGGTTCACACATCATGCTCGACGACGGTCTCATCGGACTCCGTGTCGTTGAAAAGCTTGATAACCGTGATCTCCGTTGCGTCATTGAAAACGAAGGAATCATCAAGACGAAGAAAGGTGTTAACTTGCCAAACGTCAAGGTAAACCTTCCTGCCCTCACGGACAAAGACATCGCGGACATCGAGTTCGGGATCTCACAAGACATTGACGTGATTGCAGCATCATTCGTACGTCGTGCATCTGACGTAGTTGAAATTCGCCAACTTCTCGAAAAACATAACGCATCACACATCAAGATTTACCCGAAAATCGAGAACCAAGAAGGTGTCGATAACATCGAAGAAATCTTGGCAATCTCTGACGGTTTGATGGTAGCCCGTGGGGACCTCGGAATTGAAATCCCGACAGAAGAAGTGACACCAGTTCAAAAAGAACTCATCAAGAAGTGTAACGATCTCGGGAAGCCGGTCATCACAGCAACGCAAATGCTTGATTCAATGCAACGTAACCCGCGTCCGACACGCGCGGAAGCATCAGACGTAGCAAACGCAATCTTGGATGGAACAGACGCAGTCATGCTTTCTGGTGAAACAGCTGCAGGGGACTACCCAATCGAATCTGTTCAAATGCAAGCTGCAATCGCAGAGCGTACAGAACGCATGCTCGACTACAAAAACTTGTTGAAAGATCGTCAGAAGCGCAGTGAGCACACAGTGACGGATGCGATCTCTCAAGCGGTTGCGCACACGGCAATCAACTTGAACGCCAAAGCAATCTTGACACCGACACAATCAGGTTATACGGCTGCTCGTACAGCGAAGTATCGTCCTGAAGCGAACATCATCGCGGTGACAGAATCGGAGCGCGTTGCGCGTCAATTGAACCTCGTATGGGGCGTATACCCAATCGTTGCTGAAACAATGCCGAACAACACGGATGAAATGTTGGTTCAAGCATCGGAAGCGGCACGTCACGCTGGATTCGTCACTGACGGTGACCTCGTTGTCATCTCAGCTGGTATTCCTGCGGCGACAGCTGGTACGACAAACATGATGAAAGTCCACATTGTTGGTCACGCTCTCGCAGACGGGCGTGGAATCGGTGAGCGCGGTGTTGTTGGAGAAGTCGTTGTCGCGAAAAATGCGGATGAAGCAAATGCAAAAGCGAAAGACGGCATGATTCTTGTCGCACCATTCACAGATAAAGAAATGATGCCTGCGATCGAAAAAGCGGCTGGGATCATTACAGAAGACGGCGGATTGACGAGCCATGCTGGGATCGTTGGACCATCACTTCGCAAGCCAGTCATCGTAGGTGTTGATGCAGCGACAGCATCGCTTCGTGACGGTCAGATGATTTCAATCGACCCACTCACAGGTAAAATCTACAACGCATAATTGAACGACAATCGAACCGGCCTTCTACAAAGGTCGGTTCTTTTTCCGTTCAAAGAAAGGAATACGTATGAGTGCATATCTATTTTTATTGATGCTTGTCTTAATCGGTGTCATTTCAAATAACCAATCTGTCATTATCGCAAGTAGCGTCTTGTTGATCATCAAAGCAATCGGATTCGGAGACCAGTTATTTCCGACACTTGCATCGAAAGGAATCAGCTGGGGTGTGACAATCATTACGATCGCAGTTCTCGTCCCAATCGCGACCGGCGATATCGGGTTTAAAGAATTGTGGAATAGTATTAAAGGGCCGGTCGGGATTGTCGCATTTGCCTCAGGGATGTTCGTTGCCATTGCTGCGGGGCAAGGTGTACAACTGATGCGTGTCGACCCGGTCGTCACCACGGCACTCCTCGCAGGTACGATTCTAGCGGTTGGATTCATGAAAGGGATTCCCGTTGGACCGCTTGTCGGAGCTGGTATCGCGGCATTGATTTTAGGTGGATATCAAGTTATTGAAAAATGGTTTTGATATTTTCTGACAACTGAAGCCGCTTACATTTCTTTTTTGCAATAAATTGTTTATACTATATAAAGGACAGGGTAAACGGAGACTGGGTGAATGCAGGGGAACAACCCGTCCCGTATCCTTATTCCCTATAAACAGACTGTTTTTACGGTCGACCACTTTATTCAAGACTGAGGGGGAGTTATGAATGTCAACGACAAAAGGGTTAGAAGGTATTGTGGCAGCAGCCTCAAAAGTCAGCTCAATTATTGACGGACAATTGACTTACGGAGGATACACCATTGATGATTTAGCGGACAACGCCACATTCGAAGAAGTAGTGTTCTTATTGTGGAACGACCACTTACCAAATGCAGAGGAATTGACAGCGCTCTCAGATGCGCTTGTAAAAGAAGCAACATTGCCTGAAGAGGTGATTGATACGTTAAGACGTGCACCGAAATCAGCCAATGCAATGGCGACGATTCGTACGGCACTTTCGCAACTCGCTCTATATGATGAGGAATCTGAAGACATGAGTGACGAGGCCAACATGCGTAAAGCGATTCGCCTACAAGCACAAGTCGCTACAATCGTGACGGCATTCGCCCGTCTTCGTAAAGGGGAGCAGCCGGTCGCACCGAAACCAGGTCTTTCTTACGCTGCGAACTTCTTATACATGCTAAACGGTGAAGAGCCGAGCGATGTAGCAGAAAAGACGATTGATAAAGCGCTCATCTTACACGCAGACCACGAGTTGAATGCTTCGACATTCACTGCTCGCGTTTGTGTAGCGACGCTCTCGGATATGTACTCAGGCGTCACGGCGGCCATGGGGGCACTCAAAGGGCCACTTCACGGTGGTGCGAACGAAGCGGTAATGAAAATGTTGCACGAGATCGACTCGGTCGACCGTGTTGAAGAATATGTTCGTGGCAAATTCGAGCGCAAAGAGAAGATCATGGGCTTCGGTCACCGCGTTTACAAGGATGGCGACCCGCGTGCGAAACATTTGAAAGAAATGAGCCGTCAGTTGACTGCTCAAATCGGAGAACCGAAATGGTATGAGATGTCTGAGAAAATCGACCATCTTGTCGAAACGGAAAAAGGTTTGAAACCAAATGTCGATTTCTATTCAGCTTCAACTTATTATGCGCTCGGTCTCGAAGAAGATCTATTCACACCAATCTTCGCCGTATCTCGTATGTCTGGCTGGATTGCGCACATTCTCGAACAATATGCGGATAATCGCTTGATTCGCCCACGTGCGGAATATGTCGGTGAAACGAGCCGTAAGTATGTTCCGGTAAACGAACGTTAATTCGAGACACATTTTAGACAAAAGTTTGGTAAACTAACAAGTGACGTAGGTCGGCGCACGCGTCGACCTACAGTAATGTACTTAGGGGGATTCAATATGTTGACACAAGGACAAAAGATTACAGTTGAAAACGGTGTATTGAACGTACCAAATGTACCGACCGTACCATTCATTATCGGTGACGGAACAGGTCCTGACATTTGGAATGCGGCTGTTCGCGTATTTGACGCTGCGGTTGAAAAAGCATATGGCGGCGACAAGAAAATCGAATGGATGGAAGTATATGCTGGGGAAAAAGCATATAACGAAAAAGGCGAATGGCTCCCAACAGAGACACTTGATCAAATTCGTGAGTACTTGATTGCCATCAAAGGACCACTTACGACTCCGGTCGGTGGAGGAATTCGTTCATTGAACGTCGCACTTCGTCAAGAACTCGATTTATATACATGCCTTCGCCCAGTTCGTTACTTCACAGGTGTTCCTTCACCAGTAAAACGTCCTGAAGATACAGATATGGTCATCTTCCGTGAAAATACTGAAGATATCTATGCTGGAATCGAGTACGCTTCAGGAAGCGATGAAGTGAAAAAACTCATCAAATTCTTGCAAGACGAGATGAATGTCAACAAGATCCGTTTCCCAGAAACATCAGGAATCGGAATCAAGCCAGTTTCTTCTGAAGGAACAGAACGTTTGGTTCGTGCAGCAATTGAATATGCGATTGCGAACAACCGTAAATCTTTAACGCTCGTCCACAAAGGGAACATCATGAAGTTCACAGAAGGCGCCTTCAAAAACTGGGGTTATGCACTCGCTGAAGCGGAGTACGGTGACAAAGTGTTCACATGGGCACAGTATGACCGTATCAAAGAAGAATCTGGTGAAGCAGCTGCTAACGAAGCTCAGTCGAAAGCGGAAGCTGAAGGGAAAATTATCGTCAAAGATTCAATCGCTGATATCTTCCTCCAGCAGATTTTGACTCGTCCACGTGAGTTCGACGTTGTTGCGACGATGAACTTGAACGGTGACTATATCTCAGATGCCCTTGCTGCTCAAGTAGGTGGAATCGGGATTGCACCTGGTGCGAACATCAACTACATCACAGGTCACGCGATCTTCGAAGCGACACACGGTACTGCTCCGAAATACGCGGGTCTCGATAAAGTAAACCCATCTTCAGTCATCCTTTCAGGTGAGATGATGCTCCGCCACATGAACTGGAACGAAGCGGCGGACCTCATCATCAACTCAATGGAGAAAACGATCGCTTCGAAAGTTGTCACATACGACTTCGCACGTCTCATGGACGGCGCGACAGAAGTGAAATGTTCAGAGTTCGCGGATGAATTGATTAAAAACATGTAAGACGACCGAGGAGGAGAGCTCATGATTCGTCGTAACAAAATTTCTGTTATTGGAAGTGGCTTCACCGGTGCAACGACTGCACTGTACTTGGCTCAACGTGAGCTAGGGGATGTCGTACTGCTCGATATGGAAGAAAAAGTAGGACCGACGAAAGGGAAAGCGCTCGACATGCAAGAAACGGCACCGATTCAAGGGTTTGATTCGTGGGTCACAGGTACGTCTGATTACGCGGACACGGCCGATTCCGATGTGGTTGTCATTACCGCGGGAATCGCGCGCAAGCCGGGGATGAGCCGGGACGACCTCGTCGCAACGAACGCAAACGTCATGCGCTCGGTTGTGAAAGAGATTGCCCGTTACTCTCCAGACGCCATCCTGATCGTATTGACGAACCCAGTAGACGCCATGACGTACGCGGCGTTCAAAGAATCAGGGTTCCCGAAAGAACGCGTCATCGGTCAATCCGGTGTATTGGATACGGCTCGCTTCCGAACGTTTGTGGCACAAGAGCTGAATGTTTCTGTCAAAGACGTATCCGGATTCGTCCTTGGAGGTCATGGAGACGAAATGGTGCCTCTCGTACGCTATTCTTACGCTGGAGGCATCCCGCTCGAAAAACTCATCCCACATGAGCGAATCGAGCAAATCGTTGAACGGACACGAAAAGGTGGCGGCGAGATTGTCCAACTACTGGGCGATGGCTCGGCGTATTATGCGCCAGCCGCTGCCATCGTGGAGATGGTCGAGGCGATTGTAAAAGATCAGCGTCGAATCTTACCGGCCATCGCATACCTTGAGGGAGAGTACGGATTCCATGATTTGTATCTTGGCGTCCCGACGATTCTTGGTAAACATGGAATTGAGCAAGTTTTAGAGCTCGACTTGACGGATGAAGAAAAAGCAGCGCTATCGAGGTCTGCGGATTCTGTCCGCTCGGTATTAAGCGTCTTATAAGTTTGAGGTGCTTCCTGTCATGTTGCAGGAGGCACCTTTTTTGCGCCTTCTCTCTTATCGAACATGCTACACTGAAAGTGGATTTGTTTTGTTTTTGTAAAGATTTGCTTTGAGGTTGGTCGTTTCAAGCATTGATTTGTAAAATAGAAAGTGACATTTGATGGTTTAAGAGGAGGAAGCAGTGTGGCTGATAAAGTAATTGTTGTCGACGATGAAGTGTCGATTGCGACATTATTGAAATTTAATTTAGAACAAGCTGGCTTTGAAGTAGAGACGGCGCACGACGGCAAAACCGGATTGGAATTGGCTGAGAAAAAGGACGCCGTGCTCATTGTGCTCGATTTGATGCTCCCGGAGATGGATGGACTTGAAGTGTGCAAACGACTTCGTCAGCAAAAAGTCAATACACCGATTTTAATGCTCACGGCAAAAGATGATGAGTTTGACAAAGTATTGGGGCTCGAGCTCGGAGCGGACGATTATTTGACGAAGCCGTTCAGCCCACGTGAAGTAGTCGCGCGCGTCAAAGCGATTCTTAGACGTTCTGCCCCGCAAGAATCGGCGGTTGAAGAGGACGTCATTCAAATCGGAGATGTTAAAATCGTCACTTCAAACTACGAAGTGTTCAAGCAAGGGGAGCGCCTCGAGTTGACGCCGAAAGAATTTGAATTGTTAGCCTATTTGGCGAAAAATAAAGGACGCGTGTTGACGCGAGATCAATTATTATCGGCCATTTGGAATTATGACTTTGTGGGTGATACCCGGATTGTTGATGTCCATATCAGTCACCTTCGTGAAAAAATTGAACCGGTAACGAAGAAACCGACCTATATTAAAACGATTCGTGGTCTTGGCTATAAGATGGAGGAGCCGACTTCGGAATGAAGACGTATCGCTCTAGATTTATGACGACTCTCATTTTTCTTGTGACCGGTGTCTTGTTGACGCTCGGGATTGTCCTTGGGCAACTCTTCAAAGACTTTTATCTGGATTCTGAACGAGACCGTCTAAAAGAAGATGCTCAATTGGCAGCCCTCTACCTCGAAGGAGGCGAATTGGACGAGATTCGTGAGTATGTCGGTCAAATCGATGACGGAAGCAGCTTTGATATTCTCCTTCTCAATAGTCGGATGGAGGTAATCGCTGGCACGCCGTTTCGCGTCGGGTCCATCGATTACAAAATTGATCCGAATATGGTCCCTGAGGAAGGGACGTTCGGTGAAGCGGATGAGGACGAGTTGATTCAATATACAAAACCGATCGAACTTGCGAAGGGTGGGACAGTCTATTTAACATTCATCCGTTATGTATCGGATTTAGAAGGGGTGTACAATCGCATCTGGTTGACGATTGCCCTCGCGCTCTTCTTCTCCTTCTTCATAATTTTATTCGTGCTCCAACATTTGACGAATCAATTTATTCGACCAATCGATGAGGCGACGATCGTTTTGCGGGAACTGGCGGACGGGAATTATCGGGCCCGTGTGTATGAACTCAGAAATGATGAAGAGACCGGTAGCCTAGCAGGGTCAATCAACGTGCTTGCCCGGAATTTGGAGTCGATTTCTCTCGGGGAGTCCGTACAACGGGCGAGACTCGAATCGTTAATCGAGTATATGGGGGCGGGTCTTCTGCTCGTCGACGAGCGAGGGATTGTCACGTTGGTCAACCGCTCTTATCGTGAAATGTTCCAATACGATGATTTAACGATTGGACAATTTTATCACGGGATTCTACCGAGTCCTGAAGTAGAAACACTGATCGAAGACGTTTATCTGACGGAAGAGGTCCACCGCCGTCAGTTATCGATTCGAACGGGATTCAATCAAAAAACGTATATGGTATCCGCAGCACCGATTTTCAGTGACACCGGGATGCTTCGCGGCACGACGTTACTGTTTAACGATATCACGGAACTGAAACGACTTGAGAAGATGCGGAAAGATTTCGTGGCGAACGTTAGTCATGAACTGAAGACACCGCTCACATCCATACGTGGGTTTAGTGAGACGCTTCTTGATGGGGCGAAAGAAGTCCCGGAACTTCGAGACCAGTTTTTAGACATCATCCAGAAAGAAGCGACACGGATGCAGATGCTTGTTGAGGATCTCCTTGAATTGTCGAGATTGGAGCGGGATGACTTCCAAATGGAGTTGGTGTCCGTCGATCTGAATCAGCTCGTCGATGAGGTCTGTCTCCTGCTCAGTCAAAAGGCGAGCAAGAAGTCGATTCAGCTAGAAACGAAACACGAGGGGACGGTCGTCTTGCAAGCGGACCTGAACCGAATGAAGCAAGTCATCATGAACTTGGTCGCCAACGCCATCAACTATTCACCAGAAGGAAGTCGTGTCGACATCGCCGTGGAAGCAATGGCAGATTCCTATAAACTTCGCGTCAAGGACAACGGAATCGGGATCGCCGAAAAAGAAGTGAGTCGTATTTTTGAGCGCTTCTATCGTGTCGATAAGGCAAGAAGTCGGAACTCGGGTGGAACTGGCCTCGGACTCGCCATCGTGAAACACATCATCGATTTGCATCATGCCACGATCGACGTAGAGAGTGAGGAAGGCAAAGGAACGACGTTTACCATTACATTCCCTCGGGTTTAACAATGACTTTATCGTTCGTTCA
Source organism: Exiguobacterium sp. s181 (assembly GCF_018617125.1). Taxonomy (GTDB): domain Bacteria; phylum Bacillota; class Bacilli; order Exiguobacteriales; family Exiguobacteriaceae; genus Exiguobacterium; species Exiguobacterium profundum. The sequence continues at coordinate 860,653 of NZ_JACSJM010000001.1, forward strand.
TATTTACTTTACAAAACCTTGCTATTCTATGAATGAGACCTCTTCATCATCTCGTGACTCGATCGGTGCTCATCTCCACACGATCGAGAATTTGGCCCTTTTCTATTCGTAGAAAAGGGTCTTTTTTTTCGAACGCATGTACCCGTATGGTATGATGGTTGAAGAGAAGAATGGAGGTCGATTGAATGAATAAACTACTAGTCCTTGATGGGAACTCCTTAACATATCGTGCGTTTTTTGCACTGCCTCCGATGTCGGATGCGTCAGGTCGGAATACGAATGCAGTGTATGGGTTTACGATGATGTTATTGAAACTAATGGAAGATGAGCAACCGACTCATTTTGCTGTGGCGTTCGATGCGTCAAAGAAAACGTTCCGTCACGATACGTTCGCGGAATACAAAGGTGGACGTCAAAAGACACCGGGAGAATTGCGTGAACAATTTCCGCTCGTGCGTGACGTTTGTCGGGCGTTTGGCATCTCTGTCTTAGAGCTTGACCAATACGAGGCGGATGATATCATCGGGACGCTCTCAAAAGACCCGACTTTTGATCAGGTGACGGTTGTGACGGGGGATAAGGATTTACTTCAATTGATCAATGAACGTGTGACGGTCTATTTGACGAAACGAGGCATCACCGACGTCGAGAAAATGACCGTGACCGCGTTCAAGGAACGCTACGACGGACTACAACCGATTCAGATGATTGACCTAAAAGGATTAATGGGAGATAAATCTGACAACATTCCTGGTATTCCAGGGGTCGGGGAAAAGACGGCACTGAAGTTGATTGCCACATACGGTACCGTCGAGGCCCTTTACGAACATACGGATGAGTTGAAAGGGAAGCAAAAGGAAAAAGTAGAGGCGAATGAACAAGAAGCGAAAATGTCGAAACAGTTGGCGACCATTTACACGGATGTACCGATTGATGTGACGATGGATGATCTTCTCTTTAAGCCATATGACGCTTCGGTCGTCAAAACGTTATTTATGGATTTACAGTTCAAGTCACTCATCGGCAAACTGACGGATACCTCTTCAGAAGAACCGGTTGAAAAAGCGGAGCGACCAACAATCGCGTTGGTCGATCAAGATTTGTCACGTGCTGTGTTGATGCTTGAACAACTGCATGATGATTATTTTGAAGAAGACGTGATTGGAGTGGCGATCGCGTCGGAGCGAGGTGTCACGATTGGAGATGTGACGCTTCTTGAGGACGAACGGGTCAAGGAATGGATTGAAGACGAGACGAAGACGACGATTTGTCTCGATGCGAAACAGACAATCATTCAATTGAAACGTCATCAACTGGCACTGCGTGGGTATGAAGACTTGCTAGTCGCAGGGTATTTGCTCAACCTATCTGGCGGGACATCTCTCAGTTCGATTGCCGCACACTTTACGTATCCTCTTGAGGAAGATGAAACGGTCTACGGAAAAGGTGCAAAAATCAAGGTCCCAGAAGAGAACGTCTTTCATGCACATCTCGCAGAAAAGGCGTACGCCATCTACACCTTGTTTGAACGTGTGGTTTCGGAGTTGAAAGAGAATGAACAGACAGAACTCTACGAAGCGCTTGAAAAACCACTCGTCTCCGTATTAGCCGAGATGGAGTGGGCCGGTATCCACGTAAATGTCGAAACCCTTCAACATATGGAAACGGACTTACGTGAACGTCTAAACGCACTCGAGGTCACGATTCATGAATTAGCCGGCGAACCGTTCAACATCAACTCACCGAAACAGTTAGGGGTCGTCCTGTTTGAAAAACTGTCACTCCCTCCTGTGAAAAAGACAAAAACAGGGTACTCGACAGCAGCGGATGTCCTCGAGAAATTGGCGCCGCTTCATCCGATCATCGAGAAAATCATGCATTATCGTGAACTTGGCAAGCTTCAGTCCACGTATGTCGAAGGCTTGCAGAAAGTCGTGAAGGATGATGGCAAGATTCATACGCGTTATACACAGACGCTTACTCAAACGGGACGGCTTTCGTCGGTTAACCCGAACCTTCAAAATATTCCGATTCGATTAGAAGAAGGGCGTCGCATCCGTAAAGCGTTTACCGCGAGTGAACCGGGATGGGTACTTTATGCGGTCGATTACTCTCAAATCGAACTGCGCATCATGGCACATATGTCACAAGATGAGAAGATGATGGCAGCCTTCCTTCACGATGAGGATATTCATACGTCGACGGCGGCGAACGTGTTTAAAGTTTCCACTGAAGAAGTTACGTCACTCATGCGTCGTCAAGCAAAAGCCGTCAACTTCGGAATCATCTATGGCATCAGTGATTATGGACTCTCACAAAACCTAGGGATTACACGGAAAGAAGCGCAGACCTTTATCGATACGTACTTTGAACAGTTCCCTGGGGTGAAGACGTTCATGGATGCCGCGATTGAACGGGCACGTGAACACGGGTTCGTCGAGACGATGTTGAAACGACGCCGGAACATCCCGGACATCCATTCTCGTAATTTCAACTTGCGTGGGTTTGCTGAACGTACCGCAATCAACACACCGATTCAAGGAACGGCAGCGGACATCATTAAAAAAGCGATGATTGATGTCGATCATGCGTTAAACACGTCAAAACTTCAATCTAAGCTGTTGTTACAAGTACACGATGAATTGATATTCGAAGGTCCGGCCGAAGAGATGGAAGCATTAGAAAAACTTGTGACCGAAGCGATGGAACATACGGTCACACTTGATGTCCCGTTACGTGCGGACGGAGCGGTTGGAACGACATGGTTTGACACGAAATAAACGGATAGAAAGGAAATCAGTATGCCAGAATTACCAGAAGTCGAAACGGTCTGTCGTAGGTTGCGACCTGCCGTTTCAGGAAAAACGATTCAGTCTGTCGATGTCCTTGACCCTAAAATTATCCGCGGACTCGACCCCGAAGAATGGGTTCACCATTTGATAGGAGAAACGATAACGGATGTGGAACGTCGGGGGAAATTCATCTTATTCAAATTGACGAACGGGTATCTCGTCTCCCATCTTCGGATGGAAGGGAAGTTTTTCCCTTATGACTCCATTACAGAACCGGTAAAACATACACATATCGTGATTACGTTCACGGACCAATCGACTCTACACTATAATGATGTCCGTAAATTCGGTACGATGGAGTTGCGGACGAATGAAACGATTCATACCACACCACCGCTCTCATTACTTGCGTACGAGCCGTTTGACGAGCGTGTGACAACCGAGGTGTTACACCGACGTTTAGAGCGCATGAAGACACGCGCGATTAAGACCGCCCTCCTCGATCAATCCATCTTTGTTGGATTAGGTAACATCTATGTAGATGAGACGTTGTTTCGTGCGGGTGTCCATCCGACACGACCGGCCGCAAGTTTGTCACACGAAGAAGTCGACCGTGTGCGGACTGAAGCCATTGCTGTATTGACTGAGGCCATTGAGCGTGGAGGTAGTACGATTCGCAGTTATGCCAATCCAGATGGGGCCACAGGAACGTTTCAAGAGAGGCTCTACGTGTATGGACAGACCGGAGAACCGTGCCGCCGATGCGGACATGAAATTGAAAAGATGAAATTGGGCGGGCGAGGTACGCATTACTGTCCGCACTGTCAACAACGTTAAGGGGTGGACGTGTATGTTGAAGATTGGATTGACTGGTGGAATTGCAACCGGGAAGTCTACGGTATCGCGACTGTTTCGAGAACGAGGCATTCCGATTATCGATGCCGATTTGATTGCAAGGACGGTCGTTGAACCAGGAGGAAAGGCGATTGAGGGGGTAAGGGCCGCATTTCCAAAATGTTTTGTGGGCGACGTGCTGAACCGTCCTGCGCTCGGTCGGGAAATCTTCCATGATGAAGCAAAACGTCAGCAATTGAATCAATTGATGCATCCAGCGATTCGAGAAGAAATGAACGAGCAAATGCGAACGTATGAGGCATCGGGGGAACCTGTCGTCATTTTTGATATTCCCTTATTGTTTGAAGGGACGATGCTCGATCTGGTTGATTATTCCGTCGTCGTCTATTGCCGTGAAGAGATTCAACTGATGCGTCTCATGGAACGGAATGGATTGACGAAAGAAGAGGCGTTAGCCCGTATTCGTTCACAGATTCCAATTGAAGATAAAAAGCACCAGGCGGATTTCCTCATAAACAATAATGGGGCATTAGGGGACCTCCCTCCACAAATCAATCGTCTGGTCGAACAGTTTCAAACGATACAAAAAGAAGGCGACTGATATCGCCTTCTTTTTAGTTTAATGGATCGGATTCTGGAGACCCTTTTTTCCATGTATCATAAATCGCACGTCCATCACTAGGATGACCGTTCGAATAATAGATGGGATAGAGTGAGAAGAAGATATAGTAGAATGAGAAATAGGCGAACTGATACGTATAGAGTGTCGGTTCAATATCTCGTCGAAGAATGAACGCGTTGACGATTAAGATGCTCGCTAAATTGAAAATGGCTCCACCGCCATAGACTAGCGTACGGGTGACCTTGTTGCTCCATCTTAAATCAGTGAACTGGCACCATGCATCGTAAAAATAAACACGATTTACTTGTAAACGACCTACTTTAAATAGTTTCTTCCCGGTACCGATTTGCATATCGAGTGAGCCGCCGAACAACTTTGCGAAGAAGAAGTGTCCAAGCTCATGAATTAACGTCACAATCGGTAAAATGATAAAGAACGAAATAAAGAATTTATCGATATCTCCCCAATCAAACATCATGACGCCTCCTTTCTCTTGTCTGTTACGCCAAGAAATTTCCCTCATTTTCAAAAAATAAACAAAGAAAAACGGAAAAAATGTGACGAATCATAGTGAAAACGCTTACAGCTATCCGTTATAATGAAACCGTAATGTAGAAAAAGGGGGATCTATCATGGGGACAAAAGTGGCAATTAACGGATTTGGTCGAATCGGAAGAATGGTATTTCGAAAATTGATGCTCGAGGGACGTCATGAAGTGGTGGCGATTAACGCAAGTTATCCGGCGGAAACACTTGCGCATCTCATTAAACACGACTCGATTCATGGTCCATTCGGATTGACAGTACGTGCGCATGGGGATGCGCTCGAAGTCGATGGGAAACGGATTGAACTCATTTCGGAACGTGATCCATCACGCTTGCCTTGGTCAGACCTTAAAATCGACATCGTCGTCGAAGCGACCGGGAAGTTTAACTCTGATAGCGGGGCACGACTTCATCTCGAGGCAGGGGCGAAAAAAGTGATTTTGACCGCACCGGGTAAAGGGGATTTACGAACGATCGTGATGGGGGTCAATGATCGTGACTATCGCCCGGAGGAAGATCATATCATCTCAAACGCATCGTGTACGACGAACTGTCTCGGACCTGTCGTGAAGGTCTTACATTCGACGTTCGGTATTGAAACGGGACTGATTACGACCGTTCACGCCTATACGAACGATCAGAACAATATTGATAACCCGCATAAAGATTTGCGTCGCGCGCGCGCGTGTGGCAGTTCCATCATCCCGACATCGACGGGAGCGGCTAAGGCGATTGGTCTTGTGATGCCGGAACTACAAGGAAAGTTGAACGGAATGGCACTCCGTGTGCCGACTCCGAACGTATCACTTGTCGATTTGGTCGTCGAACTCCACCGAGATGTCACGGTCGATGAAGTCAATGAAGCGTTTGAACGGGCAGCGTTTGGAGAAATGACAGGTATTTTAGGCGTTTCTCACGAACCGCTCGTCTCTATTGATTTTAACGGGGACGATCGCTCGTCGATTATCGACATGGATTCGACGATGGTGCTCGGCGGAAATCATGTCAAAGTACTCGCATGGTATGACAATGAATGGGGCTATTCATGCCGTGTCGTGGACTTGTTGGACATGGTGGCCAGCTATCTTCAAATCGGTCAGCAAGAAACACACGCCTAAAAAATATTACGTTCAGGAAAATATTTTTTGAATTTTTTTATCAAATGTCTTGTAAGGACGTCCCAAACACGTTACACTCAATTTCGTGAACTTCAATTGGTCTGACAAACGCAACTTAAAGGGTTAGGACCTCTTAGGACTAACTTGCCCCCGTGGTTGTGGGCGATTCAGGCACAAAGTGAGTGATCATCAACTACTTTGAGACCATTGATGTAAAGGGGGATCCACTAATATGGATACTATGGGACGTCACATTATTACAGAACTTTGGGAGTGCAATCCCGACAAATTGAATGATATCGACTACATCGAGCGTTTGTTCGTCGATGCTGCTCTTCGTTCGGGCGCTGAAGTCCGCGAAGTTGCATTCCACAAGTTTGCGCCACACGGTGTAAGTGGAGTCGTCATCATTTCAGAATCACACTTAACGATTCACAGTTTCCCAGAACATGGCTATGCGTCAGTTGACGTGTTTACATGTGGAGATCGAATCGATCCGGCTACAGCATCGCAGTATATTGCTGAAGGATTGGATGCAAAAGTACGTGAAGATGTGAAACTTGAGCGTGGAATGGGACCGATTCGTGTTCCGGAAGCGCAAGTGGCAATCAGCAAATAAATCAGATTGACCTTTTGAGGCTGGCCGTTTAATGGTCAGCCCTTTTAATTGTTTTGTTGTCGCCTTAATTTTGATATGCTTAACGTATATAACTCAGGCGTTGAGGTGGATTATGGGACTGTTAGATAAGTTACAAACACATATTGAAACGAAAGATACACATAAAAATGAAATGCTCCAAACACGTTACTATGCGGCATCGTCACATGCGATGTTGCAATGGTTAGAAGGAAAGATTCAAGAGAACGGACAGACGGTTCGTCGAATCGATGCAAATCGAGGGGAACTTTCATTTGTAGGGGAAGGTTGGGACGGGCTCATCACGATTGTTCAAGTGGATGGCGGTCGGACGGCAGTCGATTTCACATTAAACCGTGAGCAGCGACTCGGTGCAGACCTCTCGCAAATTGTATCGCACTACTACGAGGCACTCACGCAACAATTCCCGCTACGTGCTATTGGAAATAAAACAGTCGAACGATAAGGAGGTTTGAGCATGCGTTGTCCGAAATGTGATCATAATGGAACGAGAGTGCTCGATTCCCGTCCGGTGCAAGACCATTATTCGATTCGACGTCGTCGTGAATGTGAAAAATGTGGGTATCGGTTTACAACGTTTGAGACGGTCGAACAGACACCGCTCATCATTGTCAAAAAAGATGGAAATCGTGAAGAGTTCAGTCGTGAGAAAGTACTTCGCGGCATTATTCGGGCGTGCGAGAAACGACCGGTCACACTTGAACAGCTCGAAGGGGTTGTGACGAAAGTCGAACAGCAACTCCGTGCCCTCGCCCAGTCAGAAATTCCAAGTGAACAAGTAGGCGAGCTTGTGATGAATGAACTTGCACGAGTCGATGAAGTCGCATATGTTCGGTTCGCATCGGTTTATCGTCAATTCAAAGACATCACGGTGTTCTTTAAAGAACTTGAAGATTTAATGAAGCAAGAAAATTCGACCAACTAAAGGGCGGCCTGCTGGTCGCCCTTTTTCAAGGGAGAGAGCCATGGAGAAAGAACGTACAATCTTTGGGACGGACGAATTGTTAATCATGAGTACCGGTCTTGTCGACCGTGAATCGTACCAGTCCCTTTACCACTTATATCAACCTGTCATCGGAGTGAAGGCGCTCGCACTCTATCAAACGTTATGGAGCGAACTGAAGCCGGGCAAAATGAAATCCAACTATATGTCACATAGTGCATTATGTGAGATGTTGGAGTTCTCTATCAATGAGTTAATGGACAGTCTGTTCCGTTTAGAAGCGATCGGGTTAGTGCGCACCTATAAAACAAAAGACGCTCGATTGACACAATACGTCTATCAGTTACGCGTCCCGCTTGCACCGCACACGTTTTTGAATGATGGGTTACTGTCGAGTTTCCTCTTCTATAAAGTCGGGGAAGTACGATTCAAACAACTGCAAGGGCGTTTTACGATTGATCCGTTGCCGGCAGGCATCGTCGAGGTGACAAAGGACTTCAATGAAGTGTTTGATGTCAAAGGAGTAAACCATCGTGCGTTCACACAAAAAAATTATGAAAAGCCGGACCGGGCAAAGATTGAAATCAACTATTCGTTCGATATGGAAATTGTGAAAAAACTGACGAATTTTCCAGTTGGATTTTTCACGAAAAAATTAGACGAAACGATCACAAAACTGGCCTACGTGTCTCAACTCGATGAAGAGACGATGGCTGAGATGTTAAAAGAGTATTTCGTCCATGAGGCGTATCTGCCACTCAGTGAGCAAGAGAAGCGGGACGGGTGTCGTCAAATGGTCTTACAATTGAAAAAGAAACAGACGCGCCATCGGAAAGAGAAGACCGTCGAACTTGAACAGACGAAACTAGGAGACTTGCATGACCCTGAGGTGATGGAGTCCGCACATCCGCATCAATATGTCTCGACGCTTCGGAAGACCCCGCAACTTTCAAAGAGTGATGAACAGTTAGTCATTGAACTCGTCGACACACTCGGTCTCGCGCCAGGGGTCATCAATGCGCTCTTCTATTACTGTATCGAAGTGAAGAAGCAGACGCGGCTGAGCGAGAACTATGTCTTGCGCATTGCGACAAGTTGGAAAACAGCAGGCTATACGAACGCAAAAGAAGCGCTAGAGCGTGAAGAATCTCAAGATGCGCTCATCGAGAAGAAACAACAAAAACGCGAGAGCGTGCAACGCACCACGGTCGGGTCACGACGGAAACCCCAGCAAGGGGATATGCCGAAGTGGCTCGAGGATGAGGCGAAACAACAGCGCTCATACGACCAAGCGAGGAAAAAGGAACTTGAGTCGTCCGTTCCGGATGACGCGGAACTCGTGAAACTATTAAATGAATTGAAAGAGAAGGGGTGAGGGGATGGAACGAATCAATCAGTCGCTGTCTCAGTTGATGAACCGAAAAGAAGTTCGTGAGGCGTACGAGTCGATTCGCAGACGTACACTGAATCACCCGGGTGTCATCGCATTTTTGAACGCTCATCCAGAGTTAGAGGAGAAGGCGATTGAAATCGGGTTTACCAAACTGAGTGAGTACGCGGAACAGATGGATGGAAAAACGTTCATAGAAGATCAGGCCGTCATCCCGGGTCATCAACCGGTGCTCTATGTCGATCTAGGACAGATTGCCATTCGCTATGAAGAGACGGTCGCTCATCGTCAGGCGAGACGCCAAAAAGAGATGGACCGTAAGTTTAAGAGTTTGTTCTTACCGGAAGAAGTCCGTGAGGCGAGCTTTGAGTCATTTGATTGGGCCGACGACGCGCGTAAAATCGCATTGCGTGAAGCGATGCGATTCGTGACAGGGATGAAGGCGCGTCAAAAAGTGAACGGTCTCTATCTCCACGGTAGTTTTGGCGTCGGGAAGACGTATTTACTCGCCGCAATCGCCAATGAGTTGAAGGTGGCGGACATCGAGACGATTTTAGTTCACGCCCCGGGCTTTGTGTCGGAGGCGAAACGTAAAATCCGTACCGAGTCGTTCGATTCTTTCTTGACGTCGTTTCAACATGTGCCAGTCTTATTGATTGATGACATCGGAGCTGAAGCCATCAGTCCGTGGGTACGAGATGAATTGTTCGGCATCATTCTTCAGTATCGGATGATGCATCGCTTACCGACGCTCTACAGTTCAAACTTTAGCGGGGAAGAGCTCGAGACGCACTTTTCAATCGATGGTTCGCCGCAAAACAAAATGAAAGCACAGCGACTCATGCAACGTATTTCTACGACGACGACCCAAATTGAATTAAAGGGTGAAAATCGGCGTCGGTAAAGGATTGTTTTTCTCTGGTGAGTTGACTATACTAAGAATCATATAAAGGATGCATAGAAGAGGATATGGATCATCGAGACGAGTTTTAGCGAGGGAAGGGCGGTGGAAGCTTCCTAACGACGACGATGCATTTACTCCCTCGGAGCACCGTACGGGTCAATCGTGCGGCGATTCACACTCGTTATCGTGTGTTCGAGCCAAGCAGATTGCTTGGGAACGAGGGTGGTACCACGAGAATCAAAGCTCGTCCCTTTTTGAGGGATGGGCTTTTTTTATATTCATTTTTGAGAGGGGACAAATGTACATGATTCAATTAACATTTCCAGATGGCGCGGTAAAAGAGTTCGAAGCCGGCGTCACAGCAGAAGACGTCGCGGGCTCGATTAGTCCGGGACTCCGTAAAAAAGCAATCGCAGCAAAACTAGACGGAGAACTCATCGACTACCGTCGTCCAATCGAACATGACGGCAAAATCGAGCTCGTGATGCCGGACTCGGAAGACGGTCTTGATTTGATGCGTCACTCGTCGGCTCACTTGATGGCTCAAGCAATCAAACGGTTATACGGAGAAGACAATAACATCTATCTCGGAATTGGGCCGACGATTGAGAACGGATTCTATTACGATATCGAGATGGATCGTCGCATCAATGAGGAAGACCTTCCTGAAATCGAAAAGATGATGAAACGCATCGTCGATGAGAACTTGGAAATCACACGCGAAGTCGTTTCTCGTGACGAGGCGCTCGCTCGCTATAAAGAGTTGGGAGACCCGCTCAAGATCGAGTTGATCGAGGATATTCCTGCTGATCAAACACTGACAATCTACCATCAAGGTGAGTTCTTTGATCTTTGCCGTGGACCACACGTCCCGTCAACATCGAAGTTGAAAATCTTCAAATTGATGAGCGTGGCTGGTGCCTACTGGCGTGGGGACTCAGACAATAAGATGTTACAGCGTATTTATGGAACAGCGTGGGCGACGAAAGAACAACTCGCTGAACACTTGCGTCTTCTTGAAGAGGCGAAAGAACGCGATCATCGTAAACTCGGGAAAGAACTCGACCTCTTCTTCGTCTCACAAGAAGTCGGTCAGGGGCTTCCGATGTGGCTTCCAAAAGGGGCTTCGATTCGTCGTACGGTCGAGCGCTACATCGTTGATAAAGAGCTCGAACTCGGATATCAACATGTCTACACACCGGTTCTCGGTTCGGTCGACTTGTACAAGACATCTGGACACTGGGATCACTACCAAGACGACATGTTCCCGAAAATGGAGATGGACAACGAAGAACTCGTCCTTCGTCCGATGAACTGCCCGCACCATATGACAATCTACAAACATGAGCCACGTTCGTACCGTGAACTTCCACTTCGAATCGCTGAGCTTGGTGGAATGCACCGTTATGAGATGTCAGGGGCGCTCACAGGTCTTCAACGTGTTCGCTACATGGTCTTGAATGATGGACATACGTTCGTTACACCGGAACAGATGAAACAAGAATTCAAAGACATCGTTCATTTGATTCAAGAAGTATACGCTGACTTCGGCATCAAAGATTATCGTTTCCGTCTCTCGTATCGCGATCCTGCTGATAAAGAGAAGTACTTCGATAACGATGCGATTTGGGAAATGGCACAAAGTCAGTTGAAGGAAACGATGGATGAGCTCGAGCTTCCATACTTTGAGGCGGAAGGGGAAGCGGCATTCTACGGACCGAAACTCGACGTGCAAGTACGGACGGCGCTCGGGAAAGAAGAGACGCTCTCGACTGTCCAACTCGACTTCTTGCTTCCGGAGCGTTTCGATTTGACATACACTGGGCCAGACGGTAAGGACCACCGTCCAATCGTGTTGCACCGTGGTGTCGTCTCAACGATGGAACGGTTTGTCGCCTACTTGATTGAAGAGTATAAAGGCGCGTTCCCGACATGGCTCGCACCGGTCCAAGTCAAGTTGATCCCGGTTTCACACGTACACGACGAATACGTCGCGGAAGTGAAAGCAGAACTCGTCAAACGTGGCGTCCGTGTCGAAACGGATCTCCGTGACGAGAAACTAGGTTATAAGATTCGTGAAGCACAAATGAAGAAGATTCCGATGACGCTCGTTCTTGGGGATAAAGAGCGGGATGAGCGTGCGGTCAATATTCGCCGCTACGGTCAGCAGGAGCAAGTTTCTGCTTCACTTGATGAATTCATCGCATCGCTCACAGATGAGATTGCGAACCGTTCACGTTAAGTGAGGGACCACCTTTCCAACCAGAAAGGTGGTTTTTTTCGGTCTATAGACGGATGTGTATTTGTTCATCTACACGTATCGTAAACATAAGGAGTGATACTTAATGAATTATATGAAGCCAGTATTGGCACTTACCATTGGAGCGGTTGCGTTCACAGGAGCGCTTCCAAAAGTCGGAGCGGAGGCCATCGTCAACGATACGATTGTGACGCTCGGGGAATCGTTATCTTCAGAGCAACAAAAATGGGTACTCGAACGTATGGATGCCCCAGAAGGAATCGAACCCATTATCACGACTGCCGCAGATGAAGAAAAATATTTAGGAGACTCGGTTCCGCAAGCACAACGTGGAGGCGGCATGTACTCGTCTGCCCGAATCAAATTGACGAACGGGACAGGTCTTGATATTCAAACGGAAAACGTGACATGGGTCACGAAAGATATGTATGCGAACGCCCTCGTCACGGCAGGTGTGACGGATGCGGACATCTATATCACTTCACCGATTAACGTGACGGGCACCTCGGCTCTGACGGGAATTATGAAGGCATATGATCAGACCGCGGCCGAGACTGGGATTGAACTGTCGGAGGAGCGAAAAGAATTGGCACAAGAAGAGCTGGCGGTTACGTCTGAAATCGGTAAGACGGTCGGACAAGAGGATGTAGCAGGTCTCATGAACGAGATTAAAGCGGAAATTGCAAATCAGATGCCGGAGACAAATATTGAGATCCGTGACATCGTCATTCAAGTATTGAACCAAAATAACGTCCAGTTGTCTGAGGGCCAACTCGATCAACTGACGACACTATTCGAAAACATGCAACAGGCCAATTTAGATTGGTCAGCGATCAGCAGTGGATTGAAAGATGCGGGTCAAGATGTGCAGGCATTCCTCGAACAAGAAGAGGTGAAAGGATTCTTCGCCCGATTGTTTGAGGCGATCGGGAACTTCTTCAAGTCACTTACAAACTAAGTGGTATTAAAAAAGGGCGCCTGCCCTTTTTTAGTACCACCGTTTATGGATATAATTTTGAGCCGACTCATGGTCATCGACGATTTTTAAAGTGATGCGATTCATTTCTTCTAGTAAGTCTGTCAATACCGCCTGTAATTTTTCATCTTCTAGCCCATGTGCTTGCATCGTCTTACTGACAATCTGCTGGACTTGATCATGGTAGTCATGTTCTCGCGATACATCTTTTCGCCAGTTCATGTCGATCCCTCCTTTGATATTTCATTATTCCCTTTGAAAAGGTATTGCGAAACGAGAGAATGACTGGTATCATCATAAAAGTGTGAGCTACCAATTATTCATGCGCGATATCTTGACATCTTTTCCTGCTAGTGCTAAGATGACATAGTGATTAAAAACAACAAAGCAGAAGCACCCGCTTTTCACCTCGTCTGAGAGTCATCAGGCAGGTCCATCAAGTTCTTGGTTCATTCGGCATCGTCTGCCGTTTTATGACCTCAACTGATGTGTGGGTGGGAAACTGCCGACGCTTTTTTTATTGCCATGTTGTCTTGTCAATCTAAATCTCGTGCAATCGCACGATGGAGGTGCTAACCATTAGCAAAGAGCTCTTTATCAACGAAAACATTCGTGCCCGTGAAGTACGTCTCATTGGCGCAGACGGTGCACAACTCGGTGTGACATCACGTAACGATGCGTTACGTTTAGCTGAAGAAGCGGAACTAGACCTCGTCTTAGTCGCAGATAAAGCAAATCCACCGGTCGCTAAAATTATGGATTATGGGAAGTACCGTTTCGAACTCCAGAAAAAGGAGAAAGAAGCGCGTAAAAACCAAAAAGTCATCCAAATGAAAGAAGTACGTCTCAGTCCAACAATCGAGGACAACGATTTCCAAACAAAATTGCGTAATGCACGCAAGTTCCTTGAAAAAGGAAACAAAGTGAAGGCTTCGATTCGTTTCCGCGGACGTGCCATCACACACTCGGAAATCGGGAAACGTGTTTTGGACAAAATGGCAGCGGAATGTGCCGATTTGGCAACAGTTGAACAAAAGCCGAAGATGGAAGGACGCAGCATGTTCTTAGTGCTGGCTCCGAACAAAGAAGATTAATTATCGATTCTCAGTGGGGAGGAAATACTCATGCCGAAAATGAAATCGCACCGCGGTGCTTCAAAACGTTTCAAACGTACAGCATCAGGTAAACTCAAGCGTTCACACGCTTACACAAGTCACTTGTTCGCAAACAAATCGACTAAAGCGAAACGTAAGCTCCGTAAAGGCGCTATCGTATCAGCTGGAGACTTCAAACGCATTCGCAACATGATCGCGAAGTAATACAGAAACAATTTAGGAGGGAATCCATATGCCACGCGTAAAAGGCGGTTATACGACTCGTCAACGTCGTAAAAAGCAAATTAAACTTGCCAAAGGATACTTTGGTTCGAAACACATTCTATTTAAAGTAGCAAAACAACAGGTCATGAAGTCACTCATGTACGCTTACCGTGACCGTCGTCAGAAGAAACGTGATTTCCGTCGTCTTTGGATCACACGTATCAATGCGGCAGCACGCACAAACGGTCTCTCATACAGCCGTATGATGCACGGCCTCAAGCTTGCAGGAATCGACATCAACCGTAAGATGCTTGCTGAGCTTGCTGTGACAGATGCACAGGCATTCGCGTCACTCGCTGAAACAGCTAAATCAAAATTGAACGCGTAATCGTTCAATCGACAGCGCCGAGACACTCTCTCGGCGCTTTCTTTTTTCTTTAGAATTTCTTAGAATTAAGAGAAGGAGGAAAGCGTATGAATCAATCGGTTGTTGCGATCGTCGCCTTAGCGCTCATTGTCTTGAACGTTTACACCTACATCCAAGCGAAACAGTATGCGCAAGGAAAAGGTGACTTTAACGTCCTATTCGCCTATGCAGGAGGAGCCATCGGTGCCTTGTTCGGTCTTCATTTGACTCGGAAGAAGACGGTTCATGCCCCAAAACTGCTTCAATTACAAGTATTGATTTTAGCAGTGGGCTGGTCTTTAATGATTTTAGTACTGCTATAAGTGGAGATAGAGGAGGAACATCCGGTGAACTGGACAACATTGTTTGATCGGCAGCGCGAATTAGACGAGCGGATCAAAGCACAACATGGATTATCCGGCAATCAATTCGATGAACGGTTACTGGCGCTGCTTGTCGAGCTCGGTGAACTGGCTAACGAAACACGTAGCTTTAAGTTTTGGTCGAAGAAAGGACCGTCGCCTCAAGATGTGATCTTAGAAGAATATGTAGACGGCATTCATTTCTTACTGTCACTTGGTCTTGCGCTTGGGTATGAACGAGATGCGTTTCCTGCGGGAAGTTCATATCTTGATGCGACTGATGCTTTTTTAGATATTTATCGAAAAGTGACGAATTTTGGTCTTTCAAAAACGGAAGCCATGTACGAGACGCTGATGGCAGCTTATCTCGAACTTGGTTATACGCTCGGTTTTAATGAGCAACTCATTTTGCTAGCATACATGAATAAAAATGAAGTAAACCATGAGCGACAAAATCAAGGATATTAATGAAAAGGAGCGGATTGATATGAATGAATCGTTACATATGTTAAAACGTTTGACGGATGCAACAGGCGTCCCAGGAAATGAGGGAGAAGTCCGTCAATTGATGCGTGAATACCTCGAGCCGCATGTCGAGTCGTTTGAACAGGATGGACTCGGAAGTCTATTTGGTCAAGTGACCGGAGATGCTGAAGGTCCGCGTGTCATGATTGCGGGTCACATGGATGAAGTCGGCTTCATGGTGACGCGTGTGGAAGAAGGCGGTTTCCTTCGTTTCCAGGCGCTCGGTGGCTGGTGGAACCAGGTGCTGTTGGCACAACGAATGGATGTAGTCACACGGTCTGGTGAAAAGATTCCGGGTGTCATTGGTGCGAAACCACCTCACGTCCTACCGCTTGAGGCACGGAAGAAGCCCGTCGAAATCAAAGATATGTTCTTAGATATCGGTGCGACGTCGAAAGACGAAGTGGCTGAGTGGGGAATTCGTCCAGGCGATACGGTCGTGCCACATTGTGAATTCACAGTCATGAAAAATGAGAACTTCTTGATGGCGAAGGCATGGGACAACCGCATCGGATGTGCGATTGCCATCGAAGCAGCAAAACGTCTGAAGGAAGAATCGTTCCCAGGCGTCATGTATACAGGAGCGACGGTACAGGAAGAGGTCGGGTTACGTGGAGCGGTGACCGCTGCCAACTTGATTCGCCCGGATGTCGCGATTGCTGTCGATACAGGCATTCCGAGTGATACGCCGGGAATGACCCAAGCAGAAGGGTTGTCAAAACTCGGGGACGGGGTTCAAGTCATCTTCTTTGATGCGACTACCGTCACGAACCCACGCCTTGTCGACCTCATCGTTGACGTGGCCAAAGAGCAAGACATCAAATATCAATTGGACTTAACGCCAGGCGGTGGCACAGATGCTGGGCGATTCCATCTTTCTGGGATCGGGATGCCGGCCATCGCATTGACAGTGCCGGTCCGCTATTTACACACGAACGTGTCCATCATCCATAAGGATGATTACGAGGCAGCGGTACAACTCGTTGTCGCATTGACGAAACGTTTAGACCACGAAACGGTCCAATGGTTGAAAGAGGGATAATATGACGAAGATTACGTCTACGAAGAGCGAGACGATTAAACGATTAAAACGATTGATGACGAAAAAAGGTCGTCAAGAAACGGGTCAATTCCTAGTAGAAGGAGAACATTTGGTGGACGAGGCCATTCGTGCCGGTCGACTCGTCCAACTCATCATGGCTGAGTCGTATTCACCAAAAGGAACGTGGCGACTTGAAGATATGCCAGTCCTCGAGTTATCCGACCACGTTGCGGACCTTCTTTCCGAAACGGAAAAGACCCAAGGCGTGTTTGCCGTTGTCAAGATGACGCCGGTGGAACGAAAAATGAAGAAGGTACTCGTACTAGACCGAGTACAGGACCCGGGTAATCTCGGTACGATGATTCGGACAGCAGATGCTGCCGGATTCGATACGGTGTTACTCGGGAAAGGGACGGTCGATCCGTTCAACGCCAAAGTCGTACGTGCCACACAAGGTTCACTGTTTCACGTGAACGTGACCTCGGTCGACTTGCTTGAAAAGTTACCTGAGCTGAAAGAGGATGGATTCCACGTCTACGGCACAGCTCTCTCAAAGGCAACATCGTATGAGCAAGTTGCATTCGAAGACAAAGTGGCCCTCGTCATTGGGAATGAGGCACAAGGGGTTCATGCTGATGTATTGGCACTCTGTGACACACGTGTGCATATTCCGGTGCTCGGCGACGCGGAATCGCTCAACGCGGCGGTCGCTGCCGGTATTTTAATGTATCGCATCGCTTTACAATAATCTTGTCAGCACGTGAAAAACGTGATAGGTTAAACACATCGATGAATAAGATATGACGTTGAAAGAACATAGTAAGCGAATGACCGATTCCGTTCAGGGAGCAAGGGCCGTGACTGAGAGCCTTTGCCGGATTCGTCGCTGAATTCACTCTGGAGTCGTGTTGGAGACAACACCGGTTTGGCATCACGATAACGATGCTCTCAAGTGGGCCATGAATAATTGGCCAAGTAGGGTGGTACCGCGATGATTCGTCCCTTCAGTCAACGACTGAAGGGACTTTTTTATGTAGAGGAGGAAGCGAACACATGAAAGAACAATTAGAACAGTTACAAGTGGAAGCGTTAGAAGAAATCAAACAGGCATCCACACAAAAATCATTGAATGACGTCCGCATCAAATATTTAGGGAAAAAAGGACCGATGACTGAAGTGCTCCGTGGCATGGGTAAATTATCTGCCGAGGAACGTCCGATCATCGGTGAGTTGGCGAATACCGTTCGTACCGCGATTCAAAGCACACTCGATGCTCGAATCGAAGAGGTGAAGGCGATTGAATTAGAGGAAAAGTTAAATGCGGAAACGCTCGATGTGACTCTACCGGGGCGGACATCGACTCCTGGCCACAGTCATCTCTTACAACAAATCATCGACGAGATGGAAGACTTGTTCGTTGGACTCGGATATACGATTGCTGAAGGTCCTGAAGTCGAAACTGATCTCTACAATTTCGAAATGCTCAACTTGCCGAAAGATCATCCGGCACGAGACATGCAGGACTCGTTCTATATCACGGAAGAGACGTTACTTCGTACTCATACGTCTCCTGTACAGGCTCGCACGATGTTGGAGGCGAACGGAAAACCGATTCGCATCATCTGTCCAGGTAAAGTGTATCGTCGTGATGAAGACGATGCGACGCACTCGCATCAATTCATGCAAATCGAAGGATTGGTTGTCGATGAATCCATCTCGATGGCTGACTTGAAAGGGACGCTCGAAGTGTTCGTGAAGCAGTTGTTCGGAGAAACGCGCGAAATTCGTCTCCGTCCAAGCTTCTTCCCGTTCACGGAACCATCGGTCGAAGTCGACATCTCTTGCTTCAAGTGTGGCGGGAAAGGATGTAACGTATGTAAAGGAACCGGGTGGATTGAGATTCTCGGAGGCGGAATGGTCCATCCGCATGTATTGGAGATGGCTGGCTATGACTCGTCAAAAGTGTCAGGGTTCGCATTCGGAATCGGAGTGGAGCGTATGGCGATGCTCAAACACGGCGTCGACGACATCCGCCATTTCTACACAAATGACTTACGTTTCATCGAGCAATTCTAAGGAGGAAGACAGATGTTACTTTCAAAAAAATGGTTGAATCAATATATTGATGTATCCGATTTAAGCGGCGAAGCGCTCGGTGACTTGATTACGAAGAACGGAATCGAAGTCGAAAGTGTGACAAATCGTGAGGAAGGACTTTCTGGGATTGTCGTCGGGCGGGTCCTTTCATGTGAGAAACATCCGGAAGCGGATAAGTTGAACGTGACGAAAGTGGACATCGGAGAATGTGACCCTGTTCAAATCGTATGTGGCGCACCGAACGTGCGCGAAGGGCAACATGTGATCGTGGCCAAAGTTGGCGCACGCTTACCAGGACTTAAAATCAAAAAAGCAAAACTTCGTGGTGTCGAATCACAAGGAATGATTTGTTCACTCGAAGAGCTCGGCTTTGAGAAAAAACAAATTCGGGAAGACGAGCAAGATGGAATCCACACATTCCGTGAATCCGTACAAGTTGGTGCAGATGTGCTCGATTTACTCGACTTGAACGATGAAGTCATCGAACTCGGCTTGACTCCGAACCGTTCAGATTGCTTGAGCCTCTATGGAATCATTCATGAGGTTGCGGCCATCTTAGAGCGTCCATACACGTTGCCGACGGCAGATGTCACGTCATCATCACCATCGGAGGTGTCTATCGAACTTGCGACACCGAACTGTTCATATTACGCAGCTCGTGAAGTCAAAGGGGTAACGATTGCAGAGTCGCCACAATGGCTAAAGAATATCTTGATCGCAGAAGGTGTCCGTCCAATCAACAACATTGTCGACGTGACGAACTATGTGATGCTTGAAATCGGACAACCGCTTCACGCATTCGATGCGAAGAAACTCGGCAACTCGATTGTGGTCCGTCAAGCCGAAAATGGAGAAGAAATGGTCACACTCGACGACGTGACGCGCACGCTCGATTCATCGATGATGGTCATCACAGACGGACAAGCTCCAGTCGCCATCGCAGGCGTCATGGGTGGTGCCAATACAGAGGTAGATCTTTCAACGACAGATATCATTTTAGAGTCAGCGTACTTTGATCCGGCATCCGTACGGAAGACGAGCCGTACGCTTGGTCTACGTTCAGATTCAAGCGCTCGTTTCGAAAAAGGCGTTGACCCAGAACGTGTCATGCTCGCGCTCGATCGCGCCGCGCAATTGATTGTCGAACTCGGTGGAGGAGCCATTCATGATGCGGTGCGTTCAGGTGAAGCCGAATCACGTGCCCGAGAAATCCAAGTGTCGATTGACTATATCAACAAGCGCTTAGGGATGACACTCAATCGTCAGACGATCGTTCACATCCTGGAGCGTCTCGGGCTCGCGACAGAAGGGGATGATGTGCTGACAGTACACATTCCATCGCGCCGTCCGGACTTAGAGCTTCCGGCTGATATCACAGAAGAAGTGGCACGTCTATACGGATATGATAGTCTCCCGTCGACGTTACCTGCCTCTCAATCGAAAGGCTTTTTGCCAGCAATCAACGTATTGCGCAGGCAGACACGTCGCTTGTTACAAGGAGTCGGCTTATCACAAGCCATTACCTACTCGTTAACGAGTGAGGCACATGCGACACGTTTCGGTGGAGAAACCGATCAGCTCGTTCGATTGGCGATGCCGATGAGTGAAGAACGCTCTGTACTTCGTACGTCGCTCGTCCCTGGGTTGCTGGAGGCGGCGCGTTACAACACGGCGCGTCAACAATCGAACGTCGCACTTTACGAAACAGGACGCGTCTATACGGAGCACGGAGAAACGTTACCGCGTGAGAAAGAACGGGTGGCTGGTGTCGTCACAGGTCTATGGATGGATCATCGTTCGCAAGGAACACGGATCCCGGTCGACTATTTCGTCGCAAAAGGGATTGTCGACACGTTAGTCCAAACGCTTCGCCTAGATGTCACGTATGAGGCCGTATTGATGCCTGATATGCACCCAGGCCGTACGGCAAACATCTTGATGGACGGAGAGGTCATCGGATATGTCGGACAAGTGCATCCAGGAACATCGAAAGACGTTTACGGTATGAAGGAAGTGTATGTATTCGAACTCGACCTCTTGGCACTTCGTGGAGACGAGACACTTCTTTATCAAGACGTACCACGTTATCCTTCGATTTCACGAGATTTGGCACTCGTCTTATCACGTGAGATTCCGGCTGGGACAGTGGAACAAACGATCCGCCAAGCGGCTGGTCCACTCTTGATTGACCTCGTCTTGTTTGACGTCTATACAGGGGAGAATGTTGGAGCGGATGAGAAATCGATTGCCTTCTCACTCAAGTTCCAAGACCCGTCACGAACGTTACAAGATGAAGAAGTAACGGTAGCATATGAAACAATTGTTGAGGCGGTCCGTGCGACACACGGCGCTGAACTCCGAGCGTAAAAATATGGAGCGTTGTCCACCTGTGACAACGCTCCTTTTATTATTGAATCTCGAGTGCGAGATCACCAAACTTGGTCCATCCGACAAGACTCGTCACACGATAGAGAGCCCACGTGATGAGTGCAGGGAGTACGACGCCCGTCATCGTGAAGATGAGAAAGGCATCCAACCCTTGGACCGCTAAAATCTGAAGCGGGGCAATTAGGGAGTTGAGCCCGAGACCCGCAATTTCATATGGGACTTGGAGTGAGAACATCAAAGTAGCAATCGGTGCGGAAATCATCGCGGCGATAAACGGTGGGACGACGATTCGCGGATTTTTGATGATATTCGGAAACTGCACTTTCGGTGTGACAAAGAATGAGGCGACCAATCCACCTGGGTCGGTTTGACGATATGCCATTAAGGTAAATCCAACAAATTGAGCAGAGCAACCGATCAAGGCAGCGGCGCTGGCGACAGGGTCAAGTTGAAGCGCGATGGCGAGTGCGGCAGATGATGCAGGCGACATGAGCATGACACTGAAAACAAGTGCGATGACAAGAGATGTGGCAATCGGCGACGTTTCTACAGATGCGGTGATCCCTTGACTGATTGAGTTGATAAGAGGAGTCGTGACCGCTGCTGCAGCAACCCCAACGATTCCACCACCTAATACGGCTGTGACCGGAACGACCATCATATCAAACTTTGTTTTTCCGAGGACACGTTTTCCAAGCCAGACAGCAGCCGCCGCTGCGATCAGTGCGCTAATCGGTTGACCTGGAACGAGGACGAGTCCGCTTTCTGTTGCTTTTAAAGCTGCACCGCCAATGGTTGCGGCAATCATGGCGCTAAATAGGATGAGCGTGTTGCTTCCAAGTTGAAACGCGACGCCAGCGCCTAAAGCGGGTGCCAATAATGATTTGGCGACTTGTCCAATCTGTACGAGCATCGCGATTCCGGTCAAATTACCAATCGTCTCAATCAATAAACCGACACCGAGCGTGACGAGGACGGCGTTTGCCATCCCTGCTGAAATTTTTACCATTCGATCCATCATATACTGCTTCACTTCCATCATCTCCTCTATGTCTTTGTGTCAAGAAAAAAACCTATCCATCAAGGATAGGCGCGGTTTCAATCTACAGGCGCCTGTCCGATTACCACGGGAACAAGGGCCTGAAAAGTCGTTTTTGAAAACAAAACGATTTCAGTCCCTCAGTCGAATAATAATCAGCAGGCTGTTCATATGTACGGGATTGGACATTTCGAGCATCTCCTCTTCGTTGGATTTGCTAAAGAATACCACCTATTTTTGTAATAATCAATATTTTCTGAAAATAAACATTAAAAAATTCAGGAAGCCCCGTGGCATCCTGAATTAGCTCATTTGTAGTGAACGTGCTTGAATCTGATCATCGATAAAATTCATCGACAACGCATTGAATTGATCGGGTTGGTCTACATTGACCACATGACCAGAGTCTGCAACGATTTCAACATTGGCTGTCGGCTGATGTTTCGCTGTCCGTTCGACAGCTTCAAGAAACATATAATCCTCATCACCCATAATATATAAAATCGGGACATTCGTCTGGATCGAAGTGAACTGATTCAGTAAAGGATTAATATTTTCCGTCATTTTGAACCAACGGATAAACTCGCGTTGACATAAGTTCGCCGCATCGCGGACGAACATCATCCGAGACTTTTTGTGACGCTTCTTCGGGAGTAAAATCCATGCGAATAATTTATATAACCACATGTAGGGGACAAAGTTTTGCACAAGACTACCAAGTCGGATGAGCAACGTGGAGCGCACATTGAATTTGACGATGGCTCCGCCGAGAACGACCGATGCGATTCGATCGGGATAGTGCTCAAACATCGCCTGAATCACAATCGTTCCTAAAGACAGACCGACCATGTGTCCTTTTTCGATACCTAAGTGATCCATCACTTCAATGACGTCCTTGGCGACGACATCAAACGTATAGGCGTTCAACGGTTGTTTGAGCGACTGTTCAGCATCGTATGAACCGCCATGACCGCGTAAATCGACGAGCAGGACATTATATTTTTTACGGAAGGGACGAAGTTGACGATACCAATGTGATAAACTTCCTCCGGCCCCGTGTATGAAGATGACCCAAGGATGGTCATCACTAATCGTGTAGGTTTTATAATGCAGCATGAACGCTATCCTCCAAAAATTTTAAGTTCATTTAACCGTAAAATGAGTATATCATACTTGATGTCGAAGCTCTACAAACGACGTTCATTCAAGTTGAGAGCTTTCTTTGTATTCGCAAAATGGACTTTAGCAATCTTTTGTAAATAATCCTGACCATAACGTCGAATGATTTGAGCGGCGACTTGGTCGACTTTTGCTCCTGCCCCTTTCGGGAGGGTTAATCCTACTTGTTTACTTAGTTTGTCCATTTCTTTTAAGAAGAAGGCGCGAGCTAAAATGGAAGCAGCTGCGACGGCGACATGAAGTCCTTCGGCTTTTGTAGAAAAGTAGACATCGTCGCGCACGATATCGCGTTCTGCCCGCAAATGTTGATAATAGACCGACTTCTCTGCGAACTGATCGATGAGAATGGCATCGGGTTTTTGTCCGAGTTTCTCAAGCAACGCTCGAAGCGCAGCATTATGGGCGATGGCAGTCATTTTACCTTGTGTCATCGTACGTTGCATGTTGTTGTATGTTGGATTATGCAGTGTCGCTTTTTGATAAGGAATCGTAGCGTGTAAATCCTTCGCAATCCGGATGATTTCAGGGTCGGATAACTGTTTGGAATCTTTTACGCCGAGTTCTTTCACGAGTGCGATTTGATCGCATGAGACAAAAGCCGCTACGACGACGAGTGGTCCGAAATAATCTCCTTTTCCGACCTCGTCGCTTCCAACGACAGACCAACTTGAAAATCCTTCAGGTAAAATGGTGTTCGGTGTGGATGCTTGTTTCTTCTCGGCGGGTGTTCCCCATTTCACTGCCTCGGTCTCGGCATCTTTTCCTTGGAACATCACTTTCCCTGATTGATAAATCGTTACGACAAATCCCGGTGTCTTGGCGCTGAATGTCGCATATGGTGGTGGCGCGACTGCATACTCATGATACATTTTCTTTAGTTTTTCTTGTGATGCGGATGATAGCTTGATGACTTGGTTGCCCAACATGAGCACTTCCTTTCTGTATGGCAAATTCATTTTACATTTTTTTATGATTTTTTGAAACCGAAGATGAGGTTTTATCGTATATGGAGATGAGTAGAGAAAAGTGAGGTGAGGTGGACGTGTGGTGGCGCGATGACACGCAACGAGATGAGGTAGAGGAATTATACAAGCACATTCTCGAACTCGAGGCGAGAATTGCTAAATTAGTAGCTCATCAAGTGAGAGTGCGTCGGCTACTGATGCAAGATTCTTCTGAGGGCGTGACGGATCAAGTCGTTCAAGTTCAAAAAGAAGTGGAATATTTTTTAAACAGGATGCGGCTCGAACGACAAGAACTTGTCGACCTATACAATCGGCGACGAATTGAACGTTCCATCGGGCGAGTTCGAGAAGTGAACGACTTATCCACTTCATCACTGTCGGAGTGGGATGAGATTGAGGATCGACTTGCATTAGAAGTCGAACAACTTCGACGTGTACTGATGATGGAACAAAAACGTCGACAGGAGGGGTGGTAATGGAGGCAATCGATCAACTGTATTGGTGGGTGTTGATCATCGCTGGTCTTGGAACCTTTATTTACATGATGTTCTCCGATGCGTTCGAAATGTTCGAGGGTTGGTTTAACCCTGCAGTCATCTTATCGTTCTTAGCACTAGGGGCAGGGATTGGGCTTATCTTAAACGCGTTGGCTCACGTTTCCCCGATGATTGGGCTCGCTGTCGCATTGGTCGGGTCTCTTGCTTTGACGACACTTCTCTATTTATTTGTTCTCTTACCGCTCTCCAATGCGGAAGAATCCATTGGTTTGACGGATGAGGCATTAGTTGGACGTGTCGGACGATTGACCGTGCCCATTCCTGAAGGCGGGTATGGCGAAGTTTTGATTGAGACAGTAACGGGCTCGCTTTTAAAGACGGCTCAAAGCTTAGACGGTACATCGATTTCGACAGATCATCGGGTAGTCATCATTGAAGTAAAAGGCAATATCGCAATCGTCATGCCATATGACGAACCTACAATTCGAGAGGAGATATAACACATGAATACGGCTATCTTAGTCAGCATCATCGTCGGGGTCATCATCCTCGCACTTGTGTTTGTATTCGTATTAAAATATCGCACAGTCGGACCAGATGAGGCACTGATTGTGACAGGTAGTTATTTAGGCAAGAAAAATGTACATAGCGATACATCCGGTAACCGCGTTAAAATCATTCGCGGTGGCGGGACGTTCGTCTTTCCGGTATTCCAACAAGCAGAACCCCTCAGCTTGCTCTCAAGCAAATTAGAGGTCACAACGCCTGAAGTCTATACAGAGCAGGGTGTCCCGGTCATGGCGGACGGAACAGCCATCATTAAAATTGGTGGATCAATCAGTGAAATCGCGACAGCGGCTGAGCAGTTCCTCGGAAAACCGAAGATTGAACGAGAAAACGAAGCGAAAGAAGTGTTAGAAGGTCATTTACGCTCGATCTTAGGTTCCATGACCGTTGAAGAGATTTATAAGAACCGTGACAAGTTCTCGCAAGAAGTTCAACGAGTCGCATCACAAGACTTGGCGAAGATGGGATTAGTCATCGTGTCATTCACCATCAAAGACGTTCGAGATAAGAATGGATACTTAGAATCGCTAGGGAAGCCGCGTATCGCCCAAGTGAAGCGTGATGCTGATATCGCGACTGCGGAAGCGGATAAAGAGACGCGCATCAAACAGGCGGAAGCGATGAAAGATGCGAAGAAGGCCGAACTTGAGCGTGCCTCTGAAATCGCGGAAGCTGAGAAAGAGAACCAACTCCGAATCGCGGCATATCGCCGTGAGCAAGATGTTGCCAAAGCCCGGGCCGACCAAGCGTATGAGCTTGAGGAAGCGCGTGCTAAACAAGAAGTCACCGAACAACAGATGCAAGTTCAAATCATCGAGCGTCAAAAGCAAATCGAGCTCGAAGAGAAAGAAATTATGCGTCGTGAGAAACAATATGATTCAGAAGTGAAGAAAAAAGCAGATGCGGATCGATACTCGATTGAACAGTCTGCCGCTGCGGATAAAGCACGTCAAATCGCAATCGCGGATGCAGAGAAGTATCGTATTGAAGCACAGGCGAAAGCCGATGCGGAACGCGTACGTTTGGCAGGTCTTGCAGAAGCGGATTCTGAACGTGCGAAAGGTGAGGCGGAAGCGGAAATTATCCGTTTGACCGGTCTTGCAGAAGCCGAAGCGAAAGAGAAGATTGCCGAAGCCTTCGCGCAATATGGACAAGCGGCGATTCTCGATATGGTCGTCAAAATGCTTCCTGATTATGCGAAAGAAATTGCATCGCCACTCGGTAACATCGATCAGATTACGGTCGTCGACACGGGGAGCGGACAAAACGGTGGCGCTGGTAAAGTGACAGGTTACGCAACCGACCTCATGGCATCGCTTCAACAAACATTAAAAGCTTCTTCGGGCATCGATATGAAAGACTTGCTCGAGAACTTTGCGGGAAAAGGGAACGTTGCAACAGCCCCAACACCGGAGCGTGAATTAGCTGATACAACGGTTGCTGCTTCAAAAGAATGAGTGTACGAAGCCATGGACGATGTCTATGGCTTTTTTTATTACCACAACTTTTAAAAAAAATCATGGAGAACAATGCCTTCTCAGTCGATATAAGGGTTGTCAGACCATTAGAGAGAGGGAGTATTGAATACATGAAGAAAAGCATAATGCTCAGTACAATCACAGCTTGTACCCTTTGGTTGTCCGGTTGTCAGTCGGTTATCGACGATCCGAATACCACTGTAGAAGAACGACAGACGATGGGGGTCGTCCTATCTGACGTTGGTCTCGGGGACCAATCGTTCAGTGACGCAGCCATGCGCGGGATGGGTGAGCTACGTGAGACGGGTGATTGGTTCGTTGATTATCGTGAACTATCCGAAACGGAGACGTACAAAGTTGGCTTTGAAGAATTGGTAGAAGAGGGACATGATGTGATCGTCGGTCTCGGTTTTGCGTGTCAAGAAGACTTAGAGGCCGTTGCGGCTGAACATCCGGAACAGCAATTCGCTTTGATCGATGGCGTGTCTGAACTTCCGAACGTCTTGAATATTACGTTTGAAGAAGGAGAGGGCAGTACGCTTGCTGGCGCGGTGGCTGGTCTTGAAACAGAGTCCGATACCATTGGGTTTATCGGAGGAATGGATATTGAACTCATTCAGAAATTTGAAGCAGGATTTGAACGTGGCGCTAAGGCAGTGAACGAGGACGTGGAGATGCTCGTTGACTTCTCGAATGATTTTGCTTCACCGGAGCTCGGTCGTGAACTCGCTGAGAAACAAATTAAAGCGGGCGCAGATGTTCTTTATGCTGCAGCAGGACTGACAGGGGTCGGTGTACTCGAGACGGCTGAAAAATACGGCGTCAAGGCAATCGGGGTCGATAGTGATCAATCGATGATTGCACCAGATGCGGTTGTGACGTCGATGTTGAAACAAGTTGATTTGGCGATTGTAGAAATTGCGGGTCGTGTGACTGAAAAACCATTTAATGAACACGTCATCCTTGGAATTGAAGAGGGTGGCGTCGGCTTGGCTCCGCTTCGTCGCATTCAATGGGATGAGAAAGAAACATCAGAGTATGAATCGGTAGAACGTCAGTTGAAGGAGGGGACACTTAAATGAGTTTACGTAAACGTTTTATCTTCTCAACCGTCTTCACCGTCGTCTTGATCGTACTGATGATGAGTTACGTCTTGTCGACGTTGAATCGCTTGCAAACATATAACGAACAGTATGGAAGTCAAATGATTGAATTGTCTCAACTTGAAACGTCACTCCTACAAGAACAATCCCTCTGGACGTCACTTGGTGAACAGTCGAACCAATCTACATTGACTCAATTAGAGCGCATCCGTGTGACAAACGCGGAAACATTCGATGATTTAAAACAGTCTTATTTGATTCCGGCATTTTCAAATCATTTAGACCGTGCCACGATGAAGTACGAACAGGTGAACGAAGATGTCGAGTCGGCACTTGAAGGTGGTATCGGAGCTCGGATTCAGGCAGCGAAACTGGAAGGTTTGTTAAATGATGTCAATACGTTGATTGCAAAGAACGGTTCATTCTATGAAGCGCTTCAAGTAGAGGCGGCAAATGAGACGGAACGTCTCTTGTTGATCTCAGTCCTCTTGACGATTCTCGTCATCCTAGCGCTCGGAATCTACAACTTCTTCTTTGCCCGTTCGATCACTCGACCACTCGAAAAAAATGTCAAGGTGGCAGAAGCGATTGCAGCCGGACGTCTCGTCACGTTGCCTGAGTCGACGCGCAATGATGAAATCGGACGTCTTGAACGTGCCATGCGTGACATGACGGCATCTCTTCAGACGGTGATCGGGTCAATCCGAGTCACATCAATGAAAGTGAACGGGATGACCGAAACGGCCGCGGCCGAAAATGAAGCAGTCGTGAGTACGACGTCTAACATCACGAACGCGGTTGATGAGATGGCACACGGAGCACAGTCGATTGCAAATGAGTTGCAAGAAACGCTCAGCTCAGTGCATACGATGGCGACTTCATTTGAGACGAGTTTGAACCAGACGAAACAAACGACGGAAGAAACGTCAGAAATGACACGTGAAGTAGCGGCTGGGATTGAAACATTAACGGACCAGGAGCACATTTTAGATCGTTCAAGCGAACGGAATGAAGTGCTTGTCACGCGAATGGACCACTTTGCACGACAAACGGCTGAGATTGAGGCGATGGCGAAGCTTGTCGAAGACGTCGCGGCTCAGACGAATTTACTTGCCCTCAATGCGGCAATCGAGGCAGCCCGTGCGGGAGAAGCAGGACGAGGATTTGCTGTCGTAGCAAGTGAAGTAAAGAAGTTGGCGGAAGAGAGCAACAAAGCGACTCGCTCTATTTTCCACGTCGTCGAGACGATCCAGCAAGAAGTCGTCCGTTTGACGGAAACGGTGAATGAGTCAAAACGCGAGCAAGAGGCGCAATTAGAAGCGTTCGGATTGACGAAAGAAGCATTCAACCGAATCCATGAACGGACAGACCACGTCGCTTCGTTCGTGCGCACAATCGAACAAGAGATGCGCACATCGAGTAACGAGGTAAACAACGTCTTGCGCCGCGTTGAAGAAGTATCTGGGGTGACGGAAGAGTTGGCCGCAGGAAACGAAGAAGTGGCAGCCTCGATGAAAGAACAGCAGGCAAGCTTCGATCAAATCTTTACATTGATGCAAGAGTTAGAAGGACAGGCAGCGGCACTCGCTGACCAGGTTCAGCATTTCGAAGAAGAATAATCGAACAGTGAACAGTAGGAACGGAGGCCACGTGATGGTCTCCGTTTTTTTCGTCATTCTATAACCTGTTCATAGAAATTATGTCGATAAATATCGTTACACGTACGAGTGCGATATGGAACATGCAAACAAATCATTTCCTAAAGTTAAGATTGTGGGGAAGAACGAGACGTGTTTAGAAACACATGATTCGCCATACTGAACGTAACAGAACAGGGTGGTGATCCGCTTGGAAAGATGGAAACAACTCGTCATCGGTCTCCTAGTCGTTCTTTTTTTAGGAGTGGGCTATTTGTTTTATCAAAAGGAACCGGAGCAACGAATGGTGGACGAATTCGTCATGGAACCTGAGGAGGTCACGCCGACCACGACCCCAGAGCGTATGGAGCTCGTTGTGTATGTGACAGGTGCGGTTGAATCTCCGAACGTATATACCGTACCAGAAGGGGCGAGAGTGGGCGATGTGCTCTCTTTGGCAGTCCTGACAGATGAAGCTGACCCAGAGCAGTTGAATTTAGCACAGTTGTTAGTTGATGGAGTCAAAATCATCGTGCCGAAAAAAGGAGAAACACCGATTTCGCAAGACTCAGCGAGTCCTGAGGTCGAAACGAACGGTGTTCATGTCAACAGTGCGACGAAAGAGGAACTGATGACAGTTCCAGGAATTGGTCCAGCCAAAGCCGAGGCGATTTTAAATCATCTGAAAGCGAACGGTCCATTTAAAACATATGAAGCGCTAGGTGATGTGAAGGGGTTCGGCGAAAAGACATTAGAAAGTATGAAGCCATATTTATTGGTACCTTAAGATGCCGCTGTTTCCATTGTTTGCGGTACTCATTGTAACTGGTCTGACAGAAGGAGTCTATTTGGTCTCTGTGGTCGCTAGTGTCTTTTATCTGGTCACACGACGTGGGCAAGGCCTGTATGCGAAAGCCGGAGTGATTGGACTCATCTGTATCGCATCGTTCCATACGACCCCTACAGAATCGTTACCGTCAGACACGATTGCCTTCTCAATCGAAAGTCGAAAAGAGAATGGGAAATCGGTAAGACTATACGGGAACGTAGACGATCTTCAGGGCGTCTTACGAGGACGCGAACTAAATCGCGGACGACCAGGAGAGACGTGCCTCGTGCAAATCGAAGTAGAGGCGTTTCAACCGTTACGAAACACCGGGGGATTTGATGAACGGGCTTGGGCACGGAGTTCAAACGTATCCTTTAAAGGGAAGGTGAAGCGAATCGACACGTGTCGTCCGACGGCAGGGTGGGACGGTCGGATGCTACGTTGGAAAGAGCGAAAACTTCAGCAAATTGAGCAGCGTCATCGTGCGGATGTCGCATTATATATGGAGGCATTATTGTTCGGAGAGAGTCGAATGCTAGATGAACAGACCTCATTTTCTTATCGTGTTACGGGCCTTCTTCATCTTCTTGTGATTTCCGGTTCACATATTGCTATGTTGATCGTGGCCATGCGCATATTGATGCAGCCGATCCCTATTCGACGTGAAACGAAGACGGTACTGATGATCTTTAGTATTACGATGTTCGGATGGATGACTGGTTTTTCCCCACCTGTCGCAAGAGCTGTCGTCGTCGCAGATGCGATCCTCTTTCTCTCTCTTTTCGGTGTGACGATTCGAGACCCGATTCGGCTCTTGAGTTGGTATGCGGCGGGCATGTTGGCCGTTCAACCGTTCCTTGTCACAAATCTGGGTTTCCAATTGAC
Organism: Exiguobacterium sp. s181; assembly: GCF_018617125.1. Lineage (GTDB taxonomy): Bacteria > Bacillota > Bacilli > Exiguobacteriales > Exiguobacteriaceae > Exiguobacterium > Exiguobacterium profundum. The sequence continues at coordinate 892,035 of NZ_JACSJM010000001.1, forward strand.
GGTCGGGATGACCTTCTTTTTGTTAGTCACGAGACAAATCTGGACAGGACTAATCGAGTTGTCCGTTTTCGCACAGCTGTTTGGGCTGATTGTACTATGGCAAGTACAACCGGTTCTATCCGTCGCGGCACCGATATGGAATCTCGTGATGGCCATCTGTATCTCGTGGATCATCATGCCACTCGCATTTGTCACATGGATGTTTCCTTCAATTGCCCCGTTGTTCATGGTTGTCTTGGACGCGATTCATGGAATGTTCACTCTCCATGATGATTTACGACCTTGGCTTCCGTTGCACGATCTGGCGTTGCCGTCGCAAATCGCATTGTGTCTAGGGTTATGGGGAAGCTTGACGCTGATAAATCGGAATCGATGGATTGGATGGGGGGCGGCCATCATGACATGTGGGTTGATTGCGGGATGGTCAGAATGGTCGGAATCCTCACGGGTGACCTTTTTGGATGTCGGGCAAGGTGATGCAATCGTCGTAGAATCGGGAAGAACGATTGGTGTCATTGATGTAGGAGGCGTATTTCAAGATCCAAACGAGCAAAAGCGAAGCACATTTGACCCGGGGGAAGATGTATTGGCCCCTTATTTATGGAAACGTGGGGAGCGTTCGCTTGATTTTGTCCTGTTGACCCATGCGGATCATGACCACATCGGGGGATTAGAGGGATTATTGAAGGTAGTGACGGTGGAAGAGCTTTGGATATCAAAAGAAGTGGCGAATGCTGAAAAACGAGAAGAACTGCTACACTTAGCAGCGGCCTATGATGTATCGGTCCATTATCTCGAGGCAGACGATCGGCCGACGCCATGGATGTGGATTGTGGCACCGAATCGCCCACACGAAGATGAAAATGGTCATTCGATCAGCCTGTACATGAACGTAGGTGGCATGCGGTATCTATTGACAGGAGATTTGCCGATAGAAGGAGAAGCCGAGTTACCGACGCTTGACGTCGACGTATTTAAACTAGGACATCACGGATCCGATACGTCGTCGGGAGAAGAACTGCTTGAGCGAATCGATCCAGAATGGGTCATTGCGAGTGTCGGTTCGAACAATCGGTATGGACATCCGCACGAGGAGACGTTACGACGGGTTGTGGGGAAACGTCTATTACGAACCGATTTGAACGGGATGATTGTCTGTGAAGAGAACATGTGTCGGGGGATCATCGAGTAGCACGGCATAAAATGTGATACACTAAAAAACGATTGCTCCCCCGGGGCAATCGTTTGAACACTTATAGACTTAAGAACTTGATGATGACACCGATGAAGAAAATCGTGAAGAAAAAGCCAAATGGGACGATGAAGCCGATCGCAGAGTCGATGGCGTCATTACGTTTGCATTGAACGTCATTTTCAAACGGGTTTTCACTCGGTGGGCGTACTGAGTTGATTTGCATATTAGGTCCCTCCTTATCATACTTCCTTTATAAGTATAGCGAATCATGGGAAGATAATCTATGTTTAGATGAGAATAAATTGTGAAAGTGGTGTGTGTTTTGAATGAACCGTGGTTACATAATGGAAAACTGGCGAGCGTATATGTTCTCCATGGCACCGAAAAATATTTGTTAGAGACGTGGGAACGTGAAATCGTGAAAGCGGCCAATCCATCCGGTGATCAATTTGATGTCATGCAATTAGATCTTCAAGAGACGTCACTCGATACGGCGCTTGATGAAGCAGAGACGGTCCCTTTCTTTAGTGAATATCGCACGGTTATCGTGAAAAATGCCCAGTTCTTAACGGGTGCGAAAGAGAAGCAAAAGCACAATGTTGACCGTCTGGCGGAATATGTCGTGCAACCGGCGACCTACTCGGTTCTTGTCTTGATTGTCGAGTCAGAAAAACTCGATGAGCGGAAGAAAATCGTGAAGCGTCTGAAAGAGCGTGCCATCGTCCTCGAAGCGAAAAAGCCGAGCCAAAACGAACTGATGCGATACGTGAACGATGCATTGAGTCGTGAACAACAAAAGATGGAGCGCTCTACGATGGAGCGTCTTTTATTCCTATGTCAGGATGATTGGGGAAAGTTGGTTCGCGAACTAGAGAAGCTACAGTTGTACGCGGGAACGGGTGCGACGATTCCGATTGAGATTGTGAATGATTTAGTTCCACGTACATTAGAAGATAACGTCTTTCAGCTCTCGGAGCTTCTCGTCAAGCGACAAGCTGATGCAGCGCTTCGATTGGTTCGGGATTTAGAAAAACAAGGGCAAGAACTGATTGGGCTACTCGGGTTGCTTGCTCGGCAATATCGGAACATGTACCTGTCGAAACAGTTGACAGAGGCAGGCTATGGAGAGAAGCAAATCGCATCGAAAATCGGGGCCCACCCGTATACAATCAAATTGGCGACACAAGCGAGTCGCGGCTTTTCAGAGGCTCAGCTCGCACGTGCGTTGACATTGATTGCAGACGCGGACGAGGCCATGAAAACAGGACGAGGTGACAAACAGATCGTTTTCGATACGCTCGTTTGTCAACTGGCCTTATTGTGAGGTGAGGGAATGGGATTCAAACAAGTGACGCTTCAAGACGTGATCCCACTCCGTCATGTTGTGCTCAGACCAGGAAAAGACGTTGAGACATGCTATTTTGAAGGGGATGAGGTGCCGACGACGCGACACTTCGCTTGGGTTGAAGGCGATCGAGTGCTATCGGTCGCTACAGTCATGCTGTCCCCGAAACAAATCGAGGGTGTGAAGATTCCGCTCCAACTCCGTGGCATGGCGACGGATCCTCATGTTTCGGGACAAGGAATCGGCTCTCGATTTTTACAGGCACTCCATGATGAACTGAGGAGTTCATGGTGGTGTAATGCGAGAGAAGTGGCTGTCCGTTTCTATGAACGAAATGGACTTACACGAATCGGGGAGCCGTTCGACATCCCTGGGATTGGCCCACACTACGTCATGGTATACAAAAAAACAGCCGGCTCCGAATAGGAGGCGGCTGTTTCGTGTGATCTCTAATTAGAGAGCAGCGATACGAGCTGCGAGGCGTGATTTATCACGACCTGCTTTGTTTTTGTGGATAAGACCTTTTGATGCAGCCTTGTCGAGCTTCTTCGTAGCGAGAACGAAAGCTTCTTGAGCAGCTTCTTTGTTTCCTTCGAGTACGAGAGCATCAACACGTTTTACTGCTGTACGCATTGCCGCTTTCTCTTGTGAGTTCGCAACACGACGTTTTTCAGAAGTTTTTGCACGTTTGATTGCTGATTTGATGTTTGCCATTGTTTGTCACCTCCTGAAACAAGAAAGTGTATGTTCTTATTACTTCAAGTAATCATTCAACAGAACAAGCACAATTGTAGCAAACGGTTATATGAAAAGCAACCACTTGATGATTATTCTGAAAACTATCTGTGGTATTGTTGTAGTAGGTCGTACACATTACTTTAGCATTTTGATATAATGACACGGTATGCATGAGAAGGATAGGTGAACCCATATATGAACAAACAAGAATTAGAGAATCGTCAGAAGAAGATTCGTAACTTTTCCATCATCGCGCACATCGATCATGGAAAGTCGACGCTCGCTGACCGGATTCTTGAGAAGACTGGTGCACTCACGGCTCGTGAGATGAAAGAGCAGACGCTTGACGCGATGGACTTGGAGCGTGAGCGTGGAATTACAATCAAATTGAACGCCGTCAAATTGAACTATACGGCGAAAGACGGAGAAGAGTATATTCTTCACTTGATCGACACGCCAGGACACGTCGACTTCACATATGAAGTGTCACGTTCGCTTGCGGCATGTGAAGGTGCGATTCTCGTCGTCGACGCAGCGCAAGGAATTGAAGCTCAAACCCTTGCGAACGTTTATTTAGCACTCGATAACGATCTTGAAATCATCCCGGTTATCAATAAAATCGACTTGCCGTCAGCGGATGTCGAGCGGGTCCGTCAAGAGATTGAAGACGTCATCGGACTCGATGCGAGTGACGCGGTCCCGACTTCTGCAAAAGCGGGAATCGGGATTGAAGAGATTCTCGAACAAATCGTGGAACTTGTCCCTCCGCCGACAGGGGACCCGTCTGAACCATTGCAAGCACTGATTTTTGACTCATACTATGACGCTTACCGCGGTGTCGTCGCATCGATTCGTATCGTGAACGGTTCAGTCAAAGTAGGAGACAAGGTTCAAATGATGGCGACCGGCAAGACGTTCGAAGTGACGGACCTCGGTGTCTCGACGCCAAAACCGATCTCTGTTAAAGAATTGAACGTCGGAGACGTTGGTACGCTTTCTGCATCCATTAAAACAGTCGGAGATGTTCGCGTCGGGGATACGATCACACTTGCTAAAAACCCGGCAACGAGTCAGCTACCTGGTTATCGCAAGATGAACCCGATGGTGTACTGTGGTTTGTATCCGATTGATGCGGCTAAGTACAATGATCTTCGTGAGGCACTTGAAAAGCTCCAGCTCTCGGATGCCGCGCTCGAGTTTGAACCAGAGACATCGCAAGCGCTCGGTTTTGGTTTCCGTTGTGGATTCCTCGGCATGCTTCATATGGAAATCATTCAAGAGCGGATTGAACGTGAGTTTAACATCGACTTGATTACGACTGCACCATCGGTAATTTATCACGTGACGACGACTTCAGGCGAAGTGATTCACGTCGATAACCCATCGAAGATGCCAGAGCAACAAAAGGTCGATTCAATCGAAGAGCCATACGTCAAGGCGGCTGTCATGACACCAAACGACTACGTGGGTGCCATCATGGAACTTTGCCAGAAGAAACGCGGAACGTTCATCGATATGCAATATATCGATACGACTCGCGTCAAAATCACGTATGAGATTCCGCTCAGTGAAATCGTCTATGATTTCTTCGATCAGTTGAAATCGAGCACGAAAGGCTATGCGTCTCTCGACTATGAATTGATCGGCTACCGTCAATCACGCCTCGTGAAGATGGATATCTTGCTCAATAACGAAGTCGTCGATGCACTCAGCTTCATCGTTCACCGTGACTTCGCGTACGAGCGTGGGAAGGTTATTGTTGAGAAGCTTAAGGCACTCATTCCACGTATGCAGTTCGAAGTTCCAGTCCAAGCGGCTGTCGGAACCAAAATCGTCGCACGTTCTACGATTAAAGCACTTCGTAAAAACGTTTTGGCAAAATGTTACGGAGGAGATATCTCCCGTAAACGGAAACTCCTCGAGAAACAAAAAGAAGGTAAGAAGCGCATGAAGATGGTCGGGTCCGTCGAAGTCCCGCAAGAAGCGTTTATGTCTGTTCTCTCAATGGACGAAGAATAATGAGATTGAATCGCCCTGATTTTCGAATCAGGGCGATTTTGTATTTTAGGCAGGAAATGCCACTTCCTATAAGGAAGAGTACACCCTTAGACAGACTATAGAGGAGGAAACATCGTGTCGACGTATACATACTCTGCGGGTCCCGGCATGCTACCGACGGAAGTGATGCAAGAGATTCAACAACATCTTCTGACGTTTGAATATGAAGGCGTTTCGATTATCGAAACGAGTCATCGCTCCGCGTCTTTCCAACGTGTGGTCGACTCTCTTGAATGGAGACTGAGAAGACTCATGCATATCCCTGAGAATTATGCCGTACTTTGGCTACAGGGCGGGGCGACGTTACAATTTTCCATGATTCCGATGAATTTACGGAAACAGAATCGATTCGTTTATGTGGATACAGGCATCTGGTCTAAAAAAGCGATGGAAGATGCGAAACACTTTGGAGAGGTCGATGTCATTCATCCGTTGGTAGATGCGACGGGAGGGATGTCTTTTGAATCGAGCCTTGTCCAAGAGGTGGACTATCTCCATGTGACACTGAACAACACGATTGAAGGGACTCGATTTACACATATCCCTGAAGTCGATATTCCGTTGATTGCAGATGCTTCTTCGAATATTCTAGCCGAGCAGATCGATGTGGAGCGCTTCGGGGTGATTTATGCCGGAGCCCAGAAGAATATCGGACCTGCAGGACTGACGGTCGTCATCATCCGTCGAGATTTGATTCAGTCGCTTCAGTTGCCGAGTTATCTTCAATATGCATCACATGTCGATACGTTATTCAATACACCGTCGACGTTTAGTATGTATGTAGCCGAGCGTGTATTGAAGTGGGTCGAAGACTGCGGAGGCGTCGAAGCGATGGAACGATTGAATCGTCAAAAAAGTGACAGGATCTATTCCTATCTTGAAGAGTCGACCTGTTTTTCTCCAATTGTAACGGGGGAACGTCGTTCATTGACGAACATCCCATTTACAACGGGAAATCAAGAGCTGGATCTGCGCTTTGAGCGATACGCGTTAGAACGTGGCTTGCTCGAACTCGGTGGCCATCGTTCGGTAGGGGGCTTACGTGCAAGTCTATATAATGCGATGCCGCTAGAAGGGGCAGAACGCCTCGTCGACGTCATGAGAGCATTCGAGGAGGAGACCCATGTATCACATCAAAACATTTAATCAAATCGCTGCCGCTGGTCTGAAACGATTCGAGCCAAGCGAGTACGTCATCAATGCATCGGATCAAGCCGATGCTTGGGTACTGAGAAGTCATCAAGTCCATGAAGAGGACATCCCTCCCTATCTTCTCGCCATCGCTAGAGCTGGGGCCGGTGTCAACAACCTTCCGCTCGATCAACTTGCGAAACGAGGAATCGTCGCGTTTCATACACCTGGCGCGAATGCGAATGCGGTGAAAGAGCTCGTCCTTGCAAGCATGATCCTCTCAGTACGACCTATTGTGAAAGGTTTCAATTGGGTGAATGAACAGACTACCGCATCGCAATCTCAATTAGAAGAAGCGATGGAATTGCAAAAACGACAGTTCCTCGGAGCGGAGTTGCGAGGTAAAAAAGTGGGGATTATCGGTCTGGGAGCCATCGGTGCGTCGCTAGCCAACGATCTTCTCCAACTCGGGGTCGATGTCATCGGATACGACCCTCATCTCTCGGTTGATGCCGCTTGGAATATTTCGAAACATGTCACGCGTGCCAAACACTTAAGTGAAGTACTGGGCAACGTTGATTTACTGTCGATCCATATGCCTTTGACTGAGGAGACTCGATTCAGCATCGACCGGAGTTGGTTTGAGCGAATGAAACCGGGGATGACTGTTTTGAACTTTGCGCGAGGAGAACTCGTGAAAGATGATGACTTACTGAAGGCATTCCATCATCATGTGGGACTGTATGTGACCGACTTCCCCCGTCACACGCTGATCGGTCATCCGCAAGTCATGGCATTGCCTCACCTCGGTGCATCGACTAAAGAGTCGGAAGTCAACTGTGCCATTCAAGCCGTGGAGACGCTGAAATTGTATCTCGAGACAGGGAATATTCGTTCGTCCGCTAATTTTCCGAACGTCGAGCTTCCATACACGGGTAAACGCCGTCTTGGGATTTTGCATCGAAACGTCCCGAACATGGTCGGTCAAATCACGGGAGAACTTGCCTCACATGGATTGAATATCGATAACATGGTCAATCGTAGCCGCGGGGAGATGGCGTATACGTTGATTGATTTAGACAACAGCGAGCATGAACCGTTATCGATTCATGCGCTGTATGAAATACAGGGCGTCATTCGCGTCCGGGAATTTTAAGGAGGATCCTTATGGTAGTATTTAAACCGTTCAGCCCTTATATGCCAACGCATCCGGAACGTGTCGCCGCTGACCCGTATGATGTCGTATCGATTGAAGAAGCGCAAGCCGTCATTTCAGAAAATCCCGATTCCTTTTTAGCAGTGGATAAGCCAGAAGCGCTTCAATCTGACCTTTCCCTTGAGAAGTGGGGGGAGCTGGCGCGTCATGAGCTAGAACGTCTCTATGAAAAGGAATTGACGGAACGTCCGAACGGATTTTACGTCTATCGATTGACATCGGGACAACGTCAGCAAACGGGTCTAGTCGCCACCTTTTCAGTCGCGGATTATGAAGCTGGTCGCATCAAGATTCACGAACATACACGGGAAACGAAGGAGCGGGAACGTGTCGAGCATGTCCGGGCGACGCGAGCGCACACCGGTCCGATTCTACTCAGTCATCCTCCACATGCAAACTTGAAACAAATCTTACATAAAGCGACTGACGGAGACCCGTTATTCTCGTTCACGGATGAACGAGGCGTCATGCATGAAGGATTCATGATTCCAAACCGTGAACTCGCTCGTGTCATGATGATTGGCGCGACCATCCCGTCGATCTACATTGCAGATGGACATCATCGTGCGAAAGCGGCAGCGGTCGTTTCCGGGATGAGTGGGGATCGTTCTCAAAAGAATGGACGTTCACACTTCTTAGGTGTCCTCTTCCCGAGTGACGAGTTGACAATCTTGCCGTATCATCGCGTGCTGACAGCGATAAGTCCTGAAGAGGTAGAGAATATGTTAGACGGACTCTCGTTTTCATACATAATCAAGGAGGAGGATCGTCTTGTCCTGCCGAATGAACATGGCGTCTTCGGAGTCGCCTATCGAGGGAAGTATTATAAGTTGACGAAACGGCAAGAAGACCCGGCGCTCGACGTTGCCATCTTACAGCGAGATATTCTGACGCCATACTTCAACGTTGAAGATATCCGTACGGATGCGAGGGTCGATTTTGTCGGTGGAAACAAGACGGTCGTTGAATTAGAGAAGCTGACTCAGGTGCCGGACCGATTGCTTTTCACGTGCCATGAGACAACGATGTCACAACTGATGCGCGTGGCGGATGATGGTGGCCAGATGCCTCCAAAATCAACCTGGTTCGAGCCGAAATTGAAGAGTGGTTTATTCATTCATCGATTCGATTGATGGCGCAGGCTGGAAAGAACAGACGAAAAGCGTTATAAATGGAATGAGAAGAAAGGGGTGGCCGAAATTGGCTAAAGCCGTATATCTTCACATTCCATTTTGTGAACATATTTGTTATTACTGTGATTTCAACAAGGTGTTTTTAAAAAATCAGCCTGTTGATGATTATTTAGATGCATTAGAACGAGAGATGGTATTGACGCTCGAGGCGTTTCCGACAGAGCGGATTGATACCATCTTTATCGGAGGCGGGACACCGACCGCGCTCAATGAGGAGCAGATGGCGCGCCTGATGGACATGGTCCGCCAACACATTCTGCCACTCGCGTCAGACGACTTAGAGTATTCTGTCGAAGCGAACCCGAACTTTGTGAGTGCGGAAAAACTCGACACGATGAAAGCAGGTGGCGTCAACCGACTCAGTTTCGGTGTCCAGACGTTTGATGATGGTGGACTCGAGCGCATCGGGCGGACACATCGGGCGGATGATGTGTTCGAGACGGTAAGCGAAGCGGCAAAGCGCTTTGACAATATCTCGATTGACCTGATGTTCGGTCTTCCGGAACAAACCGTTGAACAAATTGACCGTGATTTAGCGCTAGCGCTCCAATTACCGATTCAACATGTATCCTCTTATTCGTTGATCCTCGAGCCGCATACCGTCTTTGCGATTCAAGATCGAAAAGGGAAGCTCCGTTTACCGGGGGAAGATGTCGAAGTCGAAATGTACTTGAAAGTGATGGAGACGCTTGAACGCCATGGTCTCAAACAATATGAAATCTCCAACTATGGCTTGCCTGGTCGAGAGAGTCGTCACAATCAAGTGTACTGGCGCAATGAAGAGTATTATGGATTCGGAGCCGGAGCGCATAGTTATTTGAATGGGACACGTCGCGCCAATATCGCTCCAATTCCTCACTATATTAAAGCAGAAGGCATCCCTGTGAAACGGGTGACCGAACTAGAAGAAGTGGAAAAGATGGAAGAAGAGTTATTCCTCGGCCTGCGTATGCGTTCCGGGGTCTCGCTTCAGACGTTTGAACAAAAGTACGGAGTGTCGCTCGATGATGTGTTCGGTCACGTCATTGAAGAGTTGGTGAAGAAGTCACTGATTGAACGGACGGACACACATATCCGTCTAACGGCATCCGGTTTGCCACTCGCCAATGAAGCCTTTGCAGCCTTTATTGGAGAAGCAAAACTTGAACATGCTGATTCATAAAAAAATGGACAAGTCCCTCGTGAGGATTTGTCCATTTTCTTATATTACAAGACGAGATCACGATAGAGCGGTGTAAGCCGACCGAACGTGTCTTCGACCAACGCGAGAAATGCGTCTTCATTTTGAAGAATCGACGCATCGGCAGGAAGTTGACGGCCGATCAAGAAATCAGCCTTTTTCACAGTGCCGAATCGCTCAAGTAGCGATTGAATGTCTTCAGTTGACGTATCTTCAACAAGTAACGCTTCTTTTTTCATATGGTCGCCCGCGATATGGAAATCAGGGAATGTTGATTTCAAATCGATTTGTTGCAGGTGTTTCGCGATGGCGTCCTTGTTCGGCATCTCATAGATGAACGCTAGCCAGATGAAGACACGATCGTCGAAAAGCCCAACTTGTAAGTGCGGATGTTTTTTGTACCCACGTTTGTCGTGACAAATCGCCATCCACGTATCTTTCGGTGGGTTCACCGTCCGACGAGCGTGCTTCGCCACATGCAAATAAAGAGGAATACCGACATCAGCTTCAAGCTCTGGCCCGACCTCGTCATAAATCCGATGGAAGAGCGGTTGAATATCCGAACGGATGCCAGACATTCGTTCGTCGAGTCCATCCTGTTTAAATACATTAAATTGTTTTGTTGTAAACATTTAATCACCTCATCATCTATTCTACCGAAATGGGCTTTTATTTTCATTTCGTAGGTTTGCTATCGTGAAAAAAGGTGAAAAAATCCGAGTGTATGAATTGACAAATAGTGAGAACATGATAATATTTGAAGTGTGATTAGCACTCGTTAAATATGAGTGCTAATAAAGCGGGGTAACCTTTTCAGAGAGGAGTGATGTTGTGCTGACAGATCGACAATTGCTCATTCTTCGAGCCATCATTGACGATTACATCCAGACGGCTCAGCCGGTCGGTTCTCGGACATTGTCGAAACGAGACGATTTGACGTTTAGTTCAGCAACGATTCGGAATGATATGGCCGATTTGGAAGACATGGGGCTGATTGAAAAACCACATACTTCTGCAGGTCGCATCCCGTCAGAGGTCGGCTATCGATATTACGTGGACCACCTCGTCGAGAAGCAGATCATCGACGAACGGGAGACAGGTCGACTAGAAGAACGTTTGAAACAATCTTCAAAAGAGTCTGAGATCCTGATTCGACAAGCTGCAGATCTCCTTTCTGATTTGACCAATTATACGACGGTCGCCCTCGGTCCAAACAGCCAAATGGAAACGTTGGCCCGTGTGGACTTTATGCCATTAGACGAGCGGCGTGGTGTCGTTCTCATCGTCACGGATCAAGGTCACGTCGAGCATCGTACCGTCATGTTTGAATCGCGTGTCGCTCCTGACGTCATCGAGGAAACGATTCGACTGTTGAACGACCGCCTTGTCGGAACGCCAATCGGACAATTGAAAATCCGGATTGGGGAGGAAGTTGCCAAATTGCAACTCGCTCAGCGACAGCAGTACGAGAACATGATGCAACTGATTCAATCGACGCTCGGAATCCAAACACCGTCTTCGCTTTATCTCGGGGGCAAGAAGAAGATCTTCAATCAACCCGAGTTTCAGACGCTCGACACGTTACGCCCATTCCTAGAATGGATTGATGAGCAAGAACGATTGACGCACTGGCTCGAATCGTTGCCAAATCGTGAAATTTATGTGAGCATTGGGAGCGAGAACGGAATTGTCGCCCTTCAAAATTGTAGTGTCATCACCTCGGATTATACACTAGACGGAAAAACATTCGGTACAATCGCTATGATTGGTCCAACGCGTATGAATTACCGTCATGGTGTCCAAATGATGGGACAAATTATCGAAGCGTTGCGACGAACGAAACTAGATGAGTGACGGAAAGGAGTTTTATTATGACAGCAGATCACCAAAACGGGCACGAGCAAGATGACGTGCTTGAAGAAAAATCTGTAGACTCGGCACAAACAGAAGAGAATGAGTCAACTGAATCAAATGAAGATGAGGTTTTAAATGCTGAGATTGTGGAAGAAAGTTCTGAGGGGACGGACTTACAAAAAGAAATCGAAGCGTTGAAAGCGAGCGAGCTCCGCATTCGTGCCGACTTTGACAACTTCCGTCGTCGGACGAACGAAGAGAATGCCAAACGCGTCAAGTTTGCTTCACAGTCTGTCATTGAAAAATTGATTCCGCTCATTGACAACTTTGAGCGTGCACTTCAAGTAAACGCAACTTCAGAAGATGCGAAGCAGATTCAATCGGGAGTAGACATGATTCATCGTCAACTACTTGACGTATTAAATGCTGAGCAAGTCGAAGTGATTGAAGCAGTCGGACAGCCGTTCGACCCGAATTTCCATCAAGCAGTCATGCAAGAACCGAGCGATGAGTTCGAGTCAGGTATCGTGACGATGGAGCTTCAAAAAGGATATACGATGCATGGTCGAGTCATTCGCCCGAGCATGGTAAAAGTCGCAGAATAACACTACTTAACGAGACGGAGGAATAAACGATGGGTAAAATTATCGGTATTGACTTAGGGACTACAAACTCATGTGTGGCAGTAATGGAAGGTGGCGAAGCCGTCGTCATCTCAAACGCAGAAGGTAACCGTACGACTCCTTCGGTTGTCGCATTCAAAGGAGAAGAGCGTCAAGTCGGTGAGGTCGCAAAACGTCAGGCTATCACGAACCCGAATACGATCCAATCAATCAAACGTCACATGGGAACATCACATACAGTTGACGTAGACGGTAAGAAATTCACACCACAAGAAATCTCGGCAATCATTTTGCAGAAGTTGAAGAAAGATGCTGAAGACTACCTCGGTGAATCAGTCACGGAAGCCGTCATCACAGTTCCTGCATACTTCAACGACGCGGAGCGTCAAGCGACAAAAGATGCTGGTAAGATTGCTGGTCTTGATGTCAAACGGATCATCAACGAGCCAACAGCTGCGGCACTCGCTTACGGTTTAGATAAAGGTGAAGACCACACGATTTTGATCTATGACCTCGGTGGCGGTACGTTCGACGTTTCGATTCTTGAACTTGGTGACGGTGTATTCGAAGTTGTCGCTACAGCTGGTGACAACCGTCTCGGTGGAGATGACTTCGACCAAAAAGTCATCGACTACCTCGTTGCAGAATTCAAAAAAGAGAACGGCATCGACCTCGGCAAAGACAAGATGGCACTTCAACGTTTGAAAGATGCTGCCGAAAAAGCGAAGAAAGACCTTTCAGGTGTCACAAGCGCACATATCAGCCTTCCGTTCATCACAGCAGGTGAAGCAGGTCCGCTCCACTTGGAGATGACACTCACACGTGCGAAATTTGAAGAATTGACGGCTGACCTTGTCGAACGCACAATGGAACCGACGCGCCGTGCCTTGAAAGACGCAGGACTCACACCATCTGACCTCGACAAGATCATTCTCGTCGGTGGTTCGACACGTATCCCTGCTGTTCAAAAAGCAATCCACGACTTCACGAAGAAAGAGCCATTCAAAGGGGTTAACCCGGATGAAGTTGTTGCACTTGGTGCAGCAATTCAAGGTGGAGTTCTTGCCGGAGACGTGAAAGACGTCGTTCTTCTCGACGTGACTCCACTCTCACTCGGTATCGAGACAATGGGTGGCGTGATGACGAAACTCATCGATCGCAACACGACAATCCCAACATCGAAATCACAAGTGTTCTCGACTGCAGCCGATAACCAGCCTGCTGTTGACATCCACGTTCTTCAAGGGGAACGTCCGATGGCACCAGACAACAAGACACTTGGTCGCTTCCAATTGACGGATATTCCACCAGCACCACGTGGTGTACCACAAATCGAAGTTAAATTCGATATCGATGCAAACGGAATCGTTCACGTATCGGCAAAAGATCTCGGTACGAACAAAGAACAATCGATCACAATCCAATCTTCTTCAGGTATCGATGAGGCGGAAATCGAGCGCATGGTGAAAGAAGCCGAAGCGAACGCAGAAGCAGATAACAAACGTAAAGAAGAAGCAGAACTTCGCAACGAAACAGACCAACTCGTCTTCGCGACAGACAAGGCGATCAAAGACCTTGGTGAGCAAGTAGAAGAGGCGGACAAAGAAAAAGCAGAAGCTGCGAAAGAAAAAGCGAAAACTGCTCTCGAAGGTTCAGACCTTGAGGCGATCCGTACAGCCAAAGACGAATTGTCAGCTGTCGTTCAAGAGTTGACGCAAAAAGTATATGCTAAAATGGCTGAACAGCAAGGTGCTGAAGGCGCAGAACCACAAGCGGAAGCGAAACAAGACGATAATGTCGTGGACGCAGAGTTTGAGGATCTCGACGACCGTAAATAAACAGCCGTTGTAAAGGAGAGCGCCAAAGCAGGTTTCTGCTTTGGCTCTTTCCATGTTAAGGTAGAATCGGTAAAATCGATACGTAGTTAGTGAGGATAGGAGCGAGAATAGTGGCGAAACGAGATTATTATGAAGTGCTCGGGCTCGACAAGTCGGCCTCGGCACAAGACATCAAGCGGGCATACCGAAAGTTAGCCCGTCAATATCACCCGGACATCAACCAAGAAGCAGATGCTGCTGACAAGTTCAAAGAGATTGGTGAAGCGTATGAAGTACTCTCAGACGAACAGAAACGGGCCCAGTATGACCGATTCGGTTTCGAAGGGGCCAATCAGTTTGGAGGAGGCGGTGACTTCCAAGGCGGCTTCGGAGATATCTTCGACATGTTCTTCGGAGGCGGTGGACGCCGTCAAGATCCGAACGCACCACGTCGCGGTGAAGATTACCAGTACGTCGTCGATCTTGACTTCATGGAAAGTGTCACAGGTAAAACGGAGACGATTGAACTCGAAATCGAAGTGGAATGTGACACGTGTATGGGAAGTGGCGCAAAACCGGGCACGAAACCGGAAACGTGTAATCGATGTGGCGGTAGCGGCGTCGAGACGGTCGAACAGAACACGATTCTCGGTCGTATGGTCAACCAACGTCCATGTAGCCAGTGTCACGGAAGTGGTAAGACGATTAAAGAAAAATGTCCGACGTGCCATGGCTCAGGTCATGTGAAGAAGAAACAAACCGTCGAGGTCAAAATCCCAGCCGGTATCGATAACGGTCAACAGATCCGTCTCTCAGGTAAAGGTGGTCCAGGCGTGAACGGTGGACCAGCAGGGGACTTGTACGTCGTCGTTCGTATCCGAGCACATGAGATCTTTGAACGTGTCGACCAACACATCGCAATGGATATGCCGATCACATTCGCTCAGGCTGCTCTCGGTGCGGAAATCGAAGTACCGACAGTTCACGGGAATGTGAGCTTGAAAGTGCCTGCAGGGACACAAACCGGTTCAAAATTCCGTTTACGCGGTAAAGGAATGCCGAGCGTTCGTGGTGGCGCAAATGGTGACCAGTATGTCAGTGTCATCGTGATGACGCCGAAGAACATGACAGACCGTCAAAAAGAGTTGCTTCGTGAATTTGAAGAAATTAGCGGAGAGTCCGGTGTCGAAGAGGAACATGGAATGTTCCAAAAAATGAAAAAGTTCTTTAGTCACTAAAAGGAGTGTGTACGAACGATGAAATGGTCTGAAATTTGTGTCCACACGACACAACTTGCGGTAGAAGCGGTATCCAATTTACTACACGAAGTAGGGGCACAAGGTGTCGTCATCGAGGACGTGGAAGATTTCGACAGAATGATGGCGGAGGACCATTTCGGGGAGATTTGGGACGTTTCGGATCGTGAGACGTATCCAACTTCTGGCGTACACGTCAAAGCGTATGTCCCGGCCTCGGGAGATTTTCAAGATTTACTTTCAAATCTGAAAAAAGAAATCGAACGACTACGCACGATGCTCGATATCGGGTCAGGAGACGTCACGGTCGCTGAAATCGATGAAGAGGACTGGGCACACTCTTGGAAGCAGTATTATAAGCCGGTGAAAATTTCGCAACAGCTTACCATTGTTCCTTTATGGGAAGAGTACACACCGCAGCCGGAAGAGAATGTGATTTTGCTTGACCCGGGTATGGCGTTCGGCACAGGAACGCATCCGACGACAATGCTATGCATTCAAGCGATTGAGAACTACATTCGGGAAGGTGACCGTGTCATTGATGTCGGTACAGGATCGGGTGTATTGTCGATTGCAGCAGCAAAACTTGGTGCAACGAAGGTAAAGGCATTAGACTTAGACTCGGTCGCAGTCGAAGCTGCTCGTCAAAACGTTGAGACGAACGGAGTGGGCGAACGCGTTCAAGTGGACACAGGTGATCTTCTGAAAGGTGTGGAAGGTGAGTACGATTTAGTCGTAGCGAACATTCTTGCTGACGTCATTCTCCTGTTCATCGAAGACGCCTATGCACGCACGAAGTCAGGTGGACGCTTCATCACCTCTGGAATTATCGGAGAGAAGCGGGCTGAAGTGACGAATGCTTTGGTCGCTGCTGGATTTGAGATTGAAGAGACGCGCGTGATGGAAGATTGGGTCGCGATTATCGCCAAGAAGGGGTAAGTTATGCAACGTTATTTTTTGACAAAAGAAGCCTTTAAAAGCGAAACGGTGACCCTTCCTTCAGACGTGGTCCACCACATCGGTACAGTCTTACGACAAGGTCCTGGATATGAGATGGTCCTGTTGGATGGTACAGGTGTTGAGTATGCCTGCGTCGTGACATCGCTTGAGAAGAAGAGCGGGGAAGCGAAAGTCATGTCATCGCGACAGGCGACGACGGAGTTGCCAGTCGAGGTAACTTTGGCGTATGCACTCCCGAAAGGGGACAAAGTCGAGCTCGTCGCCCAAAAAGCGACGGAGCTTGGCGTCCACCATCTGTTGCTGTTCGAATCGACGCGCTCTGTTGCCAAATGGGATGGAAAAAAAGCTCCGAAAAAAGTGGAGCGGATTCAAAAGATTATGCAAGAAGCGGCTGAACAATCCTATCGTGCCGTGGTACCGACTTGCTCATATATTTCTCCGAGAGAGCTCCAACAGAAAATAGATGGCTATGATGCCATCGTCATCGCATATGAAGAGTCGGCAAAAGAAGGGGAGCAGTCTGCTTTCGCGCAACTGTTGACTCAACTGAAACCGCAACAACGCGTTCTCGTCATCACAGGACCTGAAGGTGGATTCGATGTGAACGAAATCAATCAATGGATTCAGGCAGGAGCGACTGCATGTGCATTTGGACCACGCATTCTTCGGTCTGAGACAGCGCCGCTTTATGCATTATCTGCAATCTCTTTCGCGCTTGAACTGAACAGATAATATGAAAACGGATGACCCGAACGAGGTCATCCGTTTTCATTTTTATTTTTTGTTGATTGTAATCACTTTCTTCGTGACGTTTCCGCCAAGGTCGGTCACTTCGAATGTGAAGGTATTCTTCCCTTTCGCTGTCACTGGAAGTGTGATCGTCCCCGTGCGTGAGAAGGCACGCATCGCGTATGGTTCTTTCAACGTATTGCTCCATTTCAAGTCCCCGTTGACACGAAGCTTGATCTCATCAAAGTTATCCGTTACTTGAACTTTCACTTTTACAGACTTCTGTTTAGCTGATACGTTCTTCGGAACATTTGTCACCGACAATTTAGCTTTCGTCGAGTCGACAAAGATTGGGCGGACGAAGTTCGTCACGTTTCCGGCTGTGTCTTCTGCGACAAAGCGGACTTTGTGGAAACCATCCTTATATGTGCGTGTCGTATTGAACGTATATTGTTTCGCTGACGCGTCATATTTGAGTGGTACGTCGACCCCGTCTACCGTGAACGATGCGATTTCAGAGGCATCCTTGATTTGACCGATCAATGGAACGATGGATGTACCGTAAGGAGACAAGGCGAGTGGTGCATCGACAAAGATACCAGGTTTGGCCGCATCATTTTCTGTTGAAACATTTCGAGTGATCACGTTCCCGGCATTGTCTGACACACGAACTGAAAGCTGATCTGTAGTCTCGAGCGGCTGTTCAAGTGTGAAGTTCGCTGAAGCTTTCGCTTCTTTTGCCACGACTTTCCCGTTGATGAGGAATTCGATACCATTGATTCCAGCAAAGTCATCCGACGCTTTGACGCTTGCTACGTTGTCGTCCCAACGAAGCGTGAAGCGTGGGTCTGTGTAATCTACTTTGACAGGGATGCGCATCGTTTGAGCTTGTTTCTTCATGTAATCGATGCTTGCTTCGATTTCATAGTAATATGTGCCTTTTGGCGCCATCTTCCCATTCAATTTTCCGTCCCAAGCGTTATCCGCTGCGTAATAGTAATAATCACCACTTCCACCATCGAAGTAGTTCTTTCTCAATTCGTCTTCCATCTTGAGGGTGCGAAGGACGTTCCCTTTCTCATCTACGACGCGATATTTGATGTCTTTCGCATTGCGTAATAGCGAGAAGACTGGAGTAGCCGTATCTTTCGACCCGTTTCCGTCCGGTGAAATGGCAACCGCTTCGCTAGCCACAGATTCATCTAGTTTTTCACCTAAGTACTTTCCTTCTGCATCGACCAATCCAGAGACGCCATAGAATGCGCCTTCTCCATAGATCGTCTCGTCAAAGATCGGCGCTTTGCCCCAATCCCCTTCAAATCCGACGATTGGAACAACGAGAGATGGATGACCGTCTGTACCGCGCGGATCTGTCAAACGAAGGAACCCGTCGACGAAATAGCCGTTCTCAAAGACAGATTTAGCGGATACAGTGCCTTCCAATGTTTCAGGATTCAACACTTTTGCTTTCGAGACATCGATTGAAACGTTAATTTCCTTCTTCTGTTTTGCTTTCAACGTGACTTTACTTGTGTTTGATCCGTTAATTTTAATGATCGCTTGTTGAAGTGCTTGCGCTTCCATCGCATTTTGAACGATTCCGTCTTTGTTTTTGACAGCGAGGTCTGTTTGTAACGATGCGGCCACATCATAAGTCAACGCTTCGTTCGAAATGTTCTCGACGACGACCGTGAAGGATGCTTTGCTCTTCGACAACTCTTTCAAAGCGACTTTCGCCTCTTTTGTCGACTTTTCATAGGCGACAGCCGGCGAAGTGACGGCTGCATGCAATTGCATGAGACCGGCTCCGGCCCGACGTGGTGAGTATGGGAGTGATTGTTTCAATTCTTGGTTATACGGTCCGATATCTGTGACAGGCTTCGACGTGTTGAGTAACAAGTTCTTCGCCATCGTGACGCGTGCTTTCCCACTCAACTTGAAGTCGCGGTCTACACGTTCGAGAACGAGTGCCGCTCCTCCGGCAACGTGTGGTGCTGCCATTGACGTTCCGCTCATCAATCCATATTGGTTATCGTTAAACGTAGAGAAAATTTGCCCGCCTGGAGCAGAAAGTTCCGGCTTGAAGTCAAGGTTCGGTGTAACTCCCCACGATGTGAAATCAGACATCGCACCGGCTGAACGGTTGTTGACACTGATTCGGTCACCGGCAAACGTCACTTGAAGCGGACCTTCTGCTAACTTGTCTTTCAGTTCATTCCCGTCCTGGATGCTGAGTGAAGCCATTGGGAGTTGAGGTTGATCGAGAGCCATCGAGACATAATCGCCATGCCCGACCGCACCACGTACGATGACACCTGCTGCTCCTTGTGCTTCAGCTGTTTTTTGAATCTTCGAGTAGAAGTAACCGCCGTCGCGAACAGCAAGGACGAGTTTTCCTTTTACGTCTTTTCCTTCATAATTCTCCGGTTGTCCGTCTCCGACATATACGATGTCGTATGTTCCTTCTTTGAAGGCAGGACCGTCTTGTTTTTTCCATCCGATTTTTTCATCTCCGACACGGAATGCGTCCAATTGAATTTGATCGTTTTCAAGAGAGGCGACCGATGTCGATGCTTGACTGACACTCGGTGCCCCAACGACACCCGTATCTGGGTTTGAAGCAGTCGGTAAGTCGAATCCGTGACCAAAGTATGCGGAGTTCCCTGCAGAAATCGACATGAAGATTCCGTTATCGACGGCACGTTGAACGGCTTGTTGTTCTGGCGAATCGGCATCGACGAACCCGGCTGTCGAACCGAGACTCATGTTGATGACGTCGGCGCCGAGTTTGATGGCATCATCAATCGCTTTGATATAGATGTCTCCATATGTAGATGCATAGTTCGGATCGTTACTGAATACTTTTAAACCTAAAATTTGTGCTTCCGGTGCGACCCCTTTGATTCCACCGTTTTCTAAATCACCGTTAGCGGCAACCGTTCCAGAAACGTGTTGTCCATGCATGGAAGCACCAGGTGAATCGTCTTTGATGTCATCGTTCTCATCGTAGTAGTTATATGCGTATGGAACTTTCTCGTTCACGTATTCGCCTGGAAGACCGAACGATGTGATGGCTTGATTGACTTCAGATTGAGTCAACTCTGCCGTTTTGGCGTCTGTGATCTTATAATCCCGGTGCTCAGGGTCGATTCCAGAATCGATGACGGCGACGACAGTACCTTCTCCGGCAAACCCGTAATCTCCCCACGTTTGTTCGGCTTGAACCATGCCATTACTCGTGATCATATCCGGTTTGACTTCTGGGCGCTCATACTCGTTGACAATGTGAACGGTCGCCACTTCAGGTAATGCTTCGACTTTGGCGATTTCACTTGTAGACAAGAATGTAGAGAAACCATTGAAGACGGTCGTGAATTCTTCAATCGGTGTAGCCGTTACGCCTTGTTTCTTCAAGGCGGACTTGGCACGTTTTTGTTCTGATTGAACAGAGTGTTGTGCCTTATTTTGCTCTGATTTCGACAATTCATTAAATTTCTTTCCTTTTTGAGCGGCTTCGGCAATGGCAGGATCCCCGACGAGCTCAACGACGACCCGAACTTTTTTCTGTTTCTTCTCTAAAACCAGTTTCGGTTTAACGGAAGCTTCAGCTGAAACAGAGGTTGTTCCAGCTTGAATCAGTGCAGGTGACAATGCGATACATGTGGCGAGTGAAGCGTTTAAATAGATTTTTTTTCGTGACAACGTATAGACCCCCTAAAATTTGTTAGTACCTGTAAAATTTAAAGCATAAACTCACATTGAGAACTATCATATCGTTAATCAGATGAAAAAGAGTGGGTTTATTTGTAAAATAGGTAAGTGTTTTTGCACAAATTTTAATGTTCTGACAATTACTAAAGACCTAACACATAAGACCTATATCCAACTGGATGTGATGCGAGAATCTAGCGAATGACTTGAAATGAATAAAAAAACCTGTTAATGTAACGTTAAAGTTAAATACCAATAAAACATATCAAATTAGTAAGAATTAAGATTGGGGTAGCGATATGAACTTACCATTCATGGACATCTTTAAGGATTGGGCAAAAGATTATGATACGACGGTCGAGGGGCATGATGAGCAATATCACGAAGTTTTCATCGGATATGAGCAAATGCTCGATGAGGTTGCCCTCCACGTCAAAGGAACGGTGCTTGAGTTTGGTGTCGGAACAGGGAACTTGAGTAGCCGGATCTTGAAAGGGCATCCGTTGATTGCGATTGAACCGTCGCCGGAAATGCGAAAAATTGCTGTTGAAAAGTTGGGGATTGATGTGCTCGAAGGCGATTTCCTCCGTTATCCGGATTTATCAAACGTAGATACGGTCGTATCGTCGTATGCTTTTCATCACTTGACAGATTCTGAAAAGGCCACGGCCATCGGTCAGTATGTTGAAGGCTGGGAACATCCAAAGTTCGTGTTGCTTGATACGATGTTTGAGTCACCAGCAGCTCGTCAGGACATCATCGATTGGGCGACTGCGAAAGGGTACTCAGACCTCGTCGAAGACTTAAACCGTGAATATTATCCATATACGTCAACGATGCGTTCCATGTTAGAAGCGAACGGGTACAACGTGACGATGACGCAGAGAAACAAGTTTGTCTGGCTCGTAATAGCCACTAAATAACGAGGAGGAATTACTCATGAAAACATATAATGTTGAAAGTTTTAACTTGGATCATACGAAAGTACAGGCGCCTTTTGTCCGTTTAGCTGGTGTGAAAGAGGGAACAGCTGACACGATTTATAAATACGATATTCGTTTCATTCAACCGAACGAAGGACTCATGCCGATGCGCGCGGTTCATTCACTTGAGCATTTGATTGCCGAGAACAGTCGCAATCATTCTGAAGACATCGTCGATATCTCGCCGATGGGTTGCCAGACAGGCTTCTATTGGACGATGCTCAATGATGGGAACTACGAACGAATGCTTGACCTCGTGGAAGCGACGCTGCGTGATGCGATGAACGCTGAGGAACTACCGGCGCAAAACCCTGTTCAATGTGGGAATGCGAATCATCATGATTTCGAAGGTGCCAAAAAATTAGCGGCAGACATGCTCGCAAAACGCGATGAATGGCATATCGTCTTTAAGGACGAGGCATAAGATGATTGTCCGTGACGTCTATGAACTCATCGGAGACACACCGCTTATTGAACTTCGAACGCTTCCTGTACCAGCGAATGTCAAAGTGTACGGGAAGCTCGAGATGATGAATCCAGGTGGGAGTGTCAAAGACCGACTCGGGATGAATTTGATTGAACGGGCGATTGAGCGTGGCGATGTGGCACCTGGTGGAACGGTGATCGAACCGACAGCAGGCAATACGGGAATCGGGCTTGCGCTCGCTTGTCAGCGATTCGGAATTCGACTCATGACGGTCACTCCTGAAAAATTCAGTCAAGAGAAGCAGGCATTGATGCGACTGCTCGGGGCCACCGTCGTCAACACGCCGACGGAACTCGGCATGAAAGGCGCGATCGCACATGCTATTGAGTTGGCCAAAGAACATGACGCCTATGTCCCAGAACAGTTCTCGAACCCAGATAACCCGGATGCTTACGTCGACATCCTTTCCCATGAGTTGTTGAAAGATGTGCCACAAATTGATGTATTTGTAGCGGGAGCGGGGTCAGGTGGCACATTCACCGGTGTCGCCAAATCATTAAAGCCACTTGGGACGAAAACTGTCGTCGTGGAGCCGGTCGGTTCCATTATGAACGGCGGTGAACCAGGACCACATAAAACAGAAGGAATTGGCGTCGAAAAATGGCCACCCTTTTTGAAGAGGGCTTACGTCGATGCGATTCATACCATCACAGATGAGGAAGCCTTCTATTACGTGGCACATCTAGCGAAACAGGAAGGCTTGCTCATCGGTAGTTCTTCAGGCGCTGCCATTGCAGCATGTGTAAAAGAAGCGAATCAATTGACGGAAGGCACGATTGTCACCATCTTGCCTGATAGTGCAGAACGATATTTAAGTCAAGGAATTGTCAAGGAGGCAGAACATGCGTACAAAGACAGCACTCATTCACGGCGGTAAAACGACGGACCCGTTGACAGGGGCCGTCACGCCACCGATTTATCAAACGAGCACGTATAAGCAAGACGGGATTGGCAACTTGCGAGAAGGGTACGAGTACTCACGATCAGCAAACCCGACTCGGACGGCATTAGAGACATTGATTGCCGACATCGAAGGCGGCGTGCAAGGATTTGCATTCGGATCTGGGATGGCAGCCATCTCGACGGTGCTTATGTTATTGAAATCTGGAGACCACGTCATCGTCGGGTCTGATGTATATGGAGGAACGTACCGTGTATTCAATCGAGTATTTCAGTCACGAGGCTTGGAAGCAACTTTTGTCGATACATCCGATGAAACAGCGGTTCGGGATGCGCTTCAAGCGAACACGAAAATGATTTATGTCGAGACGCCGACAAATCCGCTCTTAAACGTGACGGACATTCGAGCGATGCGTAAGATTGCCGATGAAGCAGACGTGTTGCTCGTCGTGGACAATACGTTTATGACCCCTTACTTCCAAAATCCAATCGAACTTGGAGCAGACTACGTCCTTCACAGTGCCACAAAGTACTTAGGCGGACATAGTGACGTCGTAGCGGGACTTGTTGTCGCGCGAACGGAAGAGCAGGGCGAAGCTTTGGCGTTTCTTCAAAACTCAGTTGGCGCAGTTCTTGGACCACAAGATAGCTTCCTTGTTGTTCGTGGAATTAAGACGCTAGCTGTTCGAATGGAGGAGATTGAATCGAATGCACGTGCATTGGTTGAATTCCTTCAATCGAACGAGTCTGTATCACGCGTGCTCCACCCAAGTGTATCCAGTGAGGAAGCGAAGCGGATTCATTTATCACAGGCACGTGGATTCGGTGGGATGATCGCATTTGATGTCGGTTCAGCGGAAGCGGCAGAAATGATGGTCGCGAAGACGAAATACTTCACGCTCGCAGAAAGTTTAGGAGCGGTTGAGAGTTTGATCAGTGTCCCGGCACGCATGACACATGCGTCGATTCCAGCCGAACGTCGAGCGGAACTTGGCATCACCGATGGGCTCGTTCGTATTTCGGTCGGACTTGAAGACATTGATGACTTGATTGAAGACTTGGCACAAGCATTAACGGCAATTGAACAAGTGAGACAATAAACGGTCAGGGCGCGATTTCGCGTCCTTTTTTCATGAAACAAAAGTCTTGTATCGGGAGTCTTTCATCGACTAAACTGTTTTTAACTTGTAAGAGAGCGGGTGAACGTGTGAATAAGGGAGTATGGACGACAGTCGGAGCCTACGTCATGTGGGGCGTCCTTCCGATTTATTGGAAATTTTTGCAAGAAGTACCGAGCGGTCAAATTTTAGCACATCGAATCGTTTGGTCATTTTTATTTATTCTGCTCGTTCTGCGATGGACAAATCAGTGGAAAGAGTTCGGTTACGCCCTGCGACACCGTGCTACACGAAACGCATTCATGTTGAACGGATTCATCGTCAGTGCCAACTGGTTTGTATACATATGGGCTGTCAATCACGGATATATCATTGAAGCTTCTCTCGGGTACTACATCAATCCTCTCGTCAGTATGGTGTTAGGGGTGCTTGTCTTTCGGGAATTATTAAATCGAGTCCAATGGATGGCCGTTGGGATCGCGTCAATCGGCGTCCTCGTCTTGACGTTAGGGTATGGTACGTTCCCCTGGATTTCATTCGTCTTGGCGAGTACCTTTGGATTTTATGGGATGGTGAAGAAGCGCCGTCCTCTTGCTTCAACGGTCAGCCTAGGAATCGAAACGCTAGCAGTGGTCCCGGTGGCATTGCTCTTCCTCGGAAATCAAGTTGTCACCGACAATATTGCGTATAACATGTCGCCTGTCATTTGGATCGCCCTTCTTGGAACGGGTGTGGTCACGGCGTTACCTCTTCTCCTATTCGGTTACGGGGCACAACATATCCCGTTCACGCTTGTCGGGTTTCTTCAATTCATCGCACCGACACTTAGCTTGATCATCGGGGTCGTCATGTACCATGAACCGTTCACGGCATATCATGTCTTTGCCTTCACCTGCATTTGGCTCGCTATTTTCTTCTTTAGTTGGAACAGTTGGGTCGTCGCTCGTAAACGTCGTCAGTTGATTTAGGTTTGAAAGCTGTTACATCTCGAAAAAACATGGTAATATGTTAGATGTCAGACTTATTTGTCAGAGGAGGAAATGAATCATGGAATTAGCCCGTTATATCGACCACACAGCTTTAAAGGCTGAAACAACAAAAGATCAAATTACAACACTTTGTGCAGAAGCGCTCGAATACAAATTCGCAAGCGTTTGTGTCAACCCGACATGGGTCAAATATGCAGCAGAACAACTCAAGTCAGATGATGATGTCAAAGTATGTACAGTCATCGGTTTCCCACTTGGTGCAAACACGCCTGAGGTAAAAGCATTTGAAACAAAAGATGCGATTGCCAATGGCGCAGATGAAGTAGACATGGTCATCAACATCGCAGCACTCAAAGATGCTGACTACGATCTCGTAGAACGTGACATCCGTGCGGTTGTCGAAGCGGCAAACGGTACACTCGTCAAAGTCATCTTCGAAACATGCATGCTTACAAAAGAAGAAATCAAAAAAGCTGCCGAACTTTCAGTGAAAGCTGGAGCAGACTTCGTCAAAACATCGACTGGTTTCTCGACTGGTGGCGCGACAGTTGAAGACATTCGCCTCATGCGTGAGACGGTCGGACCTGACATCGGCGTAAAAGCTTCAGGTGGCGTCCGTGACTTCGAAGGTGCGAAAGCGATGATCGATGCTGGTGCGACACGTATCGGTGCTTCAGCAGGTATCGCGATTGTCACTGGTGGACGTTCAGACAGCGACTATTAATAAGTGGTTGACCACACGACTTAATTTCACTATAATATGATATGACGTGTGAAACACGTTTCCTTAGTCGTGTAATTCGGAGGGAGGGAAAACTAGTGGAAACTCGTGTCCGTAAAAACGAATCGCTTGAAGACGCTCTTCGTCGTTTCAAACGCGGTGTTTCGAAAGATGGCACACTTGCCGAAGTTCGTAAACGTCGTCACTACGAAAAGCCAAGCGTAAAACGTAAATTGAAATCAGAAGCTGCGCGTAAGCGTAAGAAATTCTGATTCCAGTTTCATTTGTAGAGAGGGTGTTGGCTCATGAGTCTTCAAGAACGCTTGACGGACGACATGAAGCAAGCCATGCGCGCGAAACAAAAGGATCGTCTTACGACAATCCGGATGGTCAAAGCGTCGCTCCAAAATGAGGCTATCAAACTAGGTCGTCAAGATCTTACCGAGGAAGAGGAACTCACGGTGCTCAACCGAGAGATGAAACAGCGCAGAGACTCCCTCCGAGAATTCGAAAGCGCTGGTCGTGAAGACCTTGCTTCCAAAGTAGCAGAAGAGATTGTCGTCCTAGAAGCCTATATGCCTGAACAACTTTCAGAAGATGAAGTGACCGCCATCGTCCAAGCAGCAATTGCTCAAACGAATGCAGCCGCTCCATCAGATATGGGTAAGGTGATGGGCGTCGTCATGCCGCAAGTCAAAGGCAAGGCAGACGGTGGTCTTGTGAACCGAATCGTCAAACAACAATTGACGAATTGATGAAAAAAGCAGTTACTTTTCGGGAAACCGAAAGTTTCTGCTTTTTTTTGCGTATTCTGAAACCACATTCAATCTTGTTTCGTATACACTAGAGATAGGAGATAGCTTTGAATTTGGAAGGGGGTAGCAAGACGATGACATTTGGTCTCGGAGTGATTCTGACAGTCTTTTTCGTCGGAGTCGTCCTTCTTGGAATTGAAGTGTTCGTAGCAGGGTTTGGATTGTTCGGTTTGCTTGGGATCGGAGCCGTCGTTGCGAGTTTGATTATGGCTGGTGCGACAATCGGTCAACTGTGGCTATCGATTGGTCTCGCGGCAGCGGTGCTAACAGGTCTCGGCTTTTGGGCATACCGTCGCTTGAGTACGAATCGTCCGCTCATTTATAAAGGGTTGATTTTGACGGATTCGACATCGACTGAAAAAGGCTACTTGTCCCACGCCGATCGAAAACAGCTTCTCGGCAAAGTGGGAGTCACCTTGACACCACTTCGCCCAGCCGGTACTGCCGAAATCGACGGAGAACGACTTGATGTCGTGACGGAAGGTGGCTATCTCGATCAGCAGACAAAAATTCAGGTTTATAAAGTGGATTCTGGACGGATTGTCGTTCGAAGCTTTGTAGAACCGAAGGAGGATGTAACAGAATGACACCAGAATTACTGACAACGTTACTCATTACAGGTGGAGGATTGATTGCACTTGCCGTATTCTTCACGTTCGTACCAGTCGGACTATGGATCAGTTCGTTTGCAGCGGGCGTTCACGTCTCAATCTTCACGTTGATTGGGATGCGCCTTCGTCGCGTTATTCCTTCGAAAATCGTGAACCCGTTGATTAAAGCGGTTAAAGCAGGAATTGAATTAAACACGAACCAGCTTGAGAGTCACTTCTTGGCTGGTGGTAACGTAGACCGCGTTGTGAACGCATTGATTGCGGCGCACCGTGCGAACATTGAATTGTCGTTCGAACGTGCTGCTGCCATCGATTTGGCAGGACGAAACGTGCTCGAGGCTGTACAGATGTCCGTTAACCCGAAAGTCATTGAGACGCCGTTTATTGCGGGTGTCGCGATGGACGGGATTGAAGTGAAGGCAAAAGCACGCATTACCGTACGTGCGAATATCGATCGTCTCGTCGGTGGTGCGGGAGAAGAGACGATTATCGCCCGTGTCGGTGAAGGGGTCGTGTCGACAATCGGTTCACAAAACAACCACAAGCACGTACTAGAGAATCCGGATATGATTTCACGGACTGTCCTCACAAAAGGGTTAGATTCAGGAACAGCGTTTGAGATTCTTTCGATCGATATTGCCGACATCGATATCGGTAAGAACATCGGCGCGGTCTTGCAGACGGACCAAGCAGAAGCAGATAAGAAAATCGCTCAAGCGAAGGCGGAAGAACGTCGCGCGATGGCGATTGCGCGCGAACAAGAAATGAAATCTTCAGTAGAAGAAATGCGTGCGAAAGTTGTCGGTGCCGAAGCGGAAGTCCCACTCGCGATGGCAGAAGCGTTACGAAACGGAAAGCTTGGTGTCATGGATTACGTGAACTACTTGAACGTTCAAGCGGATACAGAAATGCGAAAAGCGATTGGGGCACCTGTCGATTCTGAATCAGATAATGAGTGATTGATATGGATGGACTATGGGTACTCTTGTTAGCCGCCTTCGGAATTGCCTCGGCAGTGATGAAACGGCTCGAAAAATCATCGTCCTCTGGAGACCGTCCTCAAAGCAGTGAACTGAAACGCTATTTGGATTCGGTAGGGGACGTCATGAAAGAGATTGAAACGGCATTCGATGACTCGGACGAAAAACCAGCACCACAAAAGGTGAGGCGTCGAGTCGCTCGAACGGTAGAAGAACGACCGACTCCACGTGAACGTCAAGTCGAGATGCCGAAAGTGAGCGCGCAATTCGAACAAGCGGTTAAAATTCCACCGATTCAAAAGGAAAAGAAACCGAGACAACTGAACGTTTCACAAAAGCGAATGCGGGAAGCTGTCATTTGGAGTGAGGTATTACAACCTCCTATCTCGAAACGGAAGAAGTGAACGGAAGGCAGTGACGTCATGTTACTGCCTTTTGCGCGTGGAAATTACGCGGTCTTTCTTTCACGATAGGCGTGATAGTGCTAAAGTAAAAGAGGAATAACCGATTTTAATGAGGGGGCAATGCATCCATTGATTATGACTGATAAAATACCATTCGTCATGGAACATGCGAACGAAGCACAAGCTTTACTCGGACCGAAAGATGAAGTATTCCAGGCGATTGAAACAGAATTGAAAGTGGCACTCATCCCAAGGGGTGAGGAGTTGATTATTCAAGCCGATACACTTGAGGCTCTTGAATTAACGAAACAAGTGATCATCACCTTGCAGACGTTAGTGAAAAAAGGTGCACGTCTAAATGAAAGTGATGCCATTAGCGTCATCCAGCACATTCAAGTCGGAAAGGGAGATGAACTGCTCGAACATTATGAACGAGTTGTTTTTACGACGAATAAGGGGAAACCGATTCGTGCCAAGACAGTAGGTCAAAGCCGGTATGTTCGTGCGATTGAACGACGTGATCTCGTCTTTGGTATCGGACCAGCCGGAACAGGAAAGACGTACCTAGCTGTCGTACTTGCGGCGCGTGCCTTAAAAGAAGGGCAAGTCAAACGGATCATCTTGACGCGTCCTGCCGTTGAAGCGGGAGAGAACCTTGGATTTTTACCGGGAGATTTAAAAGAGAAAGTGGACCCGTATCTCCGCCCATTATACGACGCCCTATTTGATGTGTATGGCGTGGAACAGACGAACCGTTTGTTAGAACGGGGCACGATTGAAGTGGCTCCGCTCGCTTATATGCGTGGACGCACGTTAGAAGATGCGTTCGTCATCTTGGATGAGGCCCAGAATACAACAAAAGAACAGATGAAGATGTTTTTGACGCGACTCGGTTTTGGATCGAAAATGGTGGTCACAGGGGATTTGACCCAAGTCGATTTACCGAAAGGCAAGGCATCGGGGTTACAGGAAGCGTTACGCCTGTTAGAAGGTGTGGATGGTATTCATTTTGAACACTTCAGTGCGTCTGACGTCGTCCGTCATCCGCTCGTTAAGAAAATCATCAACGCCTATAGTACGGACCTCACTTAAATGTACGGGTGAGGTCACCAGATCGTGAAAGGGGGGGCACGAATGCAGCAAGCTAAAAACTGGACAGTCGCGACCATCTCGTTGATTTTCTTTCTCTTATTAGGCGCCATTCTATACTTTACCGTGCGCCCATCCATCATCAGTGTGGAACCGCTTGGGATTGCCGAACAGGATATTCGGTCTCCGATCACGGTTGAGGACCGTGTTGCGACCGAACGATTGAAACAAGAAGTGACAAATGGTGTCGGCAGTCAATTCTCCTTGAGAAAAGAATTTGCAGACCAACAAATCGCTAAAGTCGAGCAGTTGTTCGCAGCATTCGATCAGACGGATGAGGAGACTGAACTGGCGGACATTAAAAACCGTCTAAATTCTACAGAGGCGAACGGGGTATTAGCTGATGAAGAGTTGAATTCGCTTCTTGAAGCGAGTGAGGACACTCGACAAACGGTAGAAGATGTCACAGTCACTGCGTTACAACAAGTGATGGACGACCGGATTGAGACGAGTAATGAAGCGGTCGCTGCGGCTCGAGACCGAGCAGCAGCGATTATCGATCAATCGCCGCTCTCGTTTGAGTTCCGCGCCATTTCGAAAACGTTAAGCGATGAACTCATCGTACCGAACTATGTATTTGACTCTGAGGCGACCCGTCAAAAAGAACAAGAGGCCGTCGATGCTGTCGATCCTGTCATCATTCAAGAAGGACAGTTACTCGTCAGTCAAGGTGAGGTGGTGACTCGAGAGATATATCGGAAATTAGAGCTATCTGGAGCCATCGATCCGAATCGTTCCCTTGCACCATTATTCGGGTCATTCTTGCTCAGCGCATTGTTGACCGGTGGGTTTCTATTCATGCTCATCCGCTCGAAAATCAAAGACCTGTTACTGAGTCCGAAAATCTTAGTGACGGTCTATGGCTTGCTACTTTTACAACTCGGCGTCTTTTTTGGTGTCGGATATATCGGTGTCGATTTTACGACATATGCCTATATTTTAGCGCCGACAGCGTTCGTCGTATTGCTTCTACGCATCTTGATCGATGAACGAGTTGCGCTCGCCTCGGCCTTCATTACGATGATTGCCGGGAGTGTCGTTGTCACGTTCGGACAGAGCACGAATTTCATGACGCTCGTGTATGTGGCGACGGGTAGTTTTCTAGCTGTCTTTTTAGTTGAACCGAAAATTCAGCGGAAGCGACTATTCTTATCAGGGGTGTTGCTCGGTTTCGTCAACATCATCATGGTCATCGCGTTACTCTTACTTCGGAACGTGCAAGTTTCCTGGGAAATGGCGATGTATCTTTCTGGATTTGCCGTCATTAGCGCCTTGCTCTCCATTGTCTTGACGTTTGGCTTCCTGCCATTTTTGGAACCGTGGTTTGGCGTCTTGTCTTCTGGTCGACTTGTGGAATTGATGAGTCCGACGCATCCGCTGCTGCGGAAACTTTTAATGGAGGCACCTGGTACGTATCATCATAGTATGATGGTGGCGAACTTGGCAGAGTCCGCATGTGAGGCGATTGGTGCAGATGGTCTTCTCGCACGTGTCGCAAGCTATTATCACGATCTTGGGAAGACGGAGCGTCCCCTTCATTTCATTGAAAATCAACAAGGTGGAGGGAATCCTCATGATCGCTTGACGCCTGAAGAATCGGCAGACATTATTATGGCTCATCCTTATGACGGAGCGGATCTGTTGCGACGTTATAAATTACCGAAAGAAATCATCGATATAGCAGAGCAGCATCACGGAACGTCTTTATTGAAATATTTCTACGTTAAAGCGAAGGAAGATCCTGATAAAGAGGTGTTAGAGTCTCGTTTCCGCTACCCAGGTCCAAAGCCACAATCGCGCGAGGCTGCCGTTGTCATGATCGTCGATTCAATCGAAGCGGCTGTCCGTTCGCAGAAACAACCGACGCCAGAAAAAATCCGAATGCTCGTTCGAACCATTATTCGTGACAAGTTGGCGGATGGGCAGTTCGAAGAATGTGAATTGACGACGAAAGAAATTTGGCGCGTCGGAGAGAGCGCGTGTGAGACGCTGACCGGCTTGTTCCACGAACGAATCGAATACCCAGAATTAAAGAAAGAGGGAGAATTACATGCAAATCATCTCGAACGATGAACATGAATTGTTAACTACATCTCAAATCGAGCTCGTCGAGTCGATTTTACAACATGCCGCCCAACTAGAAGAGGTGGAAGAGCCGAGCGAATTGTCGGTCACGTATTTAACAAATGCGGAAATCCATGAGGTGAACCGAGAATGGCGAGGCAAAGATGCCCCGACCGATGTCATCAGTTTCGCATTTGATGAGATGGGGGATGACGAGATGGATTTCATGCTCGATGAAGATGAGCCACATCTTCTCGGTGACCTCGTCATCTCGGTAGAACGTTGCCGAGAACAGGCAGCTGACTATGGTCATTCGTTTGAGCGGGAGCTCGGCTTTTTAGCAATTCATGGGTTTCTCCATCTGCTTGGGTATGATCATATGACATCTGAGGAAGAAGCGGAGATGACGGCAAGGCAAGAAGAAGTGCTCACTCATTTTGAGTTGAAGCGAGGCAACGTGTGAGACCGTTCCGTGTGGCATGTGAGGGAATCCTCCATGCCGTTCGTTCGGAACGGAACATGCGACTCCATCTCCTGTCGGCTTTTCTCGTATTCGTCTTTACCATCTGGTTACAACCGACAAGACTCGAGATCGTCATCTTGTTCGGTTGGGTGATTGCCGTTATTAGCATGGAAATGATGAATACGGCAATCGAACGAACGGTTAATCTCGTGACAGAAGACGTCCATCCACTCGCGAAGCAAGCGAAAGATGTTGCCGCAGGAGCCGTTTTAGTTACTTCACTTGGTGCTGCCGTAACGGCGCTCATAATATTCGGTCCACGGCTATGGAACATGCTATACTAATAGTTCTGAAATAGAGAAAGCAGGTGCATTATGTATCAAGAAGATTTTAAATCCGGATTCGTCTCGATTATCGGACGACCGAACGTCGGGAAATCGACATTCTTAAACCGTGTGATCGGACAAAAGATTGCCATCATGTCGGATAAACCACAAACGACACGAAATAAGGTGCAAGGTGTGTACACAACCGATGATTCCCAAATCATCTTCATCGATACACCAGGGATTCACAAACCGAAACACCGCCTTGGCGACTTCATGATGAAAGTGGCGACGAACGCACTACGCGAAGTCGATGCGATTCTCTTCATGGTGAATGTGACGGAACCTCGTGGAGCCGGTGATGACTTCATTATTGAGAAACTCAAAGGGCTCGACACACCGATTATTCTCGTCATGAACAAGATCGATTTAATCCACCCGGATGAACTTCCGAAAGTGATTGAACAATATACGAACGAATTGGATTTCGCGGCGTACGTCCCGATTTCGGCGCTACAAGGCAACAACGTCGAACCGCTCTTAGGTGAGATCAAGAAATTGTTGCCTGAAGGACCGATGTATTATCCGGCCGATCAAGTGACGGACCACCCGGAGCGATTCATCATTTCGGAGATGATTCGTGAAAAAGTGTTGCATAAGACACGCGATGAAGTTCCTCACTCGATTGCTGTCGCCATTGAATCGATCAAGAAACGCGAGAACTCTGAGATGATCGATGTCGAAGCGGTGATCATGGTGGAGCGTGATTCGCAAAAAGGAATCATCATCGGAAAAAAAGGCGCCATGCTCCGTGAAATCGGAACAGACGCGCGCCATGATATCGAAGCGCTTCTCGGGACTAAAGTTTATTTGAACCTATGGGTAAAAGTGCAGAAAGACTGGCGTAACAAGATGGGTCAGCTTCGTGACCTCGGTTTCCGCGACGACGAGTATTGAGCCATGTTACAAAAAGTCACGGGAATCGTCGTTCGTACCGTTAATTATGGGGAATCGAATAAAGTCGTGACATTGTTTACAGAGGAACTTGGCAAAGTCGCGATCATGGCACGGGGTGCAAAGAAACCGGGTAGCCGGTTTCACGCCTCGAGTCAGCCGTTTGTGGAAGGTGTCTATATCTTTCCGTCTAGCCGAGGACTCGCTCAGTTAAAATCATCTGACGTCATGACGTCTTATCCTGAAATCCGAAAAGATGTCGAACGGATGGCATATGCGATGTATTGGTTAGAACTTGTTGATCGGTCTGTCGAGGATCGTGTCCAAAATCGTCCATTGTTTCGAATATTACGGGATGCCTTGCAGGCACTGAATGCGGGCATGGACGCAGATGTCATCACGCACTATGTTGAATTACGTATTTTGCATCTATTAGGTGTCGCCCCAGTCTTGACGGGATGTGTGCGCTGTGGAGATGTGACGGATCCCATGTACTTCTCTGTCGCGTCCGGTGGCTTTTTATGTGCGCGACATCCAGAAGAAGGAGTGATTCGGCTGTCCGAACGATTGGCGAAACTACTTTATTTGATGAGTAAGCACGAATTGTCAGAGTTTCGGAACGTTCCGCTATCGGATGAGTCCAGAGTCCTTTTGCGCCAGCTCTTTGATGCTTATATGGAATCGTATAGTGGACTACGATTGAAGACGAAGCGGGTGCTCGATCAAATGATTCGACTTCATCTGAATGAGGATTGACTTTTTATAGTGAATTCGATACGATGATGTACGATTAGACAAATGAAATAGCGTGCGCGATGAAGGAAAAAAGTAACTCTTCCTGTCATGAATGAAGCGAGTCCGGGGCGGTGTGAGCCGGGTATCATGAGAAGAGCGAATGGCGATTCCAGAGCGCCCACATCTTTTAAGAGTGGTCCCATTATTGGGGCAAGTAGGGTGGAACCGCGGGAATCAATCCCGTCCCTATGTGCTAGGCACATAGGGGCGTTTTTTGTCGTTTCAATACTATTGGAGGTGTCATTAATGAAGCACATGACAGTGCAAGAAATCATTCTCACGCTACAAAACTTTTGGGCGTCAAAAGGTTGTTTGACGATGCAGGCGTACGATGTGGAAAAAGGGGCCGGGACGATGAACCCGATGACATTCCTCAGAAGCCTTGGGCCAGAACCGTGGAACGTCTGTTATACCGAACCGTCACGCCGTCCAGCTGACGGTCGTTACGGAGAAAACCCGAACCGTCTTTACCAGCACCATCAGTTTCAGGTGATCATGAAGCCGTCACCAAACAACATTCAAGAGTTGTACTTGGAAAGTCTTGAACTGATTGGCATCAATCCGCTTGAGCATGACATCCGTTTCGTCGAAGATAACTGGGAAAACCCGACATTCGGAGCAGCAGGTCTCGGTTGGGAAGTTTGGTTGAACGGAATGGAAATCACGCAGTTCACGTACTTCCAACAAGTCGGTGGAATCGAGTGTGACCCGATTGCCGTGGAAATCACATACGGACTTGAACGTCTCGCTTCATACATTCAAGAAGTAGAAAGTGTATTCGACCTTGTTTGGACGGACGGATTCAAATATGGTGACATCTTCTATCAACCAGAATTTGAACATTCGAAATATACGTTCGAACTGTCTGACGTCGACATGTTGTTCACGTTATTTGATACGTATGAGAAAGAAGCGAAGCGTGCGCTTGAAGAAAACCTTGTCTTCCCTGCATACGATTACATTCTAAAATGTTCGCATACGTTCAACTTGTTGGACGCGAAAGGCGCCATTTCTGTGACGGAACGTACCGGCTTCATCCAGCGTGTCCGGAACATGTCGCGTGCGTGTGCCGCTAAATTTATTGAAGAACGGGAACGCCTTGGATTCCCACTTTTGAAACAAGAGAAAGCAGGTGACTTGAATGCGTGACCTTCTGTTAGAGATTGGATTAGAGGAACTGCCAGCTCAATATGTCTTGCGTTCAGAGAAACAGTTGGCGGAACGTGTTGATGCGTTCTTAAAAGAGGCGCGTGTTGATTTTGGCTCAATCGAAGTGTACTCGACACCACGTCGTTTGGCTGTCATCGTTCGGGATGTGGCTGAAACGCAACAAGATTTGACAGAAACCCTTCGTGGACCTGCCAAAAAGATTGCACAAGATGCGGAAGGTAACTGGTCGAAAGCGGCACAAGGTTTTGCGCGTGGCCGCGGATTGACAGTAGAAGATCTCTATTTCGCAGAAGAAAAAGGAGTCGAGTACGTCTTCGCGGAACGCCATGAAAAGGGACAAGAGACTCTCTCGCTATTGAACGGTCTTGAAGATGTAGTCCGTAGCTTGACGTTCCCGAAAAACATGAAATGGGGAACGAGCAGCCTACGGTATATGCGCCCGATTCGTTGGTTGATCGCCCTCTTTGGTCAAGACATCATCGACTTCACAATCGAAGGTGTGAACACGAATAACGTAACGCGTGGGCATCGTTTCCTCAGTAAAGGGGACGTGGTCATCTCATCACCTGCCGAATATGTCCAGACATTAGAGTCTGCTTTTGTCATGGCGAACTACGAGATGCGTAAAGCTGAAATCGAACGTCAAATTCAAGAGCTTGCCACGAAACAAGGATGGACGATCCCACTTGATGCCGACTTGCTTGAGGAAGTGACAAACTTAGTCGAATGGCCGACCGCTCTCTTCGGGGAATTTGATGAAGCGTACCTCGACTTGCCTGAAGAAGTATTGATCACAACGATGAAAGAGCATCAACGTTATTTCCCGGTCTATCTCGACGGAACGTTGAAAAACTATTTTGTGACGGTACGAAACGGGAATGCCGAGCACCTTGAAAATGTAGCGCGCGGTAACGAGAAAGTCATTCGGGCCCGTCTTGCGGATGCCGTGTTCTTCTATGAAGAAGACAAAAAGACGAAAATCGATGATCAGCTCGGACGTCTCGATCGCATCGTCTTCCATGAAAAATTGGGAACGACTGGTGCGAAAGCGCGTCGTGTGACGAAAATCGCTCAGGAACTTGCACCGTTGTTCGAGGCAGACCTTGAAAAAGTAAGCCGTGCTGGTGCCATTCATAAATTTGATCTCGTGAGCCAGATGGTATACGAGTTCACAGAACTTCAAGGAATCATGGGTGAGAAATATGCACTCCAACAAGGTGAAGACAAGGAAGTGGCAGCGGCAATCCGTGAGCATTACATGCCACGCTTTGCTGGGGACGCTTCTCCAGAGACGGCAACGGGTGCCGTTCTTGCCCTTGCCGACAAATTAGACTCGATTGCAGCATTCTTTGGCATCGGGATGATTCCGAGCGGTTCACAAGACCCGTTCGCGCTTCGTCGCCAGGCCCAAGGTGTCGTTCAGATTCTTGGAGATTGGAAGATTGATCTCTCAATCGACACGTTGCTTTCAAAAGTTGTCGAATTACAACTGGAAGCAGGACTCTATGAAGCCGATAAAGAACAAGTTAAGGCACAACTAGATGAGTTCTTCAAATTGCGCTTGAAATATCGCCTGCAAGAACAGCAGGTTCGTTATGATGTGATTGACGCCGTATTGACGACCTCATTGACGGTTGTGCGACTCGATGCTCGCGCAGACGCGATTCAAGAATTTGTATCGACGGATGCGAAGGCGTTGATTGAGCAATTGTCGCGCGTCGTGAACATTTCGAAAAAAGGTGAAGCGGGAGATGTCGATCCTTCCTTGTTTGAGAACGATCATGAGATTGCATTGCATGATGCGATTGAACAGACCGCTCCTGCAACAGCCGAAGCTGTCGAGATGGGAGATTACAAGAAAGCGCTCGACCTTCTACAACAACTCGAATCACCGATTATGATGTACTTCGAACATACAATGGTTATGAGTGATGATGAGGCGGTCCGCAAAAACCGTCTCCATGAAATGAACCGACTTGCAACGACGATTAAGCGTGTCGCAGATTTCAACGCGCTCGTACTCTAAACAAACTAGAGGGGGTTGGCTATGCAACTGAATGAACGCCAACAAAAAATCGCCGAGATCGTGAAGGAGAACGGGCCGATCACAGGGGAACAAATCGCACAAGAGCTCTCATTGACACGTGCGACCCTGCGGCCTGACCTCGCTATTTTGACGATGACAGGCATACTTGAAGCTAGACCTCGTGTCGGCTACACGTTCGTTGGCAAACGGAATTCGTCGATGCTACGAGAAAAGTTAGATTCGCTGACCGTAGGCGACTTCATGTCTTCTGCGAAAGTCGTACGGGATGAGATGACGGTATATGATGCGATTGTCACGTTGTTCTTAGAAGATGTCGGCTCATTGTTCGTTGTCGGACGTGACCGGGAGTTAGTCGGAGTTTTATCTCGTAAAGACCTCCTTCGTGCGGCCATCGGAAATCAAGACTTAGACCAGTTACCCGTCAACGTCATCATGACCCGCATGCCGAACATTACAGTATGTGAGAAAACAGAAACGTTGATTCGAGCTGGGATGAAATTGATTGAGAAACAAATCGATGCCATGCCCGTCGTAGAAGAAAAAGATGGGAAATTGATTGTACTGGGCCGTATGACGAAGACCAATATGACGAAGGTGCTCATTGCGTTAGCGAACGATGAGTCGATCTGAGGAGGAAATCGAATTGACTACGAAACAACTCGTGTTCGTTGTAAGTGACTCGGTCGGAGAGACGTGTGAACTCGTCGTCCGCGCAGCGAGTATCCAATTCCACGAGAATGCGATCGAAACCCTTCGCATTCCGTTCGTCGAAGATGAGCAGACGATTATCGATGTCGTCACGCAAGCAAAAGCACAACAGGCCATCATTGCGTTCACGCTCGTTAATGAGGAACATCGCGCCCTTCTCATGCGACTTGGTAAAGCGCATCAAGTGAAAACGGTTGATTTGCTCGGAGATTTGCTCGATGTATTATCTAGCCAATTGAAAGAAGCGCCACGTGAAAAGCCGGGGCTCATCTATCGATTGGATGATGATTACTTCCGAAAAATCGAGGCGATGGAGTTTGCCGTCAAGTATGACGATGGTCGGGACCCACGTGGCCTGAAAAAAGCTGATATCGTGTTGGTCGGTGTTTCTCGAACGTCAAAGACGCCGCTATCTCAATATCTGGCACTGAAACGATATAAAGTCGCGAACGTGCCACTCGTTCCAGAATCGAGACCGCCTGAG
The DNA here is from genome assembly GCF_018617125.1 of Exiguobacterium sp. s181. GTDB lineage: Bacteria > Bacillota > Bacilli > Exiguobacteriales > Exiguobacteriaceae > Exiguobacterium > Exiguobacterium profundum. The sequence goes on from NZ_JACSJM010000001.1 coordinate 931,209, forward strand.
GAATTGTTTGATTTGCCTGCTGAACGATGTGTCGGGTTGATCATCTCCCCGGAAAAGCTGATTTCAATCCGAATGGAACGTCTCAAATCGCTAGGTTTGAAGCCGGAAGCAGATTATGCGCAGCTAGAGCGAATCAATCGTGAACTCGAGTATGCGCGTGGTATTTATGAACGAATCGGTTGCGATGTCATCGATGTGACGAACAAAGCAGTTGAAGAAACGGCAGGGATCATCTTGCGTCATCTTGAACAGTCTAAAGATGATTGAATGAGTAAGTGTTTCAATTAGTAATCATTGCTTCAAGAGGGTATAATAGAGTATTGACAGTACAGTGAAACGGAACGTGATGAGCGTTCCGTTTCGTTGCGAGATTGGAAACAGGGAGTGGTCAACATGCCACGAATACCAGATGAAGTCATCGCAGAAGTGAAACAAGCGACCGATATCGTAGAATTGATTGGCGAACGTGTCGAATTAAAGAAACAAGGACACCGCCTTGTCGGATTATGTCCGTTTCATTCCGAAAACTCACCTTCTTTCTCCGTTTCACCTGAAAAAGGGATGTATCACTGTTTCGGTTGTGGCGCCGGCGGAAATGTATTTACGTTCGTGATGGAAACCGAGGGATTGTCGTTTCCTGAGACGGTCGAACGCTTGGCAACACGGGCGAATATTTCGGTAGACGGGATCCAAGGGGACGAGGAACTGACGCGAGAACAGGTATGGCGCAAACAGATGCGTGATGCGCATCGCCTTGTCGCTGACTTGTATCATGAAGTGTTGATGAAAACAGAAGCTGGAGAAGTGGGCTTAACGTATTTACGGGATCGTGATCTGGCTGAAGAGACGATTGCGCAATACAAGATCGGTTTTGCCCCAGACCAACGACGCTTTACTGTCGAGCTGTTGGAGCGGCGCGGGTTTGATTTAGAAGTAATGGTTGAGGCAGGTTTGATTTCAAAGTCGAAGTCCGGTGAATATTTTGACCGATTTGAAGGACGGGTCGTCTTTCCGATTGCGGATCGAGACGGCACCATCGTTGGCTTCAGTGGACGAGCGATTGATGATCGACAACCAAAATATGTGAATACGGCTGAGACGCCACTCTTCAATAAGAGCGAGTTATTGTTCGGCTTCTCTCAAGCCCGGGCGACGATGCGTAAGAAAAAGCGTGTCTTCCTCGTTGAAGGGAACGTTGACGTTTTACAAGTCGCGCAAGCGGGCACACAAGAAGTTGTGGCATCGCTCGGAACCGCGTTCTCTCCTCAACATGCGAGGGCGCTATCTCGAATCGTGGATGAAGTCATTATCTGTTATGACGGAGACCACGCGGGACAAGAAGCGACACAAAAAGTCATTCGCCTCTTAGAAGCGTCTCCACTCGATGTACAAGTTTTGCCACTACCGGAAAAGACGGACCCAGATGACTATATCCGTCAGCATGGGGCAACTCACTGGCAGCAGTTTATTGAAACTGAGCAGTTGAGTGTTCTCGATTTTATGAATCGCATGTACCGGCGAGGAAAAAACTTGAACCGAGAAGGAGAACGGATTCGCTTTATTGAATCTATGCTTGAAGAGATCGGGAAGACAAATGATTCGATTCGAAGAGATTTATATGTGAAGAAACTGTCGGATGAGTTTGAGATTCCGCTAGAGACGCTCCGTTCGAGAATTCCTCGTCCGACGTCAAGTGAATCAACTCCCAACCGTGCGATGGAACCTGTAGAGCCGGTACGGAAGCGTTCGAGTAAAACAGGTGAGCCTCGTTGGATGAAAGCCGAGAAGTACTTGTTGCGTGCGATGTTGACGGGACCGGAGCAGGTCCGTTTCGTACGCGACCGTTTAGGGCTTCGTTATCAAGATGAAACCCATCGTATGTTAGGGTCAGCATTGTATGAAATCGTATCCGATACGATGACACAGGATGAGTTTGATCAAATCACGCTTTCGTTCATGGAGCGTTATTGCGATCAACGCCCTGATTATGCGATGCGTTTTGCAGAGATCCGTCTGATGGCTGGACCGGATGAACTGTCTGAAGAGGTTTTAGACGAATACATTCGGGTGATAAACAGTTATGAGGAGCAACGTCAAATCGAGCGTGCAAAAAGGGAAATCGCTCAAGACGCCGAAAGTATTGTAGACCAGGCGTCCAAGCTACAAGAATTGATTGCCCGTAGTCGTCGTCTTCGAGAGCGATGATCGTGGATGAAGTTTGGAAGGAGTTGAACTGCTAGATGGCAGAGAAGAAGAAAGAGGATTTATTTAACGCCATAGAGGAACTTGAGAAGTTAGGTAAGAAAAAAGGCGTCGTCTCAATGCAAGCAATCCAAGATCGCCTTAGTCACTTCGAGGTGGATTCGGATTTCATCGATAACTTCATCGAAGATTTAGAGGCTAAAGATATCCGTGTCACAGAAGATGCTGCGGACGCAGAAGAAACACCTGCGAAAAAAGAGGATGAAGAAGTCGATTTGAACGACTTATCAGTACCTCCTGGAATCAAAATCAACGACCCGGTTCGGATGTATTTAAAAGAAATCGGACGTGTCGACCTTCTAAGTGCGAAAGATGAGACGGAGCTCGCTAAACGAATCGAGCAAGGGGACGAAGAAGCGAAAAAACGTCTCGCAGAAGCGAACCTACGTCTCGTCGTGTCGATTGCGAAGCGTTATGTCGGTCGTGGGATGCTCTTCCTTGATTTGATTCAAGAAGGGAACATGGGACTCATTAAAGCGGTCGAAAAATTCGACTACATGAAAGGGTTCAAATTCTCGACGTATGCGACGTGGTGGATTCGCCAAGCCATCACACGTGCGATTGCTGACCAAGCCCGTACGATTCGTATTCCTGTACACATGGTGGAAACAATCAACAAATTGATTCGTGTCCAACGTCAATTGCTTCAAGACCTCGGTCGCGAACCTTCTCCGGAAGAGATTGCCAAAGAGATGGAACTCACACCTGAGAAAGTCCGTGAAATTCTAAAGATTGCCCAAGAACCTGTTTCTTTAGAGACACCGATTGGGGAAGAAGACGATTCACATCTCGGTGACTTCATCGAAGACCAAGATGCGATGGCTCCTCAAGATGCGGCAGCCTATGAATTGTTGAAAGAGCAATTAGAAGACGTGTTGGATACGTTGACAGACCGTGAAGAGAACGTCCTTCGCCTGCGTTTCGGACTAGACGATGGCCGCACACGCACACTCGAAGAAGTTGGTAAAGTATTCGGTGTCACACGTGAGCGGATTCGTCAAATCGAGGCGAAAGCCCTTCGTAAATTGCGTCACCCGAGCCGTTCCAAACGCTTGAAAGACTTCCTCGATTAATTTCATATTTGAATAAAGTGTGAAGTTTTAGAAGAAAGGAAGGAAAATGAGTGATTTTCCTTCCTTCTTTATTATTTTTTGAGTAAAATAGTGTTGGATAGAAATTTGGAATGAACATGAGGGGGAACTACAATGCGTAATCCATTGTTACCGTTTGCGGCAATCGCAATCGTCGCAATTATTGCCATGGTATCATTATCGTATTTTGGGGTGAATCAGGCGCAACAAGCGGCTGAAGGTCCGGCAGTCACTGAAATGAACCCAGAAGAGTTGTATGCTGCGAAGGGTTGCACAGGTTGCCACGGCGGAAACCTTGAAGGTGGCGTCGGTCCAGCACTTACAGGTGTCGGCGATCGTCTTTCACCAGAAGAAATCGCAAACATCATCGTCAACGGTCAAGGTGCGATGCCAGCAGGTCTTGCATCCGCTGAAGAAGCTGAAGTGCTTGCGAACTGGTTGATTGAACAATAAGAGGTGACGCACTCCATGATGGGGTGCGTTTTTTGTTGTCGAACTGTAGAGAATTCGATACGCTAGGGAAGAAGTAGAACAAAGGAGTTGTCTGTATGCAAGAACGTGTCATGTTAGACCGACGATTGAAGCAGGTTGTCGATTATATCCCAAAAGGAAGTGTGCTCGCCGATATTGGTTCGGATCATGCGTATGTCCCATGCTATGCCTTTCAGCAAGGAATCATTTCAAAAGGAATCGCGGGTGAAGTGAACGTTGGGCCGATGGAAGCTGCGAGAGCACAAGTCGATTTGATTGGGGCAGGTGATACCATTGATGTACGCCTTGGCGATGGTCTTGCTGTCTTACAGCCCAATGAAGCGACGTGTATCTCGATTTGCGGGATGGGCGGCAGTTTGATTCGCTCCATTCTCGAAGCGGGTCAAGATAAGCTCGGTGCGGTCGAACGGCTCGTCCTTCAACCGAACGTTGATGGGCAACACGTACGAAGCTGGCTGCTTGAACATGGATATGTCCTTGTCGAAGAGGCAATTGTGGAAGAAAATGATAAGGTTTACGAAATCCTTGTCGGAGAAAAAGGAACTGAGTCCATTTATAGTGACGAGTCGGACGAGCGCATGTGGCAGTTGTTATTCGGTCCATATCTCGTTCAAGAGCGACCAGAAGCATTTAAACTCAAGTGGAGTCGTGAAGCTGATAAGCTCGATTATGTGCTTGGACAGATGGCAGCTGGCATTCAATCGGAAGCCTTGATTCAAAAACAAGTGGAGTTCAAACGGATGCGTGACAAGATGAGAGAGGTGAGTCAGTAATGGCGAACGGCAATCAAGTGATTCAATTGTTTGAGGAATTTGCACCGAAACATTTGGCGGTCGAAGGGGATAAAATCGGCTTGCAGATTGGCTCGCTCAACAAAGAAGTCAAACGGGTCATGGTCACGCTTGATGTACTTGAATCGGTTGTGGATGAAGCGATTGAGAAACAGATCGATTTGATTATCGCGCATCATCCACCCATCTTTAGTCCGTTAGCTCAAGTCAATGACCGTTCCACGGCTGGGAAGATTACGATGAAATGTATTCAGCACGATATCGCGGTCTATGTCGCTCATACGAATTTAGACGTATGCAGTGGTGGTGTGAACGATTGGATGAGTGAGGCGATTGGTCTCCGCGATACGAAAGTACTCGTCCCGACCTATGAGGAGCCGGTCTATAAACTAAGTGTATTCGTTCCATCCACGCATGCGCATGACGTATCCCTGGCTCTAGGAAAAGCGGGTGCTGGACATATTGGTGACTATGCGGACTGTCAGTTCCGTGTTTCCGGAACGGGGCAATTCACTCCGCTCGAGGGGACAGATCCCTTCATCGGTCGCCCGCATGAAACGGAACAAGTGGACGAGGTGAAAATCGAAACGGTCGTTCGGGAGAGTCAGAAGAAGCGTGTACTAAAAGCAATGAAAGACGCCCATCCATATGAGGAAGTGGCGTATGACCTCATGCGCGATGAAATCGAGGGCCATGTATTTGGGCTAGGGCGAATCGGTCGACTTGAACAGGCCATGACACTTGAACAGTTTGCCGAACACGTGAAAACAAGCTTTGGGGTTGAGGGCGTGCGAGTTGTCGGAGACCCGGGGCGTTCGATTGAAAAAGTTGCCGTATTGGGTGGAGACGGGAATAAGTATGTGTCTACTGCGCATTTCAAAGGTGCAGATGCATATGTGACGGGTGATTTATATTTCCATGTGGCTCATGATGCGATGGCGCTTGGACTCGCAGTCGTAGACCCGGGACATCATGTCGAGAGTATCATGAAACAAGGTGTGATCGACGTGCTCAGCAAAAAGTTTGAAAAAGCGAAAATCAATGTCGACTTGATTCAATCTGTTGCCAACACGAATCCGTTTCAATTCAAGTAAAGCCTAAAAATCCCCCATCCTCTGAGAGAATGGGGGATTCCTTCACTTACGCAATGCTTTCACTTTCGGTAAGATACTCCGAAGTTCAAGAAATGGCGTTTTATCATGCGTGCTTAAATCGTCTGGGTCATATTGCGATAAAAAGTCGATGACTTTTTTCGTGATCGGTGTCGGGGTAGAGGCGCCCGACGTCACAGCGACGGTCTCCACGCCTTCGAGCCAATTCAAGTCAAGTTCACTCAAGTCACCGATCCGATAGGCATTTGTTCCGGCAATCTCTTTTGAAACTTGTGCTAAGCGATTGGAGTTATTTGATTTGGGATCTCCGACGACAATCAATAATTCGCAGTCTCCCGCTTGTTCAGCGACGGCTTCTTGACGAACTTGCGTCGCGTTACAGATTTCATTATGCACTTCCACGTGAGGATAACGGGCTTGAATCGTTTCAATTAATGCGGAAACGTCCCATTGACTCATCGTCGTCTGGTTCGTCACCAAAATTTTTCGTTCGAACAAGCGACTCGGCAACTGATCGATTTCATGTTCATATTGAATCAAATGAACATGGTCTGGTGCAACCCCGATTGCACCCTCCGGTTCCGGATGCCCATGTTTTCCGATATAGATGACATCATATCCTTCTGCCGTTTTCTCACGAATCAAATCGTGTGTGACTAAGACGTCAGGACAAGAGGCGTCTACAATCGTCAATCCTTTCTCGATGGCACGTTTCCGGACGAGTGGTGAAATGCCGTGCGCCGTGAAGACGACCGTTCCTCGATCGATGGTTTCGAGCGCTTGCATGCGGTCTTCTCCATCAACGGTTTTGACACCGAGATCCTCAAACGCCTGCGTGACGTGACGGTTATGGACAATCATTCCAAGTATATGAATCGGGCGTGGCAAATCTGGATTTGCGACGGCCTCATTTGCGAGCTTCATGGCATCGACGACACCATAACAATATCCGCGTGGGCTAATTTTTTTAACTTTCATATGAAGACGAAGGCTCCTTTCGAAGTGCTTTCATACGTATTAGTCTAACATTGTTTCGAAAATACGAAAAGATTTGCGTGTATTCATGCTATAATTTTTAGGTTAGAGAGGAGGGACGCCGTGAATCGCATGAAACCATTGCGTGAACTAAGAAAATCGTACTTTTTCCAAATTACGTTCATCATCATCATTATTTTAGCACTTGTCATTTCATCACTTGCCTTCTCTGCTGACCGCGTCACGGTGTCTCGAGCAGAAGAATTGGCGAAAGAGCAATTTGATTACGCCATCGATGACAGTATTGAGAATGTGGAGTCCCAACTTGGGAAATTGTATGAGGATTTAGTTTACTTAGGCGCTTACGTTGGAAATGAGCCATGGATTGAAGAACGGATCCGAACAGGATATTTGAATCAACGCACGAGTTTTACGTCCATCTTTTATTATGATGTCAATCAAGACTCATTTAAATGGTACTCGGAGCGACAAGTCGCCTCTTCTGTATTGAAACGCGATCCGAAGTTTACGGAAGTATTGACTGCAAGTGGAAAAGAACTATATATGAGTGACCCTGTGATGATCAGTGGGGATATGGGAACTTTCCTATACGTTCCGGTCATCGAAGAGAACCGACCAATCGGTATTTTTGGGGGGAGCATTAGTGTCTTGAACTCTGACTTGTATCGTCGTTCGTTGGAATCTGCGAATGATGACATGATTCTATACTTGTTAGATGAGCAAGGCGAAGTGTTGACGACTTCGTTCAACTTGGTCACAGATGCAGAGCGTCGGATATCGCGTGAAGTCATCGACGAAGCATTAAATCGAAGCGAACGGACAATCTTGAGTACGGATGAAGATACGGTAATGTTTGAACCGGATGCAAGAGTCAGTGGATGGAGCATGCTCGCAAAACATCAAAATGACTCCGTCTATGAAACGGTCTACGACACGCGTTGGCAGTATTTGATGATTGCGCTCGTTACATTCTTCCTGAGCATTCTCGTTGGATTGTTGCTTTCCCGGACGTTAACGAATCCGCTTGTCGAGCTGGTCAATCAAATTAAACAACAACAATCGCTCGGAACGATCTCGTTGGAAAGAACCGGTTCGAAAGAAGTGGAGACGCTACTCGACACGTATAACGATTATGCACAACGGATGGAAACGTCACGACGTGAACAGTTGAGTCAGCAACAGTTGATTTTGCATCAAGAAAAATTAGCCTCACTCGGTCAATTGGCCGCGGGAATTGCCCATGAAATTCGAAATCCTCTAACTCCCGTCCACATCACGTTACAAATGGTGCGCGAGGGTCAAGGTAGCTCAGATATGGTGGATGTCGCCATCAAAGAACTGGAGCGGGCGAATGATTTGATTTCAACGATGTTGACGCTCGCCAAACCAGATCAGGCTGGTAAAAACGAAGATTGGATCAACATGTTAGACTTTGCGAAACGACTTGAATTTTTAATGGATGCCGAATGTTACAAACGACCGACAAAATGGGAATTACTTGTACCGAACGACATGCCTCCATTTTATGCATCCTTTGATATGCTCGTTCAAATCATCTACAACCTCTTCAAAAATGCGGTCGATGCCGTCGAATCAAAAGGGGCTGAAGGTAGTGTCGTCGTGACGGTCCTCTTTACGGAGCAGGAATATCGCTTCTTGATTGAAGATAACGGGATTGGCATGAGTGAGGAACAACTCAAGACAGTTGGTTCCGCCTTCAATACGACGAAGGAAAGTGGGAATGGTCTAGGGATCTATATGATTCAAGAGTACTTGAAGAGCGTTAACGGTGCGATGGAGATTGATAGTGTGATGAACAAGGGGACCGCGATTTTAATCAAAATCCCAAGGAGACAACCGTCATGAAAGGACTAAAACATTATTGGCTTTGGTTACCGGTCGTGTGGGCCATGACGATTCTCCTCATTACCTCGATTCAACTCCCAGAGCAAAAAACGAATGAAAAAGAAGTCGGATTTGTGTTTGTCAGTGATAAACATGAGCATGCGAATAAACTACTGGACTCGTTCGTGCATACAGCAAACCAAAAAGGGTTCATCCCGATTCCGACCACGAGTGAAGACTCGCGTGTCCTTGAAAAAGAAAAACTAGATTCATTGATTGACCGGGGTGTCGAGGCCATCTTTTTGACGACTCTCGATGACACGTTCATTCAACCCTCATTAGAACGCGCAAAACGAAAAAACATTCCGATTATTGCGATTGACCGTATGATTGATCATCCGAGTGTGCTCACATCCGTCGTTTCCGACAATGTCGATATCGGTCGGATGGCGGCCGAACAAATTGCTGCCAAGTATAGTGAGCTCGAACGTCCGATTCGCGTGGTCGAAGTGAGGGGGACGCCGAAAGTTCGCTCCACGATGGACCGAAGTCTTGGTATCCGAGAGTACGAAAAGCAACATGGCGACGATTTTCAGATCATTGCATCCATCACCGGGAACTATGACACATTCCAAGCTGAAATCGAGATGTCACGTTGGTTAGAAGAAAAGATTCCGTTTGATGCAATCTTTTCACACAATGACGATAATACGTTTGGTGTCGTCCGGGCTTTAGAAAGTCATGGTTTGACGGACAAGACGATCGTTTCGGTCGACGGGATTTCAGATATCTATCCGCTCATTCAAAATGGGAAGGTCAATGCCACTGTCGTGCAGTCACCGAACGAGATGATGGAAGTCGGCTTCAAAGCACTCGAACAACATTTAAATGGAAAGAAAATTGCCAAACACTATTATTCATCGAGTTATTTATATGAAGGTGTGGCAAAAGATTGATTGACAAATCATTTGATTCCGCTATGCTAGGAAAAGTGGAAAGAAACAGGAGGTGTATCGATTGAACAGCTTCCAACAGTTCAAATTGCTACCGTTTATGGTTGATGCGTTAACCGAAAAGCGCATTACGAAACCGACCGATATACAAGCCCGAATTATTCCGGCTGCCTTGAATGGTCGAGATATTATTGGAAAATCACAGACAGGAACGGGTAAAACACTTGCGTTCTTGTTACCGATCGTTGAAGCGATCAACCCAGAAGATGCTTCAGTTCAAGCAATCGTCGTCGCACCGACACGCGAACTCGCTTGGCAGATTCATGAAGAATTGAAATCGATTCTTATTAAAAACCCAGATTACATCAAATCGAGTTTGATTGTCGGAGGGACAGACCGCGAACGTCAGATCGATAAGATGAAAAATCCACCACAGTTGATCATCGGGACACCGGGACGAATCCTTGATCTCATGAAAGCACAGGCGTTATTCCCGCACAAAGTGACACACTTTGTCGTCGATGAAGCCGATCAAATGCTCGATATGGGATTCTTGCCCGAGGTCGACCGCATCGCACAGGCGCTTCCTGAAAAACTACAAACGATGGTCTTCTCAGCGACGATTCCTGAGAACCTTGAACCGTTCTTGAAGAAGTACCTTCATGACCCACGCTTTGCAGAGGCGAGCCCAGAACATCGCGTCGCACCAAAAATCAAGCACCACGTGATTCCAGTACGTCACCGTGACCGTAAAGAATTGACTGTCGAAATTGCGAAAGCAATCAATCCATTCGTTTGTCTCGTGTTCACCAATACGAAACAAGAGGCAGATGAGTTGGAGACGTCGTTCCGCGAAGCAGGTCTAAACGTCGGTACGTTGCATGGTGACATGCAGGCACGTCGCCGCAAACAAGCCATCAAGGACATCAATGATGCGAAATATCAGTATGTGATTGCTACGGATTTAGCGGCTCGCGGTATCGATATTTCAGGAGTCTCTCACGTCATCAACCACGGGATTCCGAAAGACCTTGATTTCTATACGCACCGTGTCGGTCGTACGGGACGTGCGGGCGCATCAGGTGAGGCGTACACACTATATGAGGACCATGAGAATGGACCAATCAACAGACTTGAAGAACGTGGGTTCGAATTCACTCATGTGGACTTGCGCAACGGTTCGATTCAACCGATCAAGACACGTCGTCGTCGCCAAACAGACCGGAAGATGAAGGTCTCACACACGGCTCATAGTCGGATGGCCGGTGAAATCAAGAAGGCGAAGAAGAAAGTGAAGCCTGGCTATAAGAAGAAATTCAAGTATAAGTTGAAAGAGACGGCATCACGTGAGCATATGCAACAGCAACGCTCGGATCGCCGTGCAGCACGTAAGAAAAATAAACGATAATGTTTGGGAGAATCGACTTCTTGGAGTCGGTTCTTCTTTTTGTGTACACTAGAGATAGAAGATGATGAAGGGAAGATGAGGATGTTAAAAATAGGTTCACACGTTTCGGTATCAGGTAAAAAGATGTTGTTAGCAGGGAGTGAAGAGGCTGTCTCTTACGGGGCGAATACGATGATGGTGTATACAGGTGCGCCCCAAAACACACGCCGTAAACCCATTGAAGATTTAAATATTGAGGCAGCACTCAAACATATGGCCGCACATGACATCGAAGAGATTGTTGTTCACGCTCCATATATCATCAATCTCGGGAATACGACGAAACCTGAGACGTTTGAATTGGCCGTCTCTTTCTTAACTCAGGAATTAAAGCGGGCAGAAGCACTCCAAGTGGCTCGCCACGTCGTTCTTCACCCGGGCGCTCATGTCGGAGCGGGAGAAGAAATCGGTCTCGCTCGAATCATCGAAGGATTGAATGAAGTGTTGACTGGCGACGAACAAGTAAAGATTGCGCTTGAGACGATGGCAGGGAAAGGAAGCGAACTTGGTAAGACGTTTGAAGAGCTTGCGACCATCATTGATGGCGTGACGCACAATGATCGACTCTCAGTTTGCTTTGATACGTGTCACGTCCATGATGCAGGATATGACTTAGTCGGTGACTTAGACGGCGTCATTGAACAATTCGATCGCATCGTCGGACTCGACCGTCTCGGAGTGATTCATGTAAATGATTCGAAGAATGTGCGCGGTGCAAAAAAAGACCGTCATGAAAACATTGGCTACGGAGAGATTGGATTTGATACGCTAAATCGTATTATTCATCACGAGGCATTTGCGCATCTACCGAAAATTCTAGAAACGCCATATATCCCGATTAGCGAAAAAACAAAAGTCGCTCCATATAAACAAGAGATTGAAATGTTCCGTGCCAATCAATTTGATGCCGAGTGGCGTGAACGATTCACGCTCGCTCATCAATAAGCGATGAACGTCCTACAAGTCGATCCAAAGCGATATGATGTCTGGAACGCATTCCCGACTTATTTTCTTGAACAGAGTCCGGTTTATGTAAAGGGGTCCGTGACGACACCGACAGCATTTATCGAAGTGATGGGGCATGGCATCGTGGCGGAAGCAGAGGTGTTACTTGAAGAGACGATTGAGCGACCAGACGATCCGTATTGGCTCGGAGAGAGACAGGGAGGGGTGGCGCTGTATTCCTTAGTCGACCTGTTACAACTTCATTTTCATCATCCGCTCTTGCAAGTGGGAATGTATGAGGGGGATGAACCGTACGAGTCGATTCGAACAAAATGGAATGACGGCTATCATGTACCATCGTCTAAATGGACGAAAGCGTCATATGAGGCGCACTTGTTTCGAGAAAAACTCTTAGCACCAAAGTCTCATGTGACGACTTGTGCGAGCTGTCATGTAAACCTAGCTGAACGATTTGGGAAAGAGGCGTATCACTTGATTGAGTATCACTTGACAGAGGAACGTGGCATCTGGGTTTGTCCGACCTGTCATAAAGCCATTCATACATTAGACTAAATAATAAAAGATGCCCCTTTTTGAGGGCATCTTTTATTAGAATGGCCAGTTCGATACAGCAAATTGATAAACCTTCATTCCGAGGAACACCCCGAAAATCCCAACAACTCCTGGTAATACCGGTGGGGCAGGGAGTGGCAGTTTGAGTGCAGTGAAGATGGCACCACAAATCAAGCCGGCGAGTAATGATAGTAAAATCTCCTGCATAAATAATTCCTCCATCTCTAAATGAAAGCGCTTCATAATAACTGAATCGAATTTATTATACAACGAGTTTTCTTATTTGAGAAGTCTAACATCAGTCATCCGTCATTTTCTCGTTCTCGGCCCGAAGGCGGAGCACTTCTCGTTCCGCCCAATTTGACGGTTCTCGTTCAAATACGCTAGGTATGTTGTTCCATCGACCACCTGTATATTGATGGATGATAATTTGAGATTGAATCTCTTCCTCGTTGGTCTCACGTTTCACGTATACATAGCGGCCGTCAGAACGTTGTCTTCTTGCTTTCACATTATCGACGAGTTGAAGGGCCATCATATCTTTGATGTATGTTTTATGTGATGCGTTCAAGATAGGGAAGAGTATCTCAATCCGTTTTTTCATATTTCGTGTCATCCAGTCCGCAGAGGAACAGTACAAGTCTTCTTTTCCATTTTGGTAAAAATAAAAGATTCGGGAATGTTCGAGATATCGGTCGATGATCGAGATGACTTTGATGTTTTCAGAGACCCCTTTAATTCCCGGTCGTAAGCAACAAATGCCTCGGACAATCAAATCGATTTTCACTCCCGCGGACGAAGCATCATACAATTTTGTGATGATGGCCCGGTCCGTGATCGAGTTCATCTTAGCGACGATGCGACCGTTGCCGTACTTTTCATGCAGTTTGATCTCATCATCGATTTTATTCAAGAAGAAGTCTTTCATGTCGTCAGGCGACGTCTCGAACTGATGCCAAGATGGTCGTTCCCCATAACCGGATAACCAGTTGAAAAAGTTCGTTGCATCTTCAGCGAGTTCTTCATTTGTGGTGAGGAGCCCAATGTCTGTGTACAGCTTGGCGGTTGAATCGTTATAGTTACCGGTTCCGAGATGAATGAACCGTTGCAACACACCACCTTCTAGAATGCGAACGACGAGGGTGATTTTTGAGTGTGTCTTCAGTTCTTTATAGCCGTAGATGACGTGAGCCCCGGCTTTCTCAAGTTGCTTCGCCCATTGAATGTTTTTTTCTTCATCAAAACGTGCTTTTAGTTCGACGAGGACAGTGACTTGTTTTCCGCTCTCGGCTGCATCAGTCAAGGCTTTGATGATGGGAGAGTCCCCGGAGACGCGATAGAGTGTCTGCTTGATTGCCAAGACGTTCGGGTCTTTGGCGGCTTGAACGATAAAACGGACGATTGGATCGAATGAATGATACGGGTGATGGAGCAGATAATCCTGTTTAGCGATACTTTGGAATAAATCTTTGCCCGATTCAAGACCTTCTGGGATAAATGGGATCAACGTTTCATTGATCATGTCATCATATTCCATCCCGATCTGATTGTAGATCCCAAACAGGAAGGTCAAGTCGATCGGACCGTCGACAATAAAGATATCCCGGTCATGTAAGTCAAGGACGTCTTGTAGCATGAACAACAGTTCTTTTCGTAACGATCGTTGCTGTACCTCGAGTCGGATGGCAACCCCATATCTTCTCTTCTTCAACTCTTTTTCGATTTGTTTCAAGACGTCACGACTGCCCTCTTCGTGAAACGGCATGTCCGCGTTCCGCGTAATTCGGAATGGCATCGTGGACTCGACGACAAATCCTTTGAAGAGTGAGTCGATGTATTGAATGATCAAATCCTCAAGTAAAATCAAATCGGTATGTTCTTCATCATCGGTAGGTAGTTCCAGATACCGCGGAAGAACGGATGGCACTTGAACGAGGGCGAGTCGTTTTTTTCCTTCGCCATTCGAGGCAATCTCGACAGCAATATTCAGTGACTTAGATAAGAGCATTGGGAACGGACGATAGGCGTCGACTGCAATCGGTGTCAGGACAGGGAATACGTGCGTTCGAAAGTACTCTTTCACGAAGTCTTGTTGAGTCTTGTTCAAATGTTTCGTCCGTAAGAAGCGGACGTGCTGATTCGATAACTGTTTCGTGATTTTTTTATATGTCGCATATTGTGTCTCGACGAGTTCTTGCGCTCGCATCGAAATGGATTTGATCTGCTGTTTTGGAGTGAGGCCCGTCTTATCTTCCGGACGGTTGAAACCGGCAAGGACCTCATCTTTCAATCCACCGACTCGTACCATATAAAATTCATCAAGGTTAGAACTGAAAATCGCCAAAAATTTCAATCGTTCCATCAATGGATTTCGTTCATCCATCGCCTCTTCGAGAACACGTTCGTTAAAGTCGAGCCAGCTGAGTTCACGGTTGTTAAAATGTTCATTCGTATATTCGGACATGGTTACTCCTCCTCGCTCAAGACAATCTCAATCGATTGATCAATTGCGCGTTCTAAATGCTTTTTATGGCGAGTGCTTCGCTGCAACTCAAAACGTGCGGAACCATTTGTATCTAGCGTAAGTGTGAGACCGTCCTTTGTACTAGTAACATGGATGTCCGTCACAATCTGACGCTCTGTCAAGTCGAGGGCATCGACGAGTTTTACGATCGAGCCTAGTAGTTCTAAACTCTTCAATAACTTTTGATCAAACCATTTCGGGAAAGCCTCGATATGTTGTTCCAATACTCGTTTTGATTTGAAGGATGTGACGAGGGCAAGAGCGAGTCGATCCTCGTTGTTTAGTCCTTTGAAATCGTTTGTGGTGATCAGATGGAACGTGTGGTCACTCTTATTGTTGTGATCGATATATTCACCGACATAGGCAAGGCGGCAGGCACCTTCAAGAAGACCAGGCTCAAATGGTTTCGGTTTAATCGCTTTCACTTCAATTAATCCGGTATACAACTGTCGGGCCAATCGGATGAGATGTTGATGACGAGTCGGGTTCACGTCGTATTGTTTTTCAAAATGACGAAAACTTTCTTCTTTCACATCGGCAAAACGAACTTTATCATGCTCATGTAAATAGTTTTCATAGAAGAGACCTTCACGGAGTCCATTGTTACTCATCGTGAACTCAGGTACTTTCAAATATTTAGCGAGCTCGCCGATTGCTGTCACGGCAGGCGCGATGATGTCGACCCGGTCTTTTGACAGCCCATCCAAACGTCCGAGTTGTTTGCTCGACATTCCGACGAGTTCATCTATGACGTCCTCCAACTGTTCAGCAGAAATCGTATACTGATGGATTCCTTCAAGCGGGAAGTTCGATATGGTCTGTTCGACCCGGACTAAGTTACGAGCCGTCCCACCGACACCGACAAGTGGGACACCATGTGGTTCGAGCCATTCAATTTCTTTGAATGCCTTCTTTAAGTATGCGGTCAACGCTTTCCGCTCGTCTTTCGTCATCGTCTCATCTTTCATGAATTCTTTCGTTAACGTCACGGCACCGAACGGAAAACTGTGATAAAAGACGAGCTCTCGGTTCTGAAAGTATGTGACTTCCATTGATCCCCCACCAATATCGACAGAATATCCATCTTCCACATAGGTAGAGTTGACGATGGCCGAATATCCGTAAAATGCTTCTTCGTAATCGCTCAACAGGCGGATGGTCATCCCAGTAGATTGTTTGACATTCTGCAAAATCTCATCTGAGTTATTTGCGTTTCGAATGGCTGCCGTCGCTACTGGGAGCACATCGGTAACGTGATGATGGTCGTTCAACTCTTTAAAGTGACGTAACGTATCGATGAGTGAAGCGATTCCTTCTTCAGTCATTTCATTCGCATCACTAATATGGCTGGACAATCGCGCGACTTCTTTCACATTTAACCGTTCGAAGTATTGTCCTTCCTCGTTCACTTCGAAGATGACGTTTCGAATCGAGTTGGATCCGATATCAATAACTGCCAGTTTCTTTTCCATAAAACCATTCCCTTCATAATACTAGTGTAATCGACAAGGTTTTGAACGAACATACGATTTACGTGAATTTTACCATTTGGCTAGATGAAACCAGTCTTGCTTGAAGGTGTGCGTAATATTCTGTATAATACAAACGCCTAGAAAGTAGAAATGATTACGATTTAACATATGAGAGAAGGGATTAGATGACTACATCTGTCGTCAAATTAAACGAGGTGTCTTATTTCTATGATGGGACACCGGCCTTACAAAACGTATCGATTGATATTCGGCAAGGGGACTTTGTCGCAATCGTCGGAGAAAACGGTTCTGGGAAGTCGACTTTGATTCGAACCATTCTTGGATTACTGAACCCGCAAAAAGGGTCGGTCGAATTGTTCGGCAAGCCCATTTCGCAGTTTAAAGACAAGTCTCGTATCAGTTACGTTTCCCAAAAAGCGGCTTCCTTTAACTCGGGATTCCCGGTTACCGTCGAAGAAGTAGTCGCGATGGGTAGATATGGACGTCTCGGTTTATTCAAACGTTTGAAGATGGAAGACCAGGCAGCGATTCAAAATGCGTTACAAACAGTCAACATGTGGCAGTATCGTCATCGGAAAATTGGAGATCTATCCGGAGGACAACAACAGCGCGTCTTTATCGCCCGAGCGATGGTCAACCAACCTGATCTATTGATTCTCGATGAGCCGACCGTCGGTGTGGACCAAAAACACTTACAAGATTTTTATGAAGTCTTGCATATGCTTCGTGAACATACGACTTGTACGTTCGTCCTCGTCACCCACGATTTAAACGTGGTGACCGACCTCGTCACGAAAGTCGTCCACCTCGACCGCGGACGATTGGCATGTAATTGTGGACTGAGAGAATACAGCGAGCTCGGAGAACTCGCATCATCCATCAAACCTTATCCTGTTAAAGTACTTGTTCACGAGGGAACGACATGATCACAGATCTTTGGACATATAGTTTTTTACGTTATGCGTTCATTGCGGCACTTGTGATCGGGTTTACCGCACCGCTCATCGGTTCATTTATCGTGGTGAGACGGATGAGCTTGATTGCCGATGCATTGTCACACATGACGCTTGCCGGAATTTCATTCAGTTTATTTCTCGGACAATATATCGCTCTATTCGCTGATCTTAACCCCCTTTATATGGGAACGCTCATCTCTGTATTGGCGGCGTTAGGGCTCAACTGGCTTCGAGGGAAATATGTGCACTTCCAGGAACTATCCATTCCGATCATGATGTCCGCAGGAATGGGACTCAGTGCCATCTTTATCTCGCTATCGCGAGGATTCTCGGTCGACTTGTCCACACTCTTGTTCGGGTCGATCTCTGCCGTGAGTCAGTCGGACATCACATTGATTGTCAGTGTGGCCGTCTTGACGTTTCTTGTGATCTTTATCTTCTATAAGCAGTTGTTGTTCTTATCGTTTGATGAAGAGCAGGCAAAAGTGTCGGGATTACCGAGTACGATGCTTCATCTGTTATTCATGTTCATCGTAGCGCTTGTGATTGCCGTCAGCATGCGAATTGTCGGAACGCTTCTCGTATCAAGCTTGATTACGTTACCCGTCGCAGCGGCGCTACGCTTTACATCGAGCTTCAAACAGACCATTCTCTGGTCCATCATCTTCGGAGAG
This sequence comes from Exiguobacterium sp. s181, assembly GCF_018617125.1. Lineage (GTDB taxonomy): Bacteria > Bacillota > Bacilli > Exiguobacteriales > Exiguobacteriaceae > Exiguobacterium > Exiguobacterium profundum. Next base: position 949,363 of record NZ_JACSJM010000001.1, read on the forward strand.
GTCGCGACAATTGGTGGGCTCGTCCTTGCGTATGATCTCGATGTCGCTCCAGGCGGTGTCATCGTATTGATTGCGGTCGGTATTTTAGCAGCCGTCATGGCACTTGAGAAAGTCATGAGTTTCAAGAAAAAGGAGGTACAACATGAATGAGACTGAACAATTGAATCGTCTGCGTGCATCTTCTTTAAAAGTGACGCCGAAACGTCTTGAAATGTATGCTTATCTCTCTGAAGAAGATCGATATATCAGTGCGAAGGAAGTACTCGAGTACATGCGAGACAAACATCCGACGATGAGTTTTGACACGGTATATCGCAACTTGAAGTCGTTCGCGGAAGAAGGGTTACTTGAAGCGACGGAACTCGATGGTGAGAAATCCTTTCGAGTCACCTGCAGTGCGGCACATCACCATCATCATTTGATCTGTCGGAGCTGCGGGAAGACGAAACTGCTCGATTTATGTCCGATGCGCTTCGTAGAGGCGCTCGACCCTGAATTTGAAGTGGTCGATCATAAATTTGAGATATATGGGTATTGTAAAGAATGTAAGCAAAAGGGATTGATTTGATTCAATCCCTTTTTTGTATCGAAGGGGGAGGTCAGATGATCTATACAGCTGCTGAAATCAAGCAGATTGATCGCACAGCGATTCAAAATGGGATGCCCGAAGAGGTGTTGATGGAGCGAGCGGCCTCGGCGATTGTGCCTCACATTCGAATTGAATCGCAGGCTACCATTTTGGTGATTTGTGGGACGGGCAACAACGGTGGGGACGGTTGGGTCGTCGCTCGAGAACTTGCTATGAGAGGGCATGAGGTCATCGTATGGTCACCGTTAGGGAAAAGTAAGTCTGAGGCGGCTGCAATACACGCTTCCTACGCCTCCGCATTTGTTCACCTTGTGGAGCGGCCGATTGAAACAGATGTCATCATTGATGCCCTGTTCGGTGTCGGATTGTCCGGTCCCGTGACTGGTCACGCGCGGGAAGTGATTGAATGGGTGAATCATCAATCGACGCCGGTCATCTCGATTGACGTACCGTCAGGCATACCGAGTGATCACACTCGTGACTTTGATGACATGGCGATTCGGGCGACATATACGTATTCGTTACACGGTTTCAAGCGTTCGACATTCTTAAATCGGACGGCTCCGTTCTATGGCAAAGTGGAACGGGTTGATATCGGACTCCCGCATACATCCGATTGGAAGGTGTTGACCGAAACTGATTTCGATCGATCTCTTTTGGGGCGTGATCAATTCAGCCATAAGACGACATATGGACATGGGATGCTCATCGGAGGGAGTCGTCATTTTCTCGGTGCACCATTCTTGGGTGGTCGTGCTGCAACTCGTTCTGGCATTGGCTTATTGCGTCTATCCATTCCACGCGAAGCGAGCCCGCTCATCTCAACATTACCTGAAGCGATGTATCAGCAACACACCGATGTGGTGGAACAATCGTACGATGCACTGGCCATCGGTCCCGGAATGGTCGAAGGGGAGGCCTTGAATCTCATCTGGCAATACGCGAAACAGCAGCCCTGTCCTGTCATTTTGGATGCTGGGGCATTGTCGACGAAACGACTGGAAACTCGGGGGCCGCTCACGCTTACACCGCATCCAGGTGAATTTTCAAGATTGACCGGTAAATCGGTCGAAGAGATTGAGGCAGACCGCTTCTCCATCGCTTGTGAGTTCGCGAAACGACACCGGGTCCATTTGATTTTGAAAGGCACGTATACGCTCATCGTCACACCTGACGGAACAGGTGCCGTCAATACTGTTGAAGCGTCGGCGTTAGCGAAAGGTGGAAGTGGGGACGTGTTGACTGGCATCCTTCTGGCGCTATGGGCTAGAAAAGAAAAACCTTCGTCACCGAACGAGCAAGCGGTGCTATGGCATGCGCTCGCTGCCAAGTCGATTAGCCAGACGATACACCCCGCAAGTGTACTCGCAAGCGATTTAATCGAAGAGCTCGGACGAATGTAAAAGGCAAGCCCGATTGCGTCGGGCTTGCCTTTTAACGTTGCTGTAGAACGATTTGTTTCTCCAATTGCGCGACATGGTAATGCGCCTCACGCCATGTCGAAATGCGAGTTACGCCCTCTGGTAACGTCTTACGATTATAGGGTGCGTCGAATAGGAGTACGGGAATTGACGTTTCTTCATGAATCGAGATGGCATTCTCATACCGGTCTTCCATAAACAGTTCGAGTGACAAGTCTTTGACGACATTGATTTTATCGTGAGAACCGGTCATGACCAACGAATCGAGTGGCAAGCGATGCTGTTTGATCCATTCTTCCGTAACCGGTCGAACCGCCTCACTTCGGGCCGTGACGTAGTGCAGGTGATGCTGCTGCTTTAATTCCCATAACACATCCAACACATCAGAGTGCGGAAGAGAACGACGGTAAATCGCTTCTTCATGCCCCTCTTCAATCATAAACTTCCAAAATTCATGTTGTTCCATCGTCGTATACGTGTGTAACTCGTACTCGGTCGCACGATGATAGTCAATTGAATAGCCGAGTGATTCATTCATATATAGAAAACAACTTTTAGGATCTGTAACGGTTCCATCCAAATCAATGCCGATTCGCATCTCATCACTCCTCCTCACATGCCCTCTATTCTATCAAAAACCCGTACGGTTGCAACCGTACGGGCATGAGATTCATTAATTTGATTGGTTTGCGAGCTCTTGTTCTTCGCGCTCACGTTCCGCCATTTTTTCAGCGGCGATCGCATCGATTTCTTTTTTCAATTCTTCGACCATCGTCGCCTCAGGCACTTTGCGGATAATCTTTCCGTGACGGAAGAGAAGTCCTTCGTTACGTGCGCCTGCGATTCCGATGTCTGCTTCACGAGCCTCACCTGGTCCGTTTACCGCACATCCGAGAACAGCGACTTTAATGTTGACGTTGATGTTTTGGATGTATTCTTCTACCTCTTTTGCAATCGAAATCAAATCAATTTCAATTCGTCCACATGTCGGACAAGAGATCAAAGTCGCGGCATTTGCCGCAAGTCCGAATGACTTGAGCACTTCTTTCGCAACTTTTACTTCTTCCACCGGGTCATCTGAAAGTGAAACTCGAACCGTTGAACCGATTCCAAGAGACAGAATCGCACCGAGTCCAGCAGCCGATTTGAGTGAACCGGAGAAGAGTGGACCTGACTCTGTGATTCCGACGTGAAGTGGGTAATCGAACGTCTTCGCAGCGAGTGTGTATGCTTCAAGAGCAAGGTTTACGTCTGAAGCTTTGAGCGAGATGATCGTGTTATAGAAGCCGAGATCCTCGAGAATCTTCACGTGGTGCATCGCGCTCTCGACCATACCTTGCGCGGTCGGATATCCATACTTTTCAAGGAATTGTTTTTCTAATGAACCGGCATTGACCCCGATTCGAATTGGAATCCCTTTTGCTTTCGCCGCGTTGACGACGGCCTCTACTTTCTCACGGCGGCCGATGTTACCCGGGTTGATCCGGATTTTATCGACGCCACTTTCGATGGCTTTTAAAGCAAGCTTGTAGTCGAAATGAATGTCGACGACGAGCGGGATGTTGATGCGGCTCTTAATTTCTGCAAGTGCGTCAGCTGCACGTTCGTCTGGACAAGCCACGCGAACGACTTGGCAACCAGCTTCCTCAAGACGTTTGATCTCGGCGACTGTCGCCTCGACGTCATGCGTTTTCGTAGTGGTCATAGATTGAATAATGACTTCGTTCGATCCTCCGATAATCAAGTTACCGACGCGGACCGGACGTGTTAATGAACGATGCAAAATTTCTGACATATACGTAATCTCCTTCTTTTGGAAAGAATCCAATCGATTTAAGATGATAGGGTTTCTTCATTATCATAACGAAAAGAATGTGAAAAAGCATCTAGGATGCGTGACGGATGTGTGCTCTTTACAAACTCTAACGCTATCTTAACATCTACTTCATAATTTTCCACCGTCTCAAGACCGATATATAGGCGAGATTAGAAAAAGAGGTGGCATCTGTGAAGTGGAACTTTAAACAAAATCCAGTCAAGTGGAAGAGACCGTTGCACGAGGCACGTCAGTATCCTAAATTGGCCAACCGACTCCAGTGGACGCTCATGCCAATTGTCTTACTCGTCTTCGCGCTCACATTCGGGTGGTTCGCAATCAAATCTGAGCAACTCTTGGCATCAGAAATCGAGCAACGGCTCATGCGAGAAGTCACTGTCATGCGAGAATCGATTAAAACGTCATATAGTGCCTACGTTGCGAATGAGAAACAGTTGGCACGCTCGCTGAAGTCAGCCTATATGCAACAGGCTTCAATCTTATCGGGGGATGAGTTTGATGCGGCACAATTTTTAGTGCGTGATCAAGCAATTGAACAGCTGACTGGGAAGGAAAGCATAGCGACAGAGAAATTGATCGGCAAGTTGTCGAACAGTTCTGAAGCGGAAGTGAAAGAAACTGAAACGTTATTAGTGGCTTCTGTCCCGATACCTGAACTAAAAGCGGATTACGTCCTTGTCGTTACGAAAGAATCAGTTTTGGGTCCGATGAGTTCGCTACGCCAACATATCGCCTTCATCGTATTGATTGCGATGGTTGGCGTGATGGTCCTCTTCACACGGTTGATTCACCGTGAAGTGAAACCACTCAGTGTGTTGGCTGATTCGTTACGAAGTGCCGTGGCATCACGCCGATTCGATGATGTCACACTTGGATCGAAGTCAAAAGAGATTCATATGTTAGAAACAGAGTTCAACGCGTTCATCACGCTTTGGAATCAATCGATGTCCATGATGGGAAAAACGGCAACGGCGTTCAATCAAAGCTTACCTGTCTTTAAACAAGAATTACGTAACAGTCACGAACAGGTGGAGCAGTTTCGGGAAGTGGCGGCTACGGTTGAATCGACGAGCTATTCATATCAATCGGTGACAAACGGCTCTACATCTAAAATGAAAGATGTGACGCGACAAATCGAAGCGCTTGAACAGCAAATCACGAGTGTGGACGAGCGAGGGAATCAATTGAAGTCTATTTTACATGAAGAACTTGAGACGTTCTCTTCTGTAAGAGACGTGAGTGATTACGTCGAGAAACAAGTGGAGTCGATTCAGAGACGACTTCTTGAGAGTGAGACGAATTCTTCGAAGGCAGATGTTGCGCTGAAAAGTATCTTATCCGTATCGGCGGCAACAAAGATGTTATCGTTAAACGCATCGATTGAAGCGGCACGAGCAGGAGAGCACGGCAAAGGATTTGCTGTCGTTGCCAGTGAAGTTGGGAATTTGGCGAAGATGACAAACGAATCGACGCTTTTAGCGGTCAGTGCCATCGAAGCATTAAACACAGAACGAACGGACCTGCTATCTGAAGTTAATGACTTCATTAAAGAAGTTCACCATTTAAAAGATGCCGTTAGTCGTGTCGAGTCAGGAATTGAAACCATCGATCGTGAGATAAAAGTACAGCTTGACGAATTTCAAGCGATTACGGTCCATACATCGAGTACGGGCCAGCAGCTGGTTCATTTAATGGAATCGAATGAACAATTGCGCGAAATCAGTTCATTGCTTGAACGAAAATTGATTGAATTGAATACAGGTGTCGATCGCTGGTCAGATGTTCAGCTTGCCCTTCAAGACGCGGGAACGAATCTTGGAGACCAAAGTGAAGCATTGAATCAGACGCTAAAGGAACTGTCACCAACATAAAACAACGTCGGGCTCAAGAGGCCCGACGTTGTTTTGGTTGTGGTACTTTTGTTAGCGGAAAACTGATATAGCCGAGACCGATTATAAAGCCGAGGGTCAGGAAATCGGGATTCAAATGATAGAAGATGACCAATAACAAGGTTGGGATGAGTGTCATCGCCACAGCATATGGCCAGGCTTGACGATAAGCCCATTTGTTCTTTGAATAGATTTTCGTAAACAGTTGGACATAGAATGCCATGAGTGCAACCCAAATCAAATAGAAGAAGAAGATGGCGAAGCCGTGCAAGAATAGCCACATCGGGATGAAAAAGTCAGGACGAATCACGAAAAAGTCTAGTATGGTAATGACGAGAGTTAAGATGAATGTGGCGCCCATGTAGGCATGGAGCGGAGCTAGACGAAGTCGAAGTGCGCGTTTCGATGGGACTAGGCTCGTTTGAAGAAAAGTCAAAATGGTAGAGAGCATACTAAAAACTCCAATCTGTTATATTACAGTAAGCCGATAATCTAAAATAATGGTACAGTGTTTTAATAAAACTTTTACATTAAACGTGTTTACATGATACTGCCGATGAAGGCATAATGAGTAGGGCATTAAAAACCAAGCAAATCCAACCAATTCTTAATTAAAAGGAGTACAAAAATCGTGGAATACAATTTGCAAGAAATGTTATTCATGTTTTTTGGAGGTCTAGGGATCTTCCTCTTCGGGATCAAATCGATGGGAGACGGACTCCAAAAGTCTGCAGGGAATAGCCTGCGCGACATCCTTGATAAGTATACAACGAATCCATTCCTCGGTGTACTCGCCGGGATTATTGTGACAGTATTGATTCAATCATCTTCAGGTACAACCGTCATTACGGTCGGACTTGTTAGCGCCGGGTTCATGACACTCCGTCAAGCAATCGGGGTCATCATGGGGGCGAACATCGGTACGACGGTGACGGCGTTCATCATCGGATTCGATGTTGGTGCATATGCGCTTCCAATCATTGCAATCGGTGCAGTATTGTTGTTCTTCTTTAAAAAAGAAAAATTACAACACCTCGGTCAAATCTTCTTTGGCTTCGGGATGTTGTTCTATGGACTTGAATTGATGGGAAGTGGGATGAAACCACTTCGTTCAAGCGAATATTTCATCGACTTGACGCAATCAATGAGTGACAATCCGTTCCTCGGTGTCATCGTTGGTACAGTATTTACCGTGATTGTTCAATCATCGTCTGCGACGATCGGAATCTTGCAAGAACTATATGCTGGTGGTTCCATCGATTTAGGTGCTGCTTTACCGGTATTGTTCGGTGATAACATCGGAACAACGATCACGGCGATTTTGGCATCGATTGGTGCATCAGTTGCCGCACGTCGTGCAGCAGCGGCACACGTCATCTTTAACTTGATTGGTACGACAATCTTTATGATCTTGTTAGTTCCGTTCACAAACTATATCTATTGGATCACAAATCTCTTAGCAATCGAAGATAAGATGCAAATTGCATTCGCACACGGTACGTTTAACGTCGTCAACACATTGATCCAGTTCTGGTTCATCGGAACGATTGCTTGGATTGTGACGAAATTGGTCCCAGGTGAAGACTCAATCGTTGATACGAAAGCACAACATTTAGATCCGATCTTCATTCAACAGTCGCCTTCGATTGCAGTCGAGCAAGCGAAATATGAAGTCATCCGTATGGGAGATTTCGCAAAACTTGGTCTTGATGAAGCACGCAACTATTTGACGACTGGCGACAAGAAGCACGCTGAAAAGTCGGCACATATCGAAGAAGCATTGAACTCGTTGAATGCGAAGATTACAGATTACCTCGTGAAGTTGGCTGCCGTTGATTTGACGGAACAAGAGTCACAGGAGCACAAAACGCTCATGCATGCCATCAACGATATCGAGCGAATCGGTGATCACGTTGAGAACATCATTGAGTTGATTGATTATAAGACAGCTACGAAAGTGACACTTTCGGCAGATGCACAAAAAGAATTGACTGAAATGTACGACCTCACACGTGCGACGTTAGAGAAATCTCTTCAGACGTTGGCTAGCGGCGACATGGTTGAAGCACGTAAAGTCATTGAAATGGAAGCGAAACTCGACATGCTCGAGCGTCAATTCCGTAAGAACCACGTCGTTCGTTTGAACACAGGTGCTTGTGATGGGCAAGCAGGTATGTTCTTTGTTGATATGCTCTCGAACTTGGAGCGAATCGGTGACCATGCCATGAACATCACGGAAATCACACTCGAAGATGCAAACGAAGTAACCGTATAAATCAGGAGCACTCCAAATGAAATTTGGGGTGCTTTTCTTATTTGGCAAGGAATACTCCTTGACACTCTAGGACATATTCAGTATATTATTACTGTATAACAACATGGCGGTGTAGCTCAGCTGGCTAGAGCGTACGGTTCATACCCGTGAGGTCGTGGGTTCGACTCCCTCCGCCGCTATTTATAAGGACCCTTAGCTCAGCTGGTTAGAGCAGACGGCTCATAACCGTCCGGTCGTAGGTTCAAGTCCTACAGGGTCCATTCGTAAGCGACGTCACATTGTGAACGTCGCTTTTTGTTTTCAATTTAAAATTGCTGGGTAAATACTCGTTAGCATTTTGTTTTTTGAAAAATATGAAATGAGGCGGACAAAATGGAACGAAACCACACCATGATGCAATTTTTTGAATGGCATGTCGAGGCAGATCAAAAGCATTGGAAGCGACTAAAGGAGAGAGCAGCCGACTTAAATAAAGCAGGAATCACTGCGCTATGGCTACCACCTGTCACAAAAGGGCAAAGTGATCAAGATACCGGTTATGGAATCTATGACTTATATGATTTGGGCGAGTTCGATCAAAAAGGGTCCATTGCCACAAAATATGGAACGAAAAAAGAACTACTTGAAGCAACGACCTATTGTCAACAAGAACTTGGGATGCAGATTTATATGGATGTCGTCATGAATCATAAAGCCGGGGCGGATGCGACCGAGAAGTTTGAAGTGTTAGAAGTCGATCCCGACGACCGTACGAAAGTCCTCTCGGATGAAGCGTTTGAAATCGAAGGGTGGACAAAATTTGATTATGAAGCTCGTGATGGGAAATATTCTTCATTTAAATGGGATTTCACACATTTTAACGGAACGGATTATGATGCGGCGACTGATCGTTCCGGTATTTTCTTTATCGTTGGAGAAAACAAAAGATGGAACGATAACGTCGACGATGAATTCGGTGTCTATGACTATTTAATGTTTGCGAACATCGACTACCACCATCCCGATGTGCGCGAAGAAGTGTTGAATTGGGGGAAATGGTTCATCGAAGAGACGAAATGTGATGGATTCCGTCTTGACGCCATTAAACACATCAACTATGACTTTGTAAAAGAGTTCAGTCAGACGATGCGGGAAGAGAAAGGTGACCAATTCTATTTTGTCGGCGAGTTTTGGAAATCTGACCTTGATGCCTGTCGTGAATTTCTCGATAACATCGATTACCATGTCGATTTATTCGATGTCCCACTCCATTACAAATTACATCAAGCCTCAGAGGAAGGGGCCGCGTTTGACATGCGAACCATTTTTGATGATACGCTCGTTCAGTCACACCCGCTTCATTCCGTGACGTTCGTAGATAATCACGATTCACAACCCGAGGAGGCGCTTGAGTCATGGGTGAAAGATTGGTTCAAGCAAATCGCCTATGGTCTCGTCTTACTTCGTAAAGATGGTTATCCATGTGTCTTCTATGGCGATTACTACGGTATAGACGGTCCTCACCCGACTGATGGGATGAAGCTCGCCATTGATACGCTTCTGTATGCACGCCGAGAGAAAGCGTACGGGGAGCAGGATGATTACTTTGATGATGCAAACGTCATCGGGTGGGTACGAAAAGGTGTGGAGGAAATCGAACGTTCCGGATGTGCCGTCCTCATTTCAACTTCTGATGAATCTCAAAAGAGAATGTTTGTCGGGGAAGAACGTGCCGGTGAAACATGGGTCGATTTAACGAATACATTGAATAATCGAATTGAGATTGATGAAGAAGGATTTGGGGTATTTAAAGTGTCGGCGGGGTCGATTTCAGTTTGGGCATTGCCAGAAGAAGATGTTGAATAAAGCATTACAATTGAGTCGACCGTCACATATCTGTTACATTTAAGACGAACGTTGTTCAAAACACTTTTAAGGGGGATTTTAGTAATGGCTAAATTTGAATTACCACAACTTGATTACGCATATGATGCACTCGAACCACACATTGATGCACGCACGATGGAAATCCACCACACGAAACACCACAACACTTACGTCACGAACGTAAACAATGCACTCGAAGGAAAAGATGTGGAGTACTCTTCACTCGAAGACTTGCTTCAAAAAATCGATTCGCTTCCTGCTGACATTCAAACAGCTGTCCGCAACAACGGTGGCGGTCATTGGAACCACTCGTTCTTCTGGAAGCTCTTGAAGAAAAATGAGAACGGTACTCCGTCTGGCGACCTCGCTGCTGCAATCGATGAGTCGTTCGGTAGCTTCGATGGGTTTAAAGACGAATTCACGAAAGCTGCAACAACTCGCTTCGGTTCAGGCTGGGCTTGGCTCGTTGTGAAAAATGGTAAACTCGAAGTCACGTCTACTCCAAACCAAGACTCACCAATCATGGAAGGTGTTACACCGATCCTCGGTCTTGATGTGTGGGAGCATGCTTACTACTTGAACTACCAAAACCGTCGTCCTGACTATATCAACGCATTCTTCCATGTCATCGATTGGGATTATGTGGCGACATTGTACGCTGACGCAAAATAAGTTTGTCTTACCCGAGGTTCTGATATGAATCTCGGGTTTTTTTATGGTTTTCATTAATTTGTAAACAAATTATGATATAGTGAAAATCGGACAAAACGACAGGGATTCCTGTCCTCTATAATATAGAAGGAAATGAACGTGGAGGGAGTTAACGGATTTGGCTAAAAATCGGGTAAAAGTGCCGAAAAAACGGCGAAACCACTTACCGTTACGCTTGAATTTACTATTTTTCATCGTCTTCATTCTATTCGCGACCCTCATTTTTAGGTTAGGTGTCGTCCAAATCGTGAATGGTGAATTGATTGCTCGGGAAGTACAGAAAACGGAGTCGAGTAAAATTAAATATGAAGTGCCGCGAGGGAAAATTTACGACCGGAACGGTCAAGTACTGGCGGATACGATTTCAAACTACTCAGTCATGTATCGTCGCTCTCAAGTGACAAAGACGGATGAACGGTTGGACGTTGCGAAAAAGTTGGCGGAAATCGTCGACATTCCGAAAGAAGACCGCAAAATGACGGAGCGAGACCGGAAGGATTACTGGATTGCAACGAATCCGGAATTGGCGCAAGAACGGACTCAAGCGCTATTGGAAGAATTATCGGAAGAGGAGCGGGCCGCATTGTCTAACCAAGACGTGGACCGACTCTTGCTTGACTCGATTACAGAAGAAGAGATCACGTTTGATGACGCGACAGAAGAAATCATCGCCATTAAACACAACATGGAGAGCGGCTATGCACTCGACCCACAGGTCATCAAAATCGGTGCAAGCCCGAAAGAGATGGCGGTCATCGAAGAGAACTTAGAGCAGTTGCCTGGGGTGAGTGTCGAACCGTACTATCAACGGGACTATCCGTATGATGAGACGTTCAAAAGTTTCCTGGGAAGTTATCGTCAAATTCCGGCGGAACAACGTGCGTCTTATCAAGCGAAAGGTTACGGGTTGAACGACCGGGTCGGTACCTCATACTTGGAACAACAGTATGAAGATGTCCTTCGTGGAACGCCGGCCTATGATGTGTTCACCACGTACAAAGGGGAACCGGTAGGTGAACCGACACGAGTGAGTGGGAATCCAGGGAAAGATATCGTCTTATCGACCGACATCGAGTTCCAAAAAGAAGTCGATGAGATCTTGAAAAAGGCGATTCGCGCAGGACGCTCTGGAAGTCCTCATTTCGACCGAGCGTTTGCGGTCGTCATGAATCCGCAAACGGGTGAATTGCTCGCTCTGTCTGGACAAGAACTCGATTTGGAAACGAACGAATTCAAGGATGTGTCGACCGGTACGGTGCTTCGTGCCAGCCAAATCGGATCAACCATCAAAGGGGCGACGGTCGCCTATGGATTTGAAGAAGGCGTCGTCAAACCGGGAGAATATATTTATGATGCACCGATTCGAATCGGTTCGTCAGTGAAAGCTTCCTACCGAAATATGGGGAACATCAACGACTTAGATGCACTTGCGATGTCATCGAACATCTATATGTTCCAAATTGCGTTGCGTCTGGCTGATTATTACTCGACAGGTCAAATTGTCGGAGAAAATGTCACGCAGGCGTTTGAAACGATGGAACACTACTATAAACAATTCGGTCTCGGAATTGAGACAGGGATTGACTTACCGTTCGAGTCGACCGGATTCCGGAGTATCCCGGACCGTGTCACACTTCTGATGGATATGTCGATTGGACAGTATATTTCTTATACTCCGATTCAATTGGCGCAATATACGTCAGCATTGGCGAACGGTGGCTATCGTGTCCAACCACACTTGCTAAAAGAAATCATTGAGCCAGGTTCGCTTGATGAGAACAACAAGCAAGTCGTGAGCACGTTCCAACCGAATGCGTTGAATAAAGTCGATATCCAGGATGAATATATCGAGCGGGTCCGTGAAGGGTATCGTCAAGGGGTTGAATCTTCTTCCGGTTCGTCTCGCATTTTACAGGAGACCGGTATGACGGCTGCAGGTAAAACCGGAACTGCCCAAGCGATTGCGGAGGGCGCAGACGGTCAGGCGAAACGAAATGCGAACGGAGAACCGATCAAGACATTGAACTCAAACCATGTCGGTTGGGCACCGTTCGATGACCCGGAAATCGCCTGGGCAATTATCATGCCTGGACTTGAGGCGGAAGGAATCAACACGCGGGTCGCACACGACATCATGAAAGCTTACTTTAATTTAGAAGATGTCAATGCAATGCTTCAGTAAAAGAAGTCACTTCGGTGACTTCTTTTTTTGTCTTTACAATTCTTTTACGTTCCGTTTATTTCTCGTTAATAGAAGTTCATTAGGATATTAATTGTAGGACAGAACAACAAATCCACAACAAAAATCAAAGCAAACTCAAGGAGGACGTCACAAATGTCTTGGATGAAAAAATCAGCTTTACTCGCTTCAATCACTTCAGTCGCACTCGTAGGTGCTGCTTGTGGGAACAATGAAGAAGGTGGCGCTGCTGAAGGCGGCGATGCGCTCTCAGGAAAAGTCGTCATGGACGGATCATCAACTGTATTCCCAATCATGGAAGCAGTCGCAGAAGAATATTCAGCTGAACAACCAGAAGTTGAAGTGACAGTCGGTGTCTCTGGTACGGGTGGTGGCTTCAAACGTTTCGTGATGGGAGAGACAGACTTCTCAAACGCATCACGTGAAATCAAAGAAGAAGAAGCAGCCGAAGCTGAGAAAAACGGTGTGGAATTCACGCAACTCTCAGTTGCACTTGATGGACTTTCGCTCGTTGTAAACCCAGCGAACGATTGGGCACAAGATATCACGATTGAAGAATTGAATAAGATGTGGACGGACACGAACATCAAGACGTGGAAAGACGTTCGCTCAGACTGGCCAGATGAGGAGATCTCATTCTTCGCACCAGGTAAAGACTCCGGAACTTACGATTTCTTCGACGAAAAAGTATTGAATGAAACAGATATTCGTCAAGATGCGCAATTGTCAGAGGATGACAACGTACTCGTCACAGGTGTAGCCGGAACAGAGGGAGCAATCGGATTCTTTGGATTCGCATATTACCTTGAGAACAAAGACACACTTCGTGCATTAAATGTTGAGGGCGTTGAGCCAACACATGACACGATTAACGATTTGTCTTATCCGCTCTCACGTGAGATTTACACGTACGTCAACAACGCTTCGTTGAAAGACAAAGAGCAGGTTGCGGACTTCGCACGCTTCATGAACGAAAATGCAGCCGATCTTTCTGAAGAAGTCGGTTACGTGAAAATGGAACAAGGCCGTTACGACGAAAACATGAAGATGATAGACGAAATCGCTGGAGAATAAGATGATAGGTGGCAGAAGGTGAGACACGGTCTCGCCTTCTCGCCATGCTTTCTAGTATGAAGAGGTAGGGAGCGATACACGAGATGAATGAACCGAACAACAAGCTTTCGATTCGAGAGATGATTCAACAAAATAAACAAAAGAAATATAGTACGACGAACGTGTTTGATAAAATCATGCCGTTCTTATTATTCTTGAGCGCATTCGTATCGGTCGTCACGACCATTGGTATTGCGTTCACACTAGGCTTTGAGCTATTCAAGTTCTTTGAACGAGTCCCTGTCGCAGAATTTTTAGGATCGACAGAATGGTACCCGCTTAGTGCAGATCAGCGCTTCGGGGTATGGGCCCTTGTGATGGGAACACTCCAAATTACTGTGATTGCGATGATTGTAGCCGTCCCACTCGGTTTGGCGTCTGCGATTTACTTAAGTGAATACGCCTCTGAACGGGCACGACGTGTGTTGAAACCAATTCTAGAAGTGTTGGCCGGTGTGCCGACGATTGTATTCGGTTTCTTCGCCTTGTCATTCATTACACCGATTTTGCAAGCACTCATCCCAGGACTTCAAATTTACAATGCACTCAGCCCAGGGATTGTCGTCGGGATTATGATTATTCCGATGATTGCCTCGATTTCTGAGGATGCAATGAGTGCTGTTCCGAAGAAAATTCGGGACGGTGCGCTCGGTTTAGGTGCGACACGTCTTGAAGTGGCGACGAAAGTTGTCATGCCTGCAGCGACGTCTGGGATTATTGCCTCTATCGTTCTCGGTATGAGCCGTGCGATTGGTGAGACGATGATTGTAACGATCGCTGGTGGTTCACAGCCAAACTTCGAGTTCAATCCGCTCAATGCAATTCAGACGATGACAGCATATATCGTTCAAATCGCAAAAGGTGATGCAGGTTACGGCACAATCGAATATTACAGTATCTATGCGGTCGGTGCGTTGTTGTTCGTCTTTACCTTATTGATGAACTTATTCGCAAACTGGGTGACGCGCCGCTTCAGAGAGGAGTACTAATATGGCTTTACCGAACAGTGAGTTCAAGAATACGAAGAACTTGATGAATCGTGAGACCGTGTCTCAACGAATTAAACGACGTTTACAATTGAATGAAATATTTAAGTACATCTTTTTGGCGGGACTCGTCTTTGCACTCGTTGTCTTATCGACATTGATTTATGACATCGTGTCCAAAGGGGCAGGGTGGGTCAATCTCGATTTCTTACGCAACTTCCCGTCGCGCCGTCCTGAACAGGCTGGATTATATCCTGCGTTGATTGGGTCGTTATGGCTCATGCTATTGATCGTACCGATGGTGTTTGTCATCGGTGTTGGAGCGGCAATTTACTTGGAAGAATACGCTCCGAAAAATCGCATGACTTCGTTTATTGAAGTCAACATTTCGAACTTGGCAGGCGTTCCGTCAATCGTATTCGGGTTGCTTGGATTGACGATTTTCGTTCGAGTCATGGAATTAGGGAACTCGATTCTGGCCGGTGCCTTGACGCTCGGTCTCATGAGTTTGCCGATTGTCATCGTGGCCTCACAGGAAGCGCTACGAGCAGTCAAAATGGAATTACGACACGCTTCGCTAGCGCTCGGGGCATCGAAGTGGCAGACGACATTTAACGTCGTGTTACCTTCGGCGTTGCCAGGGATCATTACGGGAATTATCCTAGCGGTTTCTCGTGCGATTGGTGAAACGGCTCCACTCATCATGGTCGGAGCGGCAACATTCATTTCAACGACACCGAGTAACATTTTCTCTGACTTCACGGCCCTCCCGATCCAGATTTATAACTGGACGAGTCGACCACAACCAGAGTTCCAAAACTTAGCAGCAGCAGGGATTATCGTACTCATGACGATGCTCATCGCGATGAACTCGGTTGCCATCTATATTCGAAACAAATATACAAATCGACACTAAGTCTTTTTTGCAGATGAATGAGGAGGAAGCTCGAGATGATGAAACAACAAGAGCTCAACAAAGGAGATCAAAACGTGAATACAACTACGACAGAACAGACAACGACTGAGATGAAAAAAGATAGCGCCTATGTCGTCAACAATTTGAACTTGTGGTATGGAGAAGACCAGGCTTTGATTGACGTCAACCTCGATATTAAAAAGAATGAAGTCACGGCAATCATTGGACCATCTGGGTGCGGTAAATCGACGTTCATTAAGACTCTAAACCGTATGGTCGAACTCGTTCCATCGGTTCGGACGAACGGTGAAATCTTGTATCATGGTCGTAACATCTTCGACCGTGGATATAAAGTAGAAGACTTGCGTACATCGGTCGGGATGGTATTCCAACAACCGAACCCGTTCCCAAAATCGGTCTATGACAACGTGGCATACGGACCGCGGACGCACGGAATCAAAAATAAGAAAGTACTCGATGAAATTGTCGAGCGTTCATTACGTGGTGCGGCAATCTGGGATGAAGTAAAAGATCGATTGAATGAGAATGCGTACGGACTTTCAGGTGGACAACAACAACGTCTCTGTATCGCGCGTACGTTAGCGATTGAACCGGATGTCATCTTAATGGACGAGCCGACGTCTGCCCTTGATCCGATTTCTACATTGAAAGTGGAAGAATTGGTACAAGAGTTGAAAGAACAATATTCAATCATCATCGTGACACATAACATGCAACAAGCTGCCCGTGTTTCGGATAAAACGGCATTCTTCTTAAATGGAGAAGTTGTCGAGTTCGATGTAACAGATAAGATTTTCTCGAATCCATCTGACAAACGGACGGAAGACTATATTTCTGGCCGTTTCGGTTAAGGAGGAGACTGGATTGATGGCACAAAACCGCACATTTTTTGATACGAAATTGACTGAATTAGAAGATAAAGTTGTACGATTGGCAAACTTGACGATGCGCCAAACGGCGACGGCAATCGAAGTGTTGGAAAAACATGATCTCGAATTGGCTAAAACCGTGATTGATAACGATAACGAGTTAGACGAGTTGGAGTTGACAATCAATGACGAAGCGATCCTATTGATTGCAAAACAGCAACCAGTCGCGACTGACTTACGACGTCTGATTGTGACGATGAAATCAGCGACAGATCTTGAACGCATTGCGGACTATGCGACAAACATCGCAAAAGCAGTGACACGAATCGAGCACGTTCCTTATGTGCTTGACATCCAACCGCTCAAGAAGATGGCCGAGCAGTTGATTGACATGCTTGAACTGGCGACACGTGCCTATCGTAAAGGTGAAGTGAGCCGTGTTCGTGAACTCAATGAGATGGACCGCGTGATTGATGACATCAATCTAACGGTGATTAAACAATATATCGGTTCTCTTCCGGCCATGACGGTTGGGACGAACGATGTATACGAATTCTCGAACATTGCTCGATACCTCGAACGGATGGGCGATCATGTGACGAACTTCGGAGAACATTTAATTTTCCTCGAAAAAGGGAAACATTATGATTTGAATCAATAAGATTAGTGGTAAAGAACAACAGTGCTGTTGTTCTTTATTTTTTTGGGCAGGAATACAAACTCAAGGAGCGAATAATAGTCTACATGGATTTTACATGAAGGGAGCCATATAGAGATGGAAGAGAAAATCGTATCCTTGAAACAACAAGGTCTTACGTTAAAACAGATTGCGGCAGAATTAGACGTCCCGATTGGCAAAGTCCAATACGCATGGCGTAAATGGAGAAATCAGCAACAGGAAGTGGAGGCGGTTGCCCCTGTGAAAAAAAAGCGTGAAACGAAGAAAGCAAAGACGTCGGTGACGCCCTCACGCAAACAAGTGGCATCAGCGAAAGAGACGGCCAACGTGTCGACTTCTCCACTTCTTGAAAAGGGTCCGGAAGGATACTGGAAGCTACCCGATCGGTACAACGTGGACTTTATGCATGCGGTCGTACAGTCTCCAAACGCAGTGTATGTATGCTGGGAAGTATCTGATCTCGTGAAAGAAACGTTAGTGCTTCAATTTATGCGACGCTGGGAAGAATTGCCGAAGGCGTTTCGCATCCTTGATGTTACGTTACTTGATTACAATAGCGGTCACGCAAACCGCTCCTATACATTCGATCTTCCTGAAATGACGAACAGCTGGTTCGTTCGCCCTCTCGACCCGAATACGACATATGTGTTTGAATTTGGGATTCGGACGATGGAAGGGGAGTTTCTCCCAATCGTCGCATCAAATCCGCTTGATACGCCGCGGGCAGAACCAGTTGGAGTCGGACGATTCGCAGAACCGGTCCGACGTTGGCAATACGGGGAAGTTGATTCTCCAGAACTACTTGATACGTTACCAAAATATGCAGCATACCGACTCGTGCGTTAAGGAGGACTTTTTATTATGAAACCTGGGTACTTTTCACTCGTCCTTCATGCTCATTTACCGTACGTTAGGCATGAAGAGAAACACCGTTTAGAAGAAAGATGGGTTTACGAGGCCATCTCTGAGACATATCTTCCGATTCTATGGCAAGTCGATCGCTTGAAGCGTCCCTTGCATTGGACGGTTAGTATTTCCCCACCTGTCGTTGAAATGCTTGCCGATCCTCTCATTCAGGATCGCTATGTGGAGCACTTAGACGATATGCTCGAATTGATTGCCCTCGAATTGTCTGAGGACCGAACAGACGAAGAAACAGCGACGTTACATTTTTATCGTCAACGATACCACGATTTAAAAAATACGTTCCTCCATTGGAATAAAAATTTGAATGAGGCGTTCCGTACATATCGTGAGGCAGGTTATATTGACATGGTGACATGTACGGCAACCCATGGCTTTAATCCACATCTCTTCACGGAACAGGCGGCGCGTGCTGAGATTCGCACAGGTTTGAACTGTTTCGAACGTCATTATGGGTTCCGTCCAACAGGCATCTGGTTACCAGAATGTGCTTATACACCAGGAGTTGATCGGATTCTTTATGAAGAAGGAATTCGCTACACATTTGTCGATGAACATGCTCTTCTCGACGCAGATCCGACGCCAGAGAAAGGAATTGGAGCCCCTGTTTATTCACCACATGGCGTCGCGTTGTTCCCGCGGGATCAAATCATCTCAGGTAAAATTTGGAGTTCGATGATCGGATATCCAGGCCATCCGGATTATCGTGAGTTTTACCGCGATTTGGCATACGATCGGGACTGGGACTATATCCAGTCCTTCATGCATCCGGAAGGAATTCGTTTTGATACGGGTTTAAAAATGCACCGGATTACGGGTGATACGGATCAAAAGGATTTCTACGTGCGCGAATGGGCGGAACATCAAATTGAAAACCATGCGACCGATTTTGCCAAAACGTTAGAATCACATCTTGAAGCGCACGGTGCTCAGACATTCCCACCATTTTTAGTCACGGCTCCGTTCGATGCGGAGTTGTTCGGTCACTGGTGGTTTGAGGGGCCAGAGTTTCTTGGGAAAGTAGCAGAGAGACTTGCTGAATTTGGAATTGAAACCATCACGCCAGCGCTCTTCCTTGAACGTCACTTTAAAGATTTACAGACGGTCCACGTGTCGATGAATACATGGGGACGTAAAGGTTATGGTGAAGTTTGGATTAACGAAAGAAATGAGTGGATGCTTCGTCATTTGCACATGATGGAGATGCAACTCGTAAAAGATGTGGCGGACTATCGTAATCAATCGGAAGCGACGAATCGCGCCTTGAAACAATTAATCCGTCATTACGTATTGGCTGTGTCGAGTGACTGGGCGTTCATCTTGGATGGGCAAACGACGGCACAGTATGCCGCCGAACGGTTCCGTGAACACACACGACTCTTTGCAGAACTGGAAACGACACTCTATCAGGATGGAGTATCCGAACAGTTGCTACATGATCATTACGCTGCATATCCATTTCTTCAGGATGAAGACATCGATATCGATTCGTTCCTATCTCCTCACGATTACTATGTGACAACCGAGCGGGAAGAAGAAAAACCAGCCATTTTGGTGCTCACGCCTGAATATCACGGTCATATCGTTGGAGGACTCGGAAGACGGGTCGTCGACGAAATCGAGGCGAGAGCGGACGATGGCGAAGTCGTCTATGTATTAACGCCATATCATGACGAGTTGCCTGAGTATGAGCGACAAGGAAACATACATGTGTATCGTGTTCGTCCAACTAGTCCATTTTTAGAGCATGTCATGAACCAGGTGGCAACACAAAATATCGCCTATGTAAAACTGGTTCATGAACTTTCGAAACGTGTTTCCTTCAAAGTGGTTCACCACTTCGATTGGATGACGATTCCTGCTGCAAGAGAACTTGCGCAATCCCTTGCGCTTCCGTTATACTCAACTATGTTGTCCTTTGAAGCGACTCGCAATCCGCATGGTCACGGTGGTTTATTCGATGCAATCCATCGAATCGAAAACAGCGTGTTTCCTGCATCAGAACGCGTATATGTCGGGGAAGAGATCTCGATTCACGACCTAAAACAATGGTATAAGGTGAGCGAGAACGTCAACACATGCCTACCTATAGAGACTTCTCCATATGGACAGGAATCAATGAAAAAGAACGTGAAATAACCTTGCTTTTTCATAAGAAACTTGGTAGGATAATTGAGTATGCTTAGACTGTAAAGCAAAAGCACTTGATACAACATCATTAAGATGGGAGTGAAAGAAATGCGCGTTAAAATTACATTAGCTTGCACAGAAACAGGCGATCGCACGTACATCACGAAGAAAAACAAACGTAACAACCCTGAGCGCCTCGAGTTGCGCAAATACAACCCACGTCTCCGTCGTCACACGCTTTACCGCGAAGTGAAGTAATGAGGGACCGGCCGTCACATATGTGGCGGCTTTTTTTGTAAGGAGGAATACGTTGTGGAAGAGAAAACAGCGCTGCGGCGCACGATTCATCAATACATCAAACAAATGGCGGATCGACATCATGCGGACGAAGTCATTCACCAATCATTATTTGCCTCGGACTTATGGATTGAAAGTCAAACAATCGCGCTAACGTTGTCACTCCCGCTAGAAATTGATACGTCCCCGATTATTCATATGGCCTTTAAAGAAGGAAAAACGGTCTGCGTCCCGAAAGTAACGGAGCGGGGACTTACGTTTCACATCATTCATTCATTTGATGATTTGGAAGAGGGAGTCATGAATATTTTAGAGCCGACCACTCCAGCGACGACGCAAGTGATCGACCTTTGTCTTGTTCCGGGGCGTGTTTTCGATCGAACCGGTTATCGTATCGGTTGGGGTGGGGGCTATTATGATCGCTATTTAAAAACCTATAAAGGTAGAACACTTGCTTTGGCATATACCGTTCAGATTGTCGATCAAGTACCAACTGAGCCGCACGACCTACCCGTTCAATGGATCGTGACAGAGAAGGAGATGATTCAGTGTTCGCCATATTCGCTGTAACTAGTTTCGTCGCCTATCTCGGTTATCGGTTACGGTCGTTGACTCGCTCTGGGGCGCTGTTGACAGTCGTGACCGGTACGGTGATTGGATTCTCCTTCGGATGGTTCGGTCTATACTTGCTTGGCGTGTTTTTTTCGACTTCTTCTCTCGCTTCGAAATATCGCTCTCACGATAAAAAAGGGGTCGATGAGATCGTCGAGAAGACGGGGGCTCGCGATGCCATGCAAGTGTTAGCTAACGGTGGGGTAGGGATTTTATGTGCACTCGGTTATCAATTGACGAATGACCCGGTCTACCTCTATATGTATGTCGTTTCCATCGCGGCGGCGACGAGCGATACGTGGGGATCTGAATTCGGTGTCCTATCGAAACTGAAACCTCGGTTCATGTTTACCTTTAAGCGAGTCGAACCGGGAACGAGTGGCGCCGTCTCGACGTTCGGTACCGTCATGTCGATGTTCGGTGCACTGTTGATTGTCGTATCCTCTCTTGTGTTCATCGACTTAAAGGTCACGCATCTCCTTTTATTATGGGTGATTGGATTAACTGGTAGCATCATTGACACGCTTCTCGGCGCGACATTCCAACGAACGTTTCGTTGTACAGTCTGCGGAAAATTGACGGAGCAAAAAATACATCACGATGTGCCGACGACTTACGTGTCAGGATGGCGTTTTCTCGGAAACGATGCGGTTAATTTTCTTTCAGTATGTGGAGCAACGTTGATTTGTTTTTTAGTGTTTGGATGAGGGTAGTACAGAAAATGAAGGTGTTCCAAATAAATGTGAATATTGTCACAATATCGCCAAAGTGAAAACGGTTTCCGCTGTAGTTTGAGTTTGTGAATGATGTTACAATCTATTTGTAACAGAGATAACAAAAACATGAAACAGATTGTTCGAAGGGTGGAGAATCATTATGGAAACATTAAATCATGCTAAAGTAACACGAGTCGCACTTGTAGGGGCAGGGGCAGTAGGTGCGAGTTTCGCTTACCAATTGACGACAGCTAGTCTATGTGAAGAACTTGTCATCATCGATATCAATAAAGCGAAGGCAGAAGGAGAAGCGATGGACTTGAACCATGGGGTTTCATTCGCTTCATCACCGATGCGCGTCTGGGCAGGGGATTACTCGGATTGTGGCGTCGCTGATATCGTGGTCATCACTGCTGGCGCACCACAGCGTCCAGGTGAAACACGTCTTGATCTCGTTGAAAAAAATGCGAAGATTATGAAATCTATGATTTCAGACATCATGGACTCTGGTTTTGACGGAATTATCATTATTGCTTCAAACCCGGTCGACATCATGACACATCTCGCATGGAAATATTCTGGTCTTCCGAAACATCGTGTCTTCGGTTCAGGAACAGTGCTTGATACGTCTCGCTTGCGTTACATGCTCGGAGACTATTTCAACGTCGACCCGCGTAACTGTCACGCCTACATTATGGGTGAGCATGGTGATACGGAGTTTGCTGCCTGGAGCAACGCTCGTATATATGGAAAATCGGTCGAGCAACTACTTGAAGAGCATGATGAGTACAGCTGGGAAGACCTTGAAGACATCTATGTCAACGTTCGTGACGCAGCATATCATATCATTGAACGTAAAGGTGCGACGTACTATGCGATTGGACTCGGTCTCCTTCGGTTGGTCAAGGCTGTTCTTCGTAACGAGAACACGTTGTTGACAGTCGGTGCCCATCTTGATGGTGAGTATGGATTGCACGATATCCATATCGGTGTACCAGCGATTATCAACCGTCAAGGCGTTCGTGAAGTCGTTGAGATTGAGTTGTCACAAGAAGAGCATGAGAAAATGCAACATTCTGCGAACGTACTCATGAAAACGATGGAACCTGTCTTGTAATCTCCATCCTTTGGAAACCCGTAGCCATTTGGTTACGGGTTTTTATACATATAGAACGAATCATCGTTTGGTCGTGGGTCGTGTCGTGATTTACAATAGAATTGAGAGAGAGGAGGGGTTTCGTTGGCGACAACTTGTTTTTGGGAAGATATTTATCGAAAGGTCGAAAACGGTGGGCGAATTGAAGGCATACTCGAACCCTCCCGTGCGGTCATCTTATTCGATACGAAAGCAGGTGATCGGTATGATTTGTTCATTCAGACTGAAAAAGCATGGGCGAATCACGTTGGGATGGATATACACGCGATTTTGAACGCATTTCGCTTATCTCGCATCGGGCGGAAACGATTGACCATTCATGTTTATGGTGAGCGTCTCGTGGATGAAGAGCGTGTAGACTCGTTGACGTTTCAAATCCCTGCGAAAGTGACATTGTCCCGTTCGATTTGCACACCGACTATGGAAGAAGACCGGTTCCGACTGCTAGCGGTCTCCCTCGACCGGAAAAAGAAAGCGGATCTGAAGAAACGTTTTTCCTTCGGAAAACCACAAGTGGTGTATGGGCTACTGTTCGTCACCTTTTTAGTTATGTGGTTAGCCGAATCGGTCGGTTCGACGCTTGATCCAAACACGTTGGTCGCATTCGGGGCCAAAGTGAACCCGTTGATTGAACAAGGGGAATGGTGGCGTTTGATTACACCGATGTTCCTGCATATCGGTTGGTTCCACTTTGCAATTAATATGTTTGCACTCTGGTCGCTCGGTCCGCTCGTCGAACGGATGTACGGCTCCATACGATTTTTAATCATCTACCTGCTCAGTGGAATATTAGCGACATCCGCATCGTTTGCATTCAGCGAATCGATATCAGCAGGCGCTTCAGGGGCGCTATTTGGATTGGTCGGTGCGCTCTTGTACTTTGGGTTGCGGGATCGTTCTCTCTTCATGAAGACGCTCGGACCTCCGCTCTTTATTATGTTAGGATTAAACGTAGGACTTGCGTTTGTATTAGGTGCAGGTCTTGACCATTTCGCGCATGCGGGAGGTCTGATTGGTGGTTTTGTCGTCTCGGGGGTCGTCGGGCTACCGGATGAGAAGAACCGTATACAACGAATCTTATTTTCCGTACTCACCATCTCGATGTTTGGACTATTCGTCGGGTACGGATTTTGGTAAGGGGAGAATTCAATGATTGAAACATTAAAAACACTCGTTAACATCCCGAGTCCTTCCGGGATGACGGAAGAGGCCATCCGCTTCGCGGAGCAAGAATTGAATGCACTGGGTGTCAAGACGTCACGTCTACATAAAGGGGCACTGCTGGCCACATTTTCAGGTCGTTCTGGCAAGGCGCGTCTGTTGACGGCACACGTGGACACACTCGGTGCGATGGTCAAAGACATCTTGCCGAGCGGGCGTCTTCGTTTGACTCAAGTGGGAGGATACGCATGGACGGCGATTGAGGGAGAGAACTGCCTCGTCCACCGTGAAGAAGGAGAGGCGATTGAAGGAACGATCTTGATCCATCAGTCAAGTGTTCACGTCTATAAGGACACGAACTCTGCCGAGCGATCTGCATCAAACATCGAAGTCCGATTGGATGAAAAAGTGCATTCTCGTGAAGATGTGACGGCGCTTGGGATTGAGATCGGGGACTTCGTTTCATTCGACCCTCGCTTTCAAGTGACCTCTTCAGGATACGTGAAATCACGCCACTTGGATGATAAGGCATCGGTCGCCATTCTATTGGACCTTGCGAAAGACTTAATCCGTTATGACTTACCGCATACCGTTCACTTCTTGATCTCGAATTATGAAGAGGTCGGATTTGGAGGGAACGCGGGTATTCCGGAAGACGTCGTGGAATACATTGCCGTTGATATGGGTGCGCTCGGGGATGGACAGCATTCCGATGAGTATACAGTCTCGATTTGTGCCAAGGATTCATCTGGACCGTATGATATCGGGTTACGACGGAAGTTCACGGCGTTATGTAAAGCTCATGAGATCGCGTATAAGGTAGATATTTATCCGTACTATGGGTCAGATGCGTCAGCGGCGATTCGAGCAGGGTATGATGTGCGACATGCCTTGATTGGGCCAGGAATCGAATCGAGCCATAGTTATGAGCGAACGCATCTGTCATCACTGGAAGCAACGCGAGAATTGTTAAATCGTTATGTACAATCGACGATGGAGGAAGAAGCATGAAAAACTTTTATGATGTCCAACAGTTTTTAAAATCGTTCGGTACCATTATTTACATCGGAGAACGGGATGCTGAAATCTCACTCATGATGATGGAACTCGACGAATTGTATGAAGGGGGCATCATCGAACAACGTGTGTACGATACGGCCAAAATCATTTTGACCCACGAATTAAAAAATTCAACAGATTGACAGAAATCCCCTTAGTGCAAAGGGTTGCACTAAGGGGATAATAGTGTACACTATTCAATGAAAGCGATTTAGTTGAGATGAGGAGTGAACGGTATGAAATGGTTATTAGGTATCGACATCGGTGGTACGACGGTGAAGATGGCCGTTTTAGACATGAACGGCATCATTTCGGATAAGTGGGAAGTCAAAACGGATATTCGAGAGAATGGTGTACATATTCCAAAAGACATCGCAGCTTCTTTTGAAACATACTTACAAACATCAGGTAAGAAGAAAGAAGATTTTGCGGGTGCAGGAATCGGGGCACCAGGATTCGTCGACTTCTCAGAAGGAGTTGTCGAATATTCTCCGAACATCGGGTGGAAAGATTTTGCACTCGTGAGTGAGTTCGAAAAAGCAGTCGGTCTTCCGGCCGTGCTCGAAAATGATGCGAACGCCGCGGCCCTTGGTGAGATGTGGAAAGGTGCCGGCGAAGGGGCGTCAGAATTATTGGCGATCACGCTCGGTACAGGTGTCGGTGGTGGCGTGATCACGAACGGGAATATCGTTCATGGGACGGCAGGAATGGCCGGAGAAATCGGGCATATTACCGTGGAACGAGACGAAACGAAGGCTGTGAAGTGTGGTTGTGGTCGCCTCGGGTGTATCGAGACGATTGCTTCAGCGACCGGCATCTCGCGTCTGGCGTTACAGAAGCGTAAGAATCAACATACTTCATTAAACGAGTTAAAAGAAGTGACTGCACGTGACGTGTTTGAAGCATATAAGGCTGGTGACTCGATCGCGACAGAAGTCATTGACGAGATGACGGAATACCTCGGCTTGACCATCTCAAACATCGCGAACACGCTCAATCCGAAAATGATTGTCATCGGTGGAGGCGTCTCAAAAGCTGGCGACGCATTATTGGAGCCGATTGATGCACAGTTCAAACGGTTTGCGCTCGAGCGGGTATACGAGTCGACAACATTCAAAATCGCTGAACTCGAAAACGATGCCGGTGTGATTGGATGTGCTTGGCTGGCACGGAAACACTTCCTTCCGACACGAGTATGAAACGGACGCGTCTGCACATTGCAGGCG
The DNA here is from genome assembly GCF_018617125.1 of Exiguobacterium sp. s181. Lineage (GTDB taxonomy): Bacteria > Bacillota > Bacilli > Exiguobacteriales > Exiguobacteriaceae > Exiguobacterium > Exiguobacterium profundum. The sequence continues at coordinate 976,016 of NZ_JACSJM010000001.1, forward strand.
TGTTTTTTTGTGGGAAAGGGTATGGGATATTGTAAAATTTGTAACGTCACAGTTGATTTTTTATTAAAAAAGGGGTAAGATTTGGACTTGATACTGGACGTGTACTATTCAATCCGAATTGTACAATGAATGAACAAATATAAATAAAGAATGGCAACTAAAACATGCCGAAAACTGAAAAGAGGAGGAGACCGTCAGATGAATTCATCTCAACGCTTTTCGAAGCTATCGACGAGACTGAACGACACGGTCCGCGCTTCGTTTCAAGAATATCGTCTATTTTGGATTTTTACGTTATTGCTTTGGACGAAGACGTATATCGTCTATCAATTTTTCTTCAACATTCCGATTGAAAACACCGCACAAGCTTTTATCTTACTGATTAGCCCAATCAGTTCGACATTATTCTTGTTTGCCTTCCATTTCTTCTTTAAAGGTAATAAACAAAAATGGGTGCTCTACACGCTCTATGCGATTGCATCGTTTATCTTGTTTGCGGACGCCGTGTATTATCGGGAATTCACGGACTATTTGACAATGCCTGTCATCATGCAACCATCGAACATGGAAACGTTATCGACATCATTCACTTCGCTTCTTGAATGGAAAGATTTAATCATACTTGGTGACGTGTTTATCCTTCCGTTTATCTTATGGCGAATGAACATGAAAGAGAATGCAGCTTCACATCGACGTGCGCTCGTCACATTCGTCGTAGCGGTCTCTGTCTTCTTGTTCAACCTTTCGCTAGCAGAAACGGAACGACCTGAATTGTTGACTCGTTCATTTGACCGTGAGCTGTTGGTGAAAAACATCGGAACATTTAACTTCCATGTGTATGATGCCATGCTCCAAACGAAAACATCGGCTCAAAAAGCGATGGCGGATGAATCAGAACTCGCAACGATTGAACAATTCACCCGTCAAAACTATGCGGCGCCGAATCCGGATTTATTCGGAAAATATAAAGGGAAAAATGTCATCGTGGTTTCATTCGAATCTGCGCAGAATTTTACTCACAACATGAAGGCGCCGAATGGAGAGTACATCACGCCGAACTTGAACAAACTGATTGAAGAGTCTCACTACTGGCCGAACTACTACCATACAGTCGGTCAAGGGAAGACTTCTGATGCTGAGTTCGCACTCGATAACTCACTATATGGACTCCCGCGTGGTGCTGTATACTTTACGAACGCCGATAACGAATATCAAGCGCTCCCTGAGTTGGTCAAGGACGAAAATTATTACTCAGCCGTGTTCCATGCGAATAACAAATCGTTCTGGAACCGCGATCAAATGTACAAGAACATTGGCGTCGATCAATTCTTTGATGAAAAGAGTTATGACCTCGGGAATCCTGAAGACATGACAGAATGGGGTCTCTTAGACGATAGTTTCTTCGAACAATCTATTCCAATGCTTCAAGAATTGCCTGAACCGTACTACGCGAAGTTCATCACATTGACGAACCACTTCCCGTACACGATGCCAAGTGAAGACTATGAGCTTGTACCAAAATTTGAAACGAGCTCAACTACGTTGAACAACTTCCCGCAAGCACTAGCTTATCAAGATTACGCACTCGGTCTCTTCATCGACCAGTTGAAAGAGAACGGAATGTGGGAAGATACAATCTTTGTCGTCTACGGTGACCATTACGGAATTTCGACGAACCACAACAGTGCGGTGGCCGAGCTACTCGGCAAAGATGAGTTGACACCATTCGACGTGGCGAAGTTGCAACAAGTTCCGTTTGCCATTCACTTACCTGACCAGAAAGAAGGGGAAGTGCATGAGACGATCGGTAGTCATGTCGACATGAAACCGACCATCTTGCACTTACTTGGAATCGACACGTCAGATACGATTGGATTCGGAAACGACTTATTCTCTGAAAATCGAAACAGCCGCGCGATTTTCCGCGACGGAACGGTCGTGACGGATGAATATGTTTGGACACAGTCGACATGTTATAACGCGACTTCTGGTGAAGTAGTCGAAGATACGTCGTTATGTGGTCCGATGACGGAAGAAGCGGAAAAAATCTTGCAAATGAACGATGATTTGATTTACTCCGACTTACTCCGTTTCAAAGAACAAACTGAAGAATAATGAGTACGGACCAAGTCACATAGTGATTTGGTCCGTTTTATGTAACAGAGGGAATGAACGTAAAAAAAGGCATAAAAAAAGCGACCGAAGTCGCTTGATGATTGCATATGCGAATCATTAACCTGGAATTCCACCGTAGATCAACGTGGCGACACCAAAGAATCCGAATACGAGTACAGTTAAACCTGCAAAAACGAGCGGAAAGAATTGGCGTTTTTGGAATGAACGAAGCATTCCCCAAATAGCCACAATCGCGACGATGACGGAAATCCATCCGAACGGTTCATACAAATGCATGACGAGTTCCCCCTTTAATTATACGTCATGAAATTCATAAAAATTTCACTGAAATATCATTATTATTTTATCCGATTATAGAGTCGCTGTCGAGCAAAGGTTGACATCGAAACAATTTTGCCACAATATTGTTTTGAATAAGAAGGGGATGAATGCTATGCAAATCAAAAAGATTACGTCTGGCTTGGCACAAGAGAACGGCTATGTGATTGAAAAAGGCGGCACTGTCGTCGTCATTGACCCCGGAACGGATGACCCGAGGTTCTTCGATACAATCGAACGTTTCGGTACACTTTCAGCAATCTTGTTGACTCATGCACATTTCGATCATATCGGAGGAATCGATGCGCTCCGTGAACGTTACCAGGTACCAGTCTATGTACACCGCTTAGAAGCGGATTGGCTGACAGATGGAGAAAAGAATGGCGCTTCTGCGTTCAACTTGCCGATACCATCGATGAAACCGGCAGAAAAAACATACGAAGGTGATGTATTAGAAATTGGGAACATCGTATTTCGAATCTATCACACGCCGGGTCATTCCCCAGGGAGTGTCGTATTGTATATGGATGATGAAAGAATCGCCTTTTGTGGTGACTTGATCTTTAAGCAATCCGTCGGACGGACAGACCTGTTCGGTGGAGACCAGTCGACATTAATGGGGTCCATCGATCGGATGAAGCAGCTCCTTTCCGATGAGACGACGTTATACTCGGGGCACGGTCCTATTACGACGCTAGAAGAAGAAAAGCGGACAAATCCGTTCTTCACATAAAAAAAGATTGTCTCCGGCGAGACAATCTTTTTTTACATTTGGAAGTTGCTCCAATACGTAAAGACAACGAAGAAAATTGTCAAATACGCGCCGAAGACATATACATACGTTTTTTCAGTTAGTTTTAAGTAACCAAGAGCGACGAAGAAAATCGTTTGTGCTAAGAAGACAAGTCCCATAACGATAAAGTCGCCAGTATGTTCACTACTACTTTGGTCGCCGCCTAGTGCGCCTACGAAAGCAAGTGCCGCTACTAGTCCAGTCCAAAAGCCTAGGACACGAAACATTCTTGCCATGTTAATCCCCCCATACGTGCATTATTCCATTCTCATTCACTATTTTACCAACACATTCGAAAAAATGCTATGGAAACGTGATAATTGAGCAAAATAATCGTGAAAAATATGTGAAATCATTTCGGTAAATAAAGTTGTACAAAATTTATAAAAAAGTTGCACAAAACATGTACAAACGGGGTATAGAGATGTATAATCAACTTATACAAAATGAGCGAAGTGAAAGTTGAATGAGGGAGGAACATAAAAATGGCATCAGAACTAATGTTTTACACGTATCCAAGCTGTACTTCTTGTCGGAAGACGAAAGCGTTTTTACAAGAACAAGAACTTCAAGTGAGTGAGCGTCACATTTTCAGAGATGCACCAACAGTTGACGAATTGTTGCAGCTCCTTGCAATCAGTGAGGAAGGAGTCGACTCTCTCCTTGCGACACGAAGCCAGGCCTTCAAACAACTTGATGTTGACGTGGAGGATTTGAAATTAAGCGAGCTTCTTAAGCTGATGAGCGAAAACCCAAAACTTTTGAAGCGTCCAATCTTAACTGATGGAAAAGAAGTGATTGTCGGATATGACAAGGTTTCAATCGAAACATATGCACGTCGCCACAACACTGCAGCGGTTCAAGTTTCATAAAACAAGTCCACTTTCAACATAGTGGGCTTTTTTTTATGCTTGTATCGAGGTGAACGAGATGAAGGAACTCATTGAGGATTTAGTAGATGCAGCACGTCAAATCGGTGCGAGTGATCTTCATTTTATACCCGATGCAAACCAAGTAAAGGTTCAAGTCCGTTCTGCTAGTAAGCTTACTGCGCTTCAATCGATGGATGCAGAGCTTTATGATCGCCTTACATATCATATGCGATATTGGTGTTCACTACCTGAATCTAATCAACGCATTCCACAATCCGGGGTCTATGAATTGAATCAAGATGTCATCCGGGTGACCTTTCTCCCGTCGTTCGCCCAGACGTTAATGTCTTGGCGCATTCCGCACGACACGTTTGAACTCCAGCACCTGTTACAATCACACGATGTGGAACGATTTCAGAAAGTCGTGGCATCACATCATGGTCTTTTCTTTATAGGGGGTTCTACCGGAGCAGGCAAGACGACGGTACTGTATGCCCTGTTGAATCAGCTGAAGCATGAGCGGATTGTGACGATTGAAAATCCTCCAGAACAAATGGTCGGTGGTGTCATTCAGCTGGAAGTGAATGCTAAGGCTGGACTCAGCCATCGACACTTGTTGAAAGAGACGCTTCGTGCCGACCCGGATATCATCGTGATTGGCGAGGTGCGGACCGATGAAGAATTGATGGTCGCATACGATGCAGCGCTCAGTGGGCATTTGACGATTACAACCTTTCATACCGCATCGATTCAGGATGGGGAAAAGCGGCTGATGCAACTTCTTGGTAAGGCGACCGTGGAAAGACATTGGTGTGTACTGACTCGAAATCAGGAGGTGACTTGCGAATGGTCGACGTTCCGGTAATCCCATCGATCCGACTGATTCATCGTTTTCTTCGTCTACAATCACGAGGTGTGTCATTGAAAGTGACCATGGAGACGCTTGAACTTCATGAGAAGGGAAAAATGAAAGACTGTATTCGAGAGATGAGGATTCGTCTAGAAGCGGGTGTGAGTTTGTCTGAAGTATTTTCCATCTTGATCACGAATCGGCAGATGCAAGAGATTTTACATACGGCGGACCGCAACGGACGATTTATGGATGGATTGTCGCAAGTGGCGATGGTACTCGAGATGCGACAACGGTTAAAGCAGGAGCTGCGGAGGCTAATTCGCTATCCGTTAATTATCTTCTTCATCCTACTTGCATTAGGAATGATTTATGCCTTATACATTTTCCCGAAATTAATGGGGATGGTAGATGTCTCGTCGCATGGCGGTGTGGGGTCGATTCTATTGTCGAATTGGTTCTTTCCTGTACTGTTTTCTATATTCGTGGCAATCGCGATTCTCATATATGGATTCCATCGTCGAGGAGTAGAGCTCCCTTTTTACGCATGGAGACGTGGGAAAACACTCTATATGACCTATGTGTTTGTAAGTGAGTTGTCCTTGCTCCAACATACTGAAACGAATATCAGGCAGATTATCAGTCGGCTAGCCGAGGAGGAGGGAGAAATGGCAGAAATGGCCAAGCGAATTCATTATCGCATGTCTGAAGGTGAAGGCATTGAAGCGGCGACGAGGTGTGAACCGTTTATCGATCATGAGGTCGTGAGTCTATTAGGTGTGGGATCGATGAGTGGAGAACTTGGCAAATTGATGTCTCTTCATCGCGAGCTTGTATTCGAAGAGATGGAGCAACATAGTCGGGGTTTGATTGAGAAAATTGAACCGTCTTTATACGGCATCCTCAGTGTCATGATCGGTGTTCTTTTTTACACACTCTATTTACCGGTCAAACTCATTATGGCTCAATTGTGAAAGGAGAAAGATGAAATGAAGGAAGAGCGTGGGTTCACATTAGTTGAGATGGCGGCAGTATTACTCATTATATCCGTTCTTCTCTTGTTACTTGTCCCTTCTTTGTCGGACGGGAAATCTCGTGCTGACCAAGTGAGTTGCGAAGGTAGTGTTCGAATCGTTGAATCTGAAATCAATTTGCATTACGCGGAACATAAAGCCTATCCTGAAACGTTAGAAGTGATTAAGCGTGCGTCGGCTGCAGATCCACTCGTTTATAGCTGTCAATCCTCGACCTATACGTATTCACCGACTGATGGCTCCTTAAAAAAACAATGAAAGGCTACACCTTGGTCGAAATGACATGGGTACTTGTCGTATTGTCGTTCTTAGTATTGATGAGTGCACCGATTACGAGACCGTTCGAACGAATGGAGCTCTACAATTTTACGGATTCATTGGTAGCGAATATTCAAGAAGCTGGGCAATTTCCCTATATTTCAGAAGAGGGAGATTGTGTGCCGCGATTGATTTGGATTTCCAAACAACAAACTTATCTGATTGTGTGTGGGAGAGAGATCGTCAGGGAGGTTGATGTTCCTGATGGGGTGGACGTATATCTTCCGACGTACAACACGTTGACCTTTTCACAAGCGACCGCCTCTTATGCGGGACAATGGAAATTCGTCAGTGGAAAGACATCGGTGACGCTCAAATTTCGAATCGGGACGTATGAGCCGGAGGTGATTATTCGTGAAAGTGGATGAATCGGGTTTCTCGTTATGGGAGCTGACTGTCAGTCTTGCGGTCATCATGGGATGGATTTTCATACTGGCATCCTTTGTCGTGCAAGGGAATGAACGAATCCAACGGTTGAGTGACACGCTCTTCATCTATGAACGATTACAAGGAGAGGTTCTGCTTGAAGCCACTGAACCAACAGGGCGTGAGCAAGTGTGTGAGAAAGGATTTTGTTTACCGACATTATGAAAAGGGCTTTACGATGATTGAAATGACGGTCGTTTTGCTGATCCTTCCCATATTTCTTTTCCTTTTGGTTGAATTGCTCACGCTCGGTCAACATCTTTATGAACAGCCTAAATGGAATCATCATACGACGCCTCAACTGATTGTGCGCCGTCTGATGGATAGCGAGAACTGTCGTGTTGACGAAGGGCGGTTACGAGGTGATTTCGTCAAATCGGATGAGGAGCGGTGGTCATGGACAATCAAACAAGTAAATGGCAATTTGGTCATGGTCGGAGATGGAGGAGGAAACTTACTCTTTTTAAGAGGAATCGAGCAGTATCATGTCGAAACGGTCGGAAAGGGTTTTCGAATCGCATGGACCGATTCATCGTTCAGAAGAGAGCGGCACGTCATGTGCATGAAACAGGATTCTTTCTCGTCATCACCTTGACCATCGTTGTTTGGTTACTCGGGGCCGCGTTATTTTGGTATACTGATGTGGAACGAACGACGAGGCGACTGTCAGAGGAAATCTTAGCGATTCGCTTCGAATCGCATCTGTTATTGGCGAAGGAGCGTTGCGGTGATCGACCGTTAACGCTGCATAAACCAACGGGAACTCTGACGTGTCGTCCGATTGCACCGAATCGTACTGAAGTGAATATCGTGCTAACATCTGGTGAACGGCATAAAGAGGTGATTGTTTATGAATGAAAACCCGTTTTATATCGTGGGGTTTATGGGTACAGGTAAATCTACCTTATTCTCGTTTCTGAAAGAATATGGGGAGGTCATCGATCTTGATTTAGTCATTGAGTCCATGACTGGGATGGAGATCGCTACATATTTTGACCGCTATGGTGAGTCTGCGTTTCGTGATGTTGAGTCAAAAGTACTGCAACAAGTCACTGCTGACTATATCCTGACCGGTGGCGGAGTGGTGGAACGCTCTGAAAATATATGTTGGATGCGAGAACGTGGTACGATGATCCATTTAAATCTTCCGTTCGACATGTGTTGGGAACGAATCAAAGATTCTGCGCGGCCACTTGTTAAAAGAGGACGGGAGGATGTTCATGCGTTGTTTCAACGACGTGATCAATTATATCGAAAAGCGAGTGTATCCATCGATGCATCTCAATCGCCTGAAGACATCGCCAAGCAAATCATCCGTATAAAGGGGGAAAAAGAATGATTTGGATTAATTTTGCCATCATCGTATTTTCATTAATCGGACTTGGGATATATGGTTATCTCTTGTTCAAAAACAAAATGAAACCAGAATTTGGTCGTTTGAATCGTCTGACGGAACGTTTTAAAATTCGGGCGGATGTGATTGGTCAACAGGTCAATGAAATCAAAGGGCACGTGGATGCGGTCAATCGATCCGTTACTCAATTAAAAGAGTTTGGGGTCAATGCGAAGAATGAATCGATTGAATTAAAGCAAGCCGCCGTCGAGCTAACTCATGAAATCAAACGGACAGCGGGAATTGAACGTTCTGACGTTTCCACCGAGTCGAAAATATGAAATAATGAGGATGAAAACGTTTTCGTTTTTCATCCTTTTTCTTTTTCGCTTTTTTACCTATGCAGAAGGAATAAAAATTGTTAAAGTGGAATGGAAAACGAAAGATTTCAAAAACAAAAGCATTTTATGTTCGGGATTGGGGGATATTATGGAAAAGGTTACTTTGAAACGTACGCCTTTGTTCGATTTGATTGAACCGAAGGCGAAGATGGTTGATTTTGCGGGATTTGAAATGCCGATTATGTTCTCTTCGATTAAAGAAGAGCATTTGGCTGTACGTCAAAACGTGGGGATGTTTGATGTATCTCACATGGGAGAAATTCGAATCGAAGGGCCGGATGCGCTTGAGCAAGTTCAAAACTTGGTGACGAATGATATCTCGAAGATTAAAGTTGGTCAAGCCCAGTATAACCTTCTCTGTCTTGAAGACGGCGGTGTGGTGGACGATTTGCTTGTCTATCGATTGGATGAGGACGCTTATTGGCTCGTCGTCAATGCTTCAAATATTGAAAAGGACGAAGCCCACATTCGTCGATACGTCAAGGGTGACGTGGTTGTGACAAATGAATCTGATGAATATGGTCAGATTGCGATTCAAGGACCGAATGCACAATCCGTACTTCAAACTATCACAAATGTGGTACTCGACGAAATCGGGTTCTTCAAATTCATGAATGGGGACGTTGCGGGTGTGCCATCGATCATCTCTAGAAGTGGGTATACTGGGGAAGATGGGTTCGAGATTTATGCTCGAGCAGAAGCGATTTCTGCCATTTGGGAAGCGCTTGAAACCGAGGGTGTTACCCCATGTGGGCTGGGCGCACGCGATACATTACGTTTCGAAGCGTGCTTGCCGCTTTACGGTCATGAGTTAGATGAGTCGGTCACGCCATTCGAAGCGAATCTCAATTTTGCCGTCAAGCTAGATACTGACTTTGTTGGTAAGGAAGCACTCGTCACTCAAAAAGAGAATATTCCGAATCGATTGATCGGATTGAAATTGCTCGGTCGTGGGATTGCCCGCCAAGGGGCGCAAGTTGAATTGGATGGGAATGTAATCGGCGTTGTCACGACCGGTACGATGCCTCCGACTGTAAATGAATCAATCGCATGGGCACGAGTCGATGCACGTTACAAAGATGAAGATCGTTTTGTCATCGACATCCGTGGCAAAAAGATTGAAGCCGAACGCGTACCGACACCTTTCTATAAACGAACGAAATGAAACAGGGGGATTCAGAATGAACAGAATGGAATTTCGTTATTTACCGATGACCGAACAAGATGAACGAGACATGTTAGAGACAATCGGCGTCGATTCAATCGAAGCGCTTCTTTCAGATATTCCAGAAACACTTCGCGAACAAGCATCATTGGCGGCGATTGGGGCTCCGCTTCCGGAAGTCGATCTCGTTCGTCATATGACGAAGTTGGCTGATAAAAACAAACATACGAAATCATACCCGAGCTTCCTTGGAGCAGGGATGTACGATCATCTTTCACCAAGTGTGATGAACCATATGCTTTTGCGTTCTGAATTCTATACGGCGTATACGCCATATCAACCTGAGATTTCACAAGGTGAACTTCAGGCGATGTTCGAATTCCAAACAATGATTTGTGAATTGACAGGGATGGACGTCGCGAACTCTTCGATGTACGACGGAATCACGGCTCTCGCTGAGGCGACTTACCTAGCGAGCGCGCAGACGAAGAAAAAACGTGTCGTCGTCTCTGGTGCAGTGCATCCTGAAGCGAAGGACGTAATCCGTACGTATGCTGACGGACCGGGGCTATCCGTTGACTACACAGATGTGGTGAACGGGGTGACGGACGTGTCAGACCTTGATTTGACGGATGCGTCGTGTCTTGTCGTACAATATCCAAACTTCTACGGTCGTATTGAAGACTTAGAAACATTGGCAGAATTGGCTCATGAAGCGGGTGCGCTCTTCGTCGTTTCGAGCAACCCGCTCGCCCTCGGAATTCTTGAGTCACCAGGAGCACTCGGTGCGGACATCACGGTCGGAGATGCACAGCCATTCGGTATTCCGCAAAGTTTTGGTGGACCGTCATGTGGATACTTCGCGGTCAAAAAATCATTGATGCGTAAACTACCGGGACGACTTGTTGGTCAAACGGTCGATGAGGACGGCAAACGCGGATTCGTGTTGACGCTCCAGGCGCGTGAACAGCACATTCGTCGTGATAAAGCGACATCCAATATCTGTTCGAACCAAGCGCTTAACGCATTGGCTGCTTCGATCACGATGTCCGCTTTAGGAAAATACGGAATTCGTGATATGGCCGTTCGGAATATTCAAACTGCTCATTATATGAAAGAAGCGTTAAAAGCTGCAGGATTCAACATCGTGGACGAAGGACCGATGTTCAATGAGTTCGTGGTAGATTTTGGACGTGACGCAGAAGAAGTATCGCGCCATCTGCTCGAGCATGGCATGATTGGTGGTCTACCGCTTGGTACGTATGAAGGGGAGCGTCAGACACAGATGTTGGTTTGCGCGACGGAATTGCGCACGAAAGAAGAGATTGATCAGTTTGTCGAAGTGGTTGGGGGGATGAAATAATGCAACACGAGCAAACGCTAATTTTTGAAGTATCACGTGAAGGACGGACTGGATATAATTTGCCGACACCGACTGTCCCAGAGGTTGACCTTGAGACGTTGTTACCGGCTACGATGATTCGAAAAGAGGCGGCGGAACTTCCGGAAGTATCTGAACTCGATGTGGTTCGCCATTACACGTCTCTATCTACACGAAACCATGGGGTCGATTCAGGCTTCTATCCGCTCGGTTCGTGTACGATGAAATATAATCCGAAAGTGAACGAAGATATGGCTCGTCTTCCTGGCTTTGCACATATTCACCCACTGCAACCAGTTGAGACGATTCAAGGTGCGCTCGAACTCATGGTGGACTTACAGGAGCAACTCGCTGAAATTACAGGAATGGACGAAGTCACACTCCAACCAGCGGCAGGGGCGCATGGGGAATGGACGGGACTCATGTTGATCAAAGCGTTCCATGAACGTAATGGGGATACGGCTCGTATGAAAGTACTCGTTCCAGACTCGGCGCACGGAACAAACCCGGCGTCCGCAGTCGTTGCTGGATTCGAGACGGTAACCGTCAAGTCAGATGAGCGCGGTCTCGTCGATTTGGATGATTTGAAGGCAAAAGTTGGAGCCGATACAGCTGCGCTCATGCTGACAAACCCGAATACGCTTGGACTATTCGAAGCGGATATTCTTGAAATCTCAAAAGTCGTTCATGAAGCTGGCGGGAAGCTTTATTATGATGGCGCGAACTCAAACGCGATTCTCGGAATCGCACGTCCGGGGGACATGGGCTTTGACGTCGTTCACTTGAACCTGCATAAAACGTTCACCGGTCCTCACGGCGGTGGAGGTCCAGGCTCAGGTCCAGTCGGAGTAAAACGTGACTTAATCCCATTCCTACCGACTCCAATCGTGACGAAAACAGATGATGGATATGGTCTCGATTACGACCGACCACATTCAATCGGGCGAATCAAACCATTCTATGGAAACTTCGGGATCAACGTCCGAGCTTACAGCTATATCAAGACGATGGGCGCAGAAGGATTGACGCGGGTATCACGTGAAGCGGTCCTCAACGCAAACTATATGTTCGCGCGACTAAAAGATGCGTTCGACGTGCCATATGATACGTATTGCAAACATGAGTTTGTCTTGTCAGGCAAACGTCAAAAAGCCCTTGGTGTTCGTACTCTCGACATCGCTAAACGTCTTCTTGACTTCGGTTACCACCCACCGACAATCTATTTCCCGTTAAATGTCGAGGAATGTATCATGGTGGAACCAACAGAGACAGAATCAAAAGAAACACTTGATGCGTTCTGTGATGCGATGCTCCAGATTGCCAAAGAGGCGGAAGAGAATCCGGAGATCGTTCAGACGGCTCCTCATACGACGGTCGTCAAACGGATGGACGAGACACTCGCTGCCCGTAAACCGGTCTTAAAATATGAGCGTCGTGAGGCGTCATCTGTAAAATAAAAAATGGGCGAGTCGATGATTGAATCGACCCGCCCGTTTTTTAAGCTTTTTTAATCTTACCCTTCCAGTTCTTGAAACCGCCTTCGAGCATGTAGATGTTGTTGTATCCGTTCTTCATCAAGAGTTTAGCCGCCTGGTTTGAACGTGAACTACCTTGGCAGTAAATCAAAATCGGCTGATCTTTGCGCAGTTCTTTCATGCGTAGTTTCATTTGGCCGACCGGGATATTCCGAGCACCAACGATATGTCCGCCTTTGTATTCGTTCGGTTCGCGCACGTCAATCAGCTGACCTTTACGGAGTGAGGCGCGGAATTCTTCTTGTTTCATTTTTTTCAACCCGCGAGCTGGCATGAAACGCCATACGATGTAGGCGATCAAGGCAACCCATAGGAGGATGACGAGGATTGTTTCGAGTCCCATAGATGTTCTTCCCTTCTCTTTCAAAGTTACCATATCTCATTATAATGAATTTAAGGTCATGAGACAATGATTGACTCAATCAATCGGGGCTTTCCCTTTCGATTTCATTCTAGTTAGGATAAAATAAAGAATGGAAACCGGAACATAAGGGGAGGTCGTGCCCATGCCGACACCGAGTATGGAAGATTATTTAGAACGTATTTATTTGTTGATGTCAGAGAAAGGCTATGCGCGTGTATCTGACATTGCGGAACATTTAGGGGTCCATCCCTCCTCTGTCACCAAAATGGTTCAAAAGTTGGACCGTGAAGAATATCTGGTGTATGAAAAGTATCGTGGTCTCATGCTTACAAAAAAAGGTCAAAAAGTAGGGAAGCGATTGGTCGAGCGTCATGCGATGCTCGAGTCTTTTTTACGTCTAATCGGAGTGGATGAGGCAGATGTGTACGAGGATGTCGAGGGAATCGAACATCATCTCAGCTCGAACACACTTGACTGTATGACACAGTTCGTGGAATTTTTTGAAGATAAGCCTGAGCTCATGGATCAATTCAGAGAATTTCGGGATCAAGAGCGAGCTTCAGAGGAATAATATGTGAAAAGCGACATTCGAACTCGATTGTCGCTTTTTATTTGGTTTACCACCGCTAAAATACGAACGAATCATTCATATTTATCATAGAATGTATATTTTTTAGTTATTATTATGTTAAGATGAATCGTGGATTGAATAGATAGGGGGTGACGGCGAACATTCGCCGGATAAATGGAGATTCAAATCAAAGGAAAACTGTTTGATGAACAGCAGATTCAAACACGTGTGAAAGAGTTGGCTGAAGAAATTGAGAACGATGCAGAGGGAACACCAATCGTGATCGTCGCCGTGTTAAAGGGTTCGATGGTCTTTGCGGCAGACTTGATGCGATACATGAAAGGCAGCGTTCAGCTCGATACGGTCGCGACGTCTTCTTACGGGAAAAAGACGGTCTCGAGTGGGAGTGTGCAGCTTCGGAAGGACTTGGATTTAGATGTGGAAGGAAAGTATGTCGTCATTATCGAGGACATCATCGACACGGGACAGACGTTGAAATTCTTGTGTAAACATATGGAGCTTCATCAACCGAAACAGTTGAAAATTTGTACGCTTCTCGACAAGCCGATGCGTCGACTCGTTCAATTGGACGCAGACTATGTCGGGTTCGAAATTCCTGATGAGTTTGTCATCGGATATGGAATCGATTATGCGGAGCAATATCGGAATCTTCCATATATCGGATATGTAGAGACGACATAAAAAGGAGCGCCGCGGCGCTCCTTTTACATGTTTGCTTTCTTTTTCTTCTTGCCTTTTTTTCCTTCAATCACTGTTAAGTGTGGAGGATTGCTACGATGTACGGTTGAACGTTTAGATAACTTGGTGACGTTCGAACCAGGTTTCTTCGCTTTCCGGTTTTTAGCGGAAGCGGAAGGTTTGACTTGAGGACCACGACTTCCCTGCATTCGTTTTTTTGAGGCTTGCGCGGTTTTACGATAGCGTGCATCTTCTGCAGACATACGTGGTGCCATGAAGACGCGATAGATCACATAAAAGACTAACCCGAATATCCCGATGAACAACAATTGTCTAAACAGGCGACCCGGATCGGTGGCAAGCATATGCCCGACCCCGATGAAGCCAAGGATAAACACGATTGTTGCAGCGATCGAACCGACTCTTTGTCTGATCATGGTGCTTCCTCCTCTTATCCCTCTCTATGAATGACCGATTCTCCTAACTCTTTTCGTTCCCATGTCTCAAATGCTTCAATCGCGACTTGAATCTGCTCATCATTCGGCTCTCGTGTCGTCAATAATTGGAGCGACAGGCCCGGTTTGCCGAGGAATGACAGAAAGCGATGGTCGCGGAAACGATTGGTAAACTGAAGGACTTCAAATGAGATTCCGATGACGACCGGCAATAGCGCGATTCGGCTGACGAGTCGCAACCAGAGCGGGTCGATTGGCACAATCATATAAACGCCAATCCCGACGAAGACGGTGAATAAAATGAAACTCGAGCCACAGCGATAATGCAATCGCGAGCTTTGGCGTACTTGTTCAACCGTGACCGGACGCCCGGACTCATAGCAATTGATGACTTTATGCTCAGCGCCGTGATATTGGAAGACGCGCTTAATGAGTGGCGTCAATGATATCAAGTAGAGGTAGCTGAGTAACAATACTAATTTTATTCCCCCTTCAAGGAGGTTTTGAATCACATGTCCGGAAAATAAAGGCACGTCTTGAAACATAGCCGCGAGCAGTGCAGGCGTCACATTGAAAATCAATTTACCAAACACGTATGAGATGACACCGACGATTGCGATGATGGCAATCATCCATATGCTCTGTTTTTGGTCTTCGCTCATGTTCGTATCTTCACTCGGGTCGACATCATATCGATCGCTCGCAAAGTTCATATGTGCAGAACCGTTCTTTAACGATTCGTAAAGCGCGACAATCCCTCTCAAGAACGGTACTTTTTTTAACGATTGGACCCAAGGGACAAGAATGCGCGCTTGCTCGAATGTTTCAATCGAGCCATCTTTTCGCCGGATGGCAGATGCGCTTTCAGAGCGGCCTTGAAACATGACGCCTTCCACAAGCGCCTGTCCCCCGACTGGGATGGTTGGTTTAGAATTCATTCACTTTCCTCGATTCTTCAAATGTTGTACTTGAATTATACCGTGATTTGTAAAAAAAACGAAAGGGCAGAAGGCTCGATTCACGTTCTTTCGATAAATTTGTTACAATAGATAAGACTTGACGAACGAGGGGGAAGAAGGTTGCGGATTTTAGTTTTAAATGGACCGAATTTAAATCTACTGGGTCGTCGTGAACCGGATGTATATGGCGATGTGTCGTTGAAAGGATTGGCGGCAGAACTGATGCTGCGCGCTCCAGAAGACGTTGAACTCACCTTTAAACAATCGAATCATGAGGGAGATTTAATTGATGCGCTGCATGACGCTTTTGATTATGAGGGTGTCATTTTGAATGCGGGTGCCTATACGCATACATCGATTGCGATCCGGGATGCCATATCCGCTATCGCTGCCCCGGTCGTTGAAGTACATATCTCGAACGTGCATGCACGCGAGACCTTTCGGCATGAGTCAAAACTTGCTGCCGTCTGTATCGGTGTCATTACCGGTTTTGGACTCACGAGCTATACGTTAGCGATGCATGCACTAATCGAACATTGGAGGAATCGACATGATTGAACGCGTAAACAAACTGCAAGCAAAGTTAGAAAAAAACGAAATTGATGCGTTGCTCGTCACAAAACGTGAGAATATCCGCTACTTATCTGGTTTCACAGGATCGAGCGGTGTCATCGTCATCACGTTGAATTCGGCAAGTTTTATCACGGACTTCCGTTACACGGAACAGGCGAACGATCAAGTGAAAGGGTATGACATCATCGAGCTTGATACGTCACTCATCAAGTCGGTAGCAGATGTCGTGTCACGTGAATCCATCAAGCGCCTTGGCATTGAGCAGGATGCGATGACTGTGGGGCAATATCGTGCTTATGAAAAAGAAGTGGACGCTCAACTTATTGAAACGTCTGGAATCGTAGAAAAACTGCGCTTGATTAAGGATGAATCAGAGATTAAGATTATGAAGGAAGCTGCGGCAATCGCTGATGCGGCGTACGCCCATATCCAGACGTTCATCCGTCCTGGTCGTACCGAAAGAGAAGTCGCGAACGAACTCGAAATGTTCATGCGTTCAAAAGGTGCCGACTCGTCATCGTTCGACATGATTGTCGCCTCGGGTCTCCGTTCGGCGCTACCGCACGGTGTGGCAAGCGATAAAGTCATCGAAACTGGAGAATTGGTTACGCTTGATTTCGGGGCTTACTATAAAGGGTACTGCTCAGATATCACGCGTACGCTTGCAATCGGTCCGATTTCGGATGAGTTGCGTCAAATCTACGATACGGTACTCCGTGCTCAACTTGCTGGCGTAGAAGGCACACGAGCCGGAATCACTGGCATTGAGGCGGATGCGTTGACACGCGATATCATTAAAGAAGCTGGATATGGCGAATACTTCGGCCACTCGACAGGACATGGTCTCGGAATGGAAGTGCATGAGGCCCCAGGATTATCGTTCCGTTCGGACACGGTGCTTGAGCCTGGTATGGTCGTGACGATCGAGCCGGGTATTTACATCAATGGCGTCGGTGGTTGCCGAATTGAAGACGATGTCGTCATCACAGAAGACGGATGCTACCGTCTGACACAGTCGCCAAAAGAGTTAATTACGATCGAGGCATAAGCTTCATCTGAATTTAGGAGGAAATCAACATGGTATCAGTTAACGATTTAAAAACAGGATTGACGGTTAAAACGTCTGACGGTTCGATTTGGCAAGTCATCGAGTTCCAACACGTAAAACCGGGTAAAGGCGCGGCATTCGTTCGTACGAAAATGCGTAACTTGCGTAACGGGGCAATCCAAGAAACGACGTTCCGTGGCGGAGAGAAAATCGAACGCGCACACATCGAGCGTAAACGCATGCAATATCTCTATCCAATGGGCGACACGTATGTCTTCATGGACAATGAATCATACGAGCAACTTGAATTGACAAGCGCTCAAGTCAAATCAGCACTTCCATATTTGCTTGAGAACATGGAAGTCAGCATCGCGGACTACGAAGGGGAGATTCTTGGAATCGAGCTTCCAACGAGCGTTGTCTTGACGATCGTCGAAGCAGACCCGGGCGTAAAAGGTGACACGGCCTCGAACGTGAAGAAAAACGCGACAGTGGAAACAGGACACGTCATTCAAGTGCCACTTTTCATCGAACCAGGTGAAAAAGTGACAGTCGATACACGTACTGGAGAGTTCATGGGTCGTTATAACGGTTAATCCTTACGAGTGCTCATTCGAATGAATGGGTGCTCTTTTTTTCTCGTTGCATTCATTGGTCTGACCAGTTATAGTGAAGGAGAGATTAGTACCAGGTATAAACAGGGGGTAAGAAAGATGCAAATCGATCAAATTAAAGAGCTTATTCAATTATTGGACCAATCATCAGTCCATGAAATGGAGCTTGAAACATCTGATTTCAAACTGTCATTAAAGAAAGAAGCGCAACAAACAGTGAGCGCGCCGATCATGCAGACACAAGCATTCGCACCGCCTGCGCCTGCTCCTCAAGTAAATGAACAAACAGAAGAACCGACGCAAGAAAAGGCGTCTTATCGTACTATCACCTCGCCGATGGTTGGAACGTTCTATTCACGTCCGGCACCGGATAAAGAAGCGTTCGTGAACGTCGGCGATCGTGTCGAGTCAGGACAAATCGTTTGTATTCTAGAGGCGATGAAACTGTTTAACGATGTCGAAGCGGAAATCAGTGGCGAAATCGTAGAGGTGTTAGTCGCCGATGGCGATCTCGTCGAATTCGGTCAACCGCTCTTCAGCGTGAAGTGAGGTCGTTATGAAATTATTAATTGCTAACCGCGGGGAAATCGCGGTTCGAATCATACGTGCAGCAAAAGAATTGAATATTCCGACGGTCGCTGTCTTCTCTGAGGCAGATCGTGAAGCGTTACATGTTCATCTGGCTGACGAGGCTTATTGCATCGGTCCGAATCCATCGAAGGACTCCTATTTAAATATCCCTAATATCTTATCAGTCGCCTGCGCCGTGGATGCGACGATGGTACATCCCGGTTACGGCTTTTTGGCTGAAAATGCCGAGTTCGCCGAGATGTGCGAGGCGTGCGGGATTCAATTTGTCGGCCCGAGCAGCTATGCGATTCGCAAAATGGGAATCAAGGATGAAGCCAAACGAACGATGATCGAGTCAGGTGTTCCTGTCGTTCCGGGTTCAAGTGGGGTCGTCACCGACGAAGAAGCCATGGAACTCGCACGTGAGATGGGTTATCCGGTCATCATCAAGGCGACAGCCGGCGGTGGAGGACGTGGCATTCGCGTCGCTCGAGACGAGCACGAACTCGTTTCAGGATTGGTCGCGACACGTAAAGAAGCGAAGCAGGCGTTTGGGAATGGTGACGTGTATCTTGAGAAGTTCATCGAGTCGTTCCGTCATGTCGAAGTGCAGGTTCTCGCTGATCAATTCGGCAATGTCATTCACTTAGGTGAACGTGATTGTACGATCCAACGTCGCATGCAAAAACTAGTCGAAGAGGCGCCATCACCTGCGATTGATGAAACGACACGTCAATTGATGGGGGATGCGGCCGTCAAAGCGGCAAAAGCCATTCAGTACTCGGGAGCGGGGACCATCGAGTTCATTTACGTTCCAGAATCAAACGAGTTTTATTTCATGGAGATGAATACCCGGATCCAAGTCGAGCATCCCGTCACCGAGATGATCACAGGATTCGATCTCGTTCAAGCGCAGCTTGAAGTGGCGCTCGGACATCCGCTTGCCATCTCACAAGAGGACATTACGTTCTCAGGACATTCCATCGAGTGTCGAATCAACGCGGAAGACCCATTTATGGACTTCCGTCCGATGGCAGGGAAGATTGACCAATATATTGTTCCAGGCGGTATGGGTGTCCGTGTCGATAGTGGACTCTATGCAGGAGCGATGATTCCGCCGTTCTATGACTCGATGGTTGCGAAATTGATTGTCCATGCGCCAACGCGTGATGAGGCCATTCTGAAAATGTTGCGTGCTTTGGATGAGTTTACGGTTTCGGGGATTAAAACGACGATTCCATTCCATCAACAAGTCATGGCACATGAGCAGTTCCGCATCGGGACGTTCGATACGAAATTCGTTGAAAAAGAAATGTCATTGGCAAAATAACATGAACCAGGAAGCCCGAACATTATTTCGGTTTCCTGGTTTTTTGTACTGAATTTATGAGTGCTTTATGCTAAACTATCACAATGAAAGCATGTAAAAGGAGAGTAACTGAATGAAACGTCATGAAGCACGAGAGAAAGCGATTCAAACGCTTTTTCAAATCGAAGTATCTAAATTAGAGGTGGACGAAGCAATCGAGTTCGCATTAGATGGAGAAGAGTCTGATCCGTTTTACGAACAACTCGTCACAGGGACGCTAGAACATATTGAAGATATCGACGCATTACTAGTTGAAAACTTGAAAAACTGGCGCTTGGATCGCCTAGGAAACGTCGAGCGTACGATTCTTCGAATGGCAACGTTCGAATTGTTATACGTCGAGACGATTCCAGAGAACGTCACTATTAACGAGGCGGTCGAACTCGCGAAATCGTTCGCGGACGAAGAAGCCGGCAAACTCGTGAATGGCGTACTCGGAAATATCATTAAAGAAGACTAAAAAATAGAGATAAGACACCAGACCAACTACAGAAAAACCTAAAGACAACGGGGGATGAGAGAGATGGCAGTAGTGATCGACGGGAAACAAGTGGCAGCATCATATCGAGAAACGTTAAAAGAGCGTGTGGCGGAACTTCGCGCACGTGGCATCGTACCGAAATTAAAAGTAGTGTTGATTGGGGATGACCCAGCGAGTCATAGCTATGTACGCGGGAAGGAACGGGCGGCAGAAGAAATCGGAATCGATTCACAAGTCCTCCGTTTTGATGAGACGATTAGCGAGAAGGAATTGCTCGACTTGATTGATTTGATGAATGCGGATGAGGAAGTTCATGGGATTCTCGTGCAACTTCCTTTGCCGAAACACATCGACGAATCACGAGTCATCATGCGTATCTCCCCTGAAAAGGACGTCGATGGCTTTCATCCTGAGAATGTCGGGAAGATGATGCTCGGTCTGGATACGTTACTTCCGTGCACGCCGCACGGTATCTTACATCTCGCAAAAACACAAACCGAGATCGCCGGAAAGCACGTTGTCGTCGTCGGTCGTAGTCAAATCGTCGGTAAACCGGTAGGCATGTTGTTCTTGAATGAATCAGCAACGGTCACGTATTGTCATTCGAAAACAGCTGACCTCGGTGAGATGACGCGACAAGCGGATATTTTGATTGTCGCGGTCGGTCGTGCTGGTTTAGTCACAGCAGACATGGTCAAACCGGGCGCGCTTGTCATCGATGTCGGAGTCAATCGGGTCGAAGGTCGTCTAGTCGGTGACGTGGACTATGAAGCTGTTAAGGAAAAGGCGAGTGCCATCACCCCAGTTCCGGGTGGTGTCGGTCCGATGACCATCACGATGCTCATGCATAATACGGTCGAGGTTGCATCACGTGGCTAATCCACTCCCGGTTTCTGAAGTTGTTCGATATGTGAAGCGACAACTTGATGATGATGTCTTGCTTCGACAAGTCGCGGTCATCGGTGAAATCTCAAATTTCAAACGGTATTCATCCGGTCATTGTTATTTCACGTTGAAAGATGACGCGTCTCGGATGAAAGCCGTCATGTTTTCTCGAGATGCCAAACAACTTCAATTCGAACCGAAAGATGGAATGAAAGTCATCGCCGTATCAAAGGTGACGATGTATGAAGCGACGGGAGATGTACAACTGTACGTCGAATTGATGCGACAAGACGGAATCGGTCTATTGTTTGAGCGATATGAGGCGAGAAAGCGTGAACTAGAGGGGATGGGCTGGTTCGACGAGGAGCGGAAGCACCCGCTCCCGATGTTTCCAGAGCGCGTTGGGATCGTGACGTCTCCAAAAGGAGCGGCGCTACACGATATCGCGACCACACTTCGTCGTCGTGCGCCACATGTGGCGATCACGTTCGCACCTGTAGCTGTACAGGGAGAAATGGCGGCTCCACAAGTCGCGTCGGCCATTCGCTGGATGAACGAACGCACCGATTGTGATGTACTCATCGTCGGTCGCGGTGGCGGTTCCATCGAGGAGCTTTGGGCATTTAATGAAGATGTTGTGGTGGAGGCAATCTATGCGTCCACGATTCCCATCATTTCTGCTGTCGGTCACGAGACAGACTTTACGCTTTCTGATTTCGTCGCCGATGTTCGAGCTGCGACTCCGACAGCGGCGGCTGAACTCGCTACCGCGATGATTGATGCGCAGCGAAAAGATGTAGAACGTTTGGATAACCATCTGCACAAAGCCGTCAGAGAGCAATTGGATGATTCGCGAACCCGTGTGGAACGGATGATCAATAGCTATGGATTAAAATCGCCGAGGTACACGATTTCTCAAAAACGGGAACGATTCGCCCAGTCAGAAATCCGTCTCGAGCAAGGGATGAGGCGACATCTCACCCAAGCCACTCATCAGCTCCGTCAGTTGTCACAGCAGCTAGATGTAAAGCGATTTTCAAAAACGTTGTCCAAGCAAGGGGAAGAAGTCAATCATATGGTCGAGCGACTCCGTCGAACGAGACCATTAGAACAAGCAACGCTACAATTTGCACAACAGGTTGGACGGTTGCATGCAGTCAGTCCGCTCGCCGTCTTGTCACGTGGATATACGTTCATTGAACAAGATGGGGCCTATGTGCAGAACGTGAAACAATTACGTGACGGTGATATCTCGATTCGTTTTCGGGATGGTCATGCGATCGCTGAGGTGAAGGAGAGGATTGTCGGTGACGAAGAAAGAACAGACATTTGAGGCGGCGCTCGAGCGCCTCGAACAGATCGTCGCGCAACTCGAGAGCGGTGATGTCCCGTTAGAGGAAGCGATGACCCTATATGAGGAAGGTGTCCGCTTGTCTGCGTTGTGCCAGACAAAACTCTCTGCCGCCGAGAAAAAAATGGATGAAATTTTAGAACTTGATGGGACGCTTCGTGAAAAAGGAGGATCCGCATGAACCGTACCGATGACTTGAACAAGTGGAAACGGACCGTCGAACTGGCGATGCAGGAACTCATTGAGTCGAGTGAGATGCCGAAACGATTACGAGACGCAATGACGTATTCTTTAGAGGCTGGCGGGAAACGCATTCGTCCTGCTCTCGTCTATGCCGTCCTTGAAACGTATAGCATGTCACTCGAGCGAGGACGTGAGGTGGCGGCGAGTTTAGAGATGGTTCATACATACTCACTCATCCATGATGATTTGCCGGCCATGGATGATGACGATCTTCGTCGTGGACGACCGACCAATCATCGTCAGTTTGATGAAGCGACCGCTATTTTGGCTGGGGACGCCTTATTGACGGACGCATTCCGTATTCTCACACAGATGCCACTCCCTGCGCTAGATGTCGTCGAGATTATTCGTATTTTTGGATTGGCGGCCGGTAGCTCAGGTATGGTCGGTGGGCAGTTGGATGATATGCTGGCTGAAAAGCGGAACGACGTCACACTTGAAGAGCTCCAATCCATTCATGAACGGAAGACAGGTGCGCTACTCGTCTATGCACTTGAAGCCGGTGCGATTTTGGCAGGGGCATCGGTGGAAGATCGGATGCACCTCAAACAGTTCGGACGTCATCTTGGCATCGCTTTTCAGATTCAAGACGATATCCTCGATGTCGTCGGAGATGAACAAGCAATCGGAAAACGCGTCGGCTCAGATGAATTGAATGACAAGACGACTTATCCGAAGCTTCTCGGCTTAGAGGGAGCGAAGCAAGCTCTTGAGCAAGAAGTGGGAGCGGCACACGCTGCAATTGAATCACTTTCAGTTCCAGCGCCGTTACTTCTTGAGATGCTATCATTTGTAGTGAAACGAAATCATTGACCTCGGTGACACGATGAGCACATCGTGTCACCTTTGTTTTGGGGAATGTGTGGCATATGCCGTCACATTCTTGTAAAATGTAAGGTACGAATCAGTAAAATGTGAGGAGAAAGGATGGTCATTATGGACTTGACATCCATTCAAGACCCGTCGTTCCTGAAACGGATGTCTGTATCAGAGCTCGAATCGCTCGGTTCAGACATTAGACGATTCTTGATTGAAAAATTGGCAGTGACGGGAGGGCATTTGGCGCCAAACTTGGGAGTTGTAGAGTTGACGCTTGCCTTGCACCGTGTATTTGACAGTCCGAAAGACCAACTCGTATGGGACGTCGGTCATCAAGCATACGTTCATAAAATTTTGACAGGACGTACGAACCAGTTTGATACTCTCCGACAATACAATGGGTTATGTGGTTTCCCGAAACGTTGTGAGAGCGAGCATGATGTGTGGGAAACAGGGCACAGTTCGACTTCTCTCTCTGCAGCCATGGGGATTGCGATTGCGAATGAATTGAAAGGGCGCGCCAACGATCGTGCCATCGCCATCATCGGGGACGGTGCTTTGACTGGGGGGATGGCACTTGAAGCCCTCAATCACATCGGTGCCGAGAAACAGAACGTGATTGTCATTCTAAATGATAATGAGATGTCGATTGCGCCGAACGTAGGAGCGATGCATAATATGCTTGGTCGTATCCGGGCATCGCGCAAGCTGAAGCATGCTCGAGAAGAAATGGAGTCACTCATCAAACACATCCCGCTCGTCGGGAGTTCACTTGAACGAAGCGGGGAACGGGTGAAGGACCTCTTAAAATCTGCTCTCATTCCGGGAACGTTCTTTGAAGAACTTGGCTTCACTTACTTTGGGCCGACAGATGGGCATGATTTGAAAGACTTGCTCGAAACGCTTGAGTACGCGAAGAAAATCGACGGTCCGGTTCTCGTCCACGTCATTACGAAAAAAGGGAAGGGATATCGTCCGGCTGAATTGGACGGTGTCGGAACATGGCACGGTCTTGGACCTTATAAAATTGAATCTGGTGAAGTCATCAAAGGCAAACCGAAAGGACCAAGCTATTCGAAAGTCGTCGCGGAGACGATCACGAAAGTGGCTGAGTCAGACGAACGGGTGACGTTGATCACACCAGCGATGAGTGTCGGTTCGAAACTCGATTGCTTTACGAAGAAATTCCCGGAGCGTATGTTTGATGTCGGAATTGCCGAGCAACATGCGGTCACCCTCGCTGGGGGACAGGCGACGCAAGGGTTGAAACCGGTCGTCTCGATTTATTCGACCTTCTTCCAACGCGCGTATGATCAACTAGTCCATGACATTTGTCGTCAAAACTTGAACGTCGTGTTCACGATTGACCGATCTGGACTTGTCGGAGCGGATGGAGAGACGCACCAAGGTGTGTTCGATATCGCCTTCATGCGTCACGTGCCAAACATTCGAATCTTGATGGCAAAAGATGAAGAAGAATTACAACAACTCGTTTATTCTGCACTCCGTTACGATGGTGGACCGATTGCGATTCGTTTCCCGCGTGGCGAAGGGATCGGTGTTCCGATGAGTGAGACGCTTCAAGTAATTTCACTCGATGATTGGGAAGTCGAGGCAGAAGGGACAGATGTCGCTATCTTGACGTTCGGTCCTCAAGTGCAAGACGCCCTCGAAGTCCGAGCACTATTAGAAGGTAAGCTCAGTGTGCGCGTCATTAACTGTCGTAGCATCAAGCCGCTCGATGATGCGATGCTGACTTCACTTTATGCAGAGGGGATTCCGCTCGTGACATTAGAAGAGGCTGCTCTCGCCGGTGGCTTTGGAAGTAGCGTGCTTGAACACGCGAATGAAGCCGGAGCGTTTCCACGGATTCAACGTCTCGGTATTCCGGATCGATATATCGAGCATGGCGGTGTCAACCAGCTCCTAGAAGAGATTGGACTGCGACCTGCCCAAATGGCGGAATCGATTGAACGGTTCGTCATGGAGACAAATCGACAGAATGTGTGAGGGATTATGGAAAAAAGAAAGAAAACTAGATTAGATGTATTGCTCGTCGAACGTGGACTTGCTGAAACACGGGAAAAGGCAAAACGGTCGGTCATGGCCGGTCTTGTCTATAGTGGGACAGAACGTCTAGACAAGGCGGGCGATAAAGTGTTTGATGATATCCCTCTCGAAGTGAAGGGTCAAGTTCTTCCTTATGTTGGACGTGGCGGCTTGAAACTCGAGAAAGCGCTCGACGTCTTCCCGCTCGATGTCTTTGGACGAGTCGGAATCGACATCGGCTCATCGACGGGTGGGTTCACGGACTGTGCGCTTCAAAACGGCGCGACTCAAATGTACGCGGTCGATGTCGGCTATAATCAGCTTGCCTGGAAACTACGGAGCGATGATCGCGTCGTCGTCATGGAGCGGATGAACTTCCGCCACGCGACGGCCGATCAGTTCCCGATTCAACCAGATTTCGCAACGATTGACGTCTCCTTTATCTCGCTTCGTCTGATGGTGCCGCCGCTGAAACAAATCTTGAAGCAAGACGGTGTCGTCATGGCGCTCGTCAAACCTCAATTTGAAGCAGGGAAGGCCGATGTCGGGAAAAAAGGAATTGTTCGGGACCGTAACGTCCATGAACGAGTCGCAAGCGATATGGTCCGATACTTCGCATCGGAAGGCTTCTTTGTCGAAGCGCTGGATTACTCTCCGATCACTGGAGGGGATGGGAACATCGAGTTTCTTCTCTTCGCTCGGTATACGGGAGTAGGTGGCGTCTCGCCATCGCTACAAGTCGAAGAGGTCGTAAATGCGGCCCATGCCAAACTGAAGGGATAAAATGATGCTACAGACCTCGTTGTCTGTAGCTTTTTCCTTTACTCGTCTACTAGATGGGGAATGGTGGAAATCCCACCTGGAATGCTAGACCTTTTTTCGACAATACTTTAGAATGATAATGTGTATGTGAAACGAAAAATGAGGTGTCAGCGCTTATGAACAAAGGACAGCGATTGATTAAAATTCGAGACATCGTGACGAATCGAGAAATCGAGACGCAAGATGAGTTGGTGGATGAGCTACGTCGCTCGGGGTACCCAGTCACACAGGCAACCGTGTCTCGGGATATTAAAGAGTTACATCTGGTCAAAGTCCCATTGAACGATGGACGATATAAGTATAGTCTGCCTGCCGATCAACGCTTTAATCCATACGGGAAAATGAAGCGAATCCTTAGTGACAGCTTCGTCTCGGTCGATTCTGCACAAAATTTGGTCGTCATGAAAGTGCTCCCGGGAAATGCTGATGCAATCGGCGTCTTGATTGATCATCTATCATGGGATGAATTGATTGGGACGGTGTGTGGAGATGATACGATTTTAATGATTGCACGCGACGAAGAGAAGGCGAAGCAAATCATCGATCGACTACTCGGAATGTTATGAGGTGAACGTACGTATGTTAGCAGAACTATCAATCAAACAGTTTGCGATTATTGACGAATTAAACATTCCGTTTAATCGAGGTATGACTGTGCTCACGGGTGAGACAGGTGCCGGTAAATCGATCTTGTTGGATGCGATTGGATTGCTTGTTGGAGGACGTGGCTCAAGTGAGTTCGTGCGATATGGTCAAGATAAAGCTGAAATCGAAGGTCTGTTCATGATTGAACCGGATCACCCGGTCATCGAAGCGGCCGAACAATATGGCATCGATGTTGAAGATGGGACAGTCATCTTACGTCGAGACCTACATAGTAGCGGGAAGAGTGTCTGTCGTGTGAACGGGAAAATGATGCCGCTCTCGACGTTACGGGAGTTCGGACGGCTCCTGGTTGATATTCACGGTCAACATGAACATCAACATTTAATGGATGCGGAATTTCACCTTGGCATATTAGACCATTTCGCCGAAAAAGAAATCAGTCCGTTAGTCGAGGAATATCAAACGGCATTTGCGGCCTGGAAACAAGTCGCCGATGAATTGAAGCGTCTTAGTCAAAGTGAGCAGGAGCTTGCTCAACGAATGGATCTTTTGTCGTTTCAAACGAAAGAAATCGAAGCGGCTGAATTAAAAGTTGGGGAAGAACAGGCGTTGACAGAAGAACGGGATGAATTGGCCAACTTTGAACGCATTCATCAACACATTCGTCTCTCCTATGAGGCGGTTGCCGAGGAGTCAAATGGACTCGATCAAATCGGAGTGGCGATGCGCGAGATGGAAGAGGCGTCACAGCTCTCTTCGTCTTTGACATCTGTATCGGAGACAATCTCTAACGCTTATTATTTGTTGGAGGATGCAAAGTTTCAACTCCGGGACCAGTTAGATTCGCTCGAATTTGACCCGATTCGATTGGATGAGATTGAGTCACGATTGGCTCTTTTCCAGCAATTGAAACGAAAGTATGGGACGACCATCGAAGAAGTCATCACCTACGGCGAACAAGTGTCGGATGAATTGAAGTCGATGACGAACCGTGAAGAGCATTTACAAACGCTCTCAGATGAACTCATTCGATTAGAGCAAATTGCAAGAGAAGCTGGCATGAGACTGTCTTCAGCGCGTAAGATGGCTGCGGAGTCGCTTCAGCATGCGATTCATCGAGAGTTGAAAGAACTATATATGGAAAAAACAGCGTTCGAGGTCCGTTTTAAAACTACATCGCTTAAACAAGATGGTTTAGATGACGTAGAGTTTTACATGATGACGAACGTTGGAGAACCGTTCAAACCGCTCGCAAAAGTCGCTTCAGGAGGAGAACTTTCCCGTGTCATGCTCGCACTCAAATCAATCTTTTCAAGAACGGTTGGAGTGGCCTCCATTATTTTTGACGAGGTCGACACAGGGGTCTCTGGACGTGTCGCGCAGGCGATGGGTGAAAAAATCTTCCGACTTTCTGTCGGCTCTCAAGTCCTCTGTATCACGCACTTGGCACAAGTTGCTGCGATGGCAGACCAACATCTTTACATTACGAAAACCGAAACGAATGAACGGACGAAAACAAATGTGACGTCCCTCGACCGTGAAAGTCGAATCGACGAATTGGGTCGCATGATTGCTGGCGCTCAAATGACAGACTTGACGAAGCAACACGTCGAAGAATTACTTGAGATGTCACAACAAGTAAAACAGAAGTTCATCAAAGGAGTGTCATAAGTGATTACATTATGTATTGCGGACGACAATCGAGAAATCGTCGATTTGTTGAGCCGACAATTAGAATCTGAGCCTGATCTTCGTGTCGTAGGTACGGCACACGATGGAGAAACATGCTTGGATGTCGTCAAGACACACCAACCGGATGTACTCTTACTCGATATTATCATGCCGCATTTGGATGGGATCGGAGTATTGCAACGCCTAAATGAAGAATTAGGTGATGACAAACCGGAAGTGATCATGTTGAGCGCGTTTGGAAAAGATGAAGTGACGAAACAGGCCGTGCAACTCGGGGCCTCTTATTTTCTCGTCAAACCGTTCAATATTCAACAGTTATTAACGAAAATTCGTGAATTGTCAGAAGGAACAAATCGAGAATTCGACGGAATGACGCCAGAAGAAATTGAAATCTCACTCCTGCTTCAGCAACTCGGAATCTCTCCGCGAATCAAAGGGTTCAAGTATATCCGTCAAGCTGTCATTTACGTGCGAGAACGCCAAGATTTGCTCGGTCTCATCACGAAAGAATTATATCCGATGGTCGCAAAAGAGCATGAGACGACATCTTCTCGTGTAGAACGAGCAATGCGTCATGCAATCAAGACGGCATGGGAGAACGGCATGCGCGATCATGAGATGTTCGAAGGGCGACCGGAGCGTGAGCGAAGCCCGAAAAACTCGGAGTTTATCTCGTACTTCGTCACGTATGTATCGTTTAAGAATAATTGAATCATTTCATGAGGACTAAGTCGTGATGGGACTTAGTCTTTTTTAATGAAACAATTACTTTAAGATTTATTTACTTTATGAAAGAAAGCGCTTGCAAAATGGTGGGCCTTTGTTATAATAAAGATGTACCAAGTTACTTGGACAAGCGTCAGATGAACGCTTTTCAAACTTGTTCCGGAGCAACGTTTGAAGAAACCAAATCATCTCGGTTCGCTATCCGATTATAGCTCAGAGGTGGGAACGACACCTCAAGTCGTTAATGTCCCGACGTGAGGTCGCGACAGTCGCTCATTCGCGAGGCGATTCTATCATCAACTCGAAGCTAGGGGTTGATATAGGAAAAACAATCGTTCAGTTAACCAAAAGGAGTGTTGTCAACCGTTGAACAGTTTATGGCAAGCGTTCGACTTCACGATGGATGGTTCGACATGATCCGATAAGTAAATCAGTTAGTAACTCGAATGGTAAGATTCCGTTCACGCAAGACGGCAGTTACTAAAGTTCTTTCATACTTCTTCATTAAGAAGACGTTGGATTTCATGTCAAAGTAAGTAACGTAGTTTGAAAGGAGATCATCCGTAGTGATCACAATTCAATATGAATAAAAGGTTCCGCACTTGAAATGAAGTCAAGTTAGGGAACCTTTTTTTGTGTGCTTATGAGTCGAGGCGTTGTACTTTTCCTGTTTTTTTGTCGCGGTTAAAAATATAGCCGGCTACAAATCCGATCCCGCCCATGGCGAGCAGAAGCCCAAAGGTCCCCTGCAACATGGAGGCGGCAGCGAGTGAATCGAACCATGAAAACGGTGCGCTCGTCTTCAAAAAGAAGCTATCACGTAGCAATTTGATTCCGTAAACACCTAATAACCCAGGGACGATTAAGATTAGAAGCGCGATAAAACGCATGCAATCTCCTCCTTTACCATACATTATTTTAACAGAAATCGATCTGTTCGACACGGTCTATTTTTGGGCACCTTGCGAATCAGGTGCGGATTCAGTAGCATGAAATAGAGAAGAATGATGATGGGGGAATATGTATGAATAAACGATTGATGATTGTGGGGGCAGGAAAAGGGGGGACCGAAGTCCTTCATATGCTGATGGATTCGCCGCTTGCGACGATTGTAGCGGTCGTAGATTCTGATACATCTGCAGAAGGAATAGCCCTTGCTAAAAGTTATGGCATATCTGTGGCGGACGATTGGAAACAGTATGCGGATGCGACACTAGATTTTGTCATCGAAACGACGGGGAAACATCAAACGTTTGAACAATTAAAGGACCATTTCAAAGATGCGGTCGTCTTACCAGGGGAATTTATTCGGATTGTGGTTGAACGATTGAAACAGAATCAACAAATGCTCGAGGCCATCATTGAATGTACGAGTGAGGCCATATCGGTCGCAGATCATCACGGTAACACGATTTTGATCAATCCGTCTTATACACGGTTGACCGGATTCAAAAAAGAAGATGTGGTCGACAAACCAGCGACGGCAGATATCGGAATGCAGGAAAGCGTCCATTTGAAAGTACTATCGACCGGGCAAGGCGTTCGAGACATTCGGATGCAAATTGGGGCGACGAGACGAGATATTCTTGTGAATGCAGAACCGATCATCGTTGAAGGAAAGTTGCGAGGCTCCGTTGGGGTCATCCGTGACGTATCTCAGATTCGTGCCCTACGTGATGAATTGCAGGAGGCAAAAACACGCATCCGGAATCTAGAAGCCAAATATCAGTTTGCCGATATCATTGCGACGAGTGACGCCATGCGATTTGTCATCGAGCAGGCGAAACTTGCCGCTGTGACCCCAGTGACGGTATTGATTCGCGGAGAATCGGGAACAGGAAAAGAACTGTTCGCCCATGCCATTCACGGAGAATCTCCTCGAAAATATAAAAAGTTCATTCGCGTGAACTGTGCGGCGATTTCACCTACCCTTCTTGAAAGTGAGCTATTCGGTTATGAAGATGGAGCCTTCAGTGGAGCTAAACGAGGCGGGAAAACCGGATATTTCGAAGAAGCGGATGGCGGATCACTCTTTCTAGACGAAATCGGAGAGCTCCCTCTTGATGTCCAAGTGAAGCTCTTACGTGTCCTCCAGGAAAATGAAATTGTCCGTGTCGGAGGGACGACGGCAATCCCAATCGATGTCCGAATCATTGCCGCAACGAATGCCGATCTCGAACAAAAAGTAGCAGACGGAACATTCCGGGAAGATTTGTATTACCGAATCAATCGGATGCCGATCCATATCCCACCATTACGTGAGCGATTAAATGAACTCGAGGCACTATGTGAACGGATGATCCGGAAACTGAATCAAGAATACGGTCGTAGTGTACGCGGCGTTGACGAAGATGCCTTAACATTACTGAAGAGCCAGCATTGGAAAGGGAATGTGCGAGAACTGGAGAATGTGATTGGTCGTGCGATGATTTATATGGCAAGCTCCGAGCAGTGGATTGCCCCACATCATTTGCAGTTATCCAATCGTTCCACGAGTCAAAAAGTGGTCGAATCTGGAACGTTTCACGAGGCCGTTGCAAAATATGAACGCGATTTGATTGAAAGAACAATTGAAGAGGCAGGCGGCAACAAATCAGAAGCGGCCCGCCGATTAAAGATTTCGATCCGAACATTATACAATAAACTCGAAACCATGCAATAATTTGCATGAACATTACTGCATGGTAAGCATTATTTTGCATGGTCATCCGCATTATAAAGCGCTTACAATTTAGGAAACAAACTTGCTTATAATATAGTGTAGAGAGCAAGGGGGGACAATGATGAATTTTGAACGGATGCTGACGAACGCAAAAGAGTTAGAAGGCTGTACCGTGTCCATTGCGGGGGCAGCGGACGAAGAAGTCATCCGGGCCGTAAAACTCGCTACGGATCATGGACTGTCACGCTTCATTTTGTTCGGTGAAGCTCGAGACATCCGAAAGTTATGTGAACAGCATGGAATCGATGAGTCAGCCGTCGATATTTTACATGCGAAAGGTGACGTTGAGATTGCGCGACGTGCCGCATTAGCTGTGAAAAATAAAGAGGCGGACGTCCTCATGAAGGGGATGGTGTCGACATCGACATTTATGAAAGCCGTCCTTAATCGTGAAGCTGGACTCCGTACGAAGCGGACGCTCAGCCACATCGCACTATTCCAAATTCCGAATCGTGAAAAGTTGATTGGAGTGACGGATGCGGCGATTCATATCGCACCAACACTCGAAGAGAAGGTCGAAATTATTCACAATGCGGTAGAAGCGATGCATGACATCGGTTACGAATCGCCGAAAGTCGCAGCCATTGGAGCAGTCGAGGTAGTCAATCCACAAATGAATGCAACTCTCGATGCGGCACTACTTAGCCAAATGAATCGACGTGGACAAATCAAGGGCTGTGTCGTAGATGGACCTCTCGCGCTCGACAACGCTGTCGACATGGTCGCAGCAAAGCAAAAAGGAATCAACAGTGAAGTTGCCGGTCAAGCCGATTTATTAGTCGTACCTTACATAGAGGTCGGCAACGTCCTTTATAAATCAATCATGTATTTCGCAGAGGCGAGCGTAGCGGCGATTGTCGTCGGCGCATCTGCCCCTGTTGTATTGACAAGTCGTGCCGATACTGCCGAAGCGAAGCTATATTCGCTCGCGTTCGCTTTGTTACATGCTAAACATTAATCGTACTTAACAGGAGGAATTAATCATGATGGAAACAAACACTGAGCCACGCTTCCGTATTTTTGATGTCTTACAATCTGAGGACTATGAGCAAATCGTATTTTGCCAAGACCAAGCGTCTGGACTAAAGGCGATCATCGCCATCCATGACACGACGCTCGGGCCAGCTCTCGGTGGACTACGTATGTGGAACTATGAATCAGAACAAGAGGCACTCACGGATGTGTTGCGTCTCGCAAAAGGAATGACATATAAAAATGCTGCAGCGGGTCTCAACCTTGGGGGCGGGAAGGCCGTCATCATCGGAAATGCGAAGACAGATAAATCAGAGGCGCTCTTCCGTGCATTCGGACGATATGTTCAATCTCTTAGTGGTCGTTACATCACGGCTGAAGATGTAAATACAACAGTTGCCGACATGGACTTCATTCACATGGAAACGGATTACGTCACGGGCGTCAGTCCTGCATTCGGTTCAAGTGGTAACCCTTCACCGGTCACGGCATATGGTGTGTATCGTGGAATGAAAGCTGCTGCGAAATGGAAATTTGGGACAGATTCGCTCGCAGGGAAGACCGTTGCTGTACAAGGTGTTGGTAACGTGGCCTACAACTTATGTCGCCACCTCCACGAAGAGGGTGCTCATTTGATTGTGACTGACATTAACGAGGAAGCACTCAAACGTGCCGAAGCAGACTTTGGTGCGACGGTCGTCAAACCGGATGAGATTTACGCGGTCGAATGTGACATTTTCGCTCCATGTGCCCTCGGTGCCGTCATCAACGACAAAACAATTCCACAATTGAAAGCACAAATCGTCGCAGGTGCTGCCAACAACCAATTGGCAGAAGATCGTCACGGAGACGTGCTCGACGAAAACGGAATTCTATACGCACCAGACTTCGTCATTAATGCAGGTGGGGTCATCAACGTCGCAGACGAACTTGAAGGCTACAACCGTGAACGGGCAATGAAGAAAGTCGAACTCATCTATGACAACATGATGCGCGTCTTTGAAATCGCAGAACGTGATGGCGTACCAACGCACGTTGCGGCCGATAAGATGGCGGAAGAGCGGATTCACATGATGTCGCGTTCACGCAGTCAGTTCCTTAAAGTTGAAAAAAGCATCCTAGGGAGACGCTAAGATGACAAAACGGCTAATTCTTGCAATCAACCCAGGGTCGACCTCGACGAAAATTGGATTGTTTGATGGGAAGGAGGAAGTGATGACACGCACGGTCCGACATGCGATCGATGTGACGGGTCTCACACTTCCAGAGCAGTTGCCTCATCGTGAGCAAGAAGTACGTGCCTTATTAGAAGAGACGGGCATCGCGGTCAATGATTTGACCGCGATCGTCGGTCGTGGTGGCTTGCTTGCACCAATGACGTCAGGAACGTATACAGTCAACGATCTCATGCGTGAAGATTTGACGAGCGGACGTTTCGGGATGCATGCATCGAATCTCGGTGGTCTGATCGCTTCGAAAATCGGTGGGGCTGAAGGGATTCCTAGTTTCATAGTGGATCCGGTCGTCGTCGATGAGATGGACGAGTTGGCCCGTAAGACCGGCATGCCAGAAATCAATCGTCGTAGCATTTTCCATGCCCTCAATCAAAAGGCTGTCGCGAAACGATTCGCGGCCGAAAATGGAAGCGATTACAATGAGCTGAATCTTATCGTTGCGCATCTTGGTGGGGGAATCACAGTCGGTGCCCATGCGGCAGGTCGAGTCATCGACGTGAATAATGGTCTTGACGGAGATGGACCGCTCGCGCCGGAGCGGGCAGGCTCGATTCCTGTTGGACAGGTAGTAGAACTATGTTATAGTACCAGGTATAAAGAATCGGAAATGAAAAAGAAAATTGTCGGTCAGGGCGGCCTGTTTGCTCATCTCGGTACATTCGATGCCATTGAGATTGAGCAGCGGGTCGAATCAGGAGATGATGAGGCGAGGCTGTTGTATGAGACGATGGCTTATCGTGTCGCTCAAGAGATTTCAAAACACGGCGCGACATTATGCGGTCGTGTGGATGCCATCTTACTGACGGGCGGGATTGCATATTCCGAGTGGCTGACTGAAAAAATCAAGGAGCGTGTCACTTATCTCGCGCCGGTACACGTATATCCGGGTGAAGATGAGCTTAAAGCGTTGGCTGAAGGTGCACTTCGCGTCATCGAGAAGGAAGAGACCGCACGAGTTTATGAGGGGGATGCACATGGCACGAGAATTTGATGTTGTCGTCATCGGTGGAGGACCAGGAGGATATGTGGCTGCAATCAAGGCGGCCCAGGCAGGAAAATCTGTCGCAATCGTCGAGGCGAGAAAGTTAGGTGGCACCTGCTTACATAGAGGATGCATCCCGACGAAGGCGCTTTTAAAAGCTGCACATGTCTATCAAACGGCGAAGCAAAGTGCGACGTATGGCGTGGAGACGGGAGATGTGACGTTCAATATGGAACGCGCTCAAACGTATAAGCGTGATCTTGTGGCTGGACTAGAAAAGGGAATCGAACATTTGATGAAACAAGGGAAAATCGAAGTGTTCCGCGGAAAGGCCTCTATTCTTGGACCAAGCATCTTCTCACCACAACCAGGGACTGTATCCGTTGAGGATGAAAGCGGTGAATCAGAACTGATCTTGCCGAATCAATTGATTATCGCAACAGGGTCGATTCCTCGTGAACTTCCTGGATTGCCGTTCGATCACAAACGGATTTTGAATTCGGACGACCTCCTCAATTTTGAAACGCTACCTGAATCGATTGCGATTGTCGGTGGCGGGGTCATTGGAGTCGAATGGGCGTCCATGCTCGTCGACCTTGATGTGAACGTGACATTGATCGAAGTAGGCGATCGATTACTCCCACTCGAGGACAAAGCAGTATCGCGTGAAGTGGAGCGTCTTTTGAAGAAGCGCGGGGTCCGCGTGAAGAAGAGCGTGACGGTCGACGCTGAACGAACATTGATTCACGAAAATGCAGTGGAGATTGCTGTCGGGGAAGAGATGTTACAAGTAGACTGTGTCCTCGTCTCGGTTGGCCGAGTTGCCAACACGGAAGACTTAGGACTTCAAAACACTTCTATCGTCGTAGAGAACGGCATCATTCAAGTCGATAGTCAGTATCGGACGAAAGAACGTCATATCTTCGCAATCGGGGACTGTATCGGGAAGTTACAACTCGCCCATGTCGCGTCGGCAGAAGGTGTGAAAGCGGTCGAGACGATTCTTGGTCTTGAGCCGACACCGCTCGATTACGCGCTCATCCCACGCTGTGTATACAGTGTCCCTGAAGTCGCTTCGGTCGGTTTGACAGAAGAAGCGGCAAAAGAGGCCGGACATGATGTGAAGACGGGGACGTATCGATTCAACGGACTCGGGAAAGCGCGGATTGAAGGACAAGCCGACGGATTCGTCAAACTCGTTTCGGACAAAGAAACAGATGACCTTCTTGGTGTTCATATCGTCGGACCGAAAGCGACCGAACTCATCACAGAAGGTGGACTCGCGCTCGTCTTGAACGCGACGGCTTGGGAGATGGGACAACTTGTGCACCCGCATCCTGCACTGAGCGAAGCCTTCCAAGAAGCGGCTCTTGCCGTCGATGGATTACCGATTCACGCCTAAGGAGGAACAAGGATGGAACAGATGACTGTAAACTCATATGAAGAGCTTGGTTTAACGAAGCAAGATTTATTGGCGATGTACGAAACGATGGTACGTGCCCGCAAAATCGATGAACGGATGTGGAAGTTGAACCGCGCCGGGAAAATCCCATTCGTCGTCTCATGTCAAGGACAAGAAGCGGCGCAGGTCGGTGCGGCGTTCGCACTCGAGAAAGGAATCGACTACGTCTTGCCTTACTATCGTGATGTGGCGGTCGTCCTTCACTTCGGTCAAACGTCAAGAGACTTGATGCTATCGGCATTCGCGAAAGCGGAAGATCCGAACTCAGGTGGTCGTCAGATGCCTGGTCACTTCGGATCGAAAGAACATCGCATCGTGACGGGTTCGTCTCCGGTCACGACACAAGTCCCTCATGCAGTCGGGATCGCACTTGCGGCGAAGATGAAAAAAGAAGAACTCGTCACGTTCGTTTCGTTCGGAGAAGGGTCTTCGAACCAAGGAGACTTCCATGAAGGCGCAAACTTTGCAGGTGTCCATAAGTTGCCGGTCATCTTGTTCTGTGAGAACAACAAGTATGCAATCTCGGTTCCACTTACAAAACAGTTGGCATGCGAGCGCGTGTCAGATCGAGCGAAAGGATATGGCATGCCAGGTGTGACAGTCGACGGGACAGACCCGATCGCTGTCTATGCGGTCGTGAAGGAAGC
This sequence comes from Exiguobacterium sp. s181, assembly GCF_018617125.1. Taxonomy (GTDB): domain Bacteria; phylum Bacillota; class Bacilli; order Exiguobacteriales; family Exiguobacteriaceae; genus Exiguobacterium; species Exiguobacterium profundum. The sequence goes on from NZ_JACSJM010000001.1 coordinate 1,013,494, forward strand.
GCGTGAACGTGCACTTCGCGGAGAAGGACCGACGCTAATCGAAGCAGAAGTTGAACGTCTCGTGCCACACTCATCAGATGATGATGACAAAGCATACCGTTCAGCAGAAGAATTGGCAGGGTTAAAAGAGCGGGACGGCATTCAATTGTTCCGTCAACGACTTGTGAACGACGGAATCGCAACGGCGGATACACTTACTGAAATCGATGCACAAATCGATGCTGAAGTGAATGAAGCGACGACATATGCGGACAAAGCACCGTATGCATCGCCTGAATCTGCACTGGATTACGTCTATGAGGAGGAAAAATGATGAAAACGTTTATCGAAGCGATCAATGAAGCGATTCATGAGGAAATGGAGCGCGACGAAAACGTCTTCGTCGTCGGGGAAGACGTCGGCGTTCGTGGTGGTGTATTCCGTGCCACACAAGGGTTGATTGAAAAATATGGAGAGGATCGTGTCATCGACGCACCGCTCGCTGAGAGTGCGATTGCCGGAGTCGGGGTCGGAGCTGCCATGTACGGCATGCGACCGATCGCAGAAATGCAATTCGCAGACTTTATCATGCCAGCAGTGAACCAAATCGTTTCAGAAGCGGCAAAAATTCGGTACCGTTCAAACAACGATTGGACGTGTCCGATGGTCATCCGTGCTCCTTTCGGTGGGGGTATTCACGGGGCTCTCTATCACTCGCAATCAGTCGAGGCGATGTTCAGTTCGACGCCAGGTCTTAAAGTCGTCATTCCATCTGACCCTGTCGATGCGAAGGGATTGTTGAAAGCAGCAATCCGTTCGAACGACCCTGTTCTTTTCTTTGAACATAAGCGCGCCTATCGTCTTTTGAAGGCGGAATTGCCGAGGGACGAATACACGGTTGAAATTGGTAAGGCCGCTGTCAAACGGGAAGGTGAAGATATCACGATCATCACGTACGGTCTTTGCGTGCATATGGCACAAGAGGCTGCGAAAACGCTCGAAGAAGAAGGAATCAGCACGCACATCCTTGATCTTCGTACCGTCTACCCGCTCGACCAAGAAGCGATCATCGAATCGGTCAAGAAGACTGGTAAAGTGCTACTCGTAACGGAGGACAACAAAGAAGGAAGCATCATCGGAGAAGTGGCGGCGATTATCGCGGAGAAGGCGCTTTTCGAACTCGATGCGCCGATTGAGCGTTTGGCTGGCCCCGATGTGCCGGCAATGCCGTATGCACCACCTATGGAAAAATTCTTTATCGTATCCCCAGAAAAAATTGCCGAGCGGGCGCGTCAGCTCGCGGCGTTTTAAGGAGGCATCTCCATGGAACAAACGATTACCATGCCCCAACTTGGGGAAAGTGTGACAGAAGGCACGATCACGACCTATCTCGTCAAACCGGGTGACCGTGTGGAAGAATATGAACCACTCGCGGAAGTCATGACGGACAAAGTGACGGCAGAGATTCCGGCGACTAGCGCAGGAGTCGTCAAAGAGTTTCTCATTCCAGAAGGGGAGACCGTCAGCGTCGGGACACCGGTATTGACGATGGAAGTCGAGAGCGCGGAGGAAGCGGCAGTTGAGACGAAGACCGAACCGATTGCAGAAACGGCACCTGCAGAATCCGTCTCTAAGCAAGCTGTCGCCACTGCACCGAAAAAACAAAGTGGAAACGGTCGATACTCTCCTGCTGTCATCCGACTCGCCAACGAGAATGATATCGATTTGAATGAACTGAGCGGAAGCGGTCTAGGCGGTCGGATCACGCGGAAAGATATTCTTCGTTACTTATCAGAAGGACGTCCGGCATCGACTTCTGAGCAAGCGACACAAGCGCCTGTCCAAGAGACGATGGTACAGACGAAGTTGGACGTTCCGACTGAGGCACCACGTCCTGTCGTTGAACCGTCACAACCGGTCGCATCATCATCGACTTCATCTGGCCGTTATGAATCGATTCCGACAGCCGGAGTACGTCAAGCGATTGCGAACAATATGGTCCGCTCGAAACACGAGGCTCCACACGCATGGCTCATGATTGAAGTAGATGTGACGAACCTCGTCGAAGCCCGTGCAAAGTTAAAAGATGAGTTCATGAAACGGGAAGGCGTCAAATTGACGTTCATGCCATTCTTCATGAAGGCAGCCATCGAAGCATTGAAGAAGTATCCGATGATGAATTCGGAGTGGGCAGGAGATCACATCAAAGTTCACCAAGACATCCATCTCTCGGTAGCCGTCGCGGCAAACGACGCCCTTTACGTACCGGTCATTCGCCAAGCGGATGAGAAGAATATTAAAGGACTAGCCGTTTCCCTTCAAGACGTGGCAACGCGAGCGCGTGAGAACCGCTTGAAGGCTGAAGAGATGCGTGGTGGGACATTCACCATCAACAACACAGGTGCGTTTGGTTCGATTCAATCGGCACCAATCTTGAATTACCCACAAGCGGCAATCCTATCGGTCGAGTCGATTGTGAAGCGTCCGGTCTGGATGAATGGAATGTTTGCGGCACGCGATATGGTCAACCTTTGTATGTCTGTCGACCATCGTGTCCTTGACGGTCTCGTCGCAGGTCAGTTCTTACAAGCGATCAAACAATCGCTCGAGTCGATTGACCCAAACACATATACCGTATATTGATTAAAAAATGGAGGCGCTCCCAGTGGGGTGCCTCCATTTCTTATGAGTTATAGCCAAGGAATACCGTGAAGACGAAGCTTGCGGCTGAGATCAGTAAGAGAAGAAACGACAAGGACATGCCTATTGTGACGAGTCCTTTGGAGAGTCGTGGTTTGGATTTATATAGTGCGAACGCAAACATAAGACTGAATAGGCCGAGTGTCGTGAATAGTGTGAGTGGAATTGCTCGGTCGTAAAAAAATTGAAGTAGATCCAATGTAGAATCATCCTTTCTAATCATGCACCTTCGAATCGTCGTTGATGGACACGGTACGTCAATCTGCTGACTACGACGAACACGAGAAGGAACATTCAGTATATAAAAATATAGTTTAATGAAAATGCAGAAACCCCATCATGTCTGACCGAAGAAATCCAAAGCAAAAGGAGTGAGGTAGGGAAATGAATCAATAGTACAAGATAGGGCATGAACTTCATGAATGATAAGGCGTTTGTCGACGGATTTCGCATGAGATACATGGCAATCAAACCAATCAGCACTTCGAGTCCACCAAGCGTGAAATAGGCGAGTGACTCAGAAAGACTGGTCTCTAGAATCGGTAAGGCAAGCGTTGCAAGACCAAGACTCCCAATCATTATTAAAGCAAACAAGATGTAGTCACCTCCAGAAAAGGGTTTATTCCATATGATCATTGTAAAAAAATGGATGCTTAAATTCAATACCTCAGAAAAACACGCCATTCATAGAAATGGCGTGTCAGTGATTTCCTTAAATCGATTGTTCAATCATCGATTCGATGTCGCGACGAACTTCAGCTACTGATAAACGTGCAGCGTCATAGCGTACACGATGAGTCGACTCGTCCGTTCCCGTCAAGTCAGCAAAGAGACTTCCGAGGTCGTGGACACTGCGGTCGACTTGAATGAGCAATTCGATGGCATCCTCGCCTTGTAGAATCACAACTTCTACCTCGTCTAACTGGCGACCGAATCGCGAACCGTTCGCTGAATACTCGAGTTCTTGGGCAATCGGAAGACGTCCCGAACGATGACGTGCCGGGAGCATCTCCGTGTCGGCTTTCTTCAAACGGAATCCGAGCTCGTCCATCGCATCTAATATGACTTGTTGAGCCGCATTCGGTTGTACGGTGATCGCATCTTCATCTTTTGGATCGACGGCTTGGGCGATATCAAGGCCCGTTTCAATCCATGATTTTGATTGGCTCACAGAGAGTGGCGTATTGAACGGGACGTTGACTGTGAACGGAATTTCTTTCACTTCTCCAGGACCAATCATAAACGGTGCTTCATTCAATAAGATTTTTTCAATCGTGAACGTCGAGTATGTCGACTTATCGTTCACCTCATGTTTATACAACGTATTGAAGAAGAGATAGATACTGTCGACGGATTGTTCGACCGAACCGCCTTCGATATGGACGACTCCAGTGAGTTCTCCACCGGGTGAACAGTGGCTTTCATTCAAACGTGTGTCGACTTTTGCGGCACCGATTCCGATTGATGATAAAATCTTTTTAAACATATGTGTATCCTCCTTTGACGTAACGTCGTCTTCGTGTAATAGTATGTACGGACAGGTGAAACGATATGTTTCAAAATTTCTAAAAAAGGATTGAATCCATTGGAATATAAAGCGTTACAAGAGCGTCTCGCAGACGTCTTACAATCAAATCATCTCGTGTCGGCGACCATCAGTCAACCCCGTCAAAAATCTAGCGATCTCAGACGGGTCAAATTGAAACCGGTTATGCTACGAAATGCGTATCATATCCAGTTCGAGTATCAGTATGAGCGGGTGATGAACCATAAAAACTTGACACCAGATGAGGCTGTCACGGAAGTGAATGAGCTTCTCGAAACGTTCCGACAAGGACAGTTTCAGTTAAAAGATTCCGACATCCAGTTCCAATTATCTAAAAAGTTCAAAGTGACATTGAAAGAAAAGCAGACGGCTCAAAAAGAAGTTCAACTGAGCCACAATAGGGAAAAACAGTACGTGCTTCCACTCGACGAGCCAGTTCCGTTTCTCATTCGACTCGGCATTCAGTCAACGGACGGAAAAGTGAAGCGTCAAAAGTATGACAAGTTCAAACAGATCAATCGTTTCCTCGAGTTCATTGAGGATTCACTGAAATACTTGCCGGCAGACCGTACCGTTCGAATCTTGGATTTCGGATCAGGGAAGTCGTATTTGACGTTCGCGCTCTATCATTTCCTTCATGAGATGAAAGGATATGACGTCCATATCACAGGGCTCGATTTGAAGAAAGAGGTCATTGAAGAGTGTGCATCGATTGCGAAAGATCTTGGATATGAACGGCTCGAATTTTTAGTCGGAGACATTAATGAATATGAAGGGGAAACAGCTGTTGATATGGTCGTGACCCTTCATGCATGTGATGTGGCGACAGACATGGCGTTGGCACGTGCCGTCCGCTGGGGCGCGAAAGTCATCTTGAGCGTTCCGTGTTGTCAAAAGGAATTGAATCGTCAAATTCAAGCGTCGAATTTAGCCGTGATGCTCCAACATGGCTTGATCAAAGAACGGTTCGCCTCACTCGCGACCGATTCCATTCGGGCTGAACTGCTTGGACTTGTCGGGTATGATGCCCAGCTGCTCGAATTCATCGACCTCGAGCATACGCCGAAAAATATCATGATTCGTGCCTACTTGACGAACCGTCAGGCGAGCGCAGAGACGAAGGCACGTTACCTTGCTTTCAAACAGATGTTAGGGGCAGACCCGTTCTTAGAACGGGAATTGAGCGATAGACTTGTCCTCGAGGTGGAACAAGACGTAAAATAAGGGAGTACAGACGAAATGTCGAAAGGGGAAACAACATGGATTTTCAATTATATTTTCAAGATGTAGTCGAACAAGCGCGTAACGAAGTACGTGCTGCAGGATACACAGAGCTCACGACACCGGAAGAAGTAGACGGAGCGCTTAAAAAAGAAGGGAAGACACTCGTCCTCGTCAACTCGGTTTGTGGGTGTGCAGGCGGGATTGCTCGTCCAGCTGCGGCATACGTCAACAAGATGGAAGGTGTGAAGCCTGACCATTTCGTGACCGTGTTTGCTGGTCAAGACCGTGAAGCGACAGATCGTGCACGTGAGTATTTTGAAGGATATGCACCGTCTTCACCGTCAATCGCACTTCTTGAGGATGGCAACATCGTGACGATGGTAGAGCGTAGTGAAATCGAGTCATCGACTGCTGAAGAGCTCGTCGACCAATTGCAAACATTGTTCGACATCTACTTCGCATAATCAAGCATCGGCGCAAAGGCACTGCCTTTGCGCTTTTGTGAAAAGGGGCAGGGTATATGGAACCAGTCATCAAAATCATGACGGAGGCAGAATATATGATTGCCCTGTCATGCGGTGAAATCAATGAACCGTCACTTCAATCTGAAGGGACGATTAAATGTTGTACGCCGCAACAGATTGGAAAGGTCGTCAAAAAGTCGTATTCGGGTGAAGCGGTCGTTCTCGTATCGTTACACGTCAACCGACTTGGTCAGTTGCTACATTATGAATTGGATGAGGATGGAGAACGTTATCCACATGTGTATAGTGCCATCCCGATGACTTCGGTCAAACAGGTGCAACCGTATGGGTCACGCGACAATGGAACGGTCACATATTTCGCTTTCGAGCGAATGTGACCTTCTTTTTTATATAATTTGCATGAATATACTTTACAAGTAATAATTATGTGTATATAGTGGTTGAAGACACAAGTCGGACAACTGATGTGTCATAGAACAGTTGAGCTACGTTCACACATATGTCATAATTTTGTTAATGTTCTGATAATTATTATTCAACTATGAAAGGGAGATGAAGATGAAAAAAGGTTTTCTAGCATTATGTTTAGCAGGACTGGCCGCGTTCTCAGTCGCGTGTGGGGCAGACGTGAACGAAGGAGGATCGACATCGACCGATGGTGAGGATGACAAAGTCATCGTCATGGGTACAAGTGCCGATTACTTCCCATATGAGTTCGTCGATACAGCGAATGGCGACGAGATTGTCGGATTTGATATCGATATCGCCAAAAAAGTGGCAGAGAACATGGGATATGAATTGAAAATTGAAGATATGGATTTCGGAAGCTTACTTGGAGCCCTCAATGCAGGTCGAGTCGACTTCGTAATGGCGGGGATGACTCCGACAGAAGAGCGTAAAGAAAATGCCGATTTCTCAGATATTTATTTCACAGCGGTGAACTTGATCTTGTCAAAAGATGATTCGCTTCAATCACTTGAAGACTTGAAGGGGAAAAAGATCGGAGTCCAGCTCGGTTCGATTCAAGAAGGGATTGCACAAGATCAAATCACAGATGCTGAGATCGTCTCGTTGAACAAGATTCCTGAGATCATTCAAGAAATCAAGACAGGACGTATTGACGCGATGGTCATCGAAGATACGGTCGCGAAAAAATACCTCGAGCAAGATAGTGAATTGACGACATTTGAAATTGTGGACGAAGAAGAAGCAGGTTCTGCTGCTGCCTTCCGTAAAGATGATGAACTCCGCGATCAATTCAACGAAGAGTTGAAGAAGATGATCGACAGTGGAGAAATCGAAGAGTTAGCACAGAAATGGTTTGAAGAAGAGGCTGCGCCAGCCGAATAATGAATCGTACGAGGCTGACTGAAGATGAATCGGTCAGCCCTTTTTTAGGAGGAACTCACTATGGATTTTAGCCGGATTTATGATTCGATCCCTTATATACTTGAGGGGATTCCAGTCATGTTCCAAGTGGTGATCGTCTCGGCATTGATTGGGATCTCACTTGGGATTGTTGTCGCTACATTAAAAATTGTCCCGAATCGTCTGATTAACTTTATCGGACATGCTTATACGGCGGTGTTCCGTGGGACACCACTCATTTTGCAACTCGCCATCATCCACTTCGGATTGCCGCAACTGACGGGATATATCACGACACCGTACCAGTCAGCGGTCATCGCATTCTCGCTCAACTCGGGGGCGTATATTTCAGAGATTATTCGAGCGGGTATCCAAGCAGTAGATAAAGGACAGTGGGAGGCTTCGGATGCTCTTGGTGTCCCATATGTCAAACAGTTACGTTCCATCATCTTGCCACAGGCGTTCAAGAACATCTTGCCTGCTCTTGTGAACGAGATGATCACATTAACGAAAGAGTCTGCACTCGTCTCGACGGTTGGGGTGCTCGATATCATGCGTCGTGCGCAAATCGTCGGTGGGCAGAAGGCAATCTACTTCGAACCGCTTCTATTCGCCGGTGTGATATACTTTACGATAGTGATGATCTTGACGTATCTTGGACAACGTCTAGAAAAACGGTTAAGAAAGAGTGATGGAAGATGATCGAAGTAAAAGACCTACACAAACAATTTGGTGACTTAGAAGTGTTAAAAGGAATCACGACGACGATCGAACGTGGTGAAGTGGTTGCTGTCATCGGACCGTCCGGGTCTGGTAAATCGACTTTTCTACGCTGCTTGAACATGCTTGAGATTCCAACGAGCGGGACGGTCAGTGTCGACGGATTCGAGCTCACGAAAAAAGGGGCGAACGTCGCGAAGGCGCGTCAAAACATTGGGATGGTATTCCAACAGTTCAACTTGTTCCCTCATATGAGCGTATTGGACAATTTGACGTATGCACCAATCAACGTCTTAAAAGTCAGCAAGGCGGAAGCGCTGGAACGTGCGAAGAAATTACTCGAACGTGTCGGCCTTTCTGAAAAAATCGATGCCTATCCGAGCCAACTCTCGGGTGGACAAAAACAGCGTGTCGCCATCGCGCGTGCCTTGGCGATGGAACCGAACGTCATGTTGTTCGATGAACCGACATCGGCACTTGACCCTGAGATGGTCAATGAAGTACTCGACGTTATGAAAGGGTTGGCTGAGACTGGGATGACGATGGTCGTCGTCACACACGAAATGGGCTTCGCCCGTGAAGTGGCAGACCGCGTCCTCTTCCTGGATGAAGGGATTCTCATGGAAGAAGGAAAACCGGCTGACCTGTTGTTGAATCCGCAAACCGACCGGGCGAAACGTTTCTTGGAGAAAGTGTTGTAATCTGAACTTACGAAGGAAGGATGAATACACGTGAAAATCACCTATTATGGACATGCGACTGTAGGATTTGAGATTGATGGCGTAAACGTGTTGATCGATCCATTTTTGACGAGTAACCCTCATACGGAAATAGACCCTTCTACACTACGTCCGGACTATTTGTTGCTCACACATGCTCATTTCGATCATATCGAGGATGTCGAATTGATTGCGAAAACGTCGGGTGCGACGATTGTGGCGACACATGAACTCGCAACGTATTACGAGAAAAAAGGCTTCTCTGTTCACGGGATGAACATCGGGGGAGGTCATGCCTTTCCGTTCGGGCGTGTCACGATGACCCAAGCGTTCCACAGTTCGAGCTTTGACATGGGGGATACACCGGTCTATATGGGGATGCCTGCCGGATTCATCATCGAGACGAACGAACTGACGCTCTACCACGCTGGAGACACGAGTCTCTTCTCCGATATGAAGATGTACGGTGAACGGTTTGAAATCGATGTCGCGTTCCTTCCAATCGGAGACAACTTCACGATGGGACCAACAGACGCATTAGATGCGGCGCAGTGGCTTCAAGCGAAACGTGTCGTTCCGATCCACTTTGATACGTTCCCGCCGATTAAACAAGATGCTCAGGCGTTTTGTGACCAATTGCACCGTCGAGGTCTCTTGATTGAACCGAATACGACGATCGAGATTTAAGCATGGACGTGATTCAAGCGACGCGAGAGTTCATCGGAACGATTCATGCAGATGACGCGTCGGGTCATGACGTCGCCCACATTACGCGTGTCGTCCGACTAGTGGAACGTTTAATGGAGGATGAACCGGTCAATCGGACGGTTCTCCTCCTCTCGGCATATTTACACGACGTGGAAGATCATAAGCTCGGTCGTCCGAACGGTCTCGTCAAACAGCATCTGTCCTCAATTGACATCACTGAAGAGCAAGTGGAATTGGTGATGGCGGTGATTGATGAGGTCTCCTTCTCAAAAGGCAAGACCCCGACGAGCCGGGAAAGCGAAATCTTGCAAGACGCCGACCGTCTTGATGCGATGGGGGCCATCGGGATTGCGCGAACGTTCCAGTTCGCGGGTTCTCGCAAAACTCCGCTCGATTTGTCGGAAGAGAGTGCCATTCAACATTTTCATGACAAGCTGTTGAAGCTGGCGTCGATGATGCATACCTCAAAAGCAAAACAACTAGCGATGTCACGTCATGCTTTCATGCAGCAGTTTCTAGAACAGTTTCATGAAGAATGGGATGGGGTGGACATATAAAAGGACGACCGAGTATATTCGGTCGTCCTTTTGATTAGAATGGATGCTTGTTCAACCAATGACCACCGTCAAGAGAGATGCAATCCCCGTTTAAATAGCGCATCTCGTCTGATGCCATCCAGTAAGCGAGGTCCGCGATCTCTTCCGGTGTCCCAAAACGTCCAAGTGGGACGTTACGGCGAATACGCTCTACTTCCTTCACGTGGGAGACGAGCTTTTCAGCGCCGCCTGTCCGTTCAATCGGTCCAGGACTGATGGCATTGACCCGTGCGCCGAATTGATAGCCCCATTCAACCGCGAGTGTTCGCGTCAAGTTCAAGACGCCTGCTTTCGCTGCCGCACTCGGTGCGACACCAGGACCTGCCTGCCACGCATAGGAAGCGACCATGTTGATGATGGAGCCGCCACGGATTTCATCTGCTTCCCAATGTTTCCCGAGAACATGGGTGCAGTTGAATGTCCCGTTCAAGACGATGTCGATGACACTTGCCCAACCATTAGGAGATAAATCAAGAGTCGGACAGACAAAATTTCCGGCAGCATTGTTGACGAGTGCGTGTACTGGTCCATAAGCGGATACGATGTCAGCCAGTGCTTTCGCGCATCCTTCATAGTCACGAACGTCATGTTGCACACTCATCGCCTGACCTGCATCGATTGAATTCAAATCGTTCATCGCTTCTACTAGTCGTTCCTCGTTTCGACCGCTGATAGCGACGTTCCATCCTTCCTGTTTAAATTTTAATGCCATCGCTTTCCCCATGCCGGACGATCCCCCGGTAATCCAAATCGTTTTCATCTTAATTCCCCCTCAAAAATGAATGGTCGTTCATTTTACGTATTCGTCTTATGATGTAAAACTCCTTCAACAAAATGTCATTCGATGTTGAATCATTCTTTTCACTTGAGAAGTATATACATGATGTAACGATTGATACTCAAAACCATGACGTGAATTTAAAATAGGAGATGATGGAACATGAAGCGCGTTACAGGGCTGACCATATTCGTACTTATCATTGTCGGAATGTTTGTGCTCATCGATCAATCTGATTCAAAGAAAATGTCTGAACAGGTCGAAAATAAGATGTTCACCCAAACTGAGACAAAGGTTTATTCTGAGTCGACGGTCGAAGAACTGAAGAAAATCCTTGAGACGTTTCAAAACGATTTGGCTCCGCAAATCAATAACGATTTCGAACGAAAGTTGGCAGAACGAATGTACGTGGAGATGAAGAAGAGTGGTGAAACCATCGATGTGAAGGAACTTATAATCCGTGCAAAAGACCAAGCTGATTTTGAACGTGCATGGTTGGAGCATGCGAAAAGCGAATATGGAATCGTAATAACGGGTGACGAAGTCGATGAATGGATTGAAAAAGGACCGGATGCGACGGTGGTCGAGTCTCAAAGACGATATGCAGAGGCAAAAGAGATGAGCGTGTATCAGCTCAATCATGATTATTATCGCGATCAATACGTGAAATGGGTCGTGTGGGAAGATTTGATTCCGCTCGTCACAGACCGCTACGAACAGTCAAGTGAGCATGTGCTCGACAACAATCGACTCATCGAATTGTATGAGCAAGAGATGGAAGTTATAATCGAATGAAGCGTCAAGCAGCCCGACTCGTATGAGCCGGGCTACTTTTCATTGAATTTTTTTCAAGTACTTCAAACCGAGTTCACGGTCGATCGTGTACATCGTACCGGCAACTTTCTCACCCCAGTATGGATCGGAGGCATAGAAGATATTGATGCCTTCTTGCTTGTTCCCAGGATAATCGCCACGAGCATATGGCCCAGTGACATATTTAGTCGCAAACAATTCAGCAGCAGCTTGTACGCTGGCGTCAATTGTTTTAAAGGATGTCGCATTCCCGCTCGGGTCGTCATCTGTCGCGCGGAACCCAAATAGGTTCCGCTTGTCCCGAGCGATATCGGACGTTCCAAATCGGGACTCATGCCCGGCAACCGCCAGCAGGAATAAGGCATTAATGTTATACGTATCTTCTGCCCGTTTAAAAGACTTGCCTTCCCCAGCGAGTGGTGAATCGATGGATTTTAAATATTGATCAAACTCGTCAGCCGAATATGGGGACGACTTGCGAATCGATGCAAATTGATAAGGAGAATCGAAGACGTCTTGGACACGTTCTGTGTAAAAACGGTCATCCGAGTTTTTTTCTGTCGGACCTACAAGGAACGTACCGGCGAGATTGGCGTTCGCTTCCACCGTATGGTAGACGTCACCTTCTCGAATCTCGTAAAATCCACGTCTCTTCACAACTGCTTCAGGAAATAACGCCATTTGATCCGGTTTGACATACACATCCGCCCCGGAGATACGTACTTTAAGATGATCGTCTCCGCGCTCAATTAGTTGAAGTCTCGTGCCACCAGCGACATAGGATTGTCGTGTTTTAAATGATGCATCTTTATATAAGTTTGTGATAGCATCACTCGGAGTGACGACGACTCCGGTACCTGTAAAATCGAGTACTTCTCCAGAGGGCGAGAACAATGTCCGGTTCTTACCGGCCGTCATGTATCGTTTTGCTTCTGCGAGAGATTCGAACGACCTCGTGACACGGTCGCCATTCGTCACCGTTTCGACGGTATAGGTGTCTTCACGGGAAGATTGAATCCATAAAAAGGCTGCGATGGCGAGACTAAGTGTCGCAATCATCGGCCAAACCTTAAGTCTTTTCTTTCGTTTCAATCAAATCACTTCCAAACTTTTGAATTGCCAAACGAGTTGATTTAGTCAACAATTTGATGGAGAAGGGGGAAATTAGTATGAAAATTGGAACGCGGACGTTAAAGACCGCGGTCGCAGCAGGTATCGCGATGCTCATTTCCGAAACAATTCATCTCGATTATTTTGTATTTGCAGCCATTATCGCCATTTTAAGTATTCAAGAGACGCGTAAAAAATCGATTCGCGCCTCCTATGAACGAGTCATGGCAAGTCTTCTCGCCATCGGAATGGGTGCGGCGATGTTCACGCTACTCGGCTATTCACCGGTGACGCTCACACTTTATTTTGTCATTTTCATTCCACTCGTACAACAATTGAAACTGCAAGACGGGCTCATTACGAGTGTCGTCATTTTGACCCACCTCTACACCGAGGCACAGTTTACACTGGAGTTATTTATCAATGAGCTATTGCTCATTGCGATCGGTGTCGGTGTCGGGCTTGTCGTCAACATGTACATGCCGACGCTTGACCGTGAGATTGTACGGATTAAAGAGAATATCGACCGCTCGCTCGCAGTACTGTTTTATGACGTGGCGGCATGTGTTGAGACGGGCGTCTATAACAACCACTCGATGATGCTCATCAAGACACGGGACTATCTGAAAGAGGGGAAAGATTTAGCCCTTCGCCGTATGGGAAACTCAATCGGAAAGCGGAATGAAGACATGGACTATCTATACTTCCGGATGCGTGAACGGCAGTATGATATTCTCAAACGAGTCGCGGATAACGCCAGAGAAATCACGATGGTCGTCAATGAAGCGAAACCGGTCGCGACGTTCTTACGTCGAGTCGGGGACCATGTGAACGAGCAGGCCGATGCATCCGTCTTTCTACAGGAGCTTGAAGAGATGATTGAGCATTATCGAAAAAACGTACCTCTCCCCACGACGCGTGAGGAATTCGAGGTACGCTCATCCTTATTAAATATTTTATCTGATGTAAAAAGTTACTTGATCTTGAAAGAGCGATACATCTTGCTCTTAAAAGAACATGGTCATGCTCGAGAGAAACGTGCTGATTAAAAAGATTGAGACGATGACGACGACGCCGATTTGAATGATGCGTTGTCGTCTTTTCTGTTTTTTCTTCATGGTCTGCCTCCATATACGTGTTTGCCATCATTGTACAGAATGGAAAAGATTCGTGCAATCCAGGGGAGTTTGATATAATGGTCAAGAAATGTTTGGATGGAGGGATGTTGTTTATGGTAAACGAGACACGCGTGCTCGACACATTTTTAGGATTGGTCGGCATCGATTCAGAAACGAAGGAAGAAGCGATCATCTGTGAGCATTTGAAAGGTGTATTCACAGAGCTTGGCTGCGACGTCTACGAGGACGACGCATCAACGAAGACGGCACACTCTGGTAACAACTTGATCATCACGTTGCCTGCAACGAAAGACAATGTTGATCCGATTTACTTTACGGCTCACATGGATACGGTCACTCCAGGTAAAGGAATCAAGACGAGCATCAAAGACGGATATGTCGTCACGGATGGTACGACGATTCTCGGAGCAGACGACAAGACCGGCCTCACTGCGATGATCGAACTCGTGCGTGTATTGAAAGAAAAACAAATTCCACATGGTCAAATCCAGTTCGTGATCACTGTCGGGGAAGAATCAGGTCTCGTCGGTGCGAAAGTATTGGATTTATCGAAAATCGATGCGAAGTTCGGTTTTGCCCTTGATTCGGATGGACCAGTTGGAGACATCATTGTCGCCGCTCCGACTCAAGCAAAAGTGAACGCGAAGATTTACGGGAAGACGGCTCATGCTGGTGTCGCACCTGAAAAAGGAATCTCGGCGATTCAAATCGCAGCGAAAGCCATCGCGAAGATGCCGCTCGGTCGTATCGATGAAGAGACGACAGCCAACATCGGACGTTTCGAAGGGGGTCGCGCGACAAACATCGTGTGTGACTATGTCGAAGTTCTTGCTGAGGCCCGTTCCCTCATCCATGAGAAGATGGAGAAACAGGCGGAAACGATGAAACAAGCGTACATCGAGGTCGCTGAGTCGTTCGGTGGTCGTGCCGAAGTGGACATCGACATCATGTATCCTGGATTCAAGTTTGAGGAAGGGGACGAAGTCGTTGAGGTGGCGAAACGTGCGGCTCAGACAATCGGACGTCCGACTCGAATCTTACACTCAGGGGGCGGTTCGGATGCGAACGTCATCGCCGGTGGGGGAATCCCGACAGTCAACTTGGCGGTCGGCTATGAAGAGATTCATACGACGAACGAACGGATGCCACTTGAAGAGTTGTATAAACTCGTCGAATATGTCGTGACAATCGTTGAAGAAGTCGCATCACCTAAGCAATAAAAAAGAGCCGACCATTCGTCGGCTCTTCGTATGTGTTCGTACTCGTTATGCTGCGAACTCCAGTGATTCTAAAATCAACTCGTCTGTGCAATGAAGTTCGATCGCTATGTCGTGAATACGGATAGAGGTGCCTTGTTCCTGTTGGTGCAAGCGATTCATCAAAGCTGCGCGTTCTCGAATCGTCTCATAAATCGATTCGGGTTGTTCTGCCTTGGTCATCACAAATCACATCCTTTTCAGCGATTACGTCAAGTATAGCATGGAACGGCTTGAAGAAAGGAATTAAATATTTATGAAGTTACAGTTTTTAGGAACTGGGTCGGGGATGCCTTCGAAACAGCGCAACGTATCGGGGCTAGCTCTCGATTTATCGAACGTGACCTGGCTGATTGATTGTGGCGAGGGCACGCAACACCAAATGCTCTATACGAAAATCAAACCGAGAAAAGTGACAGCGGTATGGGTGACGCATCTTCATGGTGACCATGTATTCGGATTGCCTGGATTCTTATCGACTCGTTCGGCACTCGATGGAACCGCCCCCTTGACCGTCTATGGACCAATAGGATTGAAAAAATGGCTTGAAGCTACTTTGCGTGTCACAGGCTCACATCTAGGATACGAGCTGATCGTGATCGAGTACTCGGACGGGGACACATTCATACAAGACGACCATCTCGTCACTGTGCGAAAATTAGAGCATCGGTTCCCTTCATTCGGTTTCCGAATCGATGGTCCAGAAAAACCGGGCATGCTACGCGTCGATCTTGTAAGAGAACTCGGTATTCCAAGTGGACCGATTTATCGAACCATCAAAGAATCAGACCGATTTGAATTTGAAGGAAAATGGTATGACTCTAAAGAATACGTCACTGAACCGATTCCGGGAAAAATCGTAGCGATTTTAGGAGATACAATCCCGTGTGAGAACGCGCAGAAGTTGGCGGATGGAGCAGACCTCCTCGTTCACGAGGCGACGTTTATGGAGGCGGAACAAGCGCTCGCTCGGAAGTATGGTCACTCGACGACACGTGAAGCGACCGCGCTAGCGAATGCGTGCGCCGTCGGCAAGCTGATTGTGACACACATCTCAGCACGCTATGTCGGACGAGAGGAAGAATTTGTTCAAGAAGTTGTGTCGGATTTTCCATCGAGTCTCGTTGCGACGGACTTTTTAGAATATACAGTGGGGGAGTGATGTGACCATTCAACTCTATGTATGGGCAGCCTTTTTAGTAATCAGCGTTCTATTAGGGATTCGATTGAATCAATTAAAAGAGCCGGAAGCGAACTTTTTTCCAAAGTTCTTATTTTATTCACTGCTTGGAATCGTGTCTTTCCCCATCGGCGGTTTTCACATTCCGATTGGCTTTCTATTGTCTTTTTTGTTCTTTCCGAAACAGAACAGCCGGTATAAATGGTATGGGGCACTGTTAGGGTTCTTCTTTTTTCTTGTCTTGCTTTTTGTCCCGTTATTCGATCAATCCGGGTTTCGTTCCGAATCGCAACAAATCGGCGCCGTTTCGGTCACGGATGAATCGTTTGATGACATGACTGAAAAATTGTTACAACGAATCAATAGTGAATCGATTAAATTAGATCGTGGGAAACTACAGATCGACCGAGAAGGGAACGTTCAATCCATTGAGTACTTACTCATGGTGGAACGAGCCGAATCGTTCCAACAGATCCGTGTAACATACGGCTCAGGACAACTTTCGTATGAACAAGTCGATGAACTGCGTAAAGAATCTGGACAGGCCTTTTTTGAAAAGCTTGTCGAATTCGACCACATGCTGTCGACGTTACGAGGTCCTTCATGGGATGAGTATACTGACGTCGTTTCTGCCCCAGTGTTACAACTTTCCTATGATGGGCTGTATGACATGTACACGTTCGAAAACGAATCGATGCTCATGATCAATCGGGACAATGAACTGGTCAAGTTCTGGCTCCAGCGCGAACCAGTCCTCGCAAACAGCATCCAACTCGTCGGACTGACACAGGAAGGACGAAGTTCAGGCGAACGTTTTGCGATACTATATAATTATTCGATACATCAACGAGAGGATTTGACAGAATGATCAAACGGTATTTGAGTTTTTCCCTATTAGCGACCGCACTTCTTGTCGGATGTGGCGGAGAAGAAGCCCAACAAGAGGCGTGCGATGTAAGTCCGACCATTTCCGTATACAATGCGGCGACGGAAGAGACGCTCTATCAAGAGAAGAGCGTCTGTTTGGAAGATGATGCGACCGTGCTCGACGCATTGAAAGCGACAGGGCTTGACCTCGAAGTGACAGGAAGCGGAGACATGTCGTACGTGACGGCAATCGAAGGCGTCGAAGAAAAATCAGAAGGACAATCGTCAGGCTGGGTATTTGCTTTTAATGGTGCGCCCGGAGATGAAGGGGCCGGTGCTAAAGAAGTAGAATCGACGGACGTCATTCAGTGGCGGTTTGAAGAAGATGCGATTGCTTTCTTCGAATGAGGCAGATTGGGAGCGGCGACATCCTGTCACGCTCCTTTTCTTTCTATTCAGCCATCTATTCATCCTGACGTATATCCAAGATGTCACGGTATTGGTCGTCGGTCTTGTCCTGTTGCTCATGCTTGAACGTCGGTTTCCGTGGACGATGCTCATCGTATTGATTGCGTTTGCTGTCGTTTCGGTCTTCCCTGCATTGTTCGGGTGGGAGTTATCGCTCTCTTACATATGGCGTCAGCTGTTGAGGTTGGCTACTTTTTTACTTGGCATGCTGTGGATTTCTCGTATTGTTCGATTGGAACGATTGCTGCCACTCCTCTCCAAATGGCCCCGTTCAACTTCCCTCTTGTACGGGGCGTGGGCACTTATTCCTTCGATGGAACGGGCGGTACGTCAGTCGCTCAGAAGTCACCCGAAAGGAGCCTGGCAAGAAGCGATCGAGAATGGCATTAAGAGCCAAAGGCATGAGCCAAAATTTGCAGTCGAGCCGATGCGTCGCTTCCGGGCCGAGGATGTTCTGCAACTCCTTGCGATTGGCTTGATTGGTTATGTATCAATCGAATGGACCATCATTCCATGGCTCATCTATCCATACATCACAAAAGGAGGTGTTCGTGATGCAATGGCTTTCTACCGTTGACGGTTCGTTCGAGGCATATATCGAACGGTATCGTCCTCAAGTCATCAGAATGAATCAACCATTCTCAGGAAAAGTTGGTCATTTATTATCCGGTGTTGACCCGCTTCGGGGAGCGGAACTTGCCTCACTCTTACAAATCGATGCACTATATCCAAAAGCGTTTGACGCCTGTTCAAGCGGAGAACAACAGATTGTACAAGTCGCTTATGCTCTATCAAATCAGCCCGAAGCAATTGTACTTATCGAACCGTTCCGCCACCTCGATCAATTCCGTCGAGAACATCTAGAGATGCTACTTCGTCGTACTTCCGGTCTCGGTGTTCGGATTGGTTATACGGAACGGGCGCAAGAATCGTCTGAAGACATGAAAATCACTTTCCGACAATCGGAGACGATACCGAGGATTGAAGCGACCGATGTATCCTATCGTCATCCGCTTCAGGCGACTTATGCCATTGAAGAAGTGACGGTCCAAATAAATGAACCGGGCCTCACCGTCTGTATTGGTACGAACGGAAGTGGAAAATCGACGTTGCTCGAACTTTTAGCAAGGAGCAGACGCCCTCTTCGTGGACGGGTGAAGCGGGGGGAGCGAGCTGCCTATCTTCCTGCCGAAACGGAATACGGTCCGTTTCCGAAAGAATCGAATCGGAGGATCGCTCAACTACAAGCCGTCCTGAACGACCCGGCAAGCGTCCTTTTGCTCGATGAACCGACGGTGGATTTAACGAATGGGGAGCGAACGGCGTTCCTTGAAGCGCTCTTGAAAAAGACAGAATCAGCACGCGTGCTTTGTGCGACCCATGATTTGGCGTTAGTCGACCAAGCGACGGACGTGATTTACCTTGCAAGTGGTCGCGTGGTCTTTCAAGGTGAGCGCTCAATCTTTCAAGAACGGAGTACGCTATGGTCACATACGTCCTCGCCATTCTGATTGCCATCCTGGTGCTGTATCGATTTGAGAAATCTGACCTCCCGATTCAACCGCTCGTGCAGCTCTTGGCACTCGCAGTCATCGGGCGTTGGCTCTTTATGACGATTCCGAACGTACAGCCGACGACAGCTATTTTGATGCTGACCGCATTATGTATTGGGTTGAATGCTGCAGCGATCTTGGCACTCTTCGTACCCATCTTGTCGGGTCTGTTGCTCGGGATCGGACCGTTCGTCTTCTATCAATTTTTGGGGTGGCTTCTTGTCGTGACGCTCGTAAGCAGTTTTCGAACGATATGGATGAAGTCAGGTATCCTTTTCCTTACGCTCGGTTTTTTCTCTGGATTTTTATATGGATGGACGACAAATCTGGCGTTCATAGAAGTGATTGGAGCGGACTTTTGGAAGCTACTTTTACTCAGCGTCCCGTTTGACTTGGCACATGGGCTATCGAACGTTGTCTTCCTCATTTTAATCCGTCCCTTGTTTGAGCGCATATTCCTTCGTCAATTCGGGTAAATATACAATAGTCAAATCATTTTGAGTGAGGTGAACGACGGATGGGTGCATATATCAATCTCACTGAAGTCGGCATGTTTTTACTCGTAGGATTATTGTTTATCTTGTTAAATCTGATTCTATTGGCAAAACGTTACACGAGAGCCCGTTTTGCCATGATCAGCATCCTTGCGGCGAGCGTGTGGCCAGCACTCA
The DNA here is from genome assembly GCF_018617125.1 of Exiguobacterium sp. s181. Taxonomy (GTDB): domain Bacteria; phylum Bacillota; class Bacilli; order Exiguobacteriales; family Exiguobacteriaceae; genus Exiguobacterium; species Exiguobacterium profundum. Next base: position 1,033,374 of record NZ_JACSJM010000001.1, read on the forward strand.
TGATTGTGCTTTCCGTGGAACAACTGAGCATCATGGACCAGCTCACATCGGGAGACCTGACGCTCGATGCCATCATGGCGTGGGGAGTCGTCATCGCCACAGCGCTGATGACCATGATTCCGGCAGGTGTGTTTCTATATCGGCTTGTAAACGTCTCTCGCTTACACTCTGAACCATAAAAGGAGCGACCCGATGCGGTCGCTCCTTTTCATGTGGTCGATTCAGCAGGTGTTCCATCAGCCGGTTTCTGGACGCGGCGTAGTACTTCTAAACTGAGAGCTCTCGGCATCAATTTGGCGACCCCGACCAACAGCTGATTCGAGAGTCCAGGGATGATCACACGCTTGTTATTCAACACCCCTTTGTATCCGAAGAAGGCGACGAGATGAGATGGCATTTTCGAGAATGATAATTCACTCCCGGCACGATTAAAGAAATTTGTATCCGTCGGGCCAGGGCATAATACACTCACATGCACACCGCTACCTTTCACTTCGGCATGAATCGCTTCAGTGAATGAAAGGACATAGGCTTTCGTCGCATAATAGACGGCCATATAGGGACCAGGTTGGAAGGCAGCGACGGATGCGACGTTCAACACATATCCGTGGTCACGTTCGAGCATGCCAGGCAAATAGGCTTTCGTCAGTTCGGTCAACGTATTGACATTCAATCGGACCTCGTCGGCCTCCGTCTCGGCATCGAGGTCGGCGAATGCGCCGGACGTGCCGAACCCGGCATTGTTGATTAAAAAGTCGACAGTGAGGCCAGCTTCGGCGATCATCGTCGTCAATCGGACTGCTGCGTCATGTTTTACTAAATCTAGTGCAAAGACATGTACGTTGATGCGATAACGTGTCTCAAGTACTTTTTTTAGTTCATGCAATCGTGGTTCGTTCCGAGATACTAAAATACAGTCGTAGCCGTCGCGAGCGGCGAGTACGGCCAAGTCTAGACCGATGCCCATCGAGGCGCCGGTGATTAAAGCTGTCTTTGACAACATGATCCACTCCTTTGATGAAAAGTCATACATTGTTACTGAATTCTTCACGAGTTGTTAAAATCCTGCTCCGTTCGCACATTGAAACATATGCTAAAGTATAGCAAGAAAATGTGATTAGACTCACAAAGTAGGGAGTAGAATAAATATGATGATTCAGCTCGTCACTACGGCGCAGTGCGTCGATCAGGCAGAAGCGTTAATCAAAGCCGGTGCGGACCGACTGTATATCGGAAATTCGAGGTTTGGGTTGAGACAAAAAGGTGACTGGACAATTGACGCTGTGAGGGAAGTCACACAACTTGCCCATCGGTACGGGAAAGAAGTGACAGTAGCCGTCAACAACCTGATGCACAATGACCACATTGAAGAATTGACGGATTATTTGCAAACGCTGAAAACGATTGGAGTCGATGATGTCACCGCTGGAGACCCTGGTGCCATTCGCTTGATCCGACAGGCAAAGATTCCGTATTGGTATGATGCTCAAACGCTCGTCACGTCCGCCAAACAGATTCAATTTTGGGGGAAACGCGAAGCGATTGGAGCGGTCGTCGCGCGTGAAGTGACCATCGATGAACTCGTTTTGATCCAACAACAAATCGGACTTCCTGTTGAGGTACAAGTATATGGTCCGACGTGCATCCATCATTCCAAACGACCACTCGTGACGAATTACTTTAACGAACTCGGGAGACCGATTGAAGAAGCAAAACAACGCGAATTTTATATGAGCGAACCGGCAGATACGACGAGTCGTTATCCCATCTACGAGGACGAGAACGGTACCCATATATTCTCTGAGGATTTGACGCTCATGGGACAACTTCCGACGTTAGTCAAAAATGGACTTCACACGTGGAAGCTAGATGGATGGCACGCCGGGGCCCAGTTTGTTGAAATCGTTCAGTTGTTTACTTATGCCCGGACGAATTTGTTGAACGGTCGATTTGATCGCATGGAGATGGAACAACGTCTTCATGAGCTACAACCGGAAGCGTTCCGTCTCGGTACGGGATTATGGTTACGCAAGCCAGAAGAGATTAAGTGAGGGATCAAGATGAAACGACGTCCAGAATTATTAGCGCCAGCAGGAAACTTAGAGAAATTAAAGATGGCCATCCATTATGGTGCCGATGCGGTCTATATCGGCGGACAGCAATTCGGGTTACGTTCACGTGCCGGTAATTTCAGTTATGACGAGATGCGTGAAGGGGTAGCCTTCGCACATGCGAACGGTGCGAAAGTATACGTCGCTGCGAACATGGTGACGCATGAAGGCGATATCGAGGGGGCAGGTGACTTCTTCCGAACACTTCGAGATATCGGGATCGACGCGGTCATCGTCTCGGATCCAGCGATGATTGAGATGTGTCTCACGGAAGCAGAAGGGTTGCCCGTCCATTTGTCGACCCAAGCTTCGGCGACAAACTATGAGACGCTTCGTTTCTGGAAGGAAGAAGGGCTCGAACGAATCGTCTTGGCACGTGAGGTATCGATGGATGAAATCGTCAAAATGAAACAGGAAGTCGATGTCGAAATTGAGACGTTCGTCCATGGGGCGATGTGTATCTCCTATTCCGGTCGATGCACGTTATCGAATCACATGACATTACGGGATGCCAACCGTGGGGGATGTGCCCAATCATGCCGCTGGAAATATGGTTTCTTTGAAGAGGGAGATCTTCTGACAGAAGAGATGGAAGCGCGTGACGAAGAGCCGTTCTCGATGAGTTCAGTTGATTTATCGATGGTCCGCCACATACCTGACTTGGTGGAGGCGGGAGTGGATAGTTTGAAGATTGAGGGACGAATGAAATCGATTCATTACGTCGCGACGGTGTGTAACGTCTATCGTCAAGTGATTGATGCGTACTGTGAAGATCCAGAGCATTTCGTCTTCGACCCGGCATGGGAAGAAGAAATTTGGAAAGCGGCCCAACGTGAGCTCGCGACGGGGTTCTATTACGGGATCCCGACTGAAAAAGAGCAATTGTTCGGGAAACCTCGTTCGATTCCGCAATTTGCGTTTGCCGCTCGTGTCATCTCATACGACCCTGTGACGGGTATGGCAACGCTTGAGCAGCGGAATCACTTTTCAATCGGTGAAGAGGTTGAATTTTTCGGACCCGGATTTGTTCGTTTTTCACAAGTCATTGATACGATGGAGGATGTGGACGGTCACCTCCTCGAGTCTGCTAACCAAGCGATGATGACGATTCGTGTAAAAGTGGATCGGCCAGTCGCGACCGATTACATTATGCGTAAGCGAAAAGGTGTGCGTGCTCGTTCGCTCGTTTGACACATCCACCGAGCCAACATAGTCGCCCGTTCCGTTCAATCCTGCTACCCTAAGAAGTAGAGACGGAGGGATGGAAGAATGAACCAAAATACGGAGCAATTACGGACTGAGCCCATCGGCAGACTCCTCTTCAAGTTATCGCTTCCGGCGATGATTGGGATGCTCGTGACGGCGCTCTACAATATCATTGATACGATTTTTGTCGCCCGAGGGATCGGTGCATCGGCAGTCGCTGCCATCGGGATTGCGTTCCCGATTCAGATGATTTTAATGGCCGTGTCGAGTGCCGTTGGTCTAGGTGGGGCGTCTATCAGTTCGAGGAAGCTTGGACGCGGTGACGATGCCGGTGCAGCCGTTACATTCTTGAACGTACTTGTCCTCGTCGGTCTGTTTGCGGCACTTGCGGTCAGTTCTGCTTTCTTTATGTTAGATGACATTTTAAAAGTGTTCGGTGCGACGACCGAAATCATGGATCTCAGCCGACAGTACTTATCAGTTGTATTAATCAGTTCACCATTCTTCATGTTCACACTCGCTTCGAGTGCGATGGTTCGTGCTGAAGGACAGGCACCTTATCAAATGAAGGTCATGCTGACGACCGTTCTCGTCAACCTCGTGACGACCCCGCTCTTCATTTTCACGTTCGACTGGGGCATGTACGGGGCAGCGACTTCGACGGCACTCGCCCAAGTCATCGGTTCCGTATTGATGCTGCGCTTCTTCTTCGCCCGAAAACCAAAAACGGAACTGCGCTTCAAGTGGCGTCAGTTCCGGATTCGATTCGATGAGATAAAAGAAATCATGGCAATCGGTTCGTCTTCGTTCATCATGATGGTGTCCCAATCCATTTTATTCGTTGGTGTCAACGTGATGCTCGGTACGTACGGCGGGACCGAAGAATTGGCCATATTCGCCATTATCAACAAGTTCATGGCGCTCGTCGGTATGCCAATCATGGGAATCGTCCAAGGGATGCAACCAATCGTTGGATATAACTACGGTGCAGAGCGATTCGACCGAATGCGTGAAACCATTTGGACGGCGATGCGGACCGGGATTGCGATTGCTGTCATCATTTGGTTGATTCTGCAGCTATTCCCGCAAACACTCATGGGCTGGTTCTCGACGGATGAGGCGCTCATTGCTGGCGGTGTGACGGCGATTCACATTTTGTTCGCCGTTTCCTTCCTTCCGAGTGTTCAGATGCTCGTCAATGGAATCTATCAGTCCCTCGGGAAAGCACGCGTCGCTATGTTCTTGTCCCTTTCACGTCAGACGCTCTACACGATTCCGCTCGTCTTTATTCTCCCGTCGTTCCTCGGAGTGTTCGGCGTATGGTTGGCATTCCCAATCGCTGATGCGATGACATTTTTGACGGCTGTTGCTTTGGCATTCTGGGACCGTAAATTATTATTCCGTTCTTCAGAAGAAGATAAAGAAGCACATGATGTAAATCCAAAAGCGACAAACTTATAATCAAACGTCCGCTCGTGTCGAGCGGGCGTCTTCTTTTAGGAACAAGTATATCCCACCGAGGAGGACGACGGCTCCGATCCATTGGAACGGTCCAAGTCGCTCTCCGAAGAAGGCGTATCCAAACAGCATTCCCCACAACGCCTCTCCAAGAATCGTGATACTGACGACGGTCGCACTGACACGGGCAAGCGCATAGTTGAACAGATTGTGCCCGAGGATTGTCGGGAAGAAAGCGAGCGCGAGGAAGTACCACCAGTTGATGGATTCAAAGGCAGTGAATGTCGTGCCGCGAACGAGCAACATGAAGCAAAGCACGACCGTCGCAACGAGATATACGCTAAAAGAATATGTATTCGTGTTCATCGAAGCTCGTACATGCTGTCCAACGAGCCAATACCCTGCAATCAATAGGGCGGCAATCAAGGCGAGTAGGTCTCCGAAGAGGGCTTCACGGCCGAGTTGAACGTCCCCCGCAGCGACGAGCATGCCCCCGAGGACAGCAACGAGCGCGAAGGCCAGTCCCTTTCGAGTCGGATTCTTTTTAAAGATGAGTGCATTCCCGATCAACACAAAAATTGGACTCGATGTGACAAACAGTGTGGAGCTGGCGACCGTCGTGTAATCGAGTGACAAGAACCAAAGCCAAAAGTGAAAGGCCAGTAACGTTCCGCTAAGGAGTAGAGCATAACGTGTCATAAGGCGCGTGGTGATCAGTGATTTGAAATCGACAAACGGTAGCAACATGAGACACGTGAAAAGCATTCGGTAAAATGCGGCAGTCTCGGCAGGTGCCGACGTCCATTTGACGAAGAGGACGCTCGTCGATAAGAAAAAGACAGCGGCGAATAAGATAAGATAAGACATGGCGACACTCCTTCACAGTTGTACTTCTCTGTTAATGATATCGCAAAACAGCCACGAGGCAAGACATGATTCAAAAAGAGCAAACAAATGCTCCCCTCTCGATGTGTCCATCCTCGACTTGATATAGTAAAATACATAGTAGAAGCTAGCCAATCATGTACGTCTTGCCATTATGTAGAAGGCGAAGTAAGGAGTTCTTATGAGACTAATCATTGCGGAAAAGCCATCACAAGCTCAAAAGTTGGCTGCTCCCTATCCATCTAAAAAGCGAAAAGACGAGATTGAAATCTCACCTTGTCCCCGTTTCCCTGAGGGGGCGATTGTCGTATGGGCCGTCGGTCACCTTTGTGAACTTCAAGAACCGTCGCACTATCGTCCGGAATGGAAGTCATGGAAGTACGAGGCGCTTCCAATCGTCCCAGAACGATTTGATTATCGTATTTCAAAAGGGAAGTCGAAACCGTTCTATGCCATCAAAAAATGGCTCCATGACCGCTCGATTACCGATGTCATCATCGCATCAGATGCCGAACGGGAAGGAGAAGCGATCGTTCGTCTGATCCTCCGACTCGCAGGTAACAAAAAACCACTTGCTCGACTATGGATTTCGAGTCTGACGGAGCAAGCAGTCGATCGAGGATTCTCGCAACTGTTGCCAGGTGAACAGACGATTCCATACTACCATGAGGCGATGAGTCGCGCCTGTGCGGACTGGCTCGTTGGGATGAACGCCTCACGTGCCTATACGACATTGTTGAAGACGATTGGGATTGAAGACGTCTTCTCGCTCGGTCGTGTACAAACCCCGACGCTTGCCTTAATCGTCAATCGCGAACGAGAAATTAAACAATTCGTACCAGAACCATACTTTGAGGTCGAGGCGACACTTGCAAAAGGTCGAGGCACGTTCAAAGCGAAGTATACGTTTGGAAAGACAACGAAGCTCAAAACGCGTGAGGAAGCCGATGCGGTCGTCAAACGGGCATCTGGAACTGCGATTGTGAAGACAATCGACAAAGAAGAAAAAATCGAGCAACCGCCATTTTGGTTCAGTTTATCTGGATTACAAGCGGAGGCAGGGAAACGCTTCGGATTCGGAGCGAAAAAGACACTTGATATCGCTCAAAAGTTATATACGAAAGGGTGGATTAGTTACCCGCGGACCGATTCGGGATTTGTCACACCCGATGAGGCGACGTTATTTCCACAGACAAAGGCAAGACTGCTAAAGTCTGAAGCCTATGCCGGACTTCGTGACCTATTGACTGAGGACCCGTCGAAAAATCGACGCTATGTCAATGCCAAGAAAGTCAGTGACCACTACGCAATCATCCCGACGGAGGCATGTGGTGACGTCACTCGACTCGGTGGGGATGAGGCGAAACTGTATGATTTGATCAATCGACGCTTCCTTGCGGCCTTTGCTCCCGCAGCGATGCTCGAGAAGACAACGGTTGATTTGATTGATGGAAGCGACTTGTATCGAGCAAAAGGAACCGTCGTTGTGAGTCCTGGCTATCGACAAGTCGTTGAGATGAAATCAAAAGATGTCGAGCTTCCGGCGATGATGGTCGGTGAAGAATTAAAAGAGAAGAAAGTTGAAGTGTTGTCGAAACAGACAGAGCCACCGAAGCGATATACGGAGGGCGCGCTCATTATGGCGATGAAAGTCGCCGGGAAACAACTCGATGACGAAGAGCTGATTCATATCATGAAAGAAGTAGAGGGTCTTGGGACTGAGGCGACACGTGCCAACATCATCGATGGATTGAAAAAGCGAGGCTATGTCCAACTTCAGAAAAAAGAGCTCGTTCCTACAGATAAAGGGCGCCTGTTGATCGATGTCCTCGGAGACAGTATTTTGGCCTCGCCCGTCATGACAGCGAAATGGGAGAAACGTCTCCATGAAATCGGTCAAGCATCGGCCTCCGCTGCTGAATTTATTGAACAAGCGAAGAAGATGTCCGTTCATTTGGTCGAAGAAGCGAAATCGCGAGTAGAAGCGGCTAATCCTGAGGGCTATACGATTGAAGCGAAGCGTTATGGAAAGAAAGGAACGACTCGACCGAAGGCATCATTTGGTATCTGTCCGAATTGTGGAAAAGGGCTCGTCGAACATCCGAAGTTCATCGGCTGTAGTGGATATCGTGAAGGATGTCGCTTCACCGTATCCAAACAGGTGCTCGGCGTCGGACTCGTCAAAGATGAGTTGAAGCAAATGATCAATGGAGGGCAATCGAACGTCCATACGTTCAAAAAAGGAGACAAGACGTTCAATGCCTCATTGTATTTAGAGAAGGGTACACTCCGATTTGAATTCAAATAAAAAAGGGTCGCGCATTAGAGCGGCCCTTCTTTCTTGTCAGTCTTGTCTCTTTTCTTGTCGTCTTCAATGCGACGATTGATTTCGTCATAGTCGAGGACGATGTCATCTTTATTGTCTTTATAGGCGTATCCTTTTTGGATGACGACGATGGATGCGATGAGGACGAGTAAGATGATTAAACCGCTGACGGCAAATATCCAGGCCATATGAACCCCTCACTTTCTTTCTTCAGTATGCCAAACAATGGACAGGTTCTTCAACTAGAATGAACAGACGGTTATGTCGTGTGTGAATGAAAAGATATGGTACAATACGATATAGATTAATACGTAAAGAAGGAAGGGATAGTCATGGCGATTTTGATTGTGGACGATGAACCGGTCAATACGCTCGTACTCGAGCAACTGCTTCACCAGCACGACTATGAGACGGTATCGGTCTCGAGCGGGGAAGAAGCGCTCGACTTACTGATGGCCCCACAAGCTGCATCGCTGTATGATCTCGTCCTGTTGGATGTCGAAATGCCTGGAATTTCAGGAATCGAGACGTGCAAGCGGATTCGGCAGATGGCTGACTTTGAAGAGTTGCCGGTCATCATGGTATCCGGACGAACGGAAGAGAAGCAGATTGCCGAGGGGCTCGACGCGGAGGCGTCAGATTACACGACCAAACCGATCAAAATAACAGAATTACTTGCAAGAATCCGTTCTGCTCTCCGTTATAAGGCGGCTGTTGATGAACGGAAAATTTATGAGGCCCGTCTTCAGTATGATTTGGACCTCGCCCAGAAGATTCAACAAAGCGCGCTTACGCCACCAATCAGTAATGAAGAGATTGATGTTCGGGCGCTCTATCTGCCTTCTAAAAAATTGGCTGGGGACATGTACGCATGGTTTCAGGTCGCTCCGGACCGATACGGGGTCATCATCTTTGATGTCATGGGACACGGGGTCTCATCGGCGCTCATCACGATGGGGATCCGTTCCATCCTACCGGGGCTTGTCGGGAACGTGCAGTACCCGGTAGACGTCATGACGGAGTTGAACCGTCAGATGACGTTCCTCTTCTCTGGTGACGATATGCACAGCTACTTCACGGCGGTCTATTGTTACATCGACACGACAAAGCGTCGAATCGAATATGTGAATGCAGGCCATCCCCCTGTGATCGTGACGTCAGAAGAAGGAAACTGTCGTCTTGAGACGACAGGGGTACCAGTCGGTATGTTCGAGGAACCGAATTATGAGTCGAAAGAGATTGACATCACACCGAATATGACGCTTCACATGTATACGGATGGACTCATGGAGTGTTACAGCAAAGATATCGATGATGGGATTCGCTGGCTAGAGAAGGACGTTTCCACATACGGTTTGGACTATAGTCGTCACGTCGCTGAACAGCTTGTGCCAAAGATTGAGATTGAAGACGACCTGTGTCTCGTCACGGTCAAAATCACATGAAGAGAGCCTGACGCAACGTGCGTCAGGCTCTTTTTTGCTAGAAATATCGCTTTCGCCAAAGGATATAGAAGGCGAGACCGGAAAATCCAATCATCATCGTGATGGCCATGATGAATCCGAACGGTTGTCCTTCCCATGGAACTTGAACGTTCATCCCGAAAATTCCAGATATCATTGTCGGGATACTGAGGACAATCGTGATGGATGCCAAGAATTTCATGACGAAGTTGACGTTGTTCGAAATGATGGATCCGAATGCTTCCATCTTGATGCTGATGATGTCGTTATAAATCGATGCCATTTCCATCGCTTGACGGTGTTCGACAAAAACGTCTTCGAGTAGTTCTTCGTCCTCTTCATGCTTCTCCAAACTCGGTGTCTTGACGATGCGGTCTAAGACGCTATCGTTCGCTTTTAAAGAGGTCATGAAGTAGACGAGAGATTTTTGAAGGTTCATCAACTGGAAAATCTCTTGGTTTCGCATCGAACGCTGCAACTCTTGCTCGAGTTCGTCCATTCTTCGGTCGATTTGGCGCAAGAAACGCAAATACGTCATACTCACCCGATGTAAAATCTGAAAGACGAAGCGACTTCGGTAGTTCGTTCGGAACAGTCTTGCCTTTCCGTTAGCGAACAAATTCAACACGTCGAGATCTCGCGAGCAGACGGTGATGAAATGTCGTCCGGTCACGATGATACCGAGCGGGATGGTATTATACGTGCGACCTGTATCATCTTCCTCCACATACGGAACGTCGATGATCATGAGAAGTCCTTCATCATCTTTTTCAAAACGTGGTTTCTCTTCAATATCAAGTGGGTCATATACAAAGTCTTCTGGAATGCCGGACGCCTCGATGACTTGATCGGCCTCATCTTTTGTCGGATTCACGAGTTGAATCCAGCTTCCTTTATCAAAGTCTTCGATTTCACCCACATGGCCTGATGCGTCAGTACGGTAAATCGTCAGCATGCATCTTCCTCCTACCTTAACTCAATCTTATTATAGGTAGCCAAAATGAAGAGTGCAATCCAAAGCAGGAGATTTTTTGTTTTCTCCCGAAAACGTGTTACAGTGAGTATGAACGATTGGAATATCGTTTATTGAGGAGGGGTTACATTGACTAGAATGCCCGAAGACGCTCTGTTCAATGAAGAAAAACTAGCAGAGCTCCACCAAATCGCAAACGGAAACATGGATTTTTTAAATAAAATTGCAACCACATATATCCAGCAGTTGGAGGCGAAGTATCCTGAACTGCAATCGGCAGTCGAGGCGAAAGACTATTCTCGTGTCGAGCAACTCGCCCATTTATTAAAAGGGGCCTCCTATTCAGTTGGTCTAGAACAGACGGCCCTTCTTTTCCACGACCTCGAAGTGGCTGGAGAAAACGCACATCTAGACGGAGCGAACGAAACGTTGGCAACCATCGAATCGCATAGTAAGCGATTTTTAAGCGAGTGGAATACGCATTTCGAACAATTCACATAAAAAAGTTTGCGACCGAGATGTCGCAAACTTTTTTATTATCCTACAAATTCATCAAGCGTCGCAATCAACATTCCGATTTCCGGTTTCGTGATTTGAGCGTTCGCACCGACGGCTTCCCCTTTATGTTTCAAGTCATCCGAGATGAGTGACGAGAAGATGATGATTGGAAGCGTTGCATAGCGGTCCATCTCACGGAGGCGCTTCGTCAAATGAAGTCCATCCATCTGTGGCATCTCAATGTCGGTGATGAGGAGGTCGCATTCGACGTCTTCTTGTTCAAACGCATCGAGTGCCTCTTTCCCGTTATTGAAGACTGTTGTATTGAAGTATCCCGCGTCATCCAACGTGTCAAGAATCAGTGTGCGGAGCATCTCTGAATCTTCAGCAATCCAAATATTCTTGTTCGAGCGCTCACGAGCACCGAGTCGCTTCACAGATTCGCGAGCCATGATGTCTTTACGTGACAATTCGAGCGCGATTCGCTCGTAGTCGAGCAAGATGATCATCTGGTCACCTGTTTTGACAACACCGTTCGTGATGCCTTGAACGCCACGTGCGAGATCGGACGGCGTGTCAATCTGCTCCCAAGAGATGCGTTTAATCTCGGTTACCTGGTCGACCCGAAGAACCGACTTCTCACCGTTGAACTCGCAGACAATCAAACGATCATCACTTCCGACTTCACGTGGATGGCTGATGACCATCGGAAGATCGATCACGGTCATGACCTCACCGCGCAACTCGATTAACCCCATGATGGCTTCCGGTGTACCTGGGAGTGGCGTCAATGGAAGCATCGTGATAATTTCACGTACTTTCATGACATTGATGCCGAACAAGAACGGTCCAGCTTGGAAAATCACGATTTCAAGTTCGTTCGTTCCTGCTTCAAGTAAAATATTATGATCAGTGCTCAATGGTAGTCCCTCCTATTTCACGTACTCTCATCTTTACTATCGGTATCCGATCGATGAATCTACAGTAAAAATAGTGTCAACTCTCATCAGAATTCACAAAAAGTTTCATAGTAACCGTTTACATCTCATAAACTGAATCGTTATAGTTGTCCAATGGAAAAAAATCTGCATACAATGGGGTTGGCAACGAGATATTACAGCTTACTCAGGAGGCAGATAGAGATGATGAGTATGAACACATATCCATATTTATTGAATGGTCAATGGCAGGAATCTTCAAGCAACGAAACGATTGAACTCGTTTCACCATATAAAGACGAAGTCGTAGGTCGCGTTCAAGCGATGTCACGCGATGAAGTCGATGAAGCCATCCATGGCGCAAAACGTGCACAACAAGAATGGGCGGCGCTTCCGGTCAACAAGCGCGCTGAATTATTGTATGCATGGGCAGAAAAACTCGAAGAACGCGTGGATGAGATTGGTCAAATCATCATGCAAGAAGTCGGGAAAAACTTGAACGACGCGAAGAAGGAAGTCGTGCGGACGGCGGAAATTATTCGTTATACGGCTGAAGAAGGAATTCGCTTCAATGGCGGCTTCATGCAAGGCGATTCATTCCCAGGTGGCTCGAAAAACAAGATGGCCATCATCAAGAAAGAAGCGCTCGGTGTCGTCCTCGCGATTTCACCGTTCAACTACCCGGTAAACTTGGCAGCTGCTAAGATTGCGCCGGCGCTCGTCACAGGAAATGCGGTAGTCTTCAAACCAGCAACGCAAGGTGCAATCAGTGGGATCAAGATGGTCGAGGCTCTTCACGATGCCGGTCTTCCAAAAGGTCTGTTGAACCTCGTGACAGGTCGCGGTTCGGTCATCGGTGACTACTTGACATCACACCCAGGGATCGACATGATCACGTTCACAGGTGGAACGGGTACGGGTCAACACTTGTCACAGCAAGCGTCGATGGTACCGGTCGTACTCGAACTCGGCGGGAAAGACCCAGCCCTCGTTTTAGAGGATGCAGACTTGACGTTAGCAGCTGACCAAATTGTCAGCGGAGCGTTCTCATATTCAGGTCAACGTTGTACAGCAATCAAGCGCGTCTTCGTCCTTGAAAATCAAGCGGATGAGCTCGTCGATATGTTGAGAGAACGTGTCGCAAAACTTTCAGTCGGTTCACCGGAAGAGAACAGCTTCATCGTTCCTTTAGTTGATGCGAAGACGACGGATTACGTACAAGGATTGATTGACGACGCCGTCACTAAAAAAGCAACGGTCGTTTACGGCAATAAGCGTGAAGGAAACTTGCTTCACCCGACATTGCTTGATCACGTGACGACAGATATGCGTGTCGCATGGGAAGAACCGTTCGGACCGGTCCTCCCGGTCATCCGTGTGAAATCACTCGACGAGATGATCACACTCACGAATGAATCGGAGTTTGGTCTTCAGGCGAGCGTCTTCACACAAAACGTCAATAGCGCCTTCACGGTCGCTGATAAGTTAGAAGTCGGTACGGTCCAAGTGAACGGACGGACAGAACGCGGTCCAGACCACTTCCCATTCATCGGTGTCAAGCAATCGGGACTCGGCGTTCAAGGAATCGGACGTAGCCTTGAGACGATGACACGTGATAAAGTGACGGTCATCAACCTATAATATGGATCATTCATGAGGGAGAGACATCTCCCTCTTTTTGTTTGATTGAAAACGCATCTTTCAGACGGGTATAATGGAGAAAGACAGGAAGAAGGGGTGGTGATGACGTGGCGGACTGGATTTCTAGCCAACTGGCAAGACTCGATATCCCGACACCGTTCGAAGTCGGGAACGTGAACGTATATATCGTTGAACATATGAACCGCTTCTTCATGGTCGATTGTGGACCAGACACAGAAGAGGCGTGGACCTCGTTGAACCGTCAACTTGAAGAGCTTGAACTCTCGTTGGCGGATATCGACTTTTTATTTTTGACACATCATCATGCTGATCATGCCGGACAAGCATGGCGTCTTCGCGACGCATCCATCCCCGTGTACGGGCATGAAAAGCTCGTTCGATACTTAGAGCAAACCCCAAACTTTTTGAAGCGTGGTAATCACTTTTTACATGAATTGGCCGTCTCGTTCGGGGCACCGGCTCCACTTGTGGAAAAATTACCAGACTATCGCGAAGCGCTTCGCTGGATTGGACCGACGACTGTCACGATGACGTTCGGGGACGGGCAAGCGTTAACGTCGGATGGGGCGTGGCAGACAATCCATCTGCCTGGACATGCGAGTGACCAGCTCGGGTTGATTGGTCCCGGAGGAGTCTTGATTGCCGGAGATCACCTCATCGATAAGGTCGAACCAAATCCGCTCATCGAACAGCCGTATGATGACGAAGGATTTGCATCACCCGTCATTCTCTATATCGATTCGCTTAAAAAATTACGTGGGATTGATTTAAAGCTCGTCGTCAGTGGACACGGTGAACCGATTCACCATCCGAATGATTTAATCGAGAGTCGAATTCGCCAACGGTATGAGCGCAGTGAACAATTGCTTGCCGAATGGGAAGATGGACTTAGCGTTTTTGATTGGTCAATGAAGTTATATGGACGAAAGATGCGACGTGGGATGCCGCTCGTCTTCAGTGAAGTGTTTGCACGACTCAGTTTACTCGAGGAACGTGGCGACATCGAGAGACGTCGAGATGATCAAAAATGGATTTATACGAAGAAAGAAGTGATGTCGTGAAAAGAGTAGTCATTACTGGTGCGTCAAGCGGGCTCGGTGCCGCATTGGCGCATTCTTTTTATGAATATGGATACAACGTATTGTTGATTGGAAGAAATGAAGAACGGTTAAAAAAGATTGCCGCAACATGTGAAGGGGATTGGATGTGCGCGGATGTCGCAAAGTCAACCGCTCTCGTTCATGATGTGAGCGAACGGTTCGGGAAATTTGACGTATGGGTCAACAATGCAGGCATGGCCGAATTTGATTTTGTGACCAATCAGTCGACGGATGTGATAGAAGAAACGATGCGTGTGAACGCTCTCGCACCGATGCTGTTATCGCGAGATGTCGCCCGAGTGATGGAGCGAGAGGGTATCATCGTCAACATCTGTTCACAGGCTGCGAAAGTACCGACACCTAAGTCAGCCGTCTACGCAGGGTCAAAGGCGGCACTTTTACAGTTTTCGAACGCGCTCAGGCTAGAGTTGAAGCCCCGTGGCATTCACGTCATGACGGTCAATCCAGGACCGATTGCAACGCCGTTCTTTAATCGAGCTGATAAAAGTGGTACATATGCTGAAAGTGTTCAAAGGATCATGCTTGACCCGAAACGATTGGCTGATGCGATTGTCAGAGGAAGTCGTAAGCGAAAACGCGAAATCAATGCGCCATGGTGGATGAACGTAGGGGCGAATGTGTATGCAATCTGTCCAACCATGTTCGAAATGCTCGCAAAAAGGGGATTTGAGAAAAAGTAAAAAGGGGGATTAAGATGAGGAAATGGAGAGTACTGCTCGCAACTGTCATGCTCACATTCGTGGCAGCGTGTGGGAGTGAACAGGCAGTTGAGTTTTCGGACTCGTTTGAAAAAGCAGCAACAACGGCAGAAGGGTCGACCGTCAACCTATATATGTGGGGTGGGGACGAGGGCATCAACAGCTACATCGATGACTACGTGGCACCTCGTCTCGAGGAATCTTACAATGTCGAATTGAACCGTGTCGCAATGGATACGGCAGAATTCATCCGACAATTATCACTCGATAAGAAAGCGGACAGACAAGTCGGGACGATTGATGCCGTCTGGATCAATGGCGACAATTTCCGAAATGCGAAAGAGGCAGGTCTTCTTCGAGACGGATTGATGGAGCGTGTCCCGAACGCCGATTTATTAAACGAAACGGCCCAACAATCAGATGCCGGCACCCCGACAGAGGACTTGGAGCTCGCATGGGGGAATGTACAATTCATCTTGCATTACGATGCAGCGAAAGTGGACAATCCTCCTCAATCGTTTGAGGAACTACGTCGCTGGACTGAAGACAATCCAGGTCGTTTCACGTATCCTGAAGTCACAGATTTCACGGGGAATGCCTTCGTCCGCCATCTATTATATGCACGATATGGTGACGAGTTGGACCAAAAAGCGACCATTGAGGATTCGTTCTGGGACGACTTGAAAGCGTGGTCTCCGAATTTGTGGAAAGACGGACAAACGTATCCAAAGACGCTCGAACAACTCGATCAGCTCTATGCATCAGGAGAAGTTTGGATGACGATGGGATTTAACGAACGCCGAGCCGAGGCGGAAGTGACGGAAGGAATCTTCCCGAAAGAGACACGCGCGCTCGTCCTCGATCACTCCATTGCCTCGACACACTTCTTAGCAGTCCCGTTCAATGCCCCGAATCCAGATGGGGCGCTCGTTCTTCTCCAAGAACTGTTGTCTCCTGAAGCACAGCTCGTCAAACAAGGACCAGACTATTGGGGAGATGGAACATCACTCGACTTAACGAAGCTTGACGTGAATGACCAACGCGCGTTTGAAGAACTAGGGGAGGGTGTCACGTACCCGGACTCGGAGCAATTGCTCGAACGTTCGATTCCGGATTATGGACCGAATGTGATTGACATCGTCCGTGAGGAGTGGCCGCGTGTTGCGAAGTAGTGTTGCGGTGACGATCATGGTATCCCTTCTCCCGCTCGCTGCCCTCGTCTTTCTCGGCATAGAGGCAACGGGAACGGATTGGGGCTCGCTTTTGACAGATGAGACGTGGCGCGATAGTTTCGTCACGACGCTTTATGTCGTTAGCGTGTCGACCATGTTATCGCTTGTAATCGGGACATGGCTTGCAAGAACGGTCGTCCGAAAAAATTGGCGTTTCCTATCATCTGTACTCCGACTTCCGATGTTTGTTCCTCACATCGCTGCTGCATATCTGTTTTGGCTATTGTTCAGTGGGACGAACGGCATCGGATGGATTGAGGCGAACGAACGAGACTATGTCACGGTCATCCTGACCTACATATGGAAGGAGACGCCGTTCGTCTTTTTAATGATGCTCGGGACATATGAGCAATTGAATCGGGGTTACGTCGAGATGGCGAAGACGCTCCAACTCTCTCCGTTTGACCAGTTCAAACATGGGGAGTTGCCGTTTTTGATTAAACCATTGCTCGACTCGACCTGGATTTTAATTGCTTTCATCTCATTTGCGTATGAGGTTCCGGCACTGCTCGGTGTGACATACCCGAAACTAATCGGTGTCCTCGCATACGAACGACTGTCGACGGGACTCTATTTGGAGGCGACAGAGCCTTATGCGGTCGCCCTCATGTGGACATGTTTTGTCGGAATCGGCGTATTCCTATCTTACGTATTGACCGCATCCATACGACGACGAATTGAACGTGGGGTGAGACGATGATTCGACAAGGGATTCTCATCTGTTTGACGTTCATACCGTTTATCAGCCTCTTCTTCGTAGTCCCGACATTTGAAATCGAGAACAACATGGCAATCGTTCATACGATAGGATTGATTGTGATTTTATCTGGGATCAATGTATGGCTCTCGATGATGTGTGCCTGGTGGCTATTGTGGATAGATTCTAGATGGAAACATGTCATCGAATGGCTCGTCTTTTTACCATTGTTCATTCCGATGCTGGCAACATTGTTTGGCCTCTATCTGATCTTGGCGGAAGCTGGTCTGATTGGGACGTATGTCGGCGTCACCCTTGCCCTGCTCGTCGTGACGATTCCCTATTCAATCCGCCTCGCCTACAACGGAATGGCGGTCATCGGTCGACCACTTTTGGAACAAGCTCGGATTCTGCCATCGAGACGGCGAGTCATGTACGTGCTGTATCCGCTCTTTTCTAGATTGATGCGGACCATCGCGTTGTTCACGACCGTCATTTTGCTCAGTCAATTCGCGCTGATCCAGTTGATTGGTGCGGGATTGATTCCGACCGTGATGACAGAATTGTATCAATCTTATGCGGGAAACAATCGTGGTCTCGCTCTCTCGAACACATGGATGCTCATCCTATTCCCCGTTCTCCTCTATTTTCTGCTCTCAGGATGGGATCGGTATATGGTGCGTATGCTGAAAGGACGTCTTCAATGAGTTTGAATGTACAAAATCTATATAAACAATTTGGAACGAAACAAATACTAAATGGTGTCGACTTCGAGGTTAAACCTCACGACATTCACGCAATCATCGGTGTGAGTGGTTCAGGGAAATCGACGATTCTACGAATCATCGCAGGTCTTGAGTCGACTGACAGCGGCGACGTGAAATGGAATCACCGTTCTTTAATCCCTATCCCTGCGCATAAACGGCGCGTGACGATGCTATCGCAAACGGCTTTATTGTTCCCACATTTGACAGTCGGAGAGAATGTCACGCTCGTGACTCGAGAGCGTTCTCGTAAGCAAGCCGAACATTGGCTACGAGTCGTTCAACTCGGTGACCGATATGATGCCGAGATACACGAACTGTCTGGTGGCGAACAACAACGGGTCAGTCTTGCCCGAGCTTTAGCGGCTGAACCAGAACTACTGTTATTAGATGAACCCTTTACAAACCTTGATCCCAAACTCAAGCTCGACTTGCAGCGTTTTATCCGGGACTTAGTGAAAGAACTCAACTTGACGGCGGTATTGGTCACTCATGATCGGGAAGAAGCGATGCTCATGGCAGACCAGGTGACGCTGATTGATGAAGGCAAGGTGACACGTACGGGGACGGTTGCGGAGTTATACGATACGGCCCCTGGATTCGGTGACTTTGTCATGCTCGATGGAGAACTGCGACCGTTGTCTGAAGTGGAGGTATCCGAAGCGACTGGTGTGTCGGTTCAGTTGATGAAGAAAATTTATCGATTCGGTCAATGTTTCGGGGAATATCAGTTCAAGGATGGACGATCCGTCATGTTACCGACGTGTGAAACGTACCAAACTGGAATGATTTATCGAATTAAACGAAAGGAGGAATAGTATGCTCGATACATACGGAAGTCGTTACGTTCAACCGGTCATCGAGCGTGGAGCGAATCGATTGCTCAAATGGAATTTCACGCCGAACGAAGTGACAGTACTTGGAGGAATCATCGGAATCTCGACCGGAATCTTTATCTATAATGATATGCACTGGACTGCCGTCATCTTACTGTGGCTATCTGGCTTGTTTGATGTTTTAGATGGGACGATGGCTCGAAAGTCGAAAACGAGTGGGTTTGGAACGGTGCTTGACCTCGTCTTGGACCGATTCGTCGAATTGTCGGTCGTGATTGCCCTTGCCCTTCGTTACCCGGAATATATGCCTATTTTTCTCATTCTGATTGCTTCATTTGTGATCGCCATGACACTGTTCCTAGCTGTCGGTGCGAGTAGTTCAAAGCGCTCAGAGAAGACGTTTTACTATCAGCCAGGAATTATCGAGCGAACAGAGTGCTTCATTTTGTTCACGTTGATGATTCTCTTCCCGAACTGGGTCGGCGGGATTGCTCTTATCTTTTTATTGCTTGAAGTCATGACAATCACACAACGATTCATTGAGGCACGGAGGATTTTGCGATGAAACCGAAGTTGGTGTTGGCCGGACTTGGACACGGACAGCTAGAAATTCTCGATCGTATTGAGGAGATATGCAAACATTATGATGTTCGCTTCATCGGAGACTGCCAGACGATTTATACAGGTGCGTTTCCACAAGTGATTGCCGGGCTCATGGATTCAGCTACGGTCCGATCACCTCAACTAGAGCCGGTCGCAAAGCGGGTGCTCTCGATTGACCCGATTCAGCAGACGGTTCAAACAGAAAACGGAATGTTTGAATACGATCAACTCGTTTTAGCCACCGGTGCGAAAAGTCGGGGAATCGGCACGCCACTTAAACCGATGTCACAAGCTTTACTCGACCAAATCGAATCGAGTTCACAAGTGACCATCGTCGGAGGCGGGAAGGCCGGCGTAGAATTGGCGTTCACGTGTGCTCGTACAAAGAATGTGACGCTGTATGCAAAAGAGATATTACCAGACGTCTCGGTCCATACTAGAAAGCACATCGAGCGATTGTTAGTCAGAACAGGGGTCATGGTCGTCAAACAGGCGTATCATGCAGACGCATCGGAAGGGCTCTTATTGGATGCGACGGGGGTTGTTCCCGTGGGATGGTGGGCCGAATCAGGGCTTGCAAAACCTGAGAGTTTTATAGAGGTAGACAAATATTTACGTCATCATCATTTTACAAATATATATGTAACAGGAGATATGGCATCCTCCTTAAATGGAGGCGTCGATGCTGTTAGGTCAGGGCGCTATGTCGGCAAACGGTTACTTAAGGAAACAAGTCGACCATTTCGGAGACGTCAATCGATGAATATCTTACTAACGACACCAGGGCGCGCCTTGCTGACCTATGGATGGTTTACATGGCATGGTCGGATTCCATATTATATGAAGCGCTCGATTGACTCGCGGTATGTTCGGCATTACAAGTAGTTGGGGGTTCGAACCGTTATTCGCTTAAAAGATGGCCAATCACGTCGTTCGATTTCGGTTCAACGAGTACTTGTGGAATCTCGACCGTGCGCTGTGGATCAGGGGGGAACGTGACGAGCCAGGCACGTGTTCCTTCAAAACGTGAATCAATTAAGTCATAACGATTATCGACTATGATGGATTGAATCGTAGCTTGTCTCCCGTTTTCATCGGCAGGTAGCCAATCCATACTGTTGAGATAGGTCACTGCACTTTTGATGATTGCCGTTTCTTCATCAGATTGTATGGATGGTGAGGTAGATGGTTGTATGCAGCCGACCAACATCATGATGGTGAAACAGAGTGGGGTGAAGAGGCGTATAAGCATCATGTTCATTCCCCTTTCTTATTTGGTTATTTCTTACAGTATAATTGAGGATGACAGAGGTGTGTGCAAAAATTCCTGCAGTCGAATGGGCTGCAGGAATCAGGTCATGCTTGGATCGTATCGAGGAATGAACGGATTTGCATCTCCGTCTTGGCGTTCGCCGAGTGGAGGTGTTCTTGTTTTACCCCGTCTTTATAATAAAGAAGTGAAGGGATGCCGCGAACTTCTTGCGCATCAGATAGTTCTGGGAGTTCGTCGCGGTCGACGACGTGCCAGTTAAATTGTGGATAGTCTTTGACGAGCTCATCGACATACATGTCTAGACGTTTACAGTCCGGGCACCATGATGTAGTGAAGACCACCATTCCGTGATCTTTTGTGGCTTCGTTAAATTGTTGTGATGAATGAATCGGTTGCATAGACAACTCTCCTTTCTTCTATCTATTTTGTCGGGTTTTTAACGGGTCGTCAACAGATTGGCATTCTCGAAACCGTTTGAGAATGTGATACACTAATAAAAATAGCATGAGAAGGAAAAGGTGATGGATATGGCGTTACGTCACGCATTGCTCGGGTTATTGACCCATCAGCCTGCGACCGGGTATGCCTTGAACGCGACGTTCAAGGCACAGATGATTCATTTTTGGAACGCCCATCATACACAGATTTATCGGGAACTGTTAAAGATGGAAGAAGAAGCACTCGTTTCGGCGGAACATGTCTCACAACAGGAGTTGCCAGACAAAAAAATCTACTCCATCACGGATCAAGGACGTGAGGAGTTAATCAATTGGTTACGTCAACCTACGTCGTTCCAACCGAAAATGAAGGATGAAAACCTCCTGCGTGTCAGTCTGCTTCAATTGTTGCCGGTTGAAGAAGCGGTCCGATATATCGAAGAGACAAAGGCACACCATGAGCAGGTCGCACAACAGATTCGAATGTTTCAAGAAGAACATCAATCGGACGAGGATACACTTGGCTATTTGCTGACGAGCGAGTATGCGATCCGAATGATGGAGAACTATGCCGGATGGGCGGATTGGGCGATCGAACAGATTCAAGCACGCAACGAAAAACACGTGACCTGAGCGGATCAGGTCACGTGTTTTGTGTATGGGTGAACCGGTAAACGAGCGAGTAAGCGATCAAGCACTTCATCATCGGTTTTGGTCTCAAATGAACGAATCGTTTCGTTCAATTGCTTGACTGAAGAGGCGCCTGGTAAGACGACGTCACAGAACCGTTTTGCAGCTTCGAGTGCATAGGCTTGAATCGGTGTCGGCATCATCGCCAATTCACTTGCGAGTTCCTCTTTTCGCCACGCCTCAAATCCCTTATCTCCAAGACGCGTCTCCCATTCATCCGTTAATAGGCCTTTGGCAAGAACCCCTCGGCCAACGATGGGGATCGAGACGTCGAGCGTCTCTGCCCGGCGGTCGAGTAGTGAATACGGCGTCATGAGAACATCGAGTGCACCGGATTTGACCCAATGGTTGATGACGTTCGGTCGAATCGACGAGAGTCCGATTTGTCGGATGAGACCGTCACGCTTTTGTTTTTGCGCCCATTCAATCGTTGCGTCGAGATTGTCCTCGAGCGTACCACCGTGAATATAATATAAATCTAGATAATCGGTTCGCAATCGCTCGAGCGATCCGTGTAACGCTTCCTCTAAGTACGACGGATTAGGATTCCAACGCATCCCGTCCTCAGTCAGTTCGTTTCCACCTTTACTCGCTAAAAAGAGCTGTTTTCGTTCCTGACCTAACGTTTCCCCGATTACGCGCTCGACAGCTCGTCGTGCATAGACATCTGCTGTATCGATATGGCGAATCCCCGATTGAATGGCCGTCTCTAGGATCTTCTTCGCCTCAATCTCCCCATGTTTCAAAATGGTCATCGTTCCGAGTCCGAGTTCACTCATATGGATTCCTCCTTGTTCGAAATGTTGGTTTGACTCATAATCAGAGTATATCGAAAAGTGAGGAGTAATCATATGGAAGAAAAAACGATTGAGCGGGAAGTCATCTATAAAGGCAAGATTTTCGATGTGGAAAAGCATGTCGTCTCCCTTCCGAATGGAAACACGTCTGTGCGAGAACTCGTCTATCACAATGGAGCTGTTGCCGTGCTCGTCATCGATGAATCGGACAAAATTGTCATGGTAGAGCAGTATCGAAAAGCGTTTGAATCGATGTCGCTTGAAATCCCAGCAGGCAAACTTGAAAAAGGGGAAGAACCGGTATCGAGTGCCGAACGTGAGTTGGCTGAAGAGACCGGATATACGGCGGAGTCGCTCGAAAAGATTTTTTCTTTCTACGGAGCCCCGGGTTTTTGCAGTGAGCGAGTCGATGTGTTTGTCGCGAAAGGATTATCAGCGGGCGAGATGAACCTTGACGAAGATGAGTTTTTAAATGTGAAACGATATTCTTTTGAAGAGGCGGTTGATTTGTTAGACAGAGGTGTCATCACCGATGCGAAGACAATCATGGCGATTCAATGGTGGCAATTGTCTAGATTAAAATAATTCTAATCTGAAATTTTATATGGTAAACTTACATAGTAATGATTTTAAATTGAAAATTGATTAAAACTTCGGTATGCTTTGTGTAGTGAACTATGTAAAGAGGGGGCGCCTTATGGAAACGCGAATTGAACGAATTAAACAGCAATTGAGCGCCAAAGGATATAAATTGACACCGCAACGTGAATCGACGGTTCGCATCTTACTTGAGAATGAGAGTGACCATTTGAGTGCCGAGA
This sequence comes from Exiguobacterium sp. s181, assembly GCF_018617125.1. Taxonomy (GTDB): domain Bacteria; phylum Bacillota; class Bacilli; order Exiguobacteriales; family Exiguobacteriaceae; genus Exiguobacterium; species Exiguobacterium profundum. Next base: position 1,056,863 of record NZ_JACSJM010000001.1, read on the forward strand.
ACGTCTTTATGCTCGTCAAGAGCATCGCACCAGAGATTGGACTCGCCACGGTATATCGCACACTTGAGTTATTGACTGAACTCGGTGTTGTCGACAAAGTCAACTTCGGTGACGGGGTCGCACGCTTTGACTTGCGCCCAGAAGGAGCGAATCATTCGCACCACCATCTCGTCTGTGTCGAATGCGGATCGGTCGAGGAAATCATGGAAGACTTGCTCGTCGATGTTGAGAAAAAAGTCGAGAGTAAATACGAATTTTTGATTAAAGACCATCGCTTGACGTTTCACGGCATCTGTAAAGTATGCCAAGCAAAAGGCGTCACACTCGAAGGTCATAAAGCAGTCATCAACGGTTAATGCAGAAAGGACAGACGACCCCAACAGGTCATCTGTCCTTTTTCAATGTGTGATAGATCGCTCATATATTTAAGTCGCTTGTAGTATATCGCTTTTCATTTGAACATGCCAGAAAAATAAGAATTCTGAGATGTATTTTCGACACGTAAACGTTCACAAAAAAGTGAATAAAAAATGAGGTCAGACATCTTCACAACGGTTTACATAAATGATATGCTGTAAGCGTATTCAGGTGAAACGAGGAAGGAGGAGGGTATGATGCGTTCGCATATCGAGTCATTTCTTCAGTACATGACGGTTGAAAAGCGGATGTCCGCCAACACGAGACAGGCGTATGCGAGCGATTTGACGCAATACGCATCGACCTTAAACCAGTTGGGCGTGGAAGATTGGAACGACGTGACACGTTCTCATATCGTAAAGCATATCGAAGAACTGTCACAGGCGGGACGTGCTTCGTCCTCTTTGAGACGAGCTGTCAGTTCAATCCGGATGTTCCATCATCATCTAAAAATGACGGGGGTCACGACAACCGATCCATCTCTGTATCTAGAGACACCGAAAGCAGAAAAGCAACTTCCGGATACTTGGTCGCAACAGGAAGTCGAGCGTCTCTTAGATAGCGTCCCGACATCCGACCCGCTCTCACTACGGGACCGTGCGATGCTCGAGTTGCTATACGGGACCGGAATGCGGGTCAGTGAACTTTTAGGTCTTGATTTGGATGATTTGCAGTTCGAATTGGGGTATCTACAATGTGAAGGGAAAGGCGAGCGCGCACGAATCATTCCGGTTTCGTCGGTCGCGCAAGGGTTTGTTGAGCGATATATTCAACAAGCTCGAAACGGGCTCGGCGGCAGAGAGACCGAAGCGCTCTTTTTAAACGGCCGAGGAGGACGGCTCAGTCGTCAAGGATTTTGGAAGATGATCAAACGACGTGCCAAGCTTGCCGGAATTGATAAGGAGATCACACCTCACGTTCTCCGTCATTCCTTTGCGACACACTTACTCGAGAACGGCGCAGACTTACGTGCCATTCAACAAATGCTCGGTCATGCGGATTTAGCGACGACGCAAGTGTATACACACGTCAATAAGTCGCGGCTACATGATGTGTATCGCAAGCATCACCCTCGTGCCTAGACATTGAAAAGGAGGAATTTTTTGTGAAGAAGTTTAAACGTATTTTTTTAGTGGTCATGGACTCGGTCGGTATCGGTGAAGCACCGGATGCTGAACAGTTCGGTGACAAAGGGGCGGATACGCTCGGACATATCGCTCGTGAACATAACGGATTGCACATGCCGAACATGGGGAAACTCGGACTCGCGAACATTAAACCGATTCAAGGAATCGACGTGTCGGAGACGCCGAGCGCGTATGGTCGTATGGAAGAAATTTCGGCTGGTAAAGACACGATGACAGGGCACTGGGAAATCATGGGTCTTCATATCGAGACGCCGTTCCGTGTCTTTGAAGAGTTCCCGGACGATTTGATTCATCGTCTAGAAGAGTTCAGTGGTCGAAAAATCATCGGAAATAAGCCGGCATCAGGTACGGCCATCTTGGATGAACTCGGTGAAGAACATGTCGAGACGGGCGCATTGATTGTCTATACATCAGCGGATTCAGTCCTTCAAATCGCAGCACACGAGGACATCGTGCCAATCGATGAGTTGTACCGGATTTGTGAATACGCGCGTGAAATCACACGTGAAGACCCGTATATGCTCGGTCGTATTATCGCCCGTCCGTTCATCGGCACACCGGGTGCATGGGTACGTACGGCAAATCGTCATGACTACGCACTCAAACCTTTCGGTAAGACCGTCATGAATACGCTCGAAGACGCTGGAAAAGATGTCATCGCGCTCGGGAAAATCAGTGACATCTACGACGGTGAAGGTGTGACGAAAGCGGTCCGTACGAAATCGAACATGGATGGCATGGACAAATTGGTCGAATCACTTGAAGAAGATTTCGAAGGGCTTTGCTTCTTGAACTTGGTCGACTTTGACGCATTGTTCGGTCATCGTCGTGATCCGGAAGGCTACGCCGTCGCGCTTGAAGAATATGATGCCCGTCTACCTGAAGTGCTGGAGCGTCTCCGTGAAGACGACTTACTCATCATCACGGCAGACCACGGAAATGACCCTGTTCATGCTGGTACAGACCACACGCGTGAATATGTACCGCTCATCGTACATCACACTGGAGCGAAAGCAGTTGATCTAGGCATTCGAGGTACGTTCGCAGATATCGGTGCGACAGTGGCTGACAACTTTGACGTCGCGGCACCATCAAACGGAAAGAGTTTCTTAAACGAAATTTGAGGAGGCAATATTCATGGTAAATTGGAACGAAACAAAATCGTTTTTGCAGGAGCGTATGGGCGATACACCAGAAATCGGACTTATTCTCGGGTCAGGTCTTGGAGTCCTCGCGGACGAAATTGAGAATCCGGTTGTAATCCCTTATGAAGAGATTCCACACTTCCCAGTATCAACCGTCGAAGGACATGCGGGTCAACTCGTGTTCGGTGAGCTCGAAGGGAAACGAGTCGTCGCCATGCAAGGACGGTTCCACTTCTATGAAGGATACTCGATGGAACAAGTGACGTTCCCTGTACGTGTCCTTAAATTGATCGGTGTCGAGACTCTCATCGTCACAAACGCGGCAGGAGCGTGTAACGAGTCATTCAACCCAGGCGACTTGATGATCATCACAGATCATATCAACTTCTTCGGTACGAGCCCGCTCATCGGTAAGAACGCGAGTGAATTCGGAACACGTTTCCCTGACATGTCAGAAGCGTACGATAAAGAGCTCGTGAAATTGACAGAACGCGTCGCGTCAGACCTTGGACTTTCTGTACAGAAAGGGGTTTACTTCGGAAACACAGGTCCTACGTACGAAACACCGGCTGAAGTCAAAATGGCCCGTCTTCTTGGGGGAGACGTCGTCGGGATGTCGACCGTTCCAGAAGTCATCGTCGCGCGTCATTCGGATATGCGTGTCCTCGGGATTTCGTGTGTCTCGAACATGGCAGCAGGCATCTTAGAACAACCACTCAACCATGAAGAAGTCATCGAAACGACAGAGCGCGTTCGTCAAGACTTCCTCTCTCTCGTACGTGGCACGATTAAAAGCATGTAAGTAACTTAATTTTAGGAGGACGACAGTTATGCGTATGGTCGATTTGATTTTAAAGAAACGTAACGGTGGAGAATTGAACGAAGAGGAGATTCGCTTCGTTGTCGAAGGTTTCACGAACGAATCAATTCCTGACTATCAAATGTCAGCCTTATCGATGGCCATCTATTTTAACGGGATGACTGAAAACGAGACGGCTGCCTTGACGATGGAAATGGTGAAGTCGGGAGATACGATCGATCTTTCAAATATCGAAGGGAAAAAAGTCGACAAGCACTCAACGGGCGGCGTCGGTGACAAGATCAGCTTGATCGTGGCACCACTCGTTGCTTCAATCGGCATCCCTGTCGCGAAGATGAGTGGTCGCGGTCTCGGTCACACAGGTGGTACGATCGATAAGCTCGAATCATTCCCAGGGTTCAATGTAGAATTGACGGAAGAGCAGTTCACGAAACAAGTGAATGATATCAAGATGTCGATCATCGGTCAGACAGGGAACTTGACGCCTGCCGATAAGCGCTTGTACGCGCTTCGCGACGTTACGGCTACGGTTGAGTCGATTCCGCTTATCGCAAGTTCGATCATGTCGAAGAAGATTGCAGCTGGAGCGGACAGTATCGTTCTTGACGTCAAGACAGGTTCTGGTGCGTTCATGAAATCGTTTGATGATGCGAAAGCCCTCGCCGAAGAAATGGTCGCAATTGGGAAAAACGTCGGACGTAAGACGGTCGCGGTCATCACGGATATGGACCAACCACTCGGTTTTGAAATTGGGAACGCGAACGAAGTGAAAGAAGCGATTGAAGTCCTCTCAGGTAAAGAAGTCGAAGATTTGAAAACAATCGCGCTCACGATCGCTGGACATATGGCTGTCCTCGGTGAGTTTTATCCGACGTTTGAAGAGGCGTATGCCGACCTTGAGAAGCGCATTGCCGATGGACACGCCCTCGAGGTGTTCCGCAAGTTCGTCGAAGCACAAGGTGGCGACGCATCACTCGTCGATGATGTGACGAAATTACCACAAGCTTCATATGAGACGACATTCGTCGCAAAAGAAGCAGGTTATGTCGAGTCGATCATCGCAGACGAAGTGGGTGTTGCGGCGATGCTTCTCGGTGCAGGACGCGCGACAAAAGAAGACAAAATCGATTTCGCGGCAGGCATCACGCTTGAGAAGAAAGTCGGCGACCGTGTCGAGGCAGGCGATGTGATCGCGGTACTCCGTTCGAACATCGAAGACATGTCTTCAGCCATCGAGCGTTTAGACCATGCGTATACGATCGGTGCAACGAAACCAGAGGCACGTCCACTCGTTCACGCAGTGATTCAATAAGGCAGAACGTCTGTTTCCACAAAAAAGTGGAGACAGACGTGTTTTTTTGATAAGATGGGTAATGTGAGTGTCAAACAGCAGGATACATATTATGAAAAAGGGGTTGCTTGAAACATGAAAAAAGGTTCTATGAAACTTGAAAATGGCGAAATGATTGAATTTGATTTATTCCACGGTGAAGCACCGATCACGGTCGAAAACTTCGAAAAACTTGCGAACAGTGGGTTTTACAACGGATTGACGTTCCACCGTGTCATCCCTGGTTTCGTCAGCCAAGGTGGTTGCCCACAAGGAACTGGAATGGGCGGTGCTGGCTATACGATTCCTTGTGAGACATCGACATCGTTCCCGCACAAACATGAAGCGGGTTCACTTTCAATGGCCCACGCAGGTCGTAACACAGGGTCTTCACAGTTCTTCATCGTCCATGAGCCACAACCGCATTTGGATGGTGTCCATACGGTATTCGGTAAAGTGACATCTGGTCTTGAGCATGCCGTCAAACTTCGTCAAGGTACGAAGATGGCAGAAGTGAAGGTTTGGGACGAGAATTGATTTTTGCCTGAAGGGTATGGCACAATGAACCATGTCTCTCACGTGTTCACGTCGTGAAACTTGAATGACAAAAGGTGGTGAACCCAGCGATGCTGGTCAAATATAAACGTTCTTATGAAAAGACGGCGATGGGCCTACTCGCATTCTCATGCAGTGACAAATCTCCGCTAAGCTTGCTTGAACTCGTCCGATCGTATGACGAGGAGGAGTCGAAGTTCCTCTATTTGTGGAAAGTCGGTGAAGACTTCGTTGGTATCATTGGTATGGAGCAACAAGAAACGACAATGGTCATCGACCATATCGCCTTGTCGCCATCATTCCGTGGCGAGAAACGTTCTTACGAGCTTCTAGACGAGGTAAGAAACGTCCTTCCACTTGATTTGACGCTAACCGGTACAGGCAAGACGGGCGATTTATTGAATAAATGGAATCAATTAGTCGTCTGACGATAAAAACCCCCTGCAATCACGACCCTGTGACTGCGGGGGTTTTGCATATTGCATGGAGTAAATCACAAACCCTTTAAATGAGGTGGATTCATGAATCGAGTAACAATTGATGAACTGATCAATCGAATGGAGCAAGTGCTCAGGCAAGAACGAACGCGAGAAGAAATCTCTGATTGGGCACATCATTGGATGGAACAGTATGAAAATATAGATGGATTTGATTGGACAGCTTCTGACGAGGTGGTTTGGTCCTGCTTACAAACGATAGTTGGCATGGATTTACTTGAAACCCCTTCTGAATATTTACATGATCGGAGCGATCTCGAGAGTTGGGTGATGGCGTTTAAGAAGTTAAAAAATCATCATTGATCATGAAAAGGAGACTTCTTGAATCTTGACGTCAACTTCTGGCACGTTGCCTTTTTAAAAGTGCCAGCTCCCGTTCCGTGATGACCTCACTTCGATCACGGTGCAGATGCTTGTGGACCAATTGCTCGAACGACAGGTCCGTCGACGGGAACGTCGGTTTTAGTGATTCGACCGTGTCACGAACATCCTGTTGTAATGGGAGCTTCGTGTGTAACGGCCATTCATCAAGTTGTGCGACGAAGGAGTCGACGTCAAGACCGAGCTCATTTAAATAAGGAGAAGCGATGTCAATCTTTCGACGTAAGAGTCGCAAGCTCTTTTTTGCGCCGACCAAATTGTCGCGCCGGAGGTGATAGTGGATGACAGCATATTGGATGAGCGCTGCATAGCCGTGGTGACGGCGTCCGTCTGCCTGCCACGCCTCTTCTAATACCTCATGACATTCGAAATAATCGGCATGACATTCAAAAAGCAACGTATAATGAGTAAAAGGGGTCATGAATCAATTTTCTCCTTTCGTGTCCACGGTGTTATAAAACATGTTATACTAAAGCGCAAAAATGTAAAATGGCAGGTGTCTCTATGGAAGCCTATAACGTTAAAATTGATACGTTCGAAGGTCCACTCGACCTGTTGCTCCATTTGATTGGAAAAATGGAGATTGATATCGTCGACATTTCCGTGGCAGAAGTCACTGACCAGTATGTCGGCTATATTCGCACGATGCAAAAATTTGAACTCGATGTGGCCAGTGAATACTTGGTCATGGCGGCGACGTTGCTCCAATTGAAGAGCAAACAATTGTTACCGCCAGTTTCGGTCGAGGATGAAGAGGTTCCAGACTTCAGTGAGGAACCGACGCGTGAAGGTCTCATTCGTCAATTGATTGAATACAAAGCATATAAAGAAGCGGTCGTCTTCATGCGTGAACAAGAAGAACACCGGCTTGAATTGTATACGCGACCGGGTGAAGATTTGACGACTTATATGTCTGAAGAGGTGTCTAAGTATGACGGACCACTTAACTTCTCGGATCTTCTCCACGCCTATTCGAAGATGATTGAACGGAAACGTTGGAAAGAACGACGCAAAAAAACGATCAAGCGGGAAGAGCGTACGCTTGAAGAGCAGATGACGCGTCTTCATGAACACGTATCGTCGACGAGACAAACGTCGTTTTTCGCCTTTTTTGTTGAGCAACCGAACGTCTCGGATCTCGTCGTGACGTTTATGGCGCTTCTTGAGCTGATCAAGCTACGGGTCGTCGTAACAAAACAACTCGACCAAGATATTCAAATCTCATTCATTGAAGCATCAAAGAAAGGGGATGAAGCGGTTGCTGTCTTATGAGACGATTATTGAAGGATTGCTGTTCGTCGTCGGTGATGAAGGGATGGAAGTACGAGCGCTTGCCGAGACGCTCGATATCTCAGAAGCTGCGGCACGAGAACAGCTCAGTAAGCTAGAGACATCGTTCAAGTCATCGAATCGACCGTTTCAGCTCATGGAATCGGCAGGTGTCTACAAGCTCGTGACCGTTCCGGACGTCTCTCCGTACATTCAAAAATATGTCGGGACGATGGCTGAGCAGGCGCTCTCACGTGCAGCGATGGAGACGCTAGTTATCATCGCCTACAAACAGCCGGTCACACGAGCGGATATCGAAGAGATTCGCGGAGTCAAAGTCGAACGGGTCATCCATACGTTGTTATCGAAAGGATTGATCGAATCGGCTGGTCGTGCGAAGACGATTGGTCGTGCCAAGCTGTATCGTACGACAGAGCACTTCCTCGACCATTTCGGGTTCAACTCGCTCGAAGAATTGCCACCATTAACATTTGAGGATGAACTGACAGACGAAGGCGATTTGTTCTTCGGTCAGGAATCACCAAAGCAAGAAGAGAGATTGGAGAAGGATTAATCATATGGAACGTTTGCAAAAAGTAATCGCACAAGCGGGGGTCGCCTCGCGTCGGAAAGCGGAAGAAATGATTTTGGATGGTCGCGTCCGCGTGAACGGAAAAGTCGTCCGTGAACTCGGGACGAAAGTTGGACCGAAGTCAGAGATTGAAGTCGATGGCGTCAAAATCGAACAAGAAGAGCACGTCTACTATTTGCTTTATAAACCGAGTGGCTACGTATCGACGGTCGATGACGACAAAGGTCGTAAAGTCATCACAGACCTCGTCCCACCAGGAGCACGGGTATTCCCGGTCGGTCGTCTTGACTACAACACGACGGGGCTCATCATCTTGACGAACGATGGCGAGTTCTCGAATATGATGACACACCCGAAATATAAAATTCAAAAGCGCTATGTGGCAAAAGTGAAGAATATCCCATCTTACTTGGCCATCAAACAGCTTGAGTCTGGTGTCGAACTCGATGACGGATTTAAAACGGGAAGTGCGAAAGTGAAGATGAAGTCTGTAGACCAGAAGAAGAACACAGCCATCCTCGAAATCGTCATCTCGGAAGGTCACAATCGTCAAATCCGTCGGATGGTGGAAGCCATTGGTTCAGAGGTCATCAAACTAAAGCGTGAACAGTTCGGTTTCTTGACGCTCGACGGTCTGAACACGGGCGACTGGCGTGAACTTTCACATAAAGAAATCAGTAAGCTTCGTGAACTTGCGAACCCGACCGTTCCACCGAAACCACGAGGCAAAAAGAAGAAAAAATAACAACAAAAAATCGTCCTGAAATAGGATGATTTTTTTGATTGTGTAGATTGTGTGACAAAAAAATGAAAAAAGTCTGTTAATGTGCGTTTTTAATGTTTTTTCAGTACAATAGCAATTGAAGGATGGTGTGAAAACGATGACAAAAGATCAACAAAAAAACGACCGGATGGAACAAGCGGTCGCAAAAAAGAAAAAGAGGTCATTTTGGCGGATGATGATCATGACGGTCGTTCTCTTCGCGGGAGCGGTTACGATCATGCAAACATTCGACCAAGCGGGTAACGATGGACGCATCGAGGCGGGCGACGAGGCACCGAACTTCAAGCTCGTCACACTCGACGGTTCGACCTTGTATGAGCGAGACAACTATGAAGGGAAAGGGATGCTCTTGAACTTCTGGGGTACGTTCTGTGAACCGTGTAAGAAAGAGATGCCGGTCGTACAAGAAAACTATGCGACACTTCAAGACATGGGTGTCGATTTTTGGGCCGTGAACGTCGGAGAGACACCGCTTCGTGTCGATAATTTCATCAACGACCTTGGTGTCGGGCTCGACTATCCGATTTTGATGGATACCCAGAGCGAAGTCGAAGGAGCGTATGGCATTTATAACCTACCCGTCACATTCGTCATCGATGGTGAAGGGAACGTAATTGAAAAGTATGAAGGTGAACTCACGAAAGAGAAATTGATGGAGCTAGCCGAGAAGTCATTGTAAGCGAACGGGGGACGCACAGATGCTAGATATGAAATACGAAGGCGCTGATTTACGGTCGAAGCGTCGTCCGAAATCGATCATTGACCGTGTGTGGAACTTCTTTGCATCGGTCAAAGTGGGGTTGTGGTTAATTGCATTGATTATTGTCGGTTCGGCAATCGGAACAATCTTTCCTCAAGAGATGTACATCCCACAACAATTACCGCCTGAGCAATATTATATGGAGGAGTATGGAACACCGGGTTCTATTTATTACGCCCTCGGATTCCATAACCTATACACATCGTGGTGGTACATCGGTCTAATTGTCATGTTGACGCTCTCACTCGTCGTCGTGTCGATTGACCGTGGGGTTCCGCTCTATAAGGCGCTTAAAAAACAACCGGTCAGACGGACAGAACGTTTTATGAAGGGGCAACGTCTCTTCGGACAAGGTGATGGGACGGAGGCTCAAATTGACGAGATCGCAGTCGCACTTAAAAAGAAACGATATACCGTCAAACGGGACGGCGATGCTCTGTTAGCAGAGAAACACCGGTTTGGTCGTTGGGGTCCGTACGTCAACCACCTCGGACTTGTCATCTTCTTCCTAGGGGCGATGCTGCGAGTGTTCCCTGCATTCCATACGGATACGCTCGAATGGGTGCGTGAAGGCGAAACGGTGTCGCTAGAGGCGACTGACGGCGAGTACTACTTACGGAACGACCAGTTCATTCTTGAATTGTACGACCCTGAGAACAATGAAGAGGACGCGAAGTTTGCGGCCGCCATTGAAAAAGCAGGAGCCGTTCCGAAAAATTATGAGACAGAGTTGACGTTATTCAAAAAGACGGGAACGAACGAGGACGGATCGCCGCAACTCGAACAAGTCGATGTCGGTTCGACGAAAGTCAACCACCCGTTTAAGTTCGATAAATTTGAAGTGTATCAGGAACAATATTCAAGTCGTCCAGAGTTCTTATCGATGTCGTTCATGTTGGCAGATAAAGAAACCGGCGACGAATATGGTCCGTTCAAAGTTGATTTGGAGAATCCGGAGAAGTCTTATGAGCTCGATGGGGTCACCGTCACGTTAAAAGATTTGTATCCAGACTTTGAAGTGAAAGATGGACAACCGAATACGAAATCACCACGTGCACTGAATCCGGCCTTCTTCTTCAACGTTGAATCACCTGAAGGAGAAACGGAGTCGAATTTGATCGGCATTCGTCTGAATGTCGCTGATGAAGAGAACCGCTACGATGTCCAGTTTGCAGGTACAGAGATGGCGAGCACGAGTGGTTTACGTGTGAAGAGTGACTCCACCTATCCGATTTTGATCGTCGGTGCCACGATCTTTATGATCGGTATTGCGATGGGCATGTACTGGCCACACCGTCGCGTTTGGATCCGTCGTCATGAAGAGGGCGTGCTTGTCGCCGGTTTTACGAATAAAAACCCGTCCTCGCTCCGTCGTGAAGTGTCGCCGCTATTAGAACAAACTGGCTTACCGATGTGGGAAGACCAGGCGAGATTCACAGAGAAGTCGGAGAACGAGTCAACAGATGAAAGAGGGGAATCTTGATGGAATGGATTGAATGGAGCAGCCGAATGCTGTTTATCGCGTTCTTCCTGTACGCAATCTCGACGGTTCTCTTTACGATTGCCGTCAGTGGTATGCGTAAAGATCGAAACGTCAACCGTGTTGCCTATGGGAAATACGCCTTTATCTTGGCAATCATCGGCTTTGTCGCTCAAATGACATATTTCTTTATGCGCTGGGCAGGTGTCGGCTATGCGCCGGTATCAAACTTGTACGAATATACGACGTTCTTCGGTATGATGATGGTACTTGGGTTCCTCGTCGTATATGGAATTTATAAAAATGATGTACTCGGCTTGTTCGCGATGCCGGTGGCGTTACTCGTCATCGCCTTCGCCTCAATGTTCTCGAGTGAGGTCGCACCGCTCATCCCGGCACTCAACAGTGTATGGCTGAAAATTCACGTTACGACGGCTGCGCTCGGACAAGGGATTTTGGCAATCAGTTTTGCATCGGGCCTCATTTTCTTATTGAACGAAACATCGATGAAAGAACAGTCTAAGTCACGGACGTGGCTCGAAGTGACGATGTTTGTCCTCATGTGCACGCTCGGCTTCATCATCGTCTCGATGTTATTCAAGGGGATTGGTGCCGGAGGTGTCGTCGAGTTCACGAACGACCGCGGTCAAGCAGAGACGTATGAATATTTCATGCCGATCTTGTTCGTCCCAGAAGGGGCACAACTCGTGTCTGGCGCGAGTGGCTTGTCACTCGAACTCCCGAACTGGATCAATACACTCAAGTTGAACACGCTCATCTGGTCGGTCATCGGCGGAATTGTGATTTACGTGTTGCTCCGTTTTGTCATCTTGCGCAAACGTGTCGCTGAAGCGCTTCAACCCCTTGCGAAAAAAGTCGACCTCGACCTCGCTGATGAAATCAGCTATCGCTCGGTCGCGATTGGATTACCGGTCTTTATCCTGGGTGGTCTGATCTTTGCGATGATTTGGGCACAGATTGCCTGGAACCGTTTCTGGGGATGGGACCCGAAAGAAGTTTGGGCCCTCATCACGATGTTGATCTATATCTATTACTTGCATATGCGCATTCAGCGTGGCTGGACAGGAACGAAAGCGGCCTGGTTATGTGTCGGTGGATTTGCCATCATCATGTTCAACCTCGTCTTCGTCAACCTGGTCATCGCCGGTCTGCATTCATATGCCTGACGTAAAAGAAGTCACAATTGTGACTTCTTTTTCATTTGGTCCATCAAATCATCGTTGTGAAGCGAAATAATAGAGTGGTATAGTTATGGCAGAGAGTGGAATGTTCACAATTGTGCAACATTCGCTACAACTCGTAATGGGTCTTAGGAGGGTTTTAGGTATGGCTGAGAAAACGAAGATTTTAGTAGTCGACGACGAGGAGAGAATTCGCCGACTTTTGAAAATGTACTTAGAACGTGAACAGTATGTGATTGAAGAAGCGGTCAATGGCGAAGAGGCGCTCGCGCTTGCCCTTGAAAACGAATACGACGTGATCTTGCTTGATTTGATGATGCCAAAGATGGATGGGGTTGAAGTATGTACAGAACTCAGGAAGACGAAAGCGACTCCGGTCATCATGCTCACGGCGAAAGGTGAAGAAATCGACCGTGTCCAAGGGTTCGAAGTCGGGGCGGATGATTATATCGTCAAGCCGTTCAGTCCGCGTGAAGTCGTGCTCCGCGTCAAAGCATTGCTTCGCCGCTCTGGTTCGACGAAGTTCATGCACACGAGTGAGAAGTCGAAGGATTTGATCGTCTTCCCACATCTGACAATCGATAATGATGCACACCGCGTCACGGTGGACGGCGAGGAAATCGCCCTCACACCAAAAGAATATGAGTTATTGTTCTTCCTCGCAAAACAGGTGGATAAAGTCTTTTCACGAGAGCAGTTGTTAAAAGAAGTATGGAACTACGAATTTTTCGGAGACCTTCGGACCGTCGATACGCATGTGAAACGTCTTCGTGAGAAATTGAATCGTGTCTCACCGGACGCGGCGCATATGATCACGACCGTATGGGGTGTCGGGTACAAGTTCGAAGCTGCCAGTGAATGATGATTCGTCGAAACAGCATCGTCACGAAACTGTGGCTGACGATTCTCGTTTTGGTCAGTGTCATCTTATTCATCGTCTCGGTGTTGATGCTTGAATTTTTTAATTCCTTTCATATCGACCAGGAACGAGGCCATCTTGCCAAGCTCGGTGGACAGGTCCAATCGGTTTTGTTGAATGAAGGTGACACGTCCCAGACGATTGATCAAATCATCGAAGTGTACGGGGCTAACTATATCTTAGAGAACGGGACGACCCGATCGAATTTTGGGAATCAAGTGGATGGCTTGATGGTAGAACTTGAACGACAGGATTGGGAAACTTATCAGGCGGTCGGTGAGACGGCCATCGGGAATTTCTCATCTTTTGACGACCAGGCCGCGCTAGCGTATCGGACGACCTTCTCCTTATCGACAGGACAGTATACGCTCTACCTGCTCGAACCGCTCGATGCGATCTCGAGTGCGAACGCGGGAGCACGGACCATCATTCTTTGGACCGTCGCTTCGGCCATCATCGTCACGACCGTCTTCGCTTTCTTCTTGTCGACACGAATCACGGCACCGCTCCGAGCGATGCGGGATGCAGTCAATAAGACGGGAGAGGGGCAATTTGATTTACGTTTGGAGACGAAGACAAGGGATGAGATTGGCGAACTCGCTGCTTCTTTCAACGCAATGAGCAGTCAGCTTTCGAAATATGTGAATGCCCTTGACCGGGAACGGCTGCAACTTGCGTCGATTCTTCGTTCGATGGCAGACGGTGTCATCACACTCGATCGTCATGCAAACGTGATTGTCACGAACCCGCAAGCGAGTCCATTACTTCAAGATGGGCAACCACATGAAGTCGTATTGTCTCTTTATGAGGAAGTGATGGAGGGGACGTCTGAAAAGACGATCGAAGTGAAACAGGATGAGCGATACTATACACTGACAGTCACACCACTCGTCGGAGAAGACGATTTCGAGGGTGCTGTCGTTGTTATCCGGGATACGTCAGAAAGTCATCGACTCGATAAGATGCGGACCGATTTTGTGGCGAACATTAGCCATGAACTCCGGACACCGCTCGTGACGCTTCAAGGGTATTCAGAGGCAATCATCGATGGCATCACTGAGAGTGACGATGCGACGAAAGAGTTCGCCTCTATCATCTACGATGAATCGCTCCGCTTGGCAAGACTCGTCAATGATTTGTTGGATTTGGCACGCATCGAATCGGGTAAAGAGACGATGCATTTCACTTCGTTTGATATCGGTGATTTCTTGCCCCGAGTCATGCGAAAGTTCAATCAGATGGCATCTGAAAAAGAGATTCGTTTACAGACCGACGCCCCGCACCGTCTCATCGAGGCGGATGGCGATCGTCTCGAGCAAGTGTTCACCAACTTGATTGGCAATGCTATCGCGCATACCGATTCTGGAGAAATTCGGATTGAGGCCACAGAAGAGACGGACGGGCTACGGATTCAGTTGACGGATACAGGTCACGGAATTCCTAAAGAGGATTTGCCGTTCGTATTCGAGCGATTCTATAAAGCCGATAAAGCCCGGACCAGTGGTTCGAAGACAGGGACAGGCATCGGACTCGCGATCGTGAAGAATGTGGTCGATGCCCATCACGGAAAAGTGAGCGTATCGAGTACACTCGGGGTCGGAACCACCTTCGAGATTTACTTACCATTTGAACAACCACACAACTCGTAATGGTGACTCGCTTGAGTCACCATTTGTGGCATTTTAAGGGGGGAGTCGAATGAAACGTTATACACGAACGGGCGACAAGGGTGAAACATCATTAATCGGTAGTCGTGTCGAGAAATCCCATCCTCAGATTGAAGCGATGGGTCATCTCGATGAGTTGAATAGTCAGATTGGACTCGCCATCGCGCATCAAGAGGATGAGACGCTCCGAATACAGCTGACGAAGATTCAGCACGACTTGTTCGACCTCGGATCGGAGCTGATGTATGCTGAGGCACCGCCAAAAATGGTCGATTTGTCGATCGTGACGGAACTAGAACGATGGATGGATGAGTGGGAGGAGTCCTGTCCGGAACTTGTGCGCTTCATCCTTCCTGGCGGCAGCGTTGCCGCAGCTAGCTTACATGTGGCTCGTACCGTTTGTCGACGGGTCGAGCGTGACTTAGCGGCTCTCGGAGTCGCCGACCGGCAATTGCCTTACTTTAACCGCTTGAGTGATTATTTATTTACGGTTGCCCGTTACGCGAACGTCGTGGCAGGGGTGCCGGATCAAGAATATGCGCGCGGCGCTGCCGTGTTTCAACCAAAACGAAAAAAGGAGTGATCGGCAGATGAAAGGTATCGTTCAGTTCCAACATCAATTGCACTACTCGGTCTATCCGACCAAGAAATTTAAAACGACGACTTGTCTCGTGTCATTCGCCGCTCCATTATCGGCGGAGACGGTCGCAGATCGGGCATTGCTCCCGTTCATCATGGAGAAATCGACGGCGACGTATCCGTCCATTGAGTTATTTCACACACCGCTAGAGGAGTTGTATGACACAAACTTATATGCTGGTGCATCTAAGATCGGAAAGGAGCACGTCATCCAATTCCAACTCGAAGTCGTCAACGATCATCTTGTCGGAGAAGACGTATTGAGTCAGGCAATCGAGTTACTCGAAGACGTTCTCCTCCGTCCGAACGCATACGATGGGGCGTTTCAGCCACTCATCGTCGAGCAGGAACGTCGATTGCAACGTCAGCGTATCGAATCGGTCTATGATGACAAAATGCGTTTCGCCCAACAGCGTCTACAAGAAATGCTCGGAGGAGAGCTTGCGATTCCGTCACTCGGTACGCTTGAGCAACTCGACCATGTCACACCAAAATCATTGTATGCGGCATATCAATCGATGATTCAACATGACCGTGTGGACATCTATGTTGTCGGGGATGTCAATCGTGAGCAAGTCGAACAGGCTTTCAATCCATTGGAATCCCTTGGGACACGTCGACCACGCCTGTTACCAGAAGCGAGTCGAGGAGAGTTCAAGCGTTTGGAAGAACACCAAGACATTAAACAAAGCAAGCTCCATCTCGCTTATTCACTCAATGTCGACCCAAGAACGGAAGCGGCGATTCGTATGCAAGTCGTGAATGGACTGTTCGGTGGATTCCCTCACTCGAAACTGTTCATGAACGTGCGTGAAAAAGAGAGCCTGGCGTACTATGCCGCCTCACAATATAGTTCCCTCAGTCGGAAGTTGTTCGTCTATGCCGGCATCGATGCGTCGAACCAGCAAAAAACCGAACAGATCATCGAAGAGCAATTGAACGCTTTACAAGCGGGCGAGTTTGAGGATGAGACGTTGCAACAGACGAAAGAGTTGTTGTTCCATCAACGTCGACAACTTGGAGACAGTCCACGTCAATTGATTGCTTGGATGAGTGGAGCAGACGTTCGTCCGTTCTCGTTAGACGAAGAGATGGCAATCATTGAAAACACGACACGAGATCATGTCGTCGCGCTTGCGAAAGAAATGGAACTCGAAGCGGTTTATTGCTTGAAAGGAGGAGAAGCATGAAATTAGACTTTCCTAACGTCGGAGAGACGTTACATCATCACGTTCTCGACAATGGCCTCTCCGTTTACTTGTTGAAAAAGACTGGATATGAAAAAACATTCGCGACGTTCACGACTAAATATGGATCGATTGATCGACGCTTCAAACTAGAAGACTGGATCGAGGTTCCCGATGGTATCGCACATTTCTTAGAACATAAGATGTTCGAGAAAGAAGATGGTGACGTCTTCCAACAATTCGGTCGTCAAGGAGCGTCAGCGAACGCTTTCACTTCCTTCACACGGACGGCTTATTTGTTCGGTGCCACGTCCAAGATCTCGGAAAACGTACAGACGCTGCTCGATTTCGTCCAGACCCCTTATTTCACGAAAGAGTCGGTCGAGAAAGAGAAAGGAATCATTGGTCAAGAAATTCAAATGTACCAAGACAATCCGGGGTGGCGTTTGTATTTTGGTTTAATTGAGGCGATGTACGAGACACATCCCGTCAAGATTGATATCGCAGGTACGATCGAATCGATTTCAAAGATCACGGCGGAAGACTTGTACACCTGTCATCAAGCGTTCTATCATCCGAGCAACATGGCATTGTTCGTCGTCGGGAATATCGAACCGGATGAGATGCTTGCCTTGATTCGAGATAATCAAGCAGCTAAATCTTTTGAAACGCCACGATTGAGTGCTCGCGAGACAGTAGATGAGCCGACCACGGTTCGTCTGTCAGAACGGGTCATCGAGATGGACGTCTCTGTACCGAAAGTCATGATTGGGTATAAGGACATACCGCAAGCTGGGGAAGCGGGTCTGAAGCAAGAATTGACAGTAGAACTACTCATGCATGCGCTCTTCGACACGACAGCACCTCTTTATACAGAACTTTATGCTGAAGGATTGATTGACGATGCCTTCTCGTTTGACTATACGTCAGAGGAGACGTTCGCTTTTGCCGCCTTGTCGATGGAGACGTCGGAAGTGGACGCGTTTGTCAGCCGTGTGACGGAGGCGTTAGAACGTCCACTTCAGTTGAGTCAAGAGACGCTCGACCGGAAGAAACGCATGATGCAAGGACAGTTCTTGAAAGCATTGAACTCACCTGAGTTCATCGCCAATCAGTTCTCCCGTTATGCGCTCAATGATGGGAACTTGTTTGAAATCCCGACTTTGATTGATGCCATCACGCTCGATGAACTATACGAAGCATACGAGCGCTTGTTCCGCCGTGAACAACGAACGGTGTGCGTCGTCAAAAAACCATGAAGACATTGATTGTTGGAGCGAGCGGTGCCATCGGACGTGCCGTCTCGCTCGCTTTTCGTGAAGATGAACTGATTTTGCATGCGAACGATGGTCGTGAAAGACTCCGTCATTTGATAGATGAAGAGAATCTTTCGGCAGAAATTCTCCCTTGTGACCTAACAGACCGTGAAGCTGTTGAGTCATGGGTACAGGATATGCCGGATGTCGATCGAATGGTATACGTGGCAGGACATGCGCTCCATGGTCTCGTCGTCGACCAGTCAATGGACGAGCTCGACCGGCTATATGATGTACATGTTCGAGCGATGATCCGACTCATCCAGTCCGTCGTAGCAAGGAAGCCTTACGATCATCACGTGGATATCGTGATCGTCTCAAGTGTATGGGGAGAGGTCGGTGCGGCGGCTGAGGTGTTTTATTCCACCGTCAAAGCGGCACAGCTCGGTTTCGTCAAAGCGTTCGCACGAGAAGCCGGCCCGTTCAATGTTCGAGTCAATGCGGTGACACCGGGGTGGATTGATACGCCAATGAATGATACGGTAAAAGAGTCGAAACAATCCGTGATCGATGACATTCCACTTGGACGTCTCGGTGCGGCAGAGGACGTGGCCAACACGATCCGTTTCTTGTGTTCACCGGACGCCTCGTATATGACGGGCACGGTGATACGCGTCGACGGCGGTTGGCAATGATCCGATCCATGTAAATAAACCTGTTCTTTTCAATTCTTCTAAAATAATTTAAAATAGGCAAGGTAGCGAACTCGCTCGAAAGGATGGTTGGGGATGGAACATAAATTCGAAGAGTGGTATCTCGAATATGAATTGTGTCAGAATCGACCGGGTATCCTCGGAGACATCGCATCTCTCATGGGGATGCTTCAAATCTCCATCGTCACCATCAATGGGGTCGATTTGCAGCGACGGGGAATGTTGCTCAAAGCACCTGCCGCCGATCATGTGCATCGACTCGAGCATATTTTAAAGCGGATGGAAGCTATTGCCGTCATCAAATTGCGCCGTCCGAAGTTACGAGACCGGATTGCAATCCGTCACGGTCGTTATATCGACCATGATAGTGATGACAAAAAAACGTTTCGCTTCGTCCGTGAAGATTTGGGCATTCTCGTCGATTTCGTTGCGGAACTGATGAAGGAAGAACGCCATTTGTTAATCGGTGTTCGTGGAAATCCACGCGTCGGAAAGACGGAGTCCATCGTCGCAGCTAGTGTGTGTGCGAACAAACGATGGTTGTTTCTTTCCTCGACACTGATGAAACAGACCGTTCGGACCTCATTATTTGAAGAGGAACGGGAAGGCGATCACGTATACATAATTGATGGTGCCGTCTCTACCCGAACGATGGATGAACGACATCGCCAGCTCATTCGTGAAGTCATGCGGTTGCCGGCCGTGAAAGTCATCGAACACCCTGACCTGTACGTCCGAAACACCGATTGCGTGTATGAAGACTTTGATTATATTATTGAATTGAGAAACAATCCGGATGAGACGATCATCATCCCACAAGAAACGCATCGTGAGTCAGAATGGTTTGAATAATTATGTGAATGGAAGGTGTGGACCCCTGTGACAGAACTAGGGACTTTTTTGAAACAAAAGCGTGAGGAGAGCGGATTGACGCTCGACCAAATCCAGCAGACGACGAAGATTCAAAAGCGCTATATCATCGCAATCGAGGAAGGTGATTACAAAAATCTCCCTGGCTCTTTTTATGCACGGGCGTTCATTAAGACGTATGCGGAGTCGCTCGGCCTTGATGTGGATGAATTATACGAGACATATGCAAAAGATTTACCGGTCATCGAGGCACAGCCGTCTGTTCAACTCTCTCGGAAGAAAACGTATTCGAAGGCTTCCGAGTCGACAAGTCGGGTCTCGAGATGGGTTCCGAAAGTTCTCCTCGTTCTCACGGTCTTCTTGCTCATCACCGCGATTTATTTCGCAGTGAGAAGCATCGACTTCGGTGGTCAGGATGCAAGTCCTGCCGAACCGCCAAGTTCTGGTGTCACAGTCGACCAGAATGAGGATGTCCCGGCTGATGAACCGGTCGAGGAGGAACCGACTGAAGAGGAGCCGACCGAAGAAGAACCGCCAGCGGAATCTGGTCCGATTGCGGTGAAGGAGTCGAATGGGGCGGACATCACTTATGAACTCGCGACGAACGAGAAACTGTCGACCGAGATTTATGTGAAGGAGTCACCTGCCTCTTACGTGGGTGTTCGTGATACGTCGTTAGAAGGAGCCTTTCTCGCACCGGAGTATCCGAACCAGTCGAAACAGAATCCGATTGTCATTGAAGATGCCGAGACGGACACATTGCGTATTCGAATCGGACTCATCGCAGGCGTTGAGAAAATCGTCGTCAACGGTCGTGAGCTCGAGCTTCAAGAGTCTCCGGTCACACAAAATATTTTTGTAAAGAGAGTCGACGCCGAATAAGTCGACTCTCCTTCTAAGAGGAGGCGTTCTATATGAACCTACCTAACCGATTGACGATGCTACGCGTGGTCTTGATCCCCGTATTCGTCGTCTTACTCGCTGTTGATTTTGATTGGGGAAACATCGCTTTTTTAGGCGCTGATATCCCGATGCACCAATTTATCGCTGGTGTGATTTTTACGATTGCGGCCATTACAGACTGGTTAGACGGACATTTGGCCCGTAAGCATAACTTAGTCACGAACTTTGGTAAATTTATGGACCCGCTCGCAGATAAACTGCTCGTCACGGCGGCCCTTGTGTTGCTCGTTGAGATGGATCTCGTCGCGGCGTGGGTCGTCGTCGTGATTCTATCACGTGAATTTGCGGTTACAGGCTTACGTCTCGTCGCTGCCGATGAAGGGATTGTCGTCGCGGCCGGGAAATCTGGAAAAGCGAAGACGTGGGTGCAGCTTTTTGCCATCATCTTCTTACTGTTCGGTAACCCGATCTTTAGCTATGTCGGGATCCCGTTTGGCGAATGGGCGATGTGGTTGGCACTCGTACTTACAATTTACTCAGGTGCCGAATATTTCGCACAAAACTATAAGATTATTGTGAAGTCGATGTAAGTCGACAGAGACGAGTTGGTTGATCTAGCTCGTCTTTTTTTTGAAGTTGAGGAGGAAATGAGATGAAACGAGCCGAAATCATTGCGGTAGGAAGCGAGTTGCTCTTAGGGGAAATCGTCAATACGAATGCGAGTTACATATCAGAACAACTGTCGAAGTACGGTGTGCCGGTCTTGTATCATCAAGTTGTCGGGGATAACGCGGTACGAATGCGAGAGACGTTTGAAATCGCCCGTCGTCGTTCCGACTTTGTCATCGTCACGGGTGGACTCGGTCCGACGGCGGATGATGTCACAAAGGCGGTCCTTTCCGACTTACTCGAACGTCCGATTGTGCGAGATGAGGAAGCGTATGAGACGATTCAACGTTTCCTCGTGTCACGAAATCGATTGATGAACGATGGGGACGCTCGCCAAGCCGACGTGCTCAGCGGAGCAGACGTATTACCAAATCCGGTCGGGCTTGCCCCGGGCATGTGGATTGCCGGAGATACGACGTGGTTGCTTTTACCGGGTGTGCCACGTGAGATGAAAGCATTGGTCGAGGCGACGTTTCCTAAGAAACTATCAGGAGCGACGCTCGTCTCAGAATCATTACGGTTTTATGAGATTGGAGAATCCGCTCTCGATGATGCCGTGAAGGACTTATTGGATGGTTCGAATCCGACCGTTGCCCCCTACGCCGAGACGGGAGAGGCAAGACTTCGGATCAGTGCCCGTGCGACGGACGAGGTGACCGCGCGTCAGATGATTGAAGAAGTGAAGACTGAAATCCTGAAACGGGTCGGTTCGTACTACTTTGGCTCTGACGATGAGACGATTGCATCACACCTTGTCCAAACATTGTCTAGATTGAATCGAACATTCGCTGTTGCTGAGTCGTTGACCGGCGGTGAGGTACAATCGATGGTTACATCAACACCTGGCGCTTCAGTCGTCTTTCTAGGTGGAGTCGTGACCTATTCGGATGAGCTAAAAAATAGGTATTTAGGGGTCTCGCTTGATACAATTGAACAGCACTCAGTCGTCTCAAAAGAAGTTGCCTATGAGATGGTGGACGGATTGTCAAAGACCACCCATGCCGACTACGCCCTCTCTTTCACGGGAGAGGCAGGACCGACATCGAATTCGGGTCGTCCGATCGGTACGGTCTATATCGGAGTGAAGACACCAAACGGAATAGAAGTCATCGAGCGGACGTATCCCCATCAAGAACGGAATATCATCCGCATGCGAGCCGCGAAGGACGGATTATGGGCCCTCATTCAACGAATCAAAAAAGGCGAATAAATGTTCGTAAAAAACTTGTGTATCGTACAGTGTTCACGTATAATAAGAGTATCAATTAAAGGAGGCTCATTTATCTATGAGTGATCGTAAACAAGCGTTAGAAATGGCATTGCGCCAGATTGAAAAACAATTCGGTAAAGGCTCAATCATGCGCCTTGGTGAAAATACAGACCAACAAGTATCGGTCATCCCTTCAGGGTCAATCGCCCTCGACGTCGCGCTCGGTGCGGGTGGATATCCACGCGGTCGTGTCATCGAAGTATACGGACCAGAATCTTCAGGTAAGACGACGGTTGCCCTTCATGCGATTGCAGAAGTCCAAAAGCGTGGCGGTCAAGCAGCATTCGTTGATGCCGAGCACGCACTCGATCCGAAGTATGCTAAAAATCTTGGGGTCAACATCGATGAGTTGCTCCTTTCACAGCCGGATACTGGGGAGCAAGCGCTCGAAATCGCTGAAGCGCTCGTTCGCTCGGGAGCAGTTGATATCCTCGTCGTCGACTCGGTTGCGGCACTCGTACCGAAAGCCGAAATCGAAGGGGAAATGGGAGACTCGCACGTCGGTCTTCAAGCTCGTTTGATGTCTCAAGCACTTCGTAAGTTGTCTGGTGCGACGAACAAGTCGAAAACGATTGTCATCTTCATCAACCAAATCCGTGAGAAGATTGGGATCATGTTCGGTAACCCGGAAACGACTCCAGGGGGCCGTGCCTTGAAATTCTACTCTTCTGTACGTCTTGAAGTTCGTCGTGCGGAGACGCTCAAACAAGGTCAAGATATGGTCGGGAACCGTACGAAGATCAAGATTGTAAAAAACAAGATTGCACCTCCGTTCAAAACAGCGGAAGTTGATATTATGTATGGTGAGGGGATCTCGCGTGAAGGGGAGCTCATCGATATCGGTGCAGACCTCGACATCGTTCAAAAGAGTGGAGCTTGGTACTCGTTCAATGAAGAACGTCTTGGTCAAGGCCGTGAAAACGCCAAGCAATACATGAAAGAAAATCCAGCAATCGCAGCTGAGGTCGAACAACAGATTCGAGATCACTACGGATTGAATGGAGAAAAAACGGTCACGGTCGAATGCGAAGACGACGAAGTCCTCTCACTTCTCGATGACGAATAAGCACATCGTCTCACTCGAATTCTTTCGAGTGAGATTTTTTTAGTATAATTTTTTTGGCAATTGGTAGTTCTATCCTGTCCGTGCATTGCATTCTCCCTATTAAATAAGTACAATAAAGTTATGCGCGGGCTTGCCCGTGTATCTCACTTATTAAAAAATAAAATAACCTTGCGAAAGGGAGGTGAACATGATGGAATGGCTATACTGGCTTATTCTGATCCTCCTTTTGCCGATAGCTTTTGTTGCAGGTTTTTTTGTGCGTAAATCGATCGCCGAAGCGAAGATTCAAGGTGCCGAGACGGAAGCGACTAAGATTGTAGAGCAAGCAAAACAACAATCGGAAGCGATGCAAAAAGAAGCACGGCTTGAAGTAAAAGAAGAGATGATTCAACTTCGTAATGAGACGGAACAAGAATTGCGTGAACGTCGCGAAGAACAGAAAGTGAAAGAGAATCGCCTCGTTCAAAAAGAAGAGCTTCTTGACCGCAAAGCAGACATGCTCGAGCGGAAAGAGGACTCGCTAGATGAACAGGAACGAGGACTCGAAAAACGCAAGCGTGAAGCAGAAACGCTCGAAAGCAAAGTGGAGGAGTTATACGAAGAGGCACGCCGAGAACTTGTACGCGTTGCATCCCTCTCGAAAGATGAAGCACGTACCATCATCATGGACGAAGCGAAGCAGGAAGCGCTTCACGATGCTGCTCTCCTTCAAAAAGAAATCGAGCAAAAAGCAAAACAAGAAGCGGATAAAAAAGCGAAACACCTCTTATCTCTCACGATGCAACGATATGCTGCTGAACATGTCGCCGAGACGACGGTATCTGTTGTCAACTTACCGAGTGATGAGATGAAGGGTCGCATCATCGGGCGCGAAGGACGCAACATCCGAACGCTCGAAACGTTGACTGGGATTGACCTCATCATCGATGACACACCAGAAGCCGTCATCTTGTCAGGTTTTGACCCAGTTCGTCGTGAAATCGCGAAGATGACGCTTGAAAAACTCGTTCAAGACGGTCGGATTCATCCGGCTCGAATTGAAGAGATGGTAGAGAAGTCTCGCCGTGAAGTGGATGAACGCATTCGTGAATACGGTGAAGAAGCTACGTTTGAAGCCGGCATTCACGGACTCCATCCAGACCTCGTCAAGACGCTCGGTCGCATGCGCTATCGTACGAGTTATGGTCAGAACGTCTTGTCTCACTCGGTTGAGGTGGCACACCTTGCCGGGATGATGGCAGCCGAACTCGGGGAAGACGTCACGCTCGCGAAACGGGCCGGACTCTTACACGATATCGGGAAAGCGATCGACCATGAAGTCGAAGGTAGTCACGTTGAAATCGGTGTAGAACTTGCGACGAAATATAAAGAACATCCGGTCGTCATCAATTCGATTGCTTCCCACCACGGGGACGTCGAGGCGACATCGACGATTGCTGTACTTGTGGCAGCGGCTGATGCCTTGTCAGCAGCGCGTCCTGGAGCTCGTCAAGAGACGCTTGAAAGCTACATCCGTCGTCTTGAGCGACTCGAATCAATCTGTGAGTCGTTCGAAGGTGTCGAGAAATCGTATGCGATTCAAGCAGGACGTGAAGTTCGAATTATCGTTCGCCCTGATGTCGTTGACGATGTCGTCGCCGGTAAGATGGCACGCGATATTTGTAAGCGAATCGAGGATGAACTCGATTATCCTGGACAAATCAAAGTGACGGTCATTCGTGAAACACGTTCCGTCGATTATGCGAAGTAAACGAAGCGGAGAATTTCTCCGCTTTTTCTGTTTGAGGGAGGACTTTATATGAAAATTTTATTTATCGGTGATGTGGTCGGGAAACCCGGTCGTGATATATTGACTAAACAAATCGGACGCTTGAAAGACAAATATAACCCGACGTTCATGCTCGTCAACGGTGAGAACGCGGCAAACGGTCGTGGTCTCACGAAAAAGATTTACCAACAATTTTTAGAGCTCGGCTTTCATGGGGTGACGATGGGAAACCACACGTGGGACAATCGTGATATCTTTGAGTGGATCGACGACGCCGACCGCATCGTCCGTCCGGCCAACTATCCGGGCGGGACACCTGGTGTCGGCATGATGAAATTGAAACAAAACGGGAAGAAACTGGCCGTGATCAACGTCATGGGAAATGTCTTCTTGCCGTCTCTTGACTGTCCGTTCCGTACCGTCGACCGTCTTGTCGAAGAAGTACGGGATGAGGTCGATGCGATCTTTGTGGATGTCCATGCTGAGGCGACAAGCGAGAAGATCGCCATGGGCTATCATCTCGACGGTCGCGCTCAAGCCGTAGTCGGGACGCATACGCACGTACAGACGGCAGATGAACGTGTCTTGCCGAACGGAACAGCGTACATCACCGACGTCGGGATGACCGGTCCACTTGACGGGGTACTCGGCATGGATGCATCCGTTGTTTTAAAAAAATTTATGACACAACTCCCAGTTCGGTTTGAAGTTGCCGAGGGACGGGAACAACTTAATGGAGTTTTCATTACAATCGATGATCAGACGAAACGAGCGACAAAAATCGAACGAATACACCTAGATGATCAGACCGTCTGGTTTGATTGAACAACCTACCCGAGGGGGAAACAAGAATGGACGTACTCAAAGTTTCGGCAAAATCGAACCCTAACTCCGTTGCGGGTGCTTTAGCGGGTGTGCTACGTGAAAAAGGAACGTGTGAGATACAGGCGATCGGGGCAGGTGCACTGAATCAGTCCATCAAAGCCGTCGCGATTGCCCGAGGCTTCGTCGCGCCTAGCGGTCTCGATTTGATTTGCATTCCGGCCTTTACCGATATTATGATTGACGGAGAGGAACGTACTGCCATCAAGCTCATCATTGAGCCACGATGAGCGGTCGGGACATAGGTCCTATTCTTGTGAAGAGGAGCCATCGGCGCGGATGGCTCCTCTTTTTTTGTGTTAATCGGACGTTCTATCTTCTCAGTTTCGTCATTTTATGACAAGATGATAAAGAACGTATCGTTCGATCATGAGAAACAAGAGGGGGACGTTTTCAATGGAACAACTTGTGTCAACCAAAGAGACGGAATCAACGACACCAGTAATGAAAGCGATTCAAAAACACACGGCCGGGTTTGGGGCAAAACTGGTCGACGTACCAGTTCCGACACCAGGACCTGGAGAAGTACTCATTCAAGTTAAAGCGACATCGATTTGCGGGACCGATGTCCATATCTATGAATGGGATGAATGGTCACAAAGTCGCGTCAAACCACCGTACGTATTCGGTCATGAGTTTTCGGGGGAGGTCGTTGCGCTCGGCGAAGGGACGAAACGGATCAAAGTCGGACAGGCGGTGTCTGCTGAAACACATATCGTCTGTCATCAATGTAAGCAATGTTTGCGCGGTCAGTACCACATCTGTAAAAACACAAAAATCATCGGGGTGGACACGCAAGGATGTTTCGCAGAATATGTCGTCATGCCTGAAGAGAATCTATGGGTGAACCCGGAGTCGATGCCAGCGAAACTCGCTTCGATTCAAGAACCACTCGGGAATGCTGTCCATACGGTGTTGGCGAGTGACGTGTCAGCCAAATCGGTCGCCATCGTCGGTTGTGGCCCAATCGGACTCATGGCGGTCGGTGTCGCCAAAGCAGCAGGGGCGAGTCGTGTCTATGCGATTGACGTCAATCCATATCGTTTAAAACTCGCCGAAGCGATGGGGGCAGATGTCGTCATCAACAGTTTAGAAGAGAATTCGCTCGAGTTGATTGAGCGTGAGACCGACGGAGACGGAATCGATGTCGTCTGTGAGATGAGCGGACACCCGATTGCCATCGATCAAGCGTTTAAGATGGTCACGGCAGGTGGGGACGTCAACGTCTTGTCACTTCCGGCTCGTCCGGTCGCCATCGACCTCACACGGGACGTCGTCTTTAAAGGGGTCCGCGTCCAAGGAATCACGGGCCGCAAGATGTATGAAACGTGGAGTCAAGTCTCGACGATGCTTGCGACGGGTCAGTTGGACGTCGAACCGATCATCACACACGTCTTCAAGCTCGAAGAGTTCGAAAAAGGGTTCGAACTCATGCGGGCAGGGAAATGTGGAAAGGTCGTCTTAATACCTTAAAGGGGGAAACAACATGGCATTTGAACATATTACAGAAGCAATCAATGAGATGAAAGAACAAGGGACGTTCCGTAAGCTCGTCCCGCTCGAATCGGCACAAGGGAATGAAGTGACAATCGATGGGAAGTCACTCGTTCAGCTGTCATCAAACAACTATCTCGGACTCGCGAATCACCCGCGTCTGAAGCAGGCGGCGATTGAAGCGGTCGAACATTACGGTGCAGGAACGGGATCAGTCCGTACGATTGCCGGGACGTTCGAGATGCACGAAGCGTTCGAGCGTGAACTCGCGGAGTTCAAACATACGGAGGCCTCACTCGTCTTCCAATCAGGATTCGCGACGAACCTCGGAGTATTGTCTGCACTTCTTGGACCGGAGGATGTCGTCATCAGTGACGCCCTCAACCATGCGTCAATCATCGATGGGATTCGCCTCACGAAAGCGGCTCGACGTATCTATAAACACGTCGACCTCGAAGACTTGGAGAAGGCGTTGAAAGAGACGCAGGACTATCGCACACGTCTCGTCGTGACGGACGGCGTCTTCTCGATGGACGGGAACATCGCACCGCTTCCGGCCATCGTCGAACTCGCAGAGAAGTATGACGCTGCGGTCATGGTCGATGATGCGCATGCATCCGGCGTCCTCGGGAAGAACGGACGTGGAACGGTCAACCACTTCGGATTGGACGGTCGCGTCGCGCTACAGGTCGGGACGCTCTCAAAAGCAATCGGTGTCTTAGGTGGCTATGTCGCCTGTTCACAAGATATTCGGGATTACTTGATCCACAAAGGTCGCCCGTTCCTCTTCTCGACATCACATCCACCGGCAGTCGTGGCGGCGAACCGTGAAGCGATCCGTGTGATGAAAGAGGAAGAAGAGCTGTTCGACAAGCTATGGGCGAACACGGAGTTCTTCAAGAACGGTCTACGTGACCTCGGTTTCGATATCGGACATGCGACGACACCGATCACACCGGTCATGCTCGGCGAAGAGACGCTTGCGCATTCATTCTCAGACAAGTTGAAGGAACATGGCGTATTCGCACAGAGTATCGCATTCCCGACGGTCGAGCGTGGGAAAGCACGCATCCGGACCATCGTCACAGCGGAGCATACACGAGACGACCTCGAACGGGCACTCGAAGCGTTCAAGACGGTCGCGGAAGAGTTAAATGTGACATTACACGCATAAACGAGGACTGCAGACAATCTGTCTGCAGTTTTTTAGTGGATTGGTCTATGAAATCGAGTATATTCAGATAGAGCACAGATGGGGTAAATCGAAATATAGCGCATTTCTTAATATTTCAATTACCGTAATTTTGTTTTAGATTACATATCAGAAATGAGGAAAGGCTATGTTTCAGCAAGGGATCTTTCAAGTGGGAATAGTATTAGATCGAGAGACGTTTTCGATTCTGACGATTTCACCACCATTCATCATAAATGTGATCTATAGTGTCTTGATTGTGATGTATGTCTTGTACTTTCAGAGTGAGGGTTGGAAAGGGAAATTGTGGAACGTTGTACTGATGTGCTACGCGCTCTTATTCATCTTTGTCTATATAGGAGCCTGGTTTGTGAGGCTGAAATACAACCTTACACCGAGTTTCAACGAGTCGTTCGCTCTCGAACCCTTTCCTGGATGGAAGATTTTTTCATACAATGGATTGAGAACGGTATAGAAGAACCGAATATGACAGCAAATGCGATTGCGTTTGGTGCGTTGCTGTTCTACTTCAGGAAGTTCAAGGGTAAATATACGTGGATATTAAGGCTTTTCGCAGTGATTCCTGTCAGCTTATTTTTCATCATATATATTCCGAAAGTCTTTAGTTGGTTATTGCAATAAAAAAGAAGCAAGGCGCAATGCCTTGCTTAAATCGTGATCATTCCTCTAAAACCTCGAGCGGCATAATAGGAATCTGCACCATTGTGGTAGACGAAGATGTGATCATAGCGACGGTCGCAGAACAGGGCGCCACCTTTTTGACGAATGGTGTCCGGTGTCTGAATCCAACTTGACGTCTTCAAATCGAATGCACCGAGCGTTTGTAAGTGTCGGTATGTTTCTTCATCGAGAAGGGTTATGCCCATCTGTTCAGATAGGGCGACCGCGCTTCCGGCGGGTTTGTTCTTCTTACGTGCCTCAAGAGCTGGTTCGTCATAGCAGAGACTTCGTCGACCGCTCGGACTCTCGGCTGAACAGTCGCAAAAAGCGAGGTCTCCGTTAGGGAGTCGAATCACGTCCGGTTCTCCGCCAGTCTCTTCCATCAAAGCGAGGGTGGTCAACTTATCTTGATTAATCTGAATTCGTTCCAATACGTCTGACCAGACGGCGTCAGGATGACGTTCAACGTTTTCGGTAAAGCGAGACTCTAAGGTATTTAGTAACTCGATGGTTTCTTCCTGTGAAAGTTTCGACATGGAAATCACTCCGATCATTTGTTTCTTTTAGTATACGATATGAATCGCTACAGGTTGTCTTTTCAATTGTGAGAATGGAGAATCTACCAGTTAGAAAATCATTTAAATAAGGCGCCCTCTCTTTGAGAAGGCGCCTGTTACTTATACAGAAGATGCGGTCAAAATGGACTGTTCGGTCAATCGCCCAATCCAGATTAACGGAAGGGTCAAAAATGCACCGAGAAGGTATACCGAATCAATCGGTAGCCTATCCGCAAGAAGACCGAACAATAAGCTTCCCATACTGAATGCGAGGGCATATCCCGTTTGTTGCACACTGTACACATAAGGAAGTTGTGTAGTCGAGATCTGTTCTTGAATGACGGTGTTCGTCTGAATGATGCGGATTTGTGTGGCTGCGCCTTGAATCACTAACGCCAAAATCGCAAACGCGAGATGCTCGGTCACGCCGAACAACAGAGCGGCAACAATGGATAAGACGGCAGTCGACGGTAGCGAGGGTGCTCGACGAGACCGATAAAGATAAGCACTCGCCGCGATCATACTAATCAAAAATGATGCGTTAAGCGTTCCCCACCAGCCTGTATCGACTTGCAGATGTCGCTCGAGATAGACGAGAAGCAACGCTGAAATCCAAAGCGTGTTGACAAATGATTCATACGTCACAAACCAAGTCACACGACGAGCGAATGGTGACGTTCTTACATAAGTAAGACTATCGCGTAAGGTAATCGATTCCTCCGTTCCATCATCGACGATGTCTTCCGTAAGCGATTGATAGAAGTAAATCGTCACAACCGTTGAAAGGCTGAAGAGAACGAGTGAAACGATTAATGCAAAGGCGCTAGACGAGAGAGAGACGAGCATCGTCCCGAGCGGCCACATCGCGAGTTGGATGAACTGGTTGGAACCTTGAACTAGGCTGTTCGCTTGTTGACGATTCGTCGCCAAACTTGGGATGAATGAGGCTTGAATCGGACGTGCGAATCCATCGAGAAATGCAATCCACATGACGAGGCCGAGAACAAGAATCGAATCCGTGAAGAGAACGAGAACAAGGGTGATCGTCTTCATCAGTTGTGACAGGACGAGCGTTTTCCCGAGCGAGTAGTGGTTGAGGATGCGGGCGAAAAAGAGTCCGCTGAGCGTCATACCGGCAGTCACGGCAATCGGGAAACTGGCCGCCATGAGAGCGGACCCAGTTTGTTGATACAGCAAGGCAATGAGCGCGACGATGTATAGGACATCGCCAATGTTTGCGAGCCATTGGCTAACGAGCAGTGTGTAAAACGATTTCATCACAAATCTCCTCCGAATCTATTTAATTTGGTAGGTTAGACGAATCGTTTTTACACATTTTCACCTCTTCATAAAATGATATTAAAATAATTATACAAAATTTGATTAATTCTGTAAACTTATCATATGGGTGAAATTGTCATAATAGAAGAGTGGAATGTTCAACAAGCTTTGATGGTAGTGGGTAAAAAGCAATTACGTGGGTTACTTTACGAAAGTGAATTGAAAAAATAATGAATGATAAGGATGGGACTATATGCTTGAATATAAACTAAATGATGATGTCACACTGAGAATGTTCAACACAGACGATGCGGACGAGTTATTTAAGCTCACGATTGCATCGAAGCCTTATTTGCGAGAGTGGCTTGGTTGGCTCGACTATATTGAGACGGTGGAAGACTCGAAGCAGAACATAGAGGGACGAATTAAAGGGTTGATTGAAACGGGCGGGCACCCAAAATCGTTCGCTTTGATGTATAAAGGAGCACTGGCCGGAACAATTGGATTTAACGAAATCGATCGTGGTATCCAATGTGGCACAATCGGATACTGGCTCGGACAAGAGTTTCAAGGGGAAGGCATCATGAGTCAAGCGCTCGAGACCATCATCGAGTATGGGTTTCAAGATTTGAAACTAAATAAAATTGAGATCCGAGTCGCGACAGAGAATGTGAAGAGTCGGGCACTTCCGGAACGATTCGGCTTTAAGAAAGAAGGGGTCATTCGAGATGCGGAGTGGCTGTATGACCGTTACGTCGATCATGTCGTCTACGGGTTGTTGAAACATGAATTTTTGCAGCTAAACCATCATTCTAAAGCTTTTGATGAGGCTGGACATCGTATGTAAACAACGACGAGACATTTTAAAAGGGGACTACTGAATGACAACCATATATTTTGTCAGACATGCACATTCTACCTATACACCAGACGAATTCGCCAGACCGTTATCTGAGAAAGGAATGCATGATGTTGCTGAAATTACAAACCTTCTAATCGATGAGGGGATCGATATCGTGACTTCGAGTCCATATAAACGAGCCGTTCAAACCGTAAAAGGCATCGCGGATTATCTTGGACAGGACGTTGTAGTGTCGGATGATTTGAGAGAGCGAACCTTGACTTCAGAACCGGCTAAAGACTTTACAAGCGCGATGGAGACCGTTTGGGAAAATCCTGCGTTCGCATGGGAAGGGGGAGAGTCGAACGATCAGGCTCAATCTAGAGGGGTAGAGGCTCTCATATCACTGCTCAGTACATACGAAGGGAAAAAAGTGGTGCTCGGCACACATGGAAATATTATGGTTCTCATGTTGAATTACTTTGATGAACAGTATGGATATGAATTTTGGAAAGAACTCGACATGCCGGATATCTATAAGGCGACTTTTGAGAACAACACATTAATGAGTGTCGAGAAGTTATATAAACCTCAAGGTTAGAAATCGATTGACTATAGATGGTAAGGATCAAGTTGTCTTCGTACCATTGGATAACCTGAAATCGTACAGACCAAGACCCGCCCTT
Source organism: Exiguobacterium sp. s181 (assembly GCF_018617125.1). GTDB lineage: Bacteria > Bacillota > Bacilli > Exiguobacteriales > Exiguobacteriaceae > Exiguobacterium > Exiguobacterium profundum. Next base: position 1,089,784 of record NZ_JACSJM010000001.1, read on the forward strand.
CACGAGAGGGCGGGTCTTTCGTCTGACTCAAATAACTCAGTTCCGAACTCTTCATACGCCTGTTCATACCGGCGGAGGGAAGATTCCTTATGCATACAGGTGATATTCATCCGCTCGGATGGTGTCAGATCGGCCGCATATGTCTTCAACACATGGGCGTTTCGAAGCATCGATGGCGTGACGGAGCGCGCGAGTCCACTTCGTTCGTTCAACTGCCGCATCATCTTTGTGATCATGACGATCGTCAATTGCTTCGGTTGATTCTTCGCATACACCCAGCGGAACGTCATCCGGGCAAAATCGAATGAGACGAAGACCGGGTCTTCTGAATACCAACGTGGTCGTACCGGGGTCGGGATATCAGCCAGGTAATTCATGAGCAACGATTGATCTTCCTGTGACAGCTTCAACGTGAAACGGTTTCCGAGACGATCATACACGTCGAAGGTGTGATCGACCAGATGCAAGTCGCTCATTCGCAAACGAATGATGTGATGGACACGTAATCCATATTTATAGAAAAGCGTCACAATCAGTTCGTTCCGATTGACGAGATAAGGATGAGCTTGGAGCTGATTCTCACTCAGTCCTCTCGTCGAACGAATCGTTTGAACGAGTCGGTCGAATTCAGATTCGAGTGCGACTTGGTCGACTGTCAACGTATGTGCCGGTTGGGAATAGGCAAGCATCTTTTTACGAAGCGGATTTAAAAATTGAGTCAGGCTATTGATGACCGTGACGATTCTTGCGACGGTCGCCTGTTGATAGTGCTTCTCTTCGATTAAGAAGTCATTCACGAATGTCTTCCACGATTCGAGCGGAACGTCTAACCAGTCCGTCGGTTCGTTCAGTTCGACATTGTGGTCGTGAAAGTATTTATGCACGTCAATCAAGTCGTAGCGATATCGCTTAAGCGTCGAGGGTTGACGACCGCTGGCGCCGAGATGATAGAGGTACGTTTCAATAAATTCCGGGAGCGGGTAGTCTTTTCTTCGTTTCGTCATGGTCGAGCCTCCTTCTTCCTTTATCCTACCACAAACGGACGTTCTCGATACGCTGATTCGTGGTAAGATGGAAGGTGAGACTTTATGGAATGAGGGATTACATGATTGAACGTGAAAAAGTTGTCATCGTCGGTTGTCAGTTGCCTAGTACCGATGATTGGACATATGAACAGTCGATGGGCGAGCTCGTCGAACTCGTGGACACGGCGCAAGGCGAAGTCGTTGCCAGACTCGACCAAAAGCGTCAACAAATCGACCGTCGTACCTTTATCGGGAAAGGGAAAATCGAGGAACTCGCGATGCTCGTCGAACAGTTCGAGCCGGACTTATTGATTTTCAACGCCGAATTGACACCGGCACAGTCGAAAAACATTCGCATCGCCTTGAACGACCCAGATGAGATGAAGTTGATTGACCGCACACAGCTCATCTTGGACATCTTTGCGAGCCGTGCGCAATCGCGCGAAGGGAAATTGCAGGTCGAACTCGCGCAGATGAACTATTTGCTACCACGTCTCATCGGTCAGGGGACGCAGCTCTCGCGACTCGGTGGTGGAATCGGGACGCGTGGTCCTGGTGAAACGAAGCTTGAATCGGACCGTCGTCACATCAAGCGACGCATCGATGAAATCACGAAACAGCTCGAGGGGACATTCGCACACCGTGGACGTTACCGAGAACGCCGGAAAGAAAATCGCGTATTCCAAGTCGCGCTCGTCGGGTATACGAATGCTGGGAAGTCGACAATCTTTAACCGATTGACTGATGCCGACACGTACGAGCAGGATGAACTGTTTGCGACGCTCGACCCGTTGACGCGCGAGCTCGAACTTCCGCGAGGCGGGAAAGTGCTGATCACCGATACGGTCGGATTTATCCGTGACTTGCCGACGAAACTCGTTGCGGCGTTTCGTTCGACTTTGGAAGAAGTCGTCGGTGCCGACTTGATCCTCCACGTCATCGATGCATCGAACCCGCACTACCTGAATCAAATCGATACGACGAATGCGGTATTGGAAGAACTCGGTGCGAGTGAGGTACCTCAGCTCGAGGTATATAATAAGAAAGACCGTCTCACGAAAGACTTCGTCGGCGGACCACTGTTGATCTCGGCAATCGCATCGGAAGATATCGTGACGTTGACAGGAGCACTCGAGGATAAGATTGCGGACATTTTGACAAAAGTCCATGTCATCCTCCCGGTGACAGCGTTTGAACATTACCACCCGGCCAAAGAGGCGATGTATCGTCTTGAAGAGAGCTTTTTAGATGACGGTTCTGTCGAATTAGTAGGTTATATGAGAGAAGACACGCGTCTATACGCGACGCTAAAACAATTTGAGGTGTAAGTATGTGGCAAGAAAAGATTGAACATTATGATGCGCTCGCGCCGTTCGTAAAAAAAGCGGAGGCACGGGTCAAACCGTTTTTCGAAAGGATTGACGAGACGGCCGAATTCAACCAGTATCGCGTCCTAGAATCGTTTAAAAAGTATAAAGTGTCGGATTTTCATTTTAATCCGACGACGGGATATGGATATGACGATATCGGTCGAGACACGCTCGAGTCGATTTATGCGGATGTGTTTGGAGCCGAGCTCGCGCTATGTCGACCACAAATCATCTCCGGTACCCATGCAATCGGGATTGCCTTGTTTGGTGTCCTTCTACCAGGTGATGAGCTTCTCTATATCACAGGGAAGCCGTATGACACGCTTGAGGAGATTGTTGGCATCCGTGGCGATGGTCGCGGTTCGTTAAAAGAACTCGGTGTCCATTACGATACTGTCGAATTAAAAGAGGAACGTGAAATCGACATCGACCGCGTCATCGAACGGATCCGTCCTGAGACGAAACTAGTCGGGATTCAGCGATCGAAAGGGTATGCGAATCGTCGCAGTATTCCAGTCGATGAAATCAAAGTGGCCATCGAACGGATTAAAGCGGAACATCCGCATGTGTATGTGTTCGTGGACAATTGTTACGGTGAGTTTGTCGAGACGATCGAACCGACGCACGTCGGGGCTGACTTGATGGCTGGTTCCCTCATCAAAAACCCAGGCGGTGGATTGGCGAAGACGGGCGGTTATATCGCTGGTACAAAAGAGTTAATTGAACGGTGTTCGTTCCGTATGACGACCCCAGGTATCGGAAGTGAAGCCGGACCATCACTCTACTCGCTTCAAGAGATGTATCAAGGCTTCTATATGGCACCTCATACAGTCGCACAGGCATTAAAAGGGGCCCATTTGACGGCAAGTCTATTGTCCTTGATCGGATTTGAGACAGATCCCCACTATACGACCCCACGAACGGACTTGATTCAGTCGGTGACGTTCCGTGACCGCGATAAGATGATTGCGTTTTGTCAGAGCATCCAAATGGCATCGCCGGTCAATGCCCATGCGTTACCGGTGCCGGCCTATATGCCGGGTTATGAAGATGACGTCATCATGGCAGCTGGGACGTTCATTCAGGGTTCTTCCATCGAGCTGTCTGCCGATGGTCCGCTTCGGGCGCCGTACACGGCGTACGTTCAAGGTGGTCTGACGTATGCTCACGTAAAAGTCGCGCTCATGTTGGCGTTGAGCCAATTACACGGTAAAGGATTGGTCAAATTCAATGACCAAAATCAGCCGACACATTTGTAACTAATCTGTCATGTTAACTTTATTAACATCTATTGACAGGATTGTTGTCATATATTATTCTCACATTGTGAGACAGAAAAGGAGGGGTAAGGATGGCCGATCAATTTCGTCGCTCCAACCCGTTGTTTCCGATTGGAATCGTCCAAGATTTGACGCAACTGACAGGTAGACAGATTCGGTATTACGAAGAACAGGGTCTGATTTCGCCTAGTCGGACGGAATCGAAACGACGACTTTATTCCTTTAATGATGTCGAACGTCTACTCGCAATCAAGGATTACATTGATCAAGGCTTTAACTTGGCGGCGATTCGCCACATGTTAGAGCAAGAAGGTGAAAAAGAAGCGGAAGCATCTGCTCCGACCGCACCGGTCAGTGAAGCACCGAAGGTTTCGGAAAAAGAGTTACATCATTTGTTGAAAACACAGCTTCAAGAAGCCGGTCGTTTCAATAAGACGTCGCTCATTCAAGGTGAGCTTTCACGTTTCTATCGATAACGCCGCACACATCAACCATTACGCAATGTGAGAGGGGACATTTTACCATGGCCAGAAAAACGTTCACAAAAGAAGACATTAAACGCATCGCACAAGAGGAAGACGTACGCTTTATTCGTCTTCAATTCACGGACATCCTCGGAACAATCAAAAACGTCGAGGTGCCGATCAGTCAATTGGACAAAGCACTTGATAACAAGATGATGTTTGACGGATCGTCAATCGAAGGATTCGTCCGCATCGAGGAATCAGACATGTACTTGTATCCAGACCTCAACACGTGGGTTGTCTTCCCGTGGACAGATGGCAGCGGAAAAGTTGCTCGCTTAATTTGCGATATTTATAACCCAGACGGCACACCGTTCAGCGGTGACCCGCGCGGTACACTCAAGCGTAACCTTGAGAAGATGCAAAAACTTGGTTTCACAGCGTTCAACGTTGGACCAGAGCCAGAGTTCTTCTTGTTCAAAAAAGACGCATCAGGTCGCCCGACTCTTGAACTCAACGACCAAGGTGGATACTTCGACTTGGCACCAGTTGACCTCGGTGAGAACTGCCGTAAAGAGATCGTCATCGAACTTGAAAACATGGGCTTTGAAATCGAAGCATCACACCACGAAGTAGCACCAGGACAACACGAAATCGATTTCAAATACGCAGATGCTGTCACGACGGCAGATAACATCCAAACGTTCAAACTCGTCGTTAAGACGATTGCAGCGAAGTATGGTCTTCACGCGACGTTCATGCCGAAGCCGCTATTCGGTGTAAACGGTTCAGGGATGCACGCGAACATGTCACTCTTCAAAGGCGACACAAACGTCTTCTACGATCCAAACGGCGACATGGAACTTTCAGACACAGCTCGCGCGTTCACAGCCGGTATCTTGGAGCACGCTCGTGCCTTCACGGCAGTATGTAACCCGACTGTCAACTCATACAAGCGTCTCGTACCAGGCTACGAAGCACCTTGCTATGTTGCATGGAGCGCACGTAACCGTTCGCCACTCGTACGTGTACCAGCGGCACGTGGTCTCTCGACTCGTATCGAAGTACGTTCGGTTGACCCGGCGGCGAACCCGTACCTTGCACTTGCTGCCCTCTTGGCTTCAGGTCTTGACGGGGTCGAAAAGGATTTGAATGCACCTAAACCAATCGATAGCAACATTTACGTGATGGACAAGCCAGAGCGTGTAGCAAACGGAATCGACGATCTCCCGGCCACACTCTTCGACGCACTCGAAGTCCTTCGTGCGGACAAAGTCGTGATGGACTCACTTGGTGAGCATATCGGTGAACATTTCCTCGAGTTGAAAGAAATCGAGTGGGATATGTTCCGTATGCAAGTAACAGAGTGGGAACGCGATCAGTACATGACGCTCTACTAAATAGAAGAGATACATTAAAGAGTATGGAGCATCCCTCAATTTGGGTTGCTCCATACTCTTTTTGATAAATCATAATAGCGGAGATATCTTTATGATTCCGACTCTTCTCTAACCTTCACAGGGACCCAAACCTCGCTATATACGTTGTCATATCCTGTTTCTATTTTGCTAAATGAAATGCTTGGCAAGTCTTGAAGTGCGTATCCCGAAGAAGGTAACCATTCTGCATAGGTTCTTGCCATCGTCTCTTGTAGAGTGCTTGGGAATGGTCCGGTGTTCGGGAAGATTGCCCATAAACTTTTTGGGATTGAGATCACTTCGACATCGTCATACTTAATTTCTCTTGTCGTGGCAAAACCGATCATATGTGTCAAATAACCTTCTTCTTCTAAGTGACCGTCATCAAAGTTGAACGATACGTTCAAGGCACGATGCGGATATAAATTGCCCAATTCATGCATGTGAGCCCGTTGCTGTTCCGTAATCGACTTCGCGAGTTCCATGATTTCTTCGTTGACTCCCTCGAATTGAATAGGGACACGCTTTGAAACTCCAACGATTTGAAAAGCTTCTTTTTCTTCTAACTTGAACTCCATTGATGTTCCTCCTTTTATATCGATATAAAACGTGAAGCGAGGGAACGACTTTTGAATGTGATTCTTCATGACTTCAGAAGGCAAATGACCAGACCAATCTCGAAACGCTCTGGAAAACCCTTCGACCGATTGATATCCATAGAGATATGCGATTTCTGTTACGCTTGAACCATGAACCAATTTTTCATTTGCGATAGAAAACCGTCGATTTCGTATATAAGTGTGAAGTGTCATTCCTGACATATACGAAAACATTCTCTTAAAATGATGAGCAGATAGTCCGGTGATTTTTGTGATCTCTGAATCTAAGAGTTCTTCCGTTAAGTGCTGTTCGATAAAGTCCATCAGCTCATTTAATGCTTTTACCATCAAGTTCTCCTCCTTCATAGTTTGACAATATCGGATTTCTTCCAACTCATCTCGATAATTTGCGTGCAGGAAAGATCGGGTCGTATTAGTTTAAGCATTTCATTCATAAAATGGATACCCTATAACACGTTATCATTCCAATTAAAACAAAGGACCACCTTCTGTACTTCACGAAGGTGGTCCTTTGTTGGTTAAAACGCTTTTTTGAAAAACGTTGAAGTATAGTCGAGCGTCGTATGCAGCGTCGTAGCAAACACGAGCCCTAAAAAGAAAGACATGCCATGAATGTCCACCCATGAGCGGATTGCCTCTTCGTATGCCGTGAAGGGCAAGATCAGCACGAGCGGGAAGCCGATATACGCAATCCGAATCACATCACTCAAAGCAGGTAAGTGTGAGAAGAGCGAACGGTGCGGCATAAGCTTTACGTAAGGGAGCCAAATCAATTTGAGTGGTCCCCATCGATAATAGGCGTCTGATTTCAAATCGAGGTCCGGGGAGAGCCAGAGTGTACCGATGATGGCACCGATGATCAAAGAGAACGGAACATCGATTTCAAGAAAAGGCGTGGCAACCGCGAGTGCTCCGGTTGCCACGAGATTCGTACGGGTATGGGTCTTGCCACTAGCCATTAATGAATCGTCCGGTATACACCGATAACCTTCCCTAAAATCGAGACGTTGTCAAAATACATCGCTTCTAACTCGTCGTTCTCCGGTTGAAGGCGAACCTTCGAAGCTTCTTTGTAAATTCGCTTCACGGTCGCTTCGCCTTCTTCCGTCATGGCGACGACAATCTCTCCATTGTCGGCCGTGCTCTGTTGGCGCACGAGCACCCGGTCCCCGTCCAAGATGCCTGCGTTGATCATCGAATCCCCAGAGACAGACAACATGTATACATTATCTGACCCGACGATATGTGCCGGGAGCGGGAAGTGTTCTTCCACGTTCTCGATGGCGGTGATCGGTGTCCCGGCAGTGACCTTCCCGATGACCGGTACGTACATGACGGACTCTTGCTCTTCTATTGACGGCATATCGTCAGTCAAAATTTCAATCGCGCGAGGTTTCGTCTTATCTCGACGAATCAATCCGCGTTTCTCTAAACGATCTAGATGACCGTGTACGGTCGAACTAGATGCTAAACCGACGGCTTCTCCAATTTCACGAACAGAAGGCGGATAACCTTTAGCCCGTACTTCGTCTTTGATGAAATCAAGAATCTGTTGTTGTCGCGCTGACATTTTTTTCATTATGTTCACCTCGATATAATCGAATAACCTGCAATCGCATCCTATTCTTTATGTGTCTAGTGTAACACAAGAACACATGAGCGTACAAACATTCGTTCGTTTTTTTGTGTTGACCGAACACGGGTTCTTGTTTTATGATGAGAACAGATAAACGAACAAACGTTCTAACGAACATATATTCTTATACGGGAGGCAATTCAATCATGAAAGACACACTCAACGGAATCATTTTAGTCGGGATGCTCTTGGTCGGGATGTTCGCTTTTTATTTGGCTGGTGAAATGCGAGGGGAACCAAAAGTTGTCGATCCGGTCGTCACGTCAGAGCGGACGATTGAACAAGAGGTCGCATACGTCGAAGCGGAATCGCTCGAAGCACAGATCATGGCAGAGCGTGAAGAGCATAACGAACGAAAAATGAAATGGTATGCCGCTGAGTGATTGTTCTTCATTGCGAACTATTATTGAACTGTGTATCGTAACAAATGAATGCAATGAAAGGGAGTGGTGCGATGCGAGTCGTCATCTATTGCCGGGTATCGACGAACAAGTCTACCCAAGAGACATCACTCATTCGGCAAGTCGAAGAATTACAGCAGCTGGCTTCGGGATTAGGGGCCGACGTCATAGATGTCATCACAGAGCAAGAGAGCGGTTATGAAGTCAATCGGCAAGGGCTACTTGATTTACTTGACCATGTATCCACTTCTCAGCTCGATGCTGTTCTCGTCACGGATGACAGTCGTTTAGGACGAGGGAATGCCAAGATTGCGATCTTGCATACTCTAATGAAGCATGACGTGCGATTGCTGACGATGCAGTCGACGTCGGACTATGTCGTTTCCGATGCCGAGAAGATGGTATTGGAGATTGTCAGTGTTGTCGAAGAGTATCAGCGTAAGATTCATAACGCTAAAATTTCTCGTGGGATGCGCCGTGCCGTCGCCAACGGATTTAACCCACAGCGCAATATTCAAAATAACGATCAAGGCGGGCGACATCGAATCGAAGTGCCGATTGAAGAGATTATTCAATTACGCGAGCGTGGCTTGACGTTTGCTGAGATTGCGGCGACCCTTCGAGGATTTGGTTATGAAGTCTCGAAAGCGACCGTCAATCGACGTTATCTCGAGCACCAGTCAGTAGCTGAAACTTGATTCTTCCTCTTTGATTTTGTAAAGTATAAGAACAAATTCACTAGAGAGGGGGCGAGTCAGATGTTAGCACCAGGACAATTGGAGCGAATCAATTTCCTCGCCAACAAAGCGAAGACAGAAGGACTGTCTCAAGACGAAATGAACGAGCAACAAGACTTGCGTCAAGAATATTTGAAGGCGTTTCGTCAATCGTTCAAATCACAAATGATGGGGATGAAAGTCGTCGACCCAGATGGGAACGACGTTACCCCAGAGAAGTTGAAAGAAGACCAAAAACGTTATCGCGGTGAGTGATCCCGAATGCACATCCTATTTCGTATAGGATGTGCATTTTTGTTATACACGAACACGCATCAGACGAACGGATTACACATTATTTCATGCAATAGAAGGAAACGATTTCATCAAATGTGTTATACTAATTAATTAGTTGTGACACACGATTGAGTGTGATAAAATATGACGGGTAGAAAACCTTCTTAACACAGAGAGGATGAAATTAGTGGAAACAACTACTAAAGAATTATTAGCGATTAACTCGATTCGGACGCTCTCAATTGATGCGGTCCAAAAAGCGAACTCTGGTCACCCAGGGATGCCGATGGGCGCTGCCCCAATGGCGTTTACACTTTGGACAGATAAAATGCGTCACAACCCGAAAAACCCGAACTGGTTCAACCGTGACCGTTTCGTGCTTTCAGCGGGTCATGGATCGATGCTCTTGTATTCGCTCCTTCACTTGTCTGGCTATGATTTGTCGATGGACGATTTGAAATCATTCCGTCAAATGGACTCGAAAACACCTGGTCACCCTGAGTACCGCCACACGGCTGGGGTAGATGCGACAACGGGCCCACTTGGACAAGGGATTGCGATGGCTGTCGGGATGGCCATGGCAGAGAAACACTTAGAAGCGACTTACAACCGCGACGAGTTCAACGTCGTTGACCACTACACGTTCGGCATTTGCGGTGATGGAGACTTGATGGAAGGTGTGTCTGCTGAGGCGGCTTCTCTTGCAGGTCACTTGAAACTTGGTAAACTCGTCGTTCTTTACGATTCAAACGACATCTCTCTCGATGGCGACCTTCATAAGTCATTCTCTGAAAGCGTAGAAGACCGATTCAACGCTTACGGATGGCAAGTTATTCGTGTCGAAGACGGAACGGACATCGATTCAATCGCAAAAGCGATTGATGCTGCGAAAGCAGAGACGTCGAAGCCGACATTGATCGAAGTCAAAACGGTCATCGGATTCGGTTCACCGAACAAGTCGGGTAAATCGGCATCACACGGTGCGCCACTTGGAGACGCTGAAATCGAATTGACGAAACAGTTCTACAAATGGGAAGGCGAGTCATTCTACGTTCCAAACGAAGTATATGACTTATTCAACGAGAAAGTTGTCGAGCCTGGTGCGAAATATGAGTCAGACTGGAACGAACTCGTTGAAGCGTATAAAGCGGCACACCCTGAGCTCGGAGCACAGTTCGAGCGTGCGATGAACAATGAGCTTCCTGAAGGTTGGGATAGCGAGTTGCCGACATTCGAAATCGGTTCGAAAAAAGCAACACGTCAAACGAGCGGTGAAGTGTTAAACGCAATCGCAAAAGCAGTACCGACACTCTTCGGTGGGTCGGCTGACCTTGCCGGATCGAACAACTCGATGATCAAAGGTGCGGCAGACTTCGATGAAGATCCAGCTGGCCGTAACATCTGGTTCGGTGTTCGTGAGTTCGCGATGGCTGCAGCTGTGAACGGTATGGCCCTTCACGGTGGTGTCCTTCCTTACGGTGCGACGTTCTTCGTCTTCTCGGATTATCTCCGTCCTGCAGTCCGTCTCGCAGCACTTATGGGACTTCCATCGACGTTTATCTTGACGCACGACTCAATCGCAGTCGGTGAAGATGGCCCAACGCACGAGCCGGTCGAACATTTGATGAGCTTCCGCGCGATGCCGAACCTCTCTGTTCTTCGTCCTGCTGACGGCAAAGAAACGATTGCAGCTTGGAAACAAGCAGTGACATCGAAAACGACTCCTTCACTTCTCGTCTTGACTCGTCAAGCGTTACCAGAACTCGAAGGTACATCTATTGAAACGGCAGCAAAAGGAGCTTACGTCGTTGCAGGTGAATCGAAAGATGCAGACGTTCTCTTGCTCGGTACAGGTTCTGAAGTACACGTTCTCGTTGAAGCGCGTGAACAGCTCGCGTCAGAAGGTGTGAAAGCGGCAGTCGTCTCGATGCCATCATGGGAACTCTTCGAAGCGCAATCTGCAGAGTACAAAGAATCTGTTCTTCCATCTTCAGTCACGAAACGTGTATCACTTGAAGCGGGTGCGACACTTGGATGGTACAAATATGTAGGATTCGGTGGTAAAGTGCTCGGAATCGACAAGTTCGGAGCATCTGCACCTGGTGACCTCCTCATGAAAGAGTACGGCATGTCAGTCGACAACGTCGTCAATGCAGTAAAATCACTTTAATCTCAAGTTAGATTGTTGTGACGGCCAATTGTTTGGCCGTCACTTTTTTTCTGGACGACTAGCGAAGTTGTTCAATTTAGTGTATAGTAAAAAACGATGTTTCATATGGTAGAGGAGGTAAAGCCTTGAGTACATTATTCTGGATTCTTCTTGTCGTGGCAGCACTCATCGGGGGGATCGCGATCGGATTCTTTATCGCGCGTAAATACATGATGAACTACCTTGAACAGAACCCGCCAATCAATGAAGATATGATTCGTACGTTGATGATGCAGATGGGTCAAAAGCCATCACAGAAGAAAGTCAACCAAGTGATGCGCGCCATGAACGTGCAGATGAAAAACGAAAAGAAATCATAATCAATCACGAAAGCACTTCGGTTCCCGAAGTGCTTTTTTGTTTCCTCTTTTTGTTAGACAATCGAACAGACTTTCGCTACGATTAATAAATAATCTTCATCTAAAGACAAAGGGGGGCGTTTCACATTCGTGTATTCAAACAATTATCTTGGTTTTTGCGTCTTGAGTGGAAGACGTACGCGCTCGGCATCGTCTTACTGATCTTCGTGGCTGGTCTAGAACTGATTCCACCACGCATCATCGGACGGATTGTCGATGAGATCAACCGTGGTTCGCTTTCGTCCGACACACTCTGGCTATTATTAGGGGGACTTGCCGCTGTTGGAATTGGAAACTATATCGCCCGCTTCTTTTGGCGCTATTTTATCTTCGGCGCATCGATTCGTCTAGGAAGAATGCTTCGTAGCCAACTATATCGGCATTTCACAGATCTTGATCAGCGATTTTATAAAAAGTCACGGGTCGGTGATTTGATGGCCCATGCGACAAATGATGTACAAGCCGTATCGATGACGGCCGGTGCGGGGATTTTAACACTCGTCGATAGCGTGACACTTGGGACGTTCGTCATCATCACGATGATTACAACAATCAGTTGGAAATTGACGCTCGTTGCCTTACTACCGTTACCAATCATGGTCGCTTTGACGACGCGATATGGAAAGATGTTACATAGCCGATTCGGGGTCGCCCAAGCGGCATTTTCAGAATTGAATGACAAAGTGCAAGAAAGTGTCAGTGGCGTCCGTGTCTTAAAATCGACGGGGGAAGTCGGTCGGGACGTGGAATCGTTTGAGAATTTATCGAGTGAAGTCATGGCCAAAAACGTACGAGTCGCGAAGATTGATGCCTTATACGACCCGACCATCTTCGGAATTGTCGGATTGTCTTATATCCTTTCGGTCGGGTATGGAGCCGTCTTGATTGAACAAGGAGAATTGACGATTGGACAGATCGTCAGCTTCACAGCTTATTTGGCACTGTTGACATGGCCAATGTTAGCCTTTGGATGGTTGTTCAACATCGTGGAGCGTGGACGTGCGTCTTACGACCGGATTGAGCGGATGCTCGCCGTCAAACCTGAGATTCAAGACGACCGCATGGCTGCGACGACGCTCTCTCATTCAGAGGTGGAAGTTGATATTCGAAACTTCGCCTATGACGAGACCGTTGTGCTCCACAATGTTCATTTTCGGATTGAGCGTGGAAAAACCATCGGGATTGTCGGCAGAACAGGTGCAGGGAAGACAACGATTGTCCGTCTGTTGACACGTGAGTATGACGTGAAAGATGGAAAGATTAAAATCGGCGGGATCAACATCCGCCAAGTGAAAAAGTCACTTCTGATGGATAAGATTGCGGTCGTGCCGCAAGATCACTTCTTGTTCTCGGATTCGATTGCGAACAATATCGCGTTCGGAAGACCCGATGCGAGCATGGAAGAAATCATCGAAGCGGCTAAGGTCGCTGAGGTGCATGAAGATATCGTCCGTCTTCCGGAAGGCTATGCGACACTCGTCGGTGAACGCGGGGTCACATTATCAGGTGGCCAGAAACAGCGGATTTCCATCGCACGGGCGCTCATGACAGCGGCTGACGTCTTGATATTAGATGATGCGTTATCTGCGGTCGATGCGAAAACGGAAGAGTCGATTATCGAGCATTTTCGAGTCGGCAATCCGGACCAGGCGCGCGTCATCGTCGCCCATCGACTTTCCGCCGTGGAACATGCTGACGAGATTCTCGTGATTGAGGACGAAAATATCATTCAGCGAGGTCGTCATGAGGCATTGCTTCAGGAGACAGGCTGGTATCGAGAGACATATGATCGTCAGCAACTTGAAGCGATTGTAGAAGGGGGTGGACACGATGAAACATGATGTCCAAGAATGGCAAGTCATCAAGCGACTGCTCAGTTACGCGAAACGGTATGGTAAACCGCTCAGTGTCGCCTTCGTATTTCTCTTGATTGCGACAGGTGCAAAGTTGGCAGGGCCGTTTCTAATCAAAGTGTTCATCGATGAATTCGTCACACCGGGTGTCTATCCAACGAACTGGGTCATCGCTCTCTTCGCCGTCTATATGGTTCTTCACGTATCTGCAATCGTGTTTGATTATCTACAATCGATTTCGTTTCAAAAGATTGCGCTGAAGATTGTTCAAAATATTCGGATGGATATTTTCCGCCACGTCATGGGGATGCGGCTCGCTTATTTTGACCGTACACCAGCGGGCGTCCTTGTATCGCGTATTACGAACGATACGGAGGCGGTGAAAGAGCTCTATGTCGGAGTTATGAGTACGTTCGTTCAGTCCGCTGTTCAGTTGATCGGGACGTATATTTTCCTCTACATTTTAGAGCCGCCGCTCGCGACGATGGGGCTCATCTTGTTGCCTCTCTTTTGGCTCATCATTTGGGCGTATCGTCGTTTCTCGACGAAATATTTCGCACAAGTCCGGGATTTGTTGTCACAACTCAACGCCCAGTTGAACGAATCCATCAACGGGATGGGCATCATTCAACAATTTCGTCAAGAAGAGCGTCTCATCCGTCAGTTCGAAGAGACGAACGAAGCGCATCAGGAGGCACGATATCGGAACTTAAAACTCGATAGCATGTTGCTACGCCCAATCATCGAACTCCTTCTTGCCTTCTCCATCATCGGTCTGCTCGGCTATTATGGGGTGCTCTCCATGAGTGAACAGGTTCAGGTAGGGGTCGTGTATGCTTTCATCAGCTATATTGAACGTATTTTCCGTCCTGTACTCGATATCATGCAACGATTGAGCGAATTTCAACAAGCCGTCGTATCGGCGGATCGTGTCTTCAAAATTTTAGATACGGATGAACCGGCTCCAGGTAAACGGATGCCTGGTGAAGCGCGGATCACTGATGGGGAAGTTCGGTTCGAAGACGTGACGTTCAGTTACGACGGAGAAGTTGACGTGTTGAAACAAATTTCGTTCGTGGCGAAACCTGGTGAGACGGTAGCGCTCGTTGGTCATACTGGGAGTGGTAAAAGTTCAATCATCAATTTGTTGACCCGTTTTTACCCATATGAATCTGGTCGCATCACGATTGACGGGCAACCGCTCGAACAGTTCGAGGAGCAAGAGCTTCGTCATCAGGTCGGGCTTGTCCTACAAGACCCATTCTTATTCACCGGAACAATTGAAGAGAATTTGAAGCTGTTCAATCCGGACATCGATTCTGAGCGCGCGCGTGAAGCTGCTGAATTCGTCCAAGCGCATACGTTCATTGAAAAGTTGGATGCTGGCTATGGCCATGTCGTCGGAGAGCGTGGAGCGACGTTCTCAAGCGGGGAGCGTCAATTGCTCGCTTTTGCCCGTACGGTCGCACGTAATCCAAAGGTGCTTATTCTCGATGAAGCGACAAGCTCCATCGATACCGAAACAGAAGAGCGTGTACAGACTGCGCTCGATCGGATGCGTCGGGGTCGGACGACGATTGCAATCGCTCACCGCCTGTCGACGATTCAAGATGCAGATTTGATATTAGTCTTGCATCGCGGTGAAATCGTGGAACGCGGCAACCATCAACAGTTATTGAAACAAGACGGACTGTACAAAAAGATGTATGAACTGCAATCCGGACAACGTCTGATGTCTTGATTTGGAAAGGATACCTATTCAGGTGTCCTTTTTTCCATGGAAAAAGCTCGTCACACTAGGTGACGAGCCGTCAAGTTTCAAGAATGAAGTTTCTCTTTATTATGCTTTGATAGGACATGACGAGTGATTAGAGAGTCAAGTTCTTGGCTTACTGAAATGACTTCAGGTGAGGTCCAAGAATGCTTTGACGCGATTTTATACAGTTCATCACGTTTTTGTTCAATGGCCTGGTGTAGTGTATCTGCTGCGGTGACTGCCACGTTCGTTCCCCCATCATGTAAATTAGAATTTTGTGAACTGGAATATCCAAATCTTAGCACCTCCGTTTACAGATGACAAGTTTCATTTCCATTTCAAAAATTACAAAATGATGTTGAGGTTTGAAAGAAAAGATTCGAGCAATTTAAATAGGATTTCGCTATAATGGTCGTGAAAGGTGGAAATCGTCATGGAAGTCACATTATGGCTCGCATTTGGGGCGGGCGTCTTATCGTTCTTGTCACCATGTACGCTCCCGTTGTATCCGGTCTTTCTCTCGTATATCACTGGGGTTTCCGTATCTGAGTTAAAAAATGAAGGATTAAAACAGCGTACAGCTTGGTTCCACACATTTTCGTTCTTATTCGGTTTTTCGATTGTCTTTCTCGTGCTAGGGTTGTCGACTTCGTTGATCGCAGACGTCTTCATCCAATACAAGGACAGTCTACGCATGTTCGGCGCCATTTTGATTTTCGTGTTCGGCGTCTTTTTGGCGGGCTTATGGCAACCGCAATTTATGATGCGTGAAAAGAAAATGGATATCGGCGAACGAAAGAGCGGTTATTTTGGTACCGTTTTAATTGGTATTGGATTTGCGGCCGGTTGGACACCGTGCACAGGTCCGATTTTAGCTGGTGTGATCGCACTAGCCGCCACGAACCCGAGTCAAGGGCTCGGCTATATGTTGGCGTATGTCATCGGATTTGCAATTCCATTTTTGGTGATGGTCGCATTCGTTGGCAAGATCAAGTACTTAGCACGCAACAGTGCAAAAGTGGCAAAAGTCGGAGGCTATTTGATGATGGTGTTCGGCGTACTATTATATTTTGACGGAATGAATCGGTTCGCTGCATGGATGAGCGAGCTTGTCGGATTCACCGGATTTTAAGGGGTTGACCGAGATGTCAATGTTATGGGGGTCGACTCTCGTCGCGTTGTTAATGGGTATCGTAGCGAGCTTTGTTCGTGTAAAAGCATCGGCAAAGCCGACGAATGCGAAGAAAATTTTAATCCCACCACTTGCGATGACGACCGGGATGATTCAGTTTTTGATTCCCGCGTTTCGCTTATCATGGGTCGAAGTGGCTGAGGCCCTTGCGGTCGGGCTCATCTTCAGTCTGTTTTTGATTAAGACATCAAACTTTGAAAAACGGGACGGCGAAGTGTATCTCTCACGATCGAAAGCATTTTTCGTGGTCGTGTTCGCACTCCTTGCCATCCGTACAGCAATGAAGGTTTGGGTCGGTCATGAGGTCGATATCTTCTCGACCGGCGGATTGTTTTATTTGATTGCTTGGGGGATGATTGTCCCGTGGCGAATCGCCATGTATCAAAAATATAAACGAATCGCAATCACGTAAAAATGGAGTGGCGTTGAGCCACTCCATTTTTTATTTAGTCTGCTTTCGTAGCGGCGACTTCGGTCTCCGCGTCGATTCCAGTGTTCGCCTTGACGAGGACGCGTTCATAGTTTCCTGCTGCTTCATCTGATTTCGTGACCAGTGTACCAATCACGGCAGCGATGAAACCGAGGGGGATTGATACAATCCCGGGATTGGATAGTGGGAATAGGGCTTCACCGACAAAGATGGCCGAACCGTCCGGAGCCCAAAGGTTCGGGCTGAGTGCGACTAGAATCAGTGAGGAGAACAAACCGACTACCATTCCCCAAATGGCGCCACCTGTATTAAAGCGTCTCCAGAAAATCGTAAAGAGAATCACAGGTAAGTTCGCACTCGCCGCAACGGCGAAGGCGAGCGAGACAAGAAACGCAACGTTCATCGACTGGGCGAAAAAAGCTAGTCCCATTGAGACGAGGGCGACCGCAACTGAAGCGATTCGCGCGGCTTTCACTTGTTCAGTTTCTGTCGCTTCCCCTTTACGAATGATATGTCCGTAGAAGTCATGGGCGAAGGCGGAAGCAGCTGACAGTACGAGTCCAGCGACAACGGCAAGAATTGTCGCGAACGCGATTGCGGCAACGAAAGCGAACAAGAGGTCACCACCGAGCACTTGCGCGAGAAGAGGGGCCGCCATGTTGCCGGCAGGGTTTGCGGCGAGAATGGCATCACGTCCGACGAATGCTGCGGCACCGAAACCTAGGAAAATGGTCAAGATATAAAATGCACCGATGATCCATGTCGCATAGACGACGGATTGCCGAGCAGTCGGTGCATCTTTGACGGTGAAGAAGCGAATCAGAATATGAGGGAGCCCTGCCGTACCGAGCACGAGCGCCATGTTTAATGAAATGGTATCGAGCGGTAGCTTGAACTTGTTCCCAGGGTTCAAGAAGTCACTTCCGAGTGGGGTCGCTTTACTGACTTCATTAAACATCGTCGTGACGGAGAAATCAAAACGAGCGAACACGAGAAATGAAATGATTGCCGTCCCAATCATCAGAAGTACGGCTTTCGTGATTTGTACCCAAGAAGTGGCCGTCATGCCACCGAAAACGACGTAGACTGTCATTAAGATTCCGACGACGACGACACTTGTCGTATAAGGGATTCCGAGTAACAGTTCAATCAAAGCACCCGCTCCGACGAGTTGCGCAATCATGTAAAAAATGGAGATGACAATCGCATTCATCGCTGCGACACCACGTACGCGAGGCTTGTTAAAACGTGCCGCAATCATGTCTGCCATCGTATATTTCCCAAGATTTCGCAATGGTTCGGCGACGAGATAGAGGACAACGAGATAGGCAACGAGGAAACCGATTGAATAGAAAAACCCATCGAATCCCGCAAGCGCGATCATACCTGCAATTCCGAGAAACGATGCGGCAGACATATAGTCGCCTGCAATGGCAAGACCGTTTTGAAATCCGGTCAATCCACCATCTGCCGTATAAAAATCGCTGGCAGTTTTTGTTTTTCTTGCTGCAAAGTATGTAATCACTAGCGTGAGTCCGACAATGGCGATAAAGAGGGCGATCGCGGTCCAATTCATGATCTCACCTCGTCTTTCAATTGTTCGACGAGTGCGTCAAAGCGACGGGCACGTCGACTATAAAGTACACAAAGTGTCCAAGTCATAATGAACTGGGAAAAGGCGAACGCCCAAGCCCAAGTGATGTCCCCGATGAGTGGTGTATTCAAGATCGTCGTATAGCTCGTCAGAATCGGGAGTGTGAAATAAAAGATGAGTGAGAAGATGATAGCTGGAACGATGAAGCGATTTTTTTCCTGCATTAACCGATGAAATGTCTCATGTTCGGTAATCATGTGGGCAGATTGATGGCTTGTTGTTTGTGAAACTTGTGTTACATCATGCATAATAGACCCTCCTTGACTGTAAGATAAATCCATTATGCGTTGTGAAAAACAATTCAGTCATTCCTTTTTTTCGTGTCGAAATGAAAGACGTTATATTAATATTGGTCATACCAATTTACTGTAAGCGTTTTCAATATTGTCTAATTCGTGAACGTTATTTCGATGTAATATAAAGCTCGAGAAAAGGTACTTTTGACCCATTAGGCGAATCGCACAATTCGACAAATAAAAAACTCTATCTGAATGAGATAGAGTCTACTGCTGAAAATAGTGTTCGTATGGCGTCCAATCAATCTGTTCTTCGGTTAGCGCTTTCTTTAAGAACTTGTGATCGCGCTTCGGTGTTGCGGCGATGTAACCCTTTACCACAAGTTCGGTCGTCATTTTTTTTGCACGCGATTCAAGCGCGAATTGACCGATTTTACCTGCGATTTTTCGGATCGCCACGTCGCGGAACAACTCGGGTACCGGTGTGACGAGACGATCTAATAGCGTCCGCGTCTCCGGAGTCCAGAGATGACGCGTTCTTTCTATATAATCATCTTCGATGTCAAGTAGGGAACGTCCATCTTCTTTTGGCATTCGTTTTAAAAACTTACGAAACATGAAGTACCCGCCAATCGTCATGAGTCCAATCATGACGAATCCCCAGAATACAATGAAATACATCATCAAGTTTTCTGGCATCGTCTTTCCCCCGTTCTATACATTCACTTGCTTTCATCGTTAGTATACAAAAAAGAATCCATTTGCAAAAGGCGTACGTCCCATTAGGATAGACGAACCGAATTGATTTCGTTAGAATAGATAGCGTTGCTACGAGAATAAGCATGAACTGAGACGAGAAAGGAAAGGTCTATCCTATATGAGCCAATTGAAACAGGAAGTCGAGAGACGTCGGATATTCGGCATTATCTCTCACCCGGATGCGGGGAAAACAACATTAACAGAAAAATTACTTTTGCACGGTGGTGCGATTCGCGAGGCAGGTACGGTCAAGGCGCGCAAAAACTCAAAACACGCAAAATCTGACTGGATGGAAATCGAGAAACAACGTGGGATCTCGGTCACATCGTCTGTCATGCAATTCATCTATCAAGACAAGGTTGTATCGATCATGGATACACCAGGACACAACGACTTCGGTGAAGACACGTATCGCGTGTTGACATCAGTCGATAGCGCGGTCATGGTCATTGATGCTGCGAAAGGGATTGAAACACAGACGAAAAAACTATTCCAAGTTTGTCGGATGCGTGGGATTCCAATCTTCACATTTATGAACAAGTTGGATCGTCAGGCAAAAGATCCGCTTGAATTGATGGAAGAGCTCGAAGAAGTGTTAGGCATGCCTTCTGTCGCGATTACATGGCCAATCGGAAGTGGAATGCAGTTTGAAGGTGTCTACGACCGAATGAAAAATGAGGTCCACTTGTTCCGTGGGGAGAAGTCGACACTTCAACTGGGTGAGGACGGAGTGAACGATCCGATTCTCGCCGATCATTTGTCGGAAGAGAACTTGATGAACCTCCGCGATGAAATCGACCTTCTCGATGGAGCGGGGAACGAGATTAATGTCGAGGCGATCCAGAGCGGTAAATTGACACCGGTATTTTTCGGAACAGCGCTCGTCGACTTTGGGGTGACTGCGTTCTTGAATCACTATTTAGAGATGTCTCCGGCTCCTGAGGCACGTAAGTCGAACGTCGGTCCAATCAATCCGACATCAGAAGACTTCAGTGGATTCGTCTTCAAGATTCAGGCGAACATGAATCCGGCACACCGCGATCGCATCGCCTTTGTACGCATCTGTTCAGGTGTGTTTGAGCGTGGGATGGATGTGACGCTCACTCGTACTGGGAAAAAGATAAAATTGAGCCAATCGACACAATTGATGGCGAACGATCGAGAAACAGTCGACCAAGCGTTTGCTGGTGATGTCATCGGGATCTATGATTCTGGGACGTATCAAATTGGAGATACCATCACCACATCGAAGCAGAAGATTGCGTTTGAGGCGCTGCCAACTTTCCCACCGGAATTGTTCATGCGCGTTTCGCCGGTCAACTCGCTCAAGTCGAAACACTTCCACAAAGGGGTAGAACAGCTTGCGCAAGAAGGGGCGATTCAAGTGTATCGCAACGAATATAACGAGATTTATCTCGGCGCGGTCGGACAACTTCAATTCGAGGTATTCGAATATCGTTTAAACAATGAATATGGCGTCGATATTCGAATGGAACCAGTCTCATATAGCGTTGCTCGTTGGGTCAAAGATAAAGAGTTGAAGGCATTGAAACCGTTCCAAGATTCACGGAACATGCTCGTTACAGACCGTTGGGAACGTCCGGTCTTCCTGTTCGCGAACGAGTTCACATATGAACGGTTCGCTGAGCGTCACGCAGATGACTTGACGCTTGTTGAGGCACTTGACGTCAACGAAGAGATCGGTACGGAAGAATAAGATGTAAACACCTCGTTTCTGAGGTGTTTTTTTGTTGTGAATTAAGTCATTTTAGTTTTGATAAGTTTTACTTATGACTAATTTGTGACGGAATGTATTTTACGTCACGCTATACTTGTATTATGATAAATATGTGAAAAGTAAGCGATTACGCATTGTCGTGTGGTCGGCGCTTTCAAAAAGGGGGAAATTGCAATGGAACAGACGAATGTTTTAGACGCCTTCGCATCTCGGACAAAGTTCGAAGCGAACGGGCAATCGTATGATTTTTATCGTTTGAAAAAATTGGAAGAAGAAGGATTGACGGACATCAGCCGTCTTCCGTATTCGATTCGCGTTCTTCTTGAATCGGTTCTCCGTCAACAAGACGGGCGTGCCATCACGAAAGAACATGTCGAGAACTTGGCAAAATGGGGCACTGCCGACGTCTCGAAAGACATTGACGTACCGTTCAAACCGGCACGTGTCGTACTTCAAGACTTCACGGGTGTACCGACGGTCGTAGACCTTGCTTCACTTCGTAAAGCGATGGCAGACCTCGGTGGAGACCCAAACAAAATCAACCCAGAAATTCCTGTCGATCTCGTCGTCGACCACTCAGTTCAAGTAGACGCATATGGTTTCGCTGGCGCATTGATGAAAAACATGGACATCGAATTTGAACGTAACGAAGAACGTTATAAGTTCTTACGTTGGGCTCAGACGGCATTTGACAACTATCGTGCCGTACCACCTGCAACGGGGATTGTTCACCAAGTAAACTTGGAGTACTTGGCATCTGTCGTCCTCGAGAAGAATGATGCAGAAGGTACAGTTGCTTATCCAGATTCACTCGTCGGAACGGATTCGCACACAACGATGATCAACGGACTCGGTGTTCTTGGCTGGGGTGTCGGCGGAATCGAGGCGGAAGCAAGCATGCTCGGTCAACCATCATACTTCCCAGTGCCAGACGTCGTCGGTGTCAAAATCATCGGTGAAGTAAACCCTGGTGTGACAGCGACAGATGTGGCGCTCGTCGTGACAGAGATGCTCCGTCATGAAAAAGTTGTCGGGAAATTCGTTGAATTCTTCGGACCGTCGCTCCACACGATGCCACTTTCAGACCGTGCGACGATTGCAAACATGGCGCCTGAATATGGTGCGACATGTGGATTCTTCCCGGTCGATACGGAAACATTGAACTACATGCGTACGACTGGTCGCTCTGAGGAGTTGATTTCACTCGTCGAAGAATACTCTAAAGCGAATGATCTCTTCTATACACCAGATCAAGCTGATCCAACGTTCACAAAAGTGTTGACACTCGACTTGTCGAAAGTCCAGCCTTCACTTGCGGGTCCGAAACGTCCACAAGACCGAATCAACCTCTCAGACGTTCAAACATCGTTCATCGATAGCTTGAGTGCTCCTGCAGGAAACAGTGGCTTCGGACTTGACCGTTCTGAACTCGACAAAACGGCGACAGTCAAGTACGAGGACGGCGCAGTCGACATGAGTACGGGAGATGTTGCGATTGCAGCCATCACAAGCTGTACGAACACGTCGAACCCATACGTCATGGTCGGTGCTGGACTCGTTGCGAAGAAAGCCGTTGAACGTGGCTTAACCGTTCCGAAATACGTGAAGACATCACTCGCACCAGGTTCGAAAGTCGTAACGGACTACTTGGATAAGGCTGGTTTGACTTCTTACTTGGACGAACTTGGCTTCAACACGGTCGGATACGGCTGTACGACATGTATCGGAAACTCTGGTCCGCTTGACCGTGAAGTCGAAGATACGATCACAGAAAACGACTTGCTCGTGTCGTCAGTCCTCTCTGGTAACCGTAACTTTGAAGGGCGCGTTCACCCGCTCGTGAAGGCAAACTTCTTGGCATCACCACCGCTCGTCGTCGCTTACGCTCTTGCCGGGTCAGTCAACTTCGACATCATGAATGATTCGTTCGGTACAGACAAAGATGGAAATGAAGTATACTTCAAAGACATCTGGCCATCAAACGATGAAATCAAAATGGTTGTCCAAGACGTCGTATCACCAGAAGCATTCCGTAAAGAGTACGAAACGGTCTTCACTGGTAACGAGCGTTGGAACGCACTCGATGTTCCGGAAGGAAACTTGTATGACTTCTCAGATGAGTCGACATACATCCAAAACCCACCGTTCTTCGAACAACTCGAACCAGAAGCGGGCGAGGTTCATGCATTGAATGGCTTACGTGTCATCGGGAAGTTTGCGGATTCGGTTACGACCGACCACATCTCGCCAGCTGGATCATTCTCGAAGACGACACCAGCCGGTCAATACCTCCTTTCTAAAGGGGTAGAGCCAATCGACTTCAACTCATATGGTTCTCGCCGTGGTAACCATGAAGTCATGATGCGTGGTACGTTCGCAAACATTCGTATCCGCAACCAAGTTGCTCCAGGAACTGAAGGTGGCTTTACGACGTACTGGCCAACTGGTGAAATCATGCCAATGTATGATGCGGCTATGAAGTACAAGGAACAGGGAACAGGTCTTGTTGTCCTTGCAGGAAATGATTACGGAATGGGATCATCTCGTGACTGGGCAGCGAAAGGGACGAATCTTCTTGGAATCCGTGCGGTCATCGCACAAAGTTTCGAGCGGATTCACCGTTCGAACCTTGTCATGATGGGTGTGCTCCCGCTTCAGTTCTTAGACGGTGAATCGGCTGAATCACTCGGATTGACTGGTGAAGAAGCAATTGATATTCAAGTCGATGAGTCTGTACGTCCGCGCGATATCTTGAACGCAAAAGCGACACATGAAAACGGAACGGTGACAGAGTTCAAAGTCATCGCTCGTTTCGACTCTGAAGTTGAAATTGATTACTACCGTCACGGTGGAATCCTGCAAATGGTTCTCCGTAACAAATTGAAATAAGTGCTAGTCCATGACCTTCCTTTGAAAAAAGGAAGGTTTTTTTCATGAATATGCAATTTTAAGGTGAAAGTTTTAAAAGATTCGGGAACAGGAAGACAGGGAGGGGTGCGCTTATGGATAAAGAAGAGAAGCTCGGAAAGAGTTGGTGGAAACGATTGACGCAACAAAAAGAGGTGGAACCGGATCGAGAAATTGATATCACCCTTTCAGAATTGCGTCAGGCGATTCACGAATATGAACAGACACTGCCAAAAGGTGTGAATCGCACCGTCCTACTGGATGACTCGCAAGAAATCGACACCAAACGCTTGAAACATCACCTTTCGGGAATCCCGAAACAACGTTTCTTCATGTCAAAAGAGACGTTTCATATCGTACCGGAAGATGAACGCGACGTCATTTATGAAATGGATCAAGTGCAACGGGCACTCGATCTGTATATGGACCAGGAGAAGAAATTACCGTTACAAACATTTCAGAACGCGCTTCAACTCGATTTGACCCGTTTACGAGAGGGGGGTTATTTAAAAACGTTGCCAAAAAGACCTTACTATGTGGTCGATGAAACATTGATTGTTTCACTGGAGCCCAAAGAAACAACTTGATGACAAGACACCTATCTATTGGACGGTAAACAATACATTTATGTACACATAGGGTTGTGACTTGTTTCAAAAGTATGTTAGGGTGGAAAACGTATATGAAAATAGAAAATTAAATAGGAGTGATTTTATGGAACGAAAAAGCCGTGTGACGACCGTATTCGTCGTATCTGCAATCATAACTGGCTTATTTACGATTTGGGGACTTTTCCCCGAGAGTTTATTAGGTAATGCCAGTCTATTAAACGTGACGAGTACGTTACAAGGCTGGCTCTCAAACGGGATGGGTTGGTTCTATCTCTTGAGCGCCACCGGGTTTTTACTGGTTGCCATCTTTTTAATCTTTTCAAGATATGGTTCGATTCGACTTGGAAAGGATACAGATCGTCCAGAATTTAGTTATTTATCATGGTTTGCCATGTTATTCAGTGCCGGGATGGGAATTGGACTCATCTTCTGGGGAGCGGCTGAACCGTTGCTCCACTTCCACTCACCACCATTCGCTTCACCTACACCTGAAGGAGATGCACGGACTGCTATGCGTTATGCATTTTTCCATTGGGGCTTCCATCCATGGGCGATTTACGCAATGATTGCGCTCGCCATCGCATATTCGACGTTTAGAAAAGGTCGTCCCGCGACGATTGGGGAGACGATCGGTTCGCTCGTCCATAACCGCTACGAACAACCCGTGAAGCAAACGGTCGATATCCTTGCGGTCATTGCGACGGCATTCGGGGTAGCGACTTCACTTGGTTTTGGTGCTCAACAAATTGCCGGTGGCCTTCATTACCTCATCCCTGGGGTACCGAACGCTTTCGTGACACAGTTGATCATCATTGCCGTCGTAACGGTGCTCTACATGATCAGTGCTTCGACAGGTCTTGACAAAGGAATTCGAATTTTAAGTAATACGAATATTTTCTTGGCAATTGTCCTACTTGTAGCGACGATGTTTGCGGGACCGACAGCTTTCATTTTCGACTTGTTCACACAAACGGTCGGAACTTATTTGCAGCAGCTCCCGAGCATGAGTTTCCGTACAGCCGCATTTGAACCCGTTGAACGTGAATGGGTGAACGGTTGGACTATCTTCTACTGGGCTTGGTGGATTTCTTGGTCACCATTCGTCGGAACGTTTATCGCACGTGTATCGAAAGGGCGTACGATTCGGGAATTTATCATCGGAATCTTACTTGTCCCGACATCATTCGGATTATTATGGTTCTCCGTCTTCGGCGGTTCGGCCATCTGGGCTGATTTGTTCGGAGGATATAGCTTAATTGATCAAGTAAACGAAATCGGTACTGAGGTCGGGCTGTTCGCACTGTTTGAAACGTTCGGTGGTTTTGGGACGCTACTCAGTGTAATCGCCATCTTCTTGATTTCGACATTCTTTATTACATCGGCCGACTCTGCGACATACGTCCTCGGTATGCTTACATCGAACGGGAAGCTCATCCCGCCGATGGGGATTAAAATGACTTGGGGAATCATCCAATCATCAATCGCAGCCGTATTGTTGTATGCTGGTGGATTAGATGCTCTACAAGCTGTTGCGATTCTCGCAGCCTTCCCATTCATCTTCGTGCTCATCTTTATGATGATTGCCTTATTCAAGGATCTTACCGACGAACCGGATGAACGAGATAAATGGCTAGAGATGCAAAAGAAAGATGAAGATAAACTAGGTTAATTCGAAAGGGTCTCAGATGAGGCCCTTTTTCGGTCAAAAATATTTTGCTTGTCCTTCTCGCTAGTGTAGGATAGTAAGTGAAGAAACGAGGAGGATAGGCTATGAAACAACAGATAAAAAAAAGGTTGAGCTGGGTGATATTGGCCGGCATCCTCATTGTCGGGGCATTACTCGCTTATAACTTCTATGTGCTCATGGATTTGAGCGGGGAAGAGGAAGAGAAAGTCGAACCATTCTACTCGAATGTCGTGATCGGATATCAAGAACGCAAACTTCCAAAAGAAGGCGAAGAGCTCGAAGAACGAGAGTACCTTGTCACATATGATGAGGACGGACATTTTGTATCTGAAGTCGTGACGGGTCCAAATGTTGGCGCGAAAGCAGAATGGGATGGAGAGACCTACTTAGAGTTCAATCCGGACGGGGAAGAAGTTCTTCGACAGGAGACGAACTCCGGAGCAGTCGCACCTCATCCATTCTTGTCACGTGCAACGAACGAACAGATTCGTAAATGGCTCGATGACGGGACGCTTGGTTCAAGTGAAGGCGAAACCGATTTGGTCGGACGTACCGCGCAAGCGTATGTGAAATCAGAATCGGCTGAGACCGTTCCGGAAGAGTGGATTGAAAACTATCCATCGATTTTTAGTGAAGAAGAAAATAAAGAGACTGTCACATATTATGTCGATGCGCATGAACGAATCTTGCTCGCGGCAGAATCGCGGAATAACGGAAAGTTATTCCATTCGATTCGGATGACATCGTTTGAATCAAGATAATCCGATGGGGAGCAGACATGATGTCGGCTCCCTTGTCGTCTGAAAGGGAGAACAAGATGAAACAAATTCAAGTGGAACAAGTTCAAACGGACTTGACGAACTGGGAAGCTGGAGAAAAAGTAAACGAGGCGGCATTGTTATCTTACGCACATTGGTCTCGTGCGACTCAGCACCAAGAAGAATTAATTCGTTCCTTGCGGCTGCTCGCAACACATCGGCTCAAACAAAAGGAAACGATGGACCCGTTACTCAACCGCTGGGTAAAAGAGTTGGAGGCGATGAACGCACTTCCTCCAGAGCTTCGTCTGTTTCAACTGAATGAGCAGTTGCGTCGTTCGAAACAGGCGCTTCAAATTGACTGGCCCACCTTACGAGAGGCCGATTACGCCTCAATGAAGGTTCAAATCTTAACAGAGTACGAGTCAAAAACGTCAGCGTTACTCGATCAACTTGACCAACTCCATGATGAGGTGGAGGCTGCGAAGTCTGATTTGCGTGATTCTGAATGGCGCGGACAGCTGGAGAACCTGTTTGAAGCGATCATCGAAGCGATGCAAGAAGTCGCATCTCTTGAAGATGATACTGCCTCCTTGCTCGCATCCATGCAGGGGAACTATTTCAGTCGTGAAGCGTTTCATCGTTTCGGGGAGCGCGTTTCCCTTGTGAAAGAACGACTACACACGATTTGTGAGCTACTACCAGACCGTCCGAGCGAGACACGCTCGAGCGCGATTGAGTCACTTGAAGACATGATTGGGCTCGATGACATCAAAGCACGTGTAAAAGCGTGGTATCGCTTTCTCCTTTTCCAAAAAGAACGAGAGAAAGCCGGCTTTTCTTCAAAACATCAACCATCCCTTCATCTCGTCTTCACAGGGAATCCAGGAACCGGCAAGACGACATTAGCGAGACTCATGGCTGAGATTTACTTTGAACTCGGCTTATTAGGACGCCCAGACCTTGTCGAGGCAGATCGTTCGAGTCTTGTCGGTGCCTATGTTGGACAAACGGAAGAACAGGTAATGAATAAGGTGAAAGAGGCGGAAGGTGGTGTCTTATTCATCGATGAGGCATATGCATTGAAGCGTCAAGATGCGAGTGGTAGTGATTACGGACAAGCGGCCATCGATACGCTTGTCGCCGCAATGACGAGTGGCGAATATGCAGGCAAGTTCGTCGTCATTCTAGCTGGTTATCCAGAAGAAATGCGCCATTTCCTCTTAGCTAACCCTGGTTTACGATCACGATTCCCTGAGTCGAATCACTATGAGTTACCGAACTACCGTGACGAAGAATTGGTCGCCATCGGTGAGAAAGTGGCACAAGAGAATAATTACGTGCTGACGGAAGAGGCAAAGCGATCACTTCTTGCTCGAATCGACAGAGAACGAGTCGATTCGACGTTCGGAAATGCTCGGACTGTCCATAACATTTTACTTGATGCGATGTTTAAGAAGGGTTCCCGCTTCGGTGCAGACGCTCCGTTAGACGAGATGGCGCTCTTGACTGAAGAAGACTTTGATCAGCCAGAAGATGACTCGAGTCCGACATCGTTAGATGACCTGGTCGGCATGGAAGAAGCGAAAGCACAACTGGCTGAAATCGAAGCACTCGTCCAGATTCAAAAGAAGCGGAAGGCGCTCGGTTTGAAGACGGCGCCGGTCCAGCTCCATGTGACACTAACCGGAAACAGCGGTACCGGAAAAACGACATTTGCCTATTTATATGCACAGATGTTGAAACGGACAGGTTATTTGAAGCGAGGCCATGTCAATGTCGTCAGTCGTGCAGATTTAGTTAGTGGCTATGTGGGACAGACAGCTCAAAAAACGAAAGCGGCGATCCGTGACGCCCTTGGCGGCGTCTTACTCATTGACGAGGCCTATAGTTTGAACGGCGGGGCGAACGACTATGGCCGGGAGGCAATCGATACACTCGTTGATGAAATGCCGAAACATGGCGAGAATCTTGTCGTCGTCCTTGCCGGTTACGAAGGTCCGATGCGCCGATTAATTGAATCCAACCCTGGTCTTAGTAGCCGAATGAAACGGACGATTCATTTTGCTGACTATACGCAAGAACAGTTAGTAGACATCGCGAAAAACTACGCAAGTCAGTTCGGATATGTGATGGAAGAGGATGCGCTTGAGGCATTGGCTACTCGTTTAGGTGACATCAAACATGCGAACGCGCGCACCGCTCTATCTGTTATCGATGAATCGATTGCTCGTCAGTCCTATCGTTTAGTGTCGACGGAGGATGAGAATGTGTCACTCCAACAATTATTAGTAGTAGATATTAAGAGTAAGTTATAATATACTTTTCTTAGGAAAGAAGGATGATTCAATGCACACGGTTCAAATCCCAGTAAGGTATCAAGAGACGGACATGATGGGCATCGTCTATCATGCCAACTATTTAGTTTATTTAGAGATTGCGCGCACGGAATTGTTACGACAACTAGGTGTCGAGTATAAAGATATGGAAGAAGCGGGATTTGTCTCTCCTGTGACAAATGTATCCATGGACTATAAGCGTAGCGTGACGTATGGTGATACGGTTCATGTTCGTGTATGGGTCGATCAATATTCAAAAATCAGAACGATTTATGGCTATGAGTTGACGAATCAACATGGAGAACTTGTTGGTACAGCGACTACAACGCATGTCGTCGTCAAACGAGGCGACTTCAAACCGATTCGACTTGATCGAGAGTTCCCGAAATGGCATGAAATGTATTTGAACGTCATGAACCCTGTTTAAGAATCTTCTGTCTTCGTACCGTCAGTGTGGTATCATATCTTGACGGTACTTTTTGTTATCTAGAAAGGGGAAGATCGCATGCGTTATCCATCGATTTTGATGGTTTGCGGCGCCTTGACGTTCATGTTAGCCGGTTGTACGACAAACGAGCAAGTTGAACCGAAAGAACCAACAACACAGTCATCAACAGTAGATGAACAAGAGACAGAACCAAATGAACCGACTTCGGATCGTGAAGATGAGACAGTCACCGAGTCACCTTCTGAGGAGGAGACGTCGGACGAGTCTGAACAGCCGACCGAACCAGTAGAGGAAGAACCTGTGGCACCTAGTCAACCGATTGAAACGGATGGTGTGGCCAATTTGGAATTAGATGAATTGATTCTTGTAAACAAGCAAATTGCATTGCCTGCCGACTATCAGCCGAGTGATTTGGTAGAGGCGAACATTGATTTTGTCGACTCGACAGTCGGTGAACGTCGAATGTTACGTAAAGAAGCTGCTCAGGCGATTGAAGGTCTAATGAAAGGTGCAAAAGCAGCAGGAATTGATTTGAAAGGGACGAGTGCGTTTCGTTCATACGCCTATCAAGTCAATCTCTTCAATGCTTATGTCGAACGAGATGGCAAAGAGCAAGCCATGAAATATTCCGCACCACCAGGTCATTCTGAACATCAAACAGGACTTGCGATTGACGTATCGAGCGCCTCAGTCAACTATCAACTGACTCAAAGTCTCGGTGAAACGGTTGAAGGAAAATGGCTAGCCGATCATGCTCACGAGTATGGTTTTATCATCCGTTACCAAAAAGAGTTTGAGGATGAGACCGGGTATATGTACGAACCATGGCATTTACGTTATATCGGTATGGAGCATGCGAAACAGGTACATGCATTGAATCAGCCATATGATCGCTATATTGCAGAATTTATGAAATAAGGGGAATTGCGATGCCATATGTGACAGAAATCATGATTATTATTTTTAGTTATCTACTTGGTGCCATTCCGTTTGCCCTCATCATCGGCAAGCTCGGCTATCGCGTAGACGTTCGAGAACATGGGAGCGGCAATCTAGGAACGACGAACACGTTTCGCGTATTAGGTAAGAAGGCAGGAATCCTCGTTTTGCTCGGTGACATGGGGAAAGGTCTTGTCGCTGCATTGCTGCCTCTACTATTCGGAAGCGAGATGAGCCTGCTTCTTGCCGGAATCCCGGCAGTGATTGGACACTCTTATCCAGTCTTTGCGAAATTCAAAGGTGGAAAATCGGTTGCGACGAGCGGTGGAGTTTTGTTGGCAGCCTTCCCTTGGTTCTTCTTTGTCGTCGTCGGTACATTTATCGTGACGCTCCTCACCTCGCGCATGGTATCCCTCTCCTCGATGGCTGCCGCCGTGGTGGGACTGGTGACAGCAACGACTTATAGCATCGTGACGAAAGATTGGTTACCGCTGATCGTCATCGTGCCACTCGCATTGTTCATTATTATTAAGCATCGTACCAACTGGCAACGTATTCGTGCTGGAAAAGAACCAAAAGTTCCACTGTTTCAACACAAGCCGAAATCATGACGCATGCAGGTACGTCCGTTTAGGGCGTGCCTTTTTTGTGTATTGTCGTTGATTTACACAAAAAAGAAACAAAAACATGTTGGATTTGCTCGTTCTTTACTTTCAATTTACGTTAAATTTACATGCGTTCGTTACACTAGAAAAGGAAAGATTATTGTGGAGGAGGCAGGGACGTGTCTTTAATCGGTGAAGAGCGTAAACAGAAAATTGTAGAATGGATCGAACGAGAAGGCAAAGTAAAGACGAGTGAGTTGATCGAGCGCTTGAACGTATCTGGGGAGTCGATTCGCCGTTATTTAGAAGAGCTAGAAAAAGAGCATCGAATCAAACGTGTATACGGGGGAGCGGTCCTTCATCAGAGCATGTCCTTTCAGCCCATCGTGATTGCGAACATGGATGGAATTCGTCGGATCGCCTATACCGCATTTCAGTTGATTCCAGATGATACATTATTATATATAGGACACGGGGTTGCGGCAGAGCAAGTGGCATCCCGGTTGCGTGGTCGCAATGTGACGGTCGTGACGCCATCGTTGACGGTGGCGAAGGCGTTGTTTGAACAGCGGGCGAAAGGTGTGCTTGGTGGCGAAATTCAGCTATTAGGTGGTACAATCGACCCGAAACATCTCGTGACGACAGGTGAGCAGGTCCTGACGCAACTACAGACATACATGTTCGACCTTGCCATTTTGTCCGTCGAAGGGGTCGACGCATCACTAGGTTTAACATGTGACGCTTTCGGCCTCGCCAGTATTACCCAGTCGGTGATGTCACAAAGTCGCGAGACGTTCTTACTAACGGACCATACCCAACTAAATCAACAAAAACGGTATCGCGTCTGTGATTTTTCGAAGGTGACGGCGATTATCTCTGATTTTCCGGAGCCTCAAGATTTCAAAGGCGTCTTAGCCGAACATGGTGTGGACTGGAAGTTCGCACCGTAAAGGGAGCGATTGAATGAATGTAGAAGTGATTGTCACTACACTAACGGAAGCTATTCAGGCTGAGCAACTCGGTGCAAAACGACTCGAACTGATTGCGGATATGGAAAACGGGGGCATCACACCAAGTTTTGGAACGATTCGAAATGTGGTCGAACATGTGTCGATTCCGGTGCATGTGATGATAAGGCCCCATACACATTCGTTCCATTTCAATGAGGATGATGTCGAGACTATGCTTGCGGATATCGGTCTATGCCGTGAGCTCGGTGTCGATGGAATCGTATTCGGTGCCTTGACACAGGATGGAGCGATTGACGAGCGGATCTTAGGGGAAGTCATCAAGCACAAAGGGGAAATGACGCTCACGTTCCACCGTGCCTTCGATGCATCACGTGATGTCTTTGAAGCGATGGACGTGTTGAATGAATATCCGGAAGTAGATATTCTCCTTACTTCAGGCGGTGCCAAAACTGCACTAGAAGGAATCGAAACCTTGATAGCCTTGAAGGAACAGGCCGAGATCACAATTTTGCCTGGTGCAGGGATCACGGTGGAAACGTTACCGATTCTTCGAGAACGTCTTGACGTAGCGATGGTACACATAGGAAATGGCGTACGAACGAATGGACAGCTCGATGAAGGAAAGTTCAAACAACTTCTTGGATGAGCCAAGGCGGAAAACAGTCGGAAGACTGTTTTTTTGCTATAATGAGAGAAAACAATAAATGTAGGTGAATTCATGCAATCTTCCGTTTACAAACAATATGCGCTACGAATGCTATCAGGAAAGTGGGGCATATCATTACTCGTTGTCTTAACTGTCATGGTCATTCAAGCGATGATCACGACCCGACTTGATCTCTCGGCGAACGACCCCGAAGTCCTTTTGACATCGGTGGCGCTTCTTTACGGGGCGACGGTTCTTCTCGCACCTATCGAGCTCGGGAAAAATTGGGTGTTTCTCCAGGTGGCGAAAGATGAAAAGCCAACGTTCGGATTGTTGATTGAATCGTTCGGGTCACTTAAAGACTATTCACGTGCCGTGGTCTATTATGCGGTATTCTATTTAGGTCTAAACGTGTTGATGCTCTTCTTGATCGTACCTGGTGTCTGGTTCTATTTGACGTATCGGATTGTACCGTTCATTATGCGAGATAATCCTGACCTATCAGCGTTCCAGGCAATGAGAAAGAGCCGACAGATGATGAAGGGTCACAAACGGACGATGTTGAAGCTCTTTGCGAGTTTTATCGGATGGTATGCGCTCGTCCTTCTTACTGGAGGGCTGGCTTATATCTTTGTCACACCGTATCTTCAAACGGCGATTTCTGGACTCTATTTGGAGCTAAATGCCTCCTATCAAGCAAAACAACCGGTCGGATAATCCGACCGGTTGTTTTATGTTCCATGCTGATCTGACTTTTTAGGGTTTGGGGCGTCTTCAAAATCTTGTTTTTCCTCTTCCGACGCATCCGCATGCCATTTTTTCGCTTGCTCGGTGGCAATGGGAATCGCTTTCGTCTCAGAGTAGCCTTGCGCGAGTAATGCGTTCGCGATATCAATGGCTTTCTTTTTTACAAGTGGATCGAAGTTTTTCAGTGATTCTGGATAGTCTTTCATATTCCATGGCACGAAAATCGCCTCCTTCATTCCTACTAATTCCACAAACGTCCGGTTTCAAACGTCTTGATGGAGATAATACTCGATCAGTGCTTGTGTGCCATTTTCTCCGTACCCGTTCTCTTCCAGAATCGAATACAGGCGATGTGCGAGCTCAAGACCTGGTAATGTCACTTGTAGCTCGTGTGCACTCTCGATGGCAAGGGTCATGTCTTTGATAAAGTGTTTGATGAAGAAGCCAGGGGCATAATCTTCCACAATCATGCGTGGAACCAAGTTTTCAAGTGTCCAGCTACCGGCTGCCCCGCCACGAATCGTACGAACGAGCGCCTCTGGGTCAATTCCAGCTCGTTTACTGAACGCTAGCATTTCGGCATTCCCCATCATGATGCCGGCAATGGCGATTTGATTGGCAAGTTTCGCATATTGACCGCTCCCTGCGTACCCCATTCGTTCAATCGATTGTCCCATCGCTTCAAATAAAGGCTTCGCTTTATTGAATGCGAATTCACCCCCACCGACTAAAATCGACAGCGTTCCATTTTTGGCTCCGACATCGCCTCCCGTGACCGGAGCGTCAAGTGGGAGGAGACTCCGCTCAATGGCAGTCTCGGCAATTCGTTCAGCCAGTTTCGGTGAGGACGTCGTCATGTCGATCAATAATGTACCTGGTTCTGCCGAATCAAGAATGTTCCCTTCGCCAAAATAGATGGATTCGACATCGGACGGATAGCCGACAATCGTGATGATGGCATCGGCGTCTCGGCAAACGTCCTGTACCGCATCACACCATGTCACACCTTCCTCTAACAATGCGGCTGCCTTCTCTTTCGTCCGTGTGTATGCTTGCACTTCAAATCCGTGTTTCATCAAGTTACGTACCATCGATTGGCCCATGACCCCGAGCCCGATAAATCCGATTGTTTTCATGTGGCTTGTCCCCCTAATAATTGTTGTGAAACGAGTCGTTGATATAATTCATTCTCCGTTAAAAGTTGCTCATGTTTCCCGATTCCGCTGATTTGTCCGTCTTCTAAGACGACAATTTGGTCAGCATGTCTGACAGTCGAGAGCCGGTGGGCAATCACAAGTGTCGTTCGTCCGACCATCAGGCGGTCTAACGCTTCTTGGACCACGCGTTCTGATTCAGAATCTAGACTTGATGTTGCCTCGTCGAGCAATAAAATCTGTGGATTTCGTAACAATGCTCGCGCGATAGCAAGTCGTTGTCGCTGCCCGCCAGACAAACGGATACCTCGCTCACCAATCTCCGTATCGAGCTGTTCTGGCATCGTTTCAATGAACGACCATGCGTTGGCCATCTCACAGGCTTCTTTGATTTCATCATCGCTCGCTTCATGTCGAAGTCCGTACACAATGTTTGTCCGTACAGATCCTGAGAGGACGGGTGAATCTTGAGCGACATACCCGATGATTTGACGCCATGTGTCACGCCCGTATGTTTGAATCTCCCGATTTCCATATCGAATCGTTCCTGCCGTCGGTAAATAGAACTGTTCGACAAGTGAGAAAAGTGTCGTTTTCCCGGCACCACTTCGTCCGACGATGGCGGTTGTCGCCCCTGGTGAAACTTGAAGTGTCAATCCTTGGAGGACGGGTTCAGTGCCATAATGGAAAGCAACGTCTTCAAATGAGAGTGCCGTCTGATGAATCATTTCTTCATGTGTGCTGTATGGTTCGGGACGGACTTCGAGCAACTCAGCAATCCGTTCCGTTGCTCCACGCGCCTTTTGAAGTCTCGTCAAGAATTCACTCATCGTGATGAGGGGCGTGATGATTTGGAAGAGATAGAGCATGAAGGCGAGTAGTTCGCCCGTTGATAAAGCTCCGGTCGAGACGCGATATGCGCCGAACCCGAGGATGGCAATCAACATCCCGGTCAAGGTCACATTGAGAAGGGGAATAAGGATTGCTTGAATTCGTCCTTCCTTCACCCCGTAATCGAACAGTGTCTCGATTTTTGCTTTGCCGGTTTTCACTTCCATCTGTTCCGTCGCTTGTGATTTGACGAGGCGGATTTCACCGAGCAGTTCTGCGAAGAAGCCGGAAAGATTTCCGAGTTCTTGTTGTGTCTCTTTTGCGATAATCCGAAGCTTCCGTCCGAGCGGTATGACAATGATGAGTGTGGTCGGAACAGAGAACAAGATGACGAGTGTCATTTGCCAATCGAGTGTGAACAAGATGGCGACGGCGCCGATGACCGAGACGAGAGAGGTCAACAACCTGACACTTTGTTCGGATAACAACTGTTGAAGCGTCGTCGTATCATTGTTCAACCGAGACACCAGTTCCCCCGACTTGATGCCGTCATAGAATGGAATCGGCAGTTTGACGAGATGGTCCCACAAGGTCGTGCGTAAATTGGCAACGACCCGTTGCCCCACAATATGTAACCAATAAATCGAAACGGCACTCGTGATGACCTGAATCAAAAATGCGATGACGAAATAGATGATCCATTCAGGTGTCAATAAGTCGCTGCTCCACCGGTCGACCACACGCTGCAAGATGAGCGGAATGGCCAGTGAGGCGACGGCTTGAAGGAGAGAGATGAGAATGGCTCCGACAAATAGCCTTTTCGGAGGATTCGCGATTTTGAATAATTGAAAAAAAGTTTGCCATGTTGATGATTTCATTTTGGAAGTCCTCCTCTCCTCTTACTTTCGCTGTTTCAAAAACGGGTGTCAAGACGTCGAATCATACGAATGACTCATGCTAGAATAGGAAAGAGAGGTGATACGTGATGAAATGGATTCACACGGCCGATTGGCATCTAGGAAAGATTGTCCACGGTCGACATATGACAGAAGATCAACGGAATATTTTGTTCCATTCATTTTTACAAATCGTAGATGAAGAGCGACCCGATGCGGTCATCATCGCAGGTGATTTATATGACCGTGCCGTCCCTCCCGTCGAGGCGGTCGATTTACTCGATGAGATGTGGCGAGAGCTCGTCTTGAACCGTGGAATCCCGGTCGTTGCCATCGCCGGAAACCATGATTCGGCAGAACGTCTCGAATATAGTTCGAAGTTATTGAGACAAGTGGGTCTTCACATCGTTGGGAAACTCGACCCGACATCTGGTCCCCTCGATGTCGCAGGGATCCCATTTTATCCGATTCCATTCCTTGAGCCGGCTCGCGTACGGCATATTCTCGGTATCGACTCGATTCGAACGCATCACGATGCACTGGAGGCAGTCATTGAAGCATACGGTACAATCGAAAAAGATGCGGTTACAATCGGTCACAGTTTTGTCGCGGGAGGACTGGAGACGGATTCAGAACGTCAACTATCTGTTGGCACTGCAGGACAGGTCGCAAAAGGGTTATATGAGCCTTTTTCGTATACGGCATTAGGTCATCTACATAATCGTGATGCGATTCAATCAGAAAGAATTGCATATAGTGGGTCGCTCATGAAATATTCGTTTTCCGAGGTCAATCATGAAAAATCCGTCGATGTTCTGGAATGGAACGGTCAATGGACACGTCGTCGCCGTGCCTTGACACCAGAGCGGGATATGCGACAACTCACCGGAACATTGAACGAACTCCTTGCCCCAACTTATTATCAGCAACAAAAGACAGATGACTA
Organism: Exiguobacterium sp. s181; assembly: GCF_018617125.1. Taxonomy (GTDB): domain Bacteria; phylum Bacillota; class Bacilli; order Exiguobacteriales; family Exiguobacteriaceae; genus Exiguobacterium; species Exiguobacterium profundum. The sequence goes on from NZ_JACSJM010000001.1 coordinate 1,127,682, forward strand.
CCTTAAAATTGTATTGACCGATGATACGGCGCTTCATGATCCGATGGCGAAACTTCGGACTGTCTATCCGAATATTCTTCATCTTGAATTGGAACTGTTACGTCGCCAGGAGCAGACATCCACGTTTGAACGCGAGACGCTCGAAAGACAGTCAGTAGAAGAGGTATATCTCCAATTTTTTGAGGCCGTACATGATCGCACTGCCTCAGATGCCGTGAAGCAAATGATAGAAGAAGGTGATGTCTAATGAGACCGGTTGAATTGATGATTCAAGCTTTTGGACCGTATGCAGAACGTGAAACGATTGACTTCACCCAGTTGGTTGGTCGCTCGATGTTTGTCGTAAGCGGTCGGACGGGCGCCGGGAAGACGACCATTTTTGATGCGATGACGTTCGCCCTTTATGGTCGGGCGAGTGGGTCGCTTCGAAATGCTAGTGACTTCAGAAGCCAGTATGCACAACCTGAGTTGAAGACGGAAGTAGATTTTTCGTTCACGATTCGAGGTGACCGCTATCGGATCGTAAGACAGCCGCAACAACCTCATCCGAAAAATAAGACGCCAATTCCGCACGAGGCCATCCTCTATGAATGGGAGGACGGTTGGAAGCCGCTGGCGACGAAGGTGAACGAGATACAAGAACGAATCGAATCGATTTTACAATTATCGTATGAACAGTTCAGTCAAATCTTGTTGCTCCCTCAAAACCAATTTAGACAATTACTCGACTCGAACTCGAATGAAAAACAACAAATCCTCCAATCCATTTTCAAAACTGAGGCATATCGTACGTTCCAGGAAAAGTGGGGTGAACGCTATAGCGCGTATCGAAAACAAGTGGAATGGGCGGTCGAGCGGACACGACTCAAGTTATTAGAGCTCGAAGATGAAGCAATCGAAGAGGTGTCGACCCAGTCCATCGAGGAGATTCAACGTTGGCTCGATGAGCGTGAAGAACATCTGATTGCAACGTGTGAAACGGCCTTAGCCCAGAAACAAACGTATGCGACAGCACTTGAAGAGGCAAGAGATGCACTTGAGAAAGCAAAAGCGCTCATCACCCTATTCAAGGAACGAGAAGAGACCGATCGAGCACTTGCAATCTTTTTAAACGGGGAATCGATTCGAAACGAGACACGTGAACTGCTAACAAATTTAGAGGTCGCAGCCAACATTCGTCCAGTCTTTGAACGGTTACAGGAACTAGAGCAACTCGTGCGTCGGTTGTCGATTGAACAACAGACCTCCTCGACAAAATTAGAGCACTTGCAATCCACCCAATCGAAGTTAGTGGAGCGACAACCAACGATTGAAACGGACAAAGAAGAAGTGATCTCTCGTAAAGAGCGACTAAGGATTGTCGATGAGATGATGCCAAGAATCAAGGAGCGCGCCACACTCGTGACCCTTCGTGACCGATTGATGAATCGTGCAAAAGAATTGGCCATGTTTTCAAAAGAATCTCGGTTACAAGAACTTCAAGAAAGAGAACGGCGATTGGTCGACAGCATAAAGTCTGAACCTAGCGAACGAGCAGTCGACGCCGAGCGTCACGTCGACCGATTGGTGCATCTGGCCTCTCTTGAAACAAAGGCACGTGAGTTATCGAAACAACTCGACGAATGTGAACGAACGGGCAAAGACGTTCAACGACAGTACGTGACCCAACAAGAAGTGGTCACCACGTTTACACAGCAAGAACAATTAATACTAGCGAAACAACTGAGCGAGACGCTTGTAGACGGTGAGCCATGCCCGGTATGCGGTTCTCGTCATCATGATATCCCACAACACGAAGAAACCGTTACGAACATCGCGGAGCGGGATGCGGCCGTGGCACGTCTTGATGATTTGTCCACACGCTTAATCGAAGCGCGGGCGGATTATCGTTCGCTTCATCAACAACTTGAAGCAGTCCGACAAGAACTAGATCAAGCTTCCAAAGACATTCAATTCAATGGCGATGTCACAGAAGAACTCAATAAGTGGCGAACACGTGCAGAGCTATTGCAGCGGGAAGAACGAATGCATCAAGAGAACGAACGGACACTTCGCCAACTGTCAGCAGAAATCCGACAGTTAGAGCAAGAGCAACGTCAACAGTTCGAAGAGCGGGAGCGTGTCGTATCCGAACTTGAAATGACGCAACAAAGTCTGTACGCACTCGGTCAAAGTGAAGAAACGACATTCGATGCGTTGCAGCGCGAGCGAGCCGACCTTGAGCACCGCATCTCGATGTTGATGAAACAAGTCGAAGCGTACGACCTTGAGTTTGAGACGGTGAAAAAAGCACTTTGGAAAGAGGAAGAACGACTGTCATTGATCCGTGAACAGTTGACTGAAGCATCGAAGCAGTATGATGCCCAGCAGACCATTTGGGTCAATCAGCTAGAAGCATCACATCTGACGCGTGAACGCTATGAATCATACGCCAATCAAATCGACAAACGGACAATGATTCGTGAACAGTTGCAACGTGAGGAGGAAGAAGGTGTTCGACTCCGACACCATAAACAGATGATTGAAGAAAAACTGAAGAATCAGGAGCGACCAGACCTGCATGAGATGGAGATGAAAGTGAAGGAAGTGGCTGAATGCAGTGAGCAGGCGTCGAAACAGCTGATCACAGCCCAAGATGCCTTGTCTCGACATAGACACGTCATCTCGGAATGGAATACCCTTCGCGAACAGACGGCGCAAGAAGAGCAGAAATTAGAGACAATCAAATTGATTGCGGATACGGGGAAGGGAATCAACCCACAGAAAATGACGTTTGAGACATATGTTCAAACCGCCTTTTTTGATCAGATCCTTCATGCGGCCAACATTCATTTGGATCAGATGACGAGCGGTCAGTTCCGGCTTGAGCGGAAAGTCGAGACGGCGAAAGGGAATGCCAAATCTGGTCTTGAGCTTCTCGTCTTTGATGCCTATACCGGACAATCGCGTCGTGTACAAAATTTATCTGGCGGTGAAGGGTTTAAGGCGTCGTTGTCACTCGCTCTTGGACTTGCGGAGGTGGTCCAACAGCTGAGTGGGGGCATCAGTCTTGAAACGATGCTCATCGATGAAGGATTCGGTACGCTCGATGCCGAATCTCTAGACCAGGCGATTGAATTATTGATGTCTTTACAGGCGACCGGTCGGCTCGTCGGCGTCATCAGTCATGTCCAAGAATTGAAAGACCGTGTCGATGCACGGATTGAAGTGAAAAAATCTAGAAGCGGGTCGTCGATCCAGCTGATTGTGGAGTGATGGTTGTGAAAAAGATGGTGACGAAGTCGAGTCTCATCGAAAAGTTAAAAGAAGCCGGCGTTCGCTCGGGAGAGGCGTTGTTTGTCCATTCGTCGCTCTCAAAACTCGGTTGGGTATGTGGAGGGGCGCAGACCGTCATTGAAGCGATTCAGGAAGTGGTCGGTCCATCTGGGTTGATCATGATGGCGACCCAGACCGGAGACAATTCAGACCCAGCTGAATGGGAAGCGCCACCTGTCCCCGTGGAATGGTGGCAGACGATTCGCGCGGAGATGCCTCCGTACGAAGCTGATAAAACAGCGACACGTGGCATGGGACGTGTGCCGGAACTGTTCCGAAGCTATCCGCACGTATATCGTAGTTCCCATCCGATGTGGTCTGTTGCCGCCTGGGGCGATGGGGCTGAAGCCATCGTGTCCGGTCATACCATCGATGTCGGGTTCGGTCCAGGTTCACCTATCGAGCGAATGATTGAGCGAAACGCACGAATCCTTCACCTTGGGTCTCCGCTCGATGCGACGACACTCTGGCATTATGCCGAGTACGGAATTGATGGCCCGACCAAATCATTCGGTTGTGCCGTTATAGAACGAGGGGAGCGAAAGTGGCGTACATTTGAACATGTCGATGTGAACAGCGATCCGTTTGGCGCAATCGGCGAGAACATCGTCAAACAAAAGGATGTGCGAACATTTTCTATCCATGAAGCGACATGTTATCTCATTCCGTCTAGCACATGGGAACCAGTCCAACATGCGCTCATCGCGCTTCGTAGCTGGTTGAGATAGAGTAAATAGAATCGAGGGGAAGTTACGGATGAATCGTTGGATGAAACTATTGAGTATTGCGATACTCATCATTTTACTCGTTGCCGGTTTGGCTATCGGAGGAATCTCGGCTCATATTGGGGACCAGTTGACGTCACCGGAGCGGGAAACATTGACATACACCCCGAAATCACTTGGTTTGAAGTACGAGAATGTGACAATCGAATCGGAGGAAGGATATGACTTATACGGATGGTGGATTCCTCATCCTACGCCGCGTGCGACCATCGTCTTTGCCCACGGATATGGGAAGAACCGTGAACAGGAAGATTTACCGTTGAAAGAGTTGATTCCAGAATTTCATGAACAAGGATACCAATTTTTAACGTTCGATTTTCGCGGTTCAGGGATATCAGAGGGTGACCGAGTCACGGTCGGCGCTAAAGAACAATCCGATTTAAAAGCGGCCATCCAATATGCGAAAGGTCGTTCAGAAGGACCAGTTGTCTTGTACGGAATTTCAATGGGAGCGGCGACAGCACTCTCTACAGCTGATGATGTCGAAGTTGCTGCAGTCATCGCCGACAGTCCGTTTAGTGATTTACGAAATTATCTCGAGACAAATCTTCCGGTATGGAGTGACTTGCCGAACGTTCCGTTCACGCCCGTCATCATGACTGTGACCCCTTGGTTCACCGGTCTCGATGCCGATGTCGTATCTCCTATTCAGGATATCAAGTTGATTGAGGCTCCTATCTTATTGATCCACAGTAAAGACGATGATGCGATTCCTGTTTCTGAAAGTGAAAAATTGGCTGAAGCACAAGAACGCGTCGAACTTTGGGTGACTGATAACGAAGGTCATGTCGGATCGTACCAGTCATTCCAGAATGAATATCGTCAACAAATATTCGAGTTTCTAGAACGGTCATTGTAAGCAAAGGGGCGCATTCGACGCCCCTTTTTGATATGATTGCAGACGAGACCAATGAAAGAAGGGTACAACATGGACGTTTTACAAGTATTACAGTTTCTCCTTTTAGGAACGTTAATCGGAATCTTGAGTGGATTCTTTGGAATTGGTGGTGGAATCTTACTGACACCACTTCTCCTTGTCTTCGGGTATGAAGCGAGTGCGGCGATTGCCCTTAGCCTGATGTTGACGCTCGGATCAACGACGGCAGGAACGATCTCGCATATCCGTTTGCGTAACGTGAACGTGTCACACGCCTTATGGATCGGTTTGTTCGGGATTGTCGGGACCTGGATTGCCACACCGCTTGTCTTTTATTTAGAAGGAGTCGATGGGGCGACACTGATCATCTCACTCGTCTATATCGCATTACTCACATATTTTGCGGTTTCTTTCTTTCGTTCGAAACAGCATGTGGAAGGAAGCGTCGGAACGGACTCTGTACCACGCCTTGGGATCATCGGTGTGTTCGCGGGGTTCATCTCCTCGTTGATGGGAGTAAGCGGTGGATTCGTCTTGACTCCTCTTCAGGTCAAGTTGTTGAACACAGAGATGAAGCGTGCAGTCGGAACGAGTATTACGGCAGCGCTTCTCATCGTCTTATCCGGTGTCATCAGTTATACGGTGGCAGGTGCTGAAACGAATTATCTGCACGGTCTTGCTCTGATTGCGGGTGCCATGATCGGATCACCCTTTGGGGCGAAACAGCTACAACGTTTCAGCTCGCAGCACGTCAAAAAAGCGCTAGGTGGATTTTATATCACGGTCGCCATCAGTGTAGGGTTGAATTTGATCGGGTGGAATACGGCATCACTTGCACTTCTCGTCACATTAGCGCTTCTGTTCATCGTCACCCTTCTCATTCGACCACGCAAAAAATAAACCCCGTCTTCGGACGGGGTTTTAACGTCTAGCAATATGGTCAATGTTTTCTTGAATCTCGCCAACTTTCGCTTTAGCCTCACGGAGTCTTCGCTCAAACGCATCTGTGTCACGTTTCTCATGAGACGACTTATCGATTCCTTGACGCTGCCCTTTGTCAGAGCGTTGGTAAAAGTGGGTCGCTTTCTGTAAGCGTTTTTTAAACGTCGAGTCGCTCATCGGGACACCCCCTTCCATACTACAGTTATTCCACAGATGGAAACGGGTGAAACGTTCGAACCTTTACGAAGCGAGGGAACGACGGACTTGAACGTTCTGAGAAATTTTCACGGCTAATATGGCAGCAAGTACTGCTTTCAAAGCGTCACCAAAGAAGAATGGAATATTTACTTTGAGCGCATCAATGAACGACATACCGAGAACGATCTCGAGTCCCATACTTCCGAGTAAGTAGACGAGCCCTAGACCGAACAAAAAGTTATAGCCAATCAATGCTGGAATGGAGCGATAGCGTTCGCTGAACCAGCCAATGAAGAGCGCTGCAATCGGAAAGGCGATTAAATATCCGACAGTTGGTCCTACAAATGGTGCGAGACCTCCTTGACCACTCAGTACTGGAAGTCCGATCAAGCCGAGCAGGAGGTACACGATGACTGCCAAAAATCCTTTCCTTGCACCGAATATGCCGGCGATGGTCATGATGGCGAGTGTTTGAAGGGTGATCGGAACGGGTCCAATCGGTATTTCGATGAAACCAATACTTGCGATGAGTGCCGCTCCGAAGGCGATTTGAGTCATATCTTGAATTTTCATATGTAAACCCCTTTTCAGTTAACGTTAACAATATAAAAGTTAACATGTTCGAATAGGGATGACAAGTAGTTTTTCGCTTTTCAAACTTAATCAATGATGTGATCGTTTCCGGTTAGACGTAATTCCTCAATCGATGAACGCATCTTTTCAATCATCTCTTCTGAGTGACGTTCCCATGATTTTAAAACGCCTACTACGAGGAGCGGTTCGATTGTCCGATAGGATCGAGTAGGATTTCCAGTGAATCGTTGATCCGTTAAATTTGGATCATTTTCAAAATTTCCAACCGGATCCACGATATAAATTTGCTCAGGACCGTTTCCTTTTGCTAATTCAGCCCCCCATTTTGCAGCATCCAAAGTCGCCGTAAAATAAAGGTGACGTAGCGGCTCATGGCGATGATTCGACATATGGCCAACTTCTAAAAGATCTCCAACAACAAGTTCTGCTTTCGTTCCATGAAAGAACGGACCTGGGTCCAACTGAACAGAAGATTTCATGTGAATGCCTCCTATTTATATCGTATTGAGACCATTATCGTACGTGAACACATTAAAGTGTAGTCTGTTTGTTGAACAGGATTCTTGTTATCATTAAGAGGGGGAACTAGACGACGAGTACTGATTTATATAATTTTTATATTGAATGGATGAACAAAAATACGCGTCCTCGTTTATTGACGAGGGCGCGTATTTGTTATGAATAGGTCATCGTGCTAATACATGCCGAAGCTTCATTCAATTGTTCACGGACGGCATCGAATCCAGTGCCACCGTAACTGTTTCGACATGCGACTGCCTGTTCAGGGGTCAAGGCATGATACACATCCTCTTGAATCAATTCAGAGTACGTTTGGAACACCGTGATTGGAAGCTCGCGTAAATACAATCGCTCATCCACGCAATATTTGACGAGTTTACCCGTCACTTCGTGAGCTTCACGGAACGGTACTCCTTTTGCCGTCAAATAATCAGCGAGTTCTGTAGCGTTAGAAAAATCACGCTCGGTCGCTTGTTTCATGACGTCAGGATGGAACGTCAATTCATTCATCATCCCCGCCATGATACTGAGTGAGCCTTGAACGGTCTTGACCGTGTCAAACATTCCTTCTTTATCTTCCTGTAAATCTTTGTTGTAAGCGAGCGGAAGTCCTTTCATGAGCGTCAACAAGCCCATCAAGTTTCCAATCACTCGACCCGACTTTCCACGGACGAGTTCGGCCATGTCAGGGTTTTTCTTTTGTGGCATCATGCTCGAACCGGTAGAGAACGTATCAGACACTGTAATGAAGCGATACTCTTCGCTTGCCCAAAGAATCAATTCTTCACAGAAGCGGGAGAGGTGCATCATAAGCATTGATGCATTTGAAAGAAACTCGAGTATGAAGTCACGATCGCTAACGGCATCGAGGCTGTTCGGGTAAACCCGATTGAATCCAAGTAATTCAGCTGAACGGGAACGGTCGATTGGAAACGTTGTCCCTGCTAAGGCTCCTGCGCCAAGAGGGGACCAATCAATCCGTTTCAAGCTGTCCGTAAACCGCTCCTTGTCCCGCTCCAGCATCCAGAAATAGGCGAGCAAATGATGGGCCAGTGAAATCGGTTGTGCACGCTGGAGGTGCGTGTAGCCAGGCATGATCGTCTCTACGTTTTCTGAAGCATGTGCATGCAATTCATGTTGAAGCGATTCAATCAATTGAATTACTTCTTTCACACGTTCTTTCAAGTAAAGATGCATGTCCGTCGCGACTTGATCGTTTCGACTACGTGCCGTATGCATCTTCCCTGCGACCGGTCCAATCGCTTCATGAAGCAGAGCTTCTAAGTTCATATGAATATCTTCGTGATACACCTCGAATTTTAATTCATCCGCGAGTGCTTTTTGCTTAAGTTGTTGTAATCCATCAAGGATTTGAGTGACTTCTTCTTTTAAGAGGATGCCTTGGTCACCTAACATCGTCACGTGTGCCATGCTACCCTCTAAATCCTCAAGGACGAGTTGAGCGTCAAATTCAATCGATGCACCGAATGCATCGACCCAATCGCTCGCCGTCTTCTCGAAACGGCCTCCCCATAATTTACTCATTGACGAACGCTCCCTTTTCCATCAACACCTCTGATTGAACTTTTGTTGGCAAACCCCACAACTTGATGAATCCGACAGCTGCTTGCTGATCGAACGTATCTGCTGACGTATAGGTCGCAAGTTCCTCATCATAAAGCGAGATTGGCGACTTCCGTCCGTCGACGATGGCTTGTCCTTTAAACAGTTTCATGCGAACCGTTCCTGTGACGGTCGCTTGTGTCTCATCGATAAAGGCAAGAAGTGCTTTTGTGAGCGGTGAATACCAAAGTCCGTTGTAGATCGTTTCCGTCAATTTTTGTTCGACAATCGGTTTGAAATGCGCCACTTCACGAACGAGTGTCAAGGCTTCAAGAGCTTTATGTGCAGTGATTAATGTCATGGCGCCAGGTGCCTCATACACCTCACGTGATTTGATACCGACGACCCGGTTCTCGATGTGGTCAATCTTCCCGACGCCGTGGGCACCCGCGACGATATTGAGCTCTTTTAAGATATCGGTGAACGATTGGCTCTTCCCGTCAATAGCGACCGGCACTCCGTTCTTGAATTCAATCTCAAGATAAGTCGGTTCATGCGGTGTGTCCTCAAGTGCTGCTGTTAACTCATATGCGCTTGCCGGAGGTGCTGCCCAAGGATCTTCTAAGATGCCGCATTCGATGGCGCGTCCCCAGATGTTCTGATCGATTGAGAATGGCTCTTCTTGAACGATTGGAATCGGAATTTGATGTTTTGCCGCATACGCGATTTCTTCCTCACGTGACCATTTCCATTCCCGAACCGGTGCGACGATTTCGAGTGAAGGATCGAGTGCATGAATGGACACTTCAAAACGCACTTGGTCATTTCCTTTCCCGGTACATCCATGAGCCACAGCGACGGCACCTTCGGCCTGTGCGACCTCGACCAATTTTTTCGAGATGAGGGGGCGTGATAGTGCCGAAACGAGTGGATATACGCCTTCATATAATGTATGGGCCTGCATCGAATAGCGAGCGAACTCGTTGACGAACTCGTCGATCGCATCGATGACGATTGATTTTTTCGCTCCAACTTTCATCGCTTTTTGTTGAATCTTTTCTAAGTCTTTCCCTTCCCCGACGTTCAAACAGACGGCGATGACATCATAACCTTGTTCGTCCAACCATTTAATCGCAACCGATGTGTCAAGACCACCTGAGTAAGCCAATACGAGTTTCTGTTTCAAAATATGAACACCCCTTATGAATAATTATTAATATTTGTTTATAAATATACAATTCAGTGTAAGGGATAAGATGTCGTGTGGCAACACTTTTTTGAAAATAAAAAGACCACGAGTGATTTCGTGGTCGTCATTGTTCGATTTTGAGTTGGGGTAACCATTGCGACATATGGTCGCTAACAGGGATAAGAAGTTCAGGACGAGCAGCCTTTAACGGGACGACCTCATAATGTCCGTCAGATGATTTTTGCGTAAAGGTTGGATAGAACATCGGATTTTTCAATTCAATAGTCGATTGGTCATCTTCGGTTGTCTTGACCACATCAATCCCGATGATGCCGCCCGTGTTTCGTTCATCTCCTTGTTGTCCGGAAAGGAAATTACCGAGCGAGTAGATGACAAATGTTTGATTGCCATGAACTCCTTCTAGCATGGTCGGGGGTTGCAGCACGTGAGGGTGGTGACCGATGATGATGTCGACTCCGAGGTCTGCTAACGATTGGGCGAGCTCAGTTTGACTCTCATTCGGTAACGGCTCGTATTCCGTACCGAAATGGAGGGAGACGACCGTCATGTCAGTCGACTGTTCCGCCTTCTCAATCTCTGGTTGCATCTGTGCGAGGTCGATATAGTTCACATGATAGGGTTCTTTCGGTACGACTCCATTCGTCCCATACGTGTATGCGAGGAAGGAAAAAGAAATATCGTTGGCCGTCAACGTACGAATATTCGCCTTGTCCTCAGCAGATAGGAAGGAGCCTGTATAAGGCATTCCGATTGCGTTCCAATGGTCGATCGAACTTTCAATGGCTCGGACGCCACGGTCGAGCGTATGATTATTCGCTGTCGTGACCAAATCGATTCCTGCCCGTTGTAAGGCATCTCCAATTTCAAAAGGACTGTTAAATGCCGGGTAGCTCGAAAGCCCGATCTCACTCCCGCCAATCATGCTCTCTTGGTTGGCGATTGATAAATCGGCGCGACTCAATATTGGAGAGATCTGTTCGAATGCAGTATCAAATTCATACCCTTCATCAGTACGAGCTGCGTTGTATACCGAATCATGTAGAAGGATGTCGCCGATTGCATAGAGGGAGGCCGTCGTGACAATCGGTTCCGGTTCGGCAGGCGGCATTTCTTCAGGTACCTCGACAATCGGTTCTTCGACTTCTTCTGGTATTTCTTGATTCGTTGCCGGAGTCGTACCACAAGCAATTAATAAAACAAAGCTAGACAGGAAGGTAAGACGAGAGACGATCTTGATTGGTTTCATCCCGATTCTCCTATTCACGACAGATTCGTACGATAACCCTAAAATTCGTCGATAATTAAGAAAAATCCTGCCTAAATAAATAAAGACAGGTCGTTTTTGACCTGTCATGAGAATTATTTGATATGTTCTTTGACCATGTCTTGCATTTGGTCAAACTCACGTTGAATGACCTCATTTGGTGGCGGTGTCACCAAACTCACGATATAGATGGCAAGTGCCGACAGGAAGAATGCTGGAATCATTTCATACAATGTCCCAAACGTTCCGAAAAGATAAGCGGCATAGTTCTTCCATAGAATGACGACAAAGGCTCCAGTCAACATTCCAGCAAGCGCGCCTTGACGCGTCGTTCGTTTCCAAAACAGACTGAACAAGATGAGCGGACCAAATGATGAACCAAACCCTGCCCAAGCATAACCGACAAGGTTTAAGATGGTGTCGTCTGCATCGAGTGCAAGAATGATTGAAATGACGGATACGAGAATGACCGTAATCCGACCAACCATGACGAGTTCACGGTCACCCGCCTCCTTACGGAAGAACTTCTGATAAAAGTCTGTCGTCGCGGCACTCGACGAGACGAGCAATTGAGAGGAGATGGTCGACATGATGGCGGCAAGAAGAGCAGCCAACAATACACCAGTCACCAAATCCGGGAATAATAAGTCAGATAGGTTGATAAAGACGTTCTCCGGATTATCGATTGTGAGGTCTTGTTGTGTGTAATAGGCGAGACCGAACAACCCGGTCGCCATCGCCCCGACAACGGTGAAGACCATCCATGAGATCCCGATTCGACGTGCCGTCTTAATGTCCTCGAGCTTTTCGATTGCCATAAAACGGACGATGATGTGTGGCTGACCGAAATAGCCAAGTCCCCACGCAAATAGCGAAATGATTCCGATGAGTGATTGTCCTGTCCAGGGGTCAAGTAATGCTTCATCAATATTTCGTACCGTGTCTAAAGCGTTTGACACCCCATCAGTTGCCATAATGGCGATGGCAGGTACAAAAATAAGGGCGAACAGCATGATCAATCCTTGAACAAAATCTGTCCAGCTGACTGCTAGAAATCCACCGATGAATGTGTACAGAATAATGATAGAAGCGAGAATGATCACTCCCGTTACAAATTCAATGTCGAAGACGGCATTGAATAGGCGACCGCCGGCAACGAATCCACTTGTCGCATACAGTGTGAAAAAGATTAACGTGACAGCAGCTGAAAATGAACGCAACACGCCTTTTGTGTCTTTAAAGCGTTTCTCAAAGAAGTCTGGAATTGTGATCGCATCATCCGATATGTATGAATAAATGCGTAATCTCGGTGCGACCAATAACCAGTTCAAATAGGCGCCGATTGTCAACCCGATGACAATCCAACCGCTTGAAATCCCTGACGCATACATGGCACCAGGCAATCCCATTAAGAGCCATCCACTCATGTCTGATGCACCGGCAGATAAAGCGGCGACCCCGGGACCAAGTGCCCGACCACCTAACATATAATCTCCGATACTGCTTGTTCTCCGATACGCGATGATCCCAAGCAAGACCATCAGTGCCATGTACACGACAATGGACACTAAAATTCCGTTCATCAACATCCCCCCGAAAAATAAAAAAAATGAAAACGCTTTCGGTGATAAAGTATCACTTTGTCAAAATATTGTCACAACAAGTGGGGAAATGTAAAGATATTTTTGAGAGCTGGTCTTAAGTTATCGGAACGTGCAAGAGGTGAGGTGGTCATTGACAAGACCCGTCGCTTGTAGATGAGCATAAACCGTTGTCGGTCCTAAAAACTTAAAGCCGCGTCGTTTCAGATCTTTACTCAATCGTTCAGAAAGTTCCGTCGTCGCAGGAACATCTTCAAGACGATTCCATGCATTCAGGATTGGTGCATCGTTGACGAATGACCAGATGTACGAATCAAATGAGCCAAACTCATCCTGTAGTTTGATGAACTGCTTCGCATTATTGATCGACGCCTCGATTTTTCGTCGATTTCGCACGATCCCGCTATCGGCGAGGAGTCTCTCCACATCCTCATCCGTAAAGCTGGCAACTCGATGCACCTCAAAGTCGGCATAAGCCAACCGATAATTTTCACGTTTTCTCAAGATGGTGATCCAACTGAGTCCTGCTTGCGCACTCTCGAGTGTCAGACATTCAAAGTGCTTCTGGTCATCGTGAACGGGCTTTCCCCATTCCTCGTCATGGTAACGGACGTAAAGTGGATCCGTCCCGCACCAAGGACACCGTACTGTTTCTTCCATTTCAATCAGCTCCTTTCTTTGAGTGTAGCATGTCCTTACGATTATATAGCGAAATGGACGGGTATAGTGGGGGAGAATGGAGGAAGAGACATGAGTGACTGGATGATTTCTGTGATTGAACAGTACGGCTACATAGGGATTGCATTCATGATTTTTATTGAAAATGTGTTTCCACCGATCCCTTCTGAAGTCGTCTTACTCTTTGGTGGTTTTTTTGCTGTAAAGACGAACTTGTCCATCACGCTCGTCATCGTGGCATCGACAGTCGGAGCTATATTAGGAGCGGTGCTATTATACGGCCTCGGACTATTGTTTGATGTCGAGCAGATCGAAAAATGGACGAAAAAATATGGGAAGTGGTTACGACTGGACCTGAATGACGTAAAGAAAGCGGATGCCTGGTTCGACCGGTACGGGGGCTGGATGGTCTTCTTTGGACGTTTGATGCCGGTCGTTCGAAGCCTGATCTCGATTCCTGCAGGGATGTCAAACATGCCATTCGTGAAATTTCTACTGCTCAGTACGGCTGGAACAGCCTTATGGAATACCATTCTCATCCTCATCGGGATGAAAGTCGGAGAGAACTGGCAAGATATCCTCTCATACCTCGATGCCTATTCTTATGCAATCTATGGGCTACTGTTCATCGGCGTCATCATCTATATTGTATGGCGTAAAAAACGGCACAACAAACTAGCGAAAGACTAACGCACAAAACAGGCGGACCCAGCGTATGGGTCCGCCAATTCATTCTTCTTTTTTCTTGTCAGGTAAGACTTTCGTGAGGGTTTTCTCCGTTTTTTCTGCCAAGTACTCTGAGAAACGGAACAGAATGATTCCGACAATGGCTGACACGAAAATATAGAGACCGACAAACAAGTTGATGGCCCCGTTCGAAAGGGCGGTGAATAAAATAGAGAACTCCCCTCGTGGCGCGAGTGAGAACCCGGCTTCATTCGCCTGAACACGCGTCAAGCCATAGATTCTGCCCCCGACGCGTCCGACAATCCATTTGGATAATACTCCCCACACAATCAAGACGAAGAAGAGTGCATTTACGATGACGCCTTTCTCGAGGTTGATCGAGATACCGAACGAGATGAAAAAGATCGGCAAGAATAAATCTCGGACGGGTACGGTCAAACGCTTCAGCGGTCTCACATCGTGGAAATCTGCGAGCATGATCCCGGCGATGAATGCCCCTAAAATCTCAGATAATCCAAACACCATGCCGATTCCTGCGAAAAAGAGAATGAGTCCAATCAGACCGATGCTCGCGTCATCTTGTCGCAGTAAGTGCTTCGAAAATTTTTGTTGCTTGGATACGAAGCTCGAACCGATGAACAAGAGTACGCCAAATATAAGAAATCCTGCGAACACTTTTCCGATATCGGACATCGCAACCGGTTCTTCTTGGATGATGAAAGGGGCGACCGTCAAGAGGAGTGGGGCAAAAATATCCTCAAAGATCAGTAATGCGAGCACAAACTCTTTAATATCTTCATGTTTTTCGGAATGCCGCTCAAGCAGCTTCGCAGAGATGGAGGAGCTCGTCGCATATAAGACGGCCCCGATTAAAAAGGCGCGAGGGAAGTCGAGACCAAATGCTAATGCAATCCCGAACGATACCCCGAATGACAGAATGATATCGAGTATTCCCGCCTTCCATACTTTTCGCATGCGCTTCCAAAGTTCACGTAGTGGAAACTTTAGACCGAGTAGGAAAAACAAAAGAATGATTCCAATCTCTCCCGCGACTTTAAAGACTTCATTCCCATCCCAGAAAAAACCGACCCCGACCCCGATTGCGATAAACGCTAAAATACTCGGGAAAAATAATTGTTCAATCAGGAGACTGAGGACAGAGATGAGGGTGAGCGCCAATCCGAGCAACACGATGATATTTAATCCATCCATACGTCATCTCCTCTCATGACGCCAATTAGCTTTCTCTTTGATTCCATTGATACTCCATTCCGACGGATTCAGGTCGTGAGTAATCAAAACCGAACTGTCGATACAACCCATCGGCTGGAATGTCTGCGATTAAACTAATGATGGCCGTTTCATCCGCTTCTTGTAAGATCCAGTCCATCAAATGCTCCATGATTAATTTTCCGAGTCCAAGACCCTGGCACTCCGGGTCTACGACGATATCTACTAAATGGAATACCATTCCGCCGTCACCGACGACACGTCCCATTCCGACAATCTCATCATCTAAGTATAAACAAATCCCAAAAAGCGTATTTTGAAGTCCTTTCACCGTGCCTCGATCAGAACGTCGTGGCATCCCCGCCTTCACGCGTAACGCTTGGTGTTGTTCTGGAGTCGGTGTTTCGACTTTTACAGTCACTTCATTGACCATACTCAAATCCCCCTCTGCACAAGTTGATTTTATTTTCCCGATATATTGAATGAGTAAACCTTGATTTTAAAAATACGCTATCTGCATAATGAGAAAGAGACAGGGGGAATAGTTGATGATCAATGGTCAATCCATCTTACCGGCGATACGGGACATGCGGGATTTAGAGCGGTTTTTATCGAGTGATTTCGAATTAGGGGTGTTACTAGAGATTCATATGAGCCGATTGGACTCCATCTCCAAATTATTGAGGAAGCATGATAAAAAAGTGTTCATCCATATGGATTTGATACAAGGTATGAAGGCCGACGAGTATGCGACGGAGTATGTCTGTCAGACGTTAAAACCGTTCGGCATCATCTCGACAAAAGGAAACGTCATCGTCAAGGCAAAGCAAAATGATGTGGTCACTGTGCAGCGTTTATTTTTAATTGATTCCACCTCATTAGAGAAAAGTATCAAACACATTGAACGTTCAAAACCAGACTATATTGAAGTACTGCCAGGCATTGTGCCGAAGTATATTCAACGTGTGAAGGAGAAGACGGGGATACCCGTTTTCGCAGGTGGGCTGATTGAAACAAAGGAGGAAGTCCAGGCGGCACTTGATGCGGGAGCGAGTGTGATCACGACTTCGAATCGAAAACTATGGTCCGACTAATCGAGATTTGGGTATGCAGTCTTTTAGGAGGGATGAATGATGACAGACGTGATGATTGTAACAGGAGCTAGTCAAGGAATTGGTTATGCGATTGCACAAGCTTTCGTAAATCAGTATGAAGTGATCGGGCTAGACATTGGAGATGATCCGGATATCGAAGGGTTACGCTTTTATCAAGTAGACCTTGGAGACACGTCTGAACTTAAGCGTGTCTTTGACGATATTCACAACGAATTTGGTCGAGCCCATGTGTTGATCAATAACGGAGGGATCGCCTCGCTAGTCAAGCCGATTGATGAGCTTGAGATTGACACGTTCAAGCGAGTCATCGATGTCAATTTAGTCGGGACATTTAGTTGTGCGAAATACTTTTTAGAACTGAATCAAGGTGAGTCGTACGGAAGAATCGTCAACATGGCCTCAACACGTGCCTTCCAGAATGAGCCGCATTGGGACGCATATGGTGCATCTAAAGGAGGCATCGTTGGATTGACCCATTCACTCGCCATCTCATTAGGCGATCGCCCCGTGACAGTGAATGCAATCAGTCCAGGATGGATTCATACGTCCGATGAGGCATTACGCGAGATTGATCATGAGCAGCACCCATCAGGACGGGTCGGTGAACCGGAAGATATCGTCCGCGCTGTGCAGTACTTGATTGACCGTCAAAACAGTTTTGTGAACGGTCATAATCTTGTCATCGATGGGGGAATGACGAAAAAAATGATTTATGAAGAATGATGCGACAATATACCTAAAACTGGTCAGAATTTAGGTTATTTATACCTAATTCCGGGTAAGGGATAGAAGAGTTTTCATCCGGAAGAAGGAGGATTGTGACATGAATCCACTCGTTGAAGAAGCACTGCGTTTTTCGTCTATTCGTCACGGAGGACAGTATCGAAAAGGTTCAACCATTCCATATTTGTCACATCCATTCTCGGTCGCCATGCTTCTTGAGTCCGATCATCAAGCACCGGCAGTGGTGGCGGCAGGATTGCTTCATGATTTGGTTGAGGACACGAAGACAGACCCACAAGAAATCTTATCAAAATTCGGTTCTGACGTTCACAGGCTCGTTCTCGCGGTCTCGGAGAAAAATCGTGAAGAGTCGTGGGAACAGCGAAAACGGATGACACTTCAACAGGTGCAGTCACTTCAATTTGATGAAGTCGCACTTCTCGTGGCGGACAAGCTACATAATCTCCGCTCCATCCGTTATGATCTTGAGATGGAAGGGATGAAGGTGTGGCAACGTTTTAAACGGCCGATGCGGGACCAATCGTGGTATTACCATGAGTTGCTGTCAGCATTTGAACCATTTCGGAGCTCGACAGACCTGATTGGCTTGTATGAACAAGAACTCCATCTATTGTTTTACGGTGAGAAGAATGCGAAAGATCGAAAAGTGGCAAGACTCCTCGAATCCATGTTGACTTATTTCATCGAGGACGAATGGTTGCAAGAATCGGCACCACTATGTCAAACGGCATATGAATTAAGAGAGATTGTTGCGCGAGAGACGATTGATGACGAAGAGATTGTGTGCTTCCGAAAACGACTTCACGAAGCGGGTTGGATCACGCCATTGTTACCCGAGAAGCTCGCGGGGATGCAAGAACTCGCATATCGGACGGCTCTCGACCCACAGGAGCTTCTCGCGCTCATGCGCCGCTCGATTGTCAACTAGTTCTCTTCATGCTATAGTCAAAAGGAAGATAAAAAGGGGAGTAGCGACCACAGTTGTGGTCGATGGGTCGTCATTACAGTGCATACGCACTCGGTCCATCGAGCTTTTACAAGTCCGCAAGACCTTTTTATGGGCGTTTTTGTCGTCCATAAAAAGGTCTTTTTTGTTTACCCAAGGAGGAGGAAAAAATGGTATTTGTTTATTTCTTACTGGCCGCGGCCATCACCGTCTACGCCGCCATCAAATTGTCAACGTACGCCGACGTCATGACTGAAAAGTCGAAAATGGGCGGGATGCTCATCGGTACAGTTTTATTGGCAGGAGCGACGTCGCTCCCGGAAGTGACAACGAGTATATCGGCTGTCATGATTGACAACCCCGACATTGCCATCGGGAACATGCTTGGAAGTAACCTATTCAATATCTTTATCTTAGCGATGTTCGACCTATACTTCCGACAGAAGCAATTGTTCAACTATGCGAGTCGGGACCACCTGTACACGGCCGGACTTGGGTTACTCTTGACCGTCACGACGTTGATTGCTTTGATCGTTCGCGTTGATATGACGTTTATCGGAATCGGAGTCGACGCGCTCTTGATTGCGATTCTATACGGTATCGGAATCTACTATATCGGGAAACAACCGACAGAGCCGGTCGCGGAGCATGAAGTCGAAGAAGAAGTGGTCGTCGGTAAATATGAAGAGATCACGCTGAAACGTGCGGTCTTTGGATTCATCATTGCTGCAATCGTAATCATGGCGGCAGGAACAGCCCTTTCCATCACAGGTGATCAAATTGCCGTTGTCACAGGACTCGGTTCTAGTTTTGTCGGTAGCTTCTTGATTGCAGCATCGACGTCACTCCCGGAAGCGGTCGCTGTGTTCATGGCGCTCAAACTACGTAATGTCAACTTGGCATTCGGTTCGATTCTCGGCTCGAATATCTTCAACATGTTGATTATCGCCATGTCAGATGTCTTCTATCGGAATGGATCGATTCTCGCAGATGTCTCGACGTCACACCTCGTATCTGCGGTCGGAATCACCATCCTATCGATCCTCGTCATGTATAGTGTGCTAAGACAAAATGTCACGTCGAAGGTACGTTATGTGATTCCTTCGTTACTCGTTGTCGTTGTCTATTTCGTTTCGTCTTACTTGATCTTTATCGGGTGAGTACATGCATCAGCCTTAGGGCTGATGTTTTTTTATTGGGAATGAGAATTCATTGCTTCGGGTATAGAGGAATTGAAGGAGGGGTGGCGATGCAGATGCATGAAGTGGAAACACGCCAAGCGTATTCGATTTTGATTCCGGCCTATAACCCTGATGAGGCACTCGTCACACTCGTGGAGAAGTTAAGGGCGAGTGGGTTTGCGAACATCATTGTGGTCAATGACGGTAGTAACGAATCGTCGGTAGGCACATTTGATAAGATTGCATCATTTGTCGACCAAGTGTTAACGCACGAACAGAATCAAGGGAAGGGAGCAGCAATCAAGACGGGGTTACGGTATGTGGTGGACACATATCCGGATAAAACGGGGGTCATCACGGTCGATGCCGACGGGCAGCATTTACCGCAAGATGTCGTCAGCGTCTATGAGGAAGGGTTGAATAAACCACATCATCTCATCATGGGATGTCGAGATTTTAGCGGAGATGCGATTCCGTTCCGGAGCCGATTCGGCAATCAGGCGACACGGCTCGTGATGTTGATTGGGAGCGGGCTGAAGTTAAAAGACACGCAGACGGGACTTCGAGCCATCCCGATGCGATACGCCAGGCAACTGCTTGACATTCCTGGAAATAGATATGAGTTCGAGATGAATATGCTCACGTTCACGAAACGATTGCAGGTACCGATTCAACAAACGACCATCCAGACCGTATATGAGAATGAAAATGATTCATCCCATTTTAGACCGATTCTCGACTCGATTTTAATTTATCGGATGTTTTTGATGTATTCGTTATCCTCTGTCGCCTCGTTCCTTGTCGACGTAGGGATGTATGCGCTCTTTATTTATTTATTATCCCCATACTTCGATACGGCTCACGTCGTCATCGCGACGGTCATCGCTCGAATCATTTCCTCTCTCTTCAATTATCTCGTTAATCGAAAAGTAGTCTTCGATTCGAAGGCGCGGCGGTCTCTTCCGAAATATTTTAGTCTCGTCGTGCTTCAAATGGCCGTTTCAGCACTCCTTGTTTATCTCTTGTTTCTCTTGCTCAGACAAGGCGAGGTCATCCTAAAAGTAGTCGTCGATAGTTCTCTCTTTTTCGTCAGTTATTATGTCCAGAAGAGATGGATTTTCAAAAAATAACCGGTCATGATTTCATGACCGGTTTAATATGCGAGCGTTCCTGTTTTCACGGACGTATAGCGATGTAATTCTTTTGGGCTTGTGATGCCGGTTTTTTGCATCATGTCTCGCATAAGTAGCGCGCATACGCGAGCATCTTCCGCAGCATCATGATGAATAAACGGCACGTTCAAGTGTTCTGCCATCGTGTTCAACTTATGGTTCGGGAGTCCTGGATACAGTTTACGTGACAGTTTGACGGTGCAACCGTACTCGATTGTCGGGAAATCGAATAGATCATATTTCACAATCGCCTTTCTCAAGGCACCCATGTCAAATGAAGCGTTATGTGCGATGACGAGGTCCACTTCCCGTAAAATCGGGTAAAGAGAGGAAAGTACTTCCGGTAATGCCGGTGCATCCCACACGTCACTCGGACGAATGCCATGGACGCGGATGTTACCCATATCAAAGTCTTCCTCGGGATTGACGAGTCGCTGGTCGGTTTCGACCACATCACCATTTTGAAGGATGCTCCATCCGACAGAACAGATGCTGCGACTATCACGGTTAGCTGTCTCCACGTCAAGTGCGAGAATGGTATGGTTCATAGTTTACCTTCTTTCGTAAGCAATAAAAAAAGTCTAACAGAAAGTTAGACGAATGTCGTGCTTAAGCGGCAACAAGTGTTCGGCAAGCTTCCGCACAACGCTCACATGCTTTGGCACAGGCTTGGCAATGGTCGTGCTGGTGTCGTCCGCATTCAACCGCACACGTATCACAGACTTGGGCGCATAAAGCAACGATTGGTTTTGAAAAGGCTGAATCTGTTTCTAAGGCATTTAAAGCTAAAGTACAAATGTCTGAGCATTCTCGAGTCAGGCGGATGCATTCGGTGAACATGTGTAAATCCTCTTCTTGCAAACTTTTTGAGAAGCAGTGGTTGCATGCGCGCATGCATTCGATCACGCTCGTCAATGTTTCTTCTACAGATGTACGTTCCATCAAAATTCCCCCTTATATGAAAAAGTCTAACTATCATTACCCGTTCAGAAAGAGGTTGAATCGCACCATACCAATAAAAAAGCCACACCTCATTCGAGATGTGACCAATTAATGGAGCATAGGGGGCTCGAACCCCTGACCTCTACGCTGCCAGCGTAGCGCTCTCCCAGCTGAGCTAATGCCCCGTTCGAAATCATTATATCATCGTAGTATTCGACATGGCAATTCCCTTTTTGAATTTAGGTTTATAAAATTGGAGACGTGGGAATTTCATGTTAGACGTTATATTAAGAAAGCAGGTGTGCTTCATGGAAATGATTCTTTTGGCACTCTTACCGGCACTCATGTGGGGAAGTATTCCACTCATCGTGTCGAAAGTAGGAGGAAAACCGATTCAGCAGTTAATCGGAACGACCATCGGGGCGATGATTATGGCAACAGTGATTGCCCTCGTCTTCCGACCGGAGTTCACGACACTCGCCATCGTGACCGGATTTATCTCAGGGGCGTTCTGGGCGCTCGGTCAATATTTGCAGTTCCAATCGTTCCAAATCTTAAGCGTCTCCAAAGCGATGCCAATCAGCACGGGGATGCAACTCGTTGGGACCTCTCTCTTTGGGGTCATCGTACTCGGGGACTGGCAGACATCGACGGAGCTATGGTTAGGGTTTTCAGCGCTCGTCTTGATCATCATCGGGGCGACTATGACTTCTTACCAACAGAAGAAAGATCAGGACAGTGCCGGTGCGTTGAAAAAGGGTTTACTCGTCCTATTCGTTTCGAGTATTGGTTACGTCACGTATGCCGTCTTGACGAACTACTTTGAAGTAGAAGGGATCACCGCGATTCTTCCACAATCCGCCGGGATGTTCATCGCGGCACTTCTGTTCAGTCTTCGTGAAAAGGACGTCAAGAAACTGGATCCACGCACATTCAAAAACATCTTGGCGGGGATCGCCTGGGGAATAGGGAACTTCGGACTTTTCGTTTCAAGCGGAGAAGTGGGGATTGCGACTTCGTTCGCCTTATCCCAATTGAACGTCGTCGTGGCGACACTTGGTGGGATCTATCTCTTGAAAGAAGAGAAGACGACAAAAGAACGCGTCTTTGTTTTCATGGGAATCGGGTTGATTGTCGTCGCTGGATTTATGCTTGGGATTGCCAAGAGTTAAGTTTCAATGATGAAATGAAAAGAACCTTGAATGAACTCGATTTTGAGTGCCACTCAAGGTTTTTGTTTTAAGTATCTTTCAATCGTTGAAATGAGAGCAGGAGAAGATGTGATTGATAGGGAAGTAATCTCATATTGCGTTCGTCATATAGGACGGGCAGCGCATTCGTGATTGATCAAAAATTGTAGAATAAAGGGGAAACGAATCATGGAATCAAATGTCGTGACGATATCAACGCTCGTCGATGCACCAATCGACACAGTCTGGAAATTCTGGACAGAACCTGAACATATCAAACAATGGAATCATGCGTCTGACGATTGGCATACGATTGAGGCGGAGAACGACTTACGGGTCGGCGGGAAGTTTCGTAGTCGAATGGAAGCGAAAGATCAGAGCATGGGCTTTGATTTTGAAGGGGTATATGAGGAAGTTGAAGAAAATGAGCTCATTCAGTATCGCCTTGAGGATGAACGGAGAGTCAGAATTTCATTTACTTCTGAAGGGGATCAGACGAAGGTGGTCGAGGTGTTTGATGCGGAATCGATGAATCCGGTTGAAATGCAACGACAGGGATGGCAGGCGATTCTCGATAATTTCACTAGATATGCGAATGGTAAAAAATAAGGAAATGAATGATGAAATATTAATTCAGCAGTATACATTTCATGTTGAAGGTGTATACTGCTGTTCGTTGTATAAAAACAAAATTTTTCATAATGTTGTTGTTGAGTGATGAAGTGTAGTTTGTCATTTTTGGATTTAAAAAATGAATACAGGGCGAGTTGAAAATATATGAGAGAAGTAAGGCTTAGTTTTAACTTTTTTCACGACTTACAGAATGAAAAATGGGCATTACAGATGCTACATATCTTCGAAACGTTTCAGATTGAAATCGGAAAGATGGGATTTTACGAACCACTTAGAACTGAGTTTTCGAATGACACCTTTCTGAAGATGTGGACAGAAGGCAACGATGATTTTTACAGCTTTATTTGTCGATTAAAAAATAGTAAAGGTTATCTCAACATTCATAATTTGAAAGATGGGTTACCAGGAAATGTTGGTTTCGTTTTGGTGATCAGCAAGACAAATTTTCTGAATGAAAAGGACAAATGGATTCGGTTATTTGATCGAATTTGTCGAGAGTGGGGTCCATTCCAAGCATCAATATCTAGAAGAATTGAAGAACGAGAGGATCTCATGTACGAAACAGGTTTTTCTAAAGTTAAGGAAGTGGAATGGCTTAATTATTGGAGTGATGAATTGTTGTACGTGAATTCAGTTTCTATTCCAAATGAGGTCGAAGACTATAATTGTTATGATGGAGTTGCATTTAACAAAGGGTATGTATTCCAGTTGATGAATTTGATTGATGATCCCTCGTACTATCAGCTATCTGAAATGATTAAAGCCATGATTGGTCCAAACTTCTTTTATAAATGTAGTGAAGATTTAGATTTGCTAGATTTTTTGTAGTCATTGAAGTAATTAAGGCTGACGTTCATCTTGGGAACTTCATTTTCTGTTCGTTAAATTGTTACATATCATTTGGCATTACATGTATACAAGAGCAGTAATTTTACTTCTAAACATACAGATTTATTTAGTTCGTGATCGTTCTATTGTAAAAATCAAAAAAGGTGCTGTCTATATGTATGACTACACGTTACTAGAGAGACTCCTATTCCGATTTCCTTCCTTCGATCATCAGAAAATGAAGTCAGCGTTGGATCGGAAAACGGTATTGATTACTGGAGCGAGCTCAGGAATCGGGCAGGCGTTCGCTTTTTTACTAGCGGATACAACCGCGCATCTGATTCTCGTTGCCCGTAGAGAATCAGACATGAACGCCATGAAGTCTGAAATCGAAAAGGGGTCAGCCACGGTGACCGTGTTCCCGGCAGATCTTCGAATTGAAGAGGAACGGAATGGTTTGCTGGCGTATCTCCATCAACTACCGGACGGATTGGATGTTCTCGTCAGCAATGCTGGAATCTCCATCAATCGTCCCATCACTGAGTCACTCGATCGATACCATGACTTCACACGGACGATGGCAATCAATTATTTTGCTCCCGTACAATTGATTTTGTCGCTCATTCCGGTGCTCGAAAAGAAGAACGGGCAGATCGTCAATGTGTCGACCATCAATGTGTTACTTCATCCTTTTCCTCACTGGGCAGCCTATCAGGCATCAAAAGCCGCGTTCGATACGTGGTTTCGCTCCGCGGGTCCGGAACTCACAATCAAAAATATATCCACGACGACTCTATATCTACCGCTAGTAAAAACTCCGATGATCAAACCGACGCTGGCTTATCAGCATTCACCTGCCATGTCACCGGTACATGTGGCAGAATTAATCGGACATGCCTTGTATACGAAAGGAACAGTATATAAGCCGTGGTGGTTGTTCCTCGGTCAAGTAGCATCACTTGTTTTCAGAAGACCGATAGACTGGATGGTCCCTGCATTCCTTAAGAGAAAGGAGCGTGACAATAAGAATGGTTAAGTTATTGAAAGTCTTGTCGCAGCTCCAGTTTCTATCACCATCGAATCTAGGCCGTCTGTTCGTCGCAATCCGTCAAAATGGAATCAACTTGATGCTTCTTTTTACATTGACTGAAAGAGCAGGGAGTCAAAAAACGGCTTTAGTGGATAGCCGAGAAACAGTGACGTATCTAGAGCTAAAGTCACGCTGTGAACACCTCGCTTATCATTTCGCTAATCAGTATGGGGTTAAAAAGGGACAAAAAGTTGCGTTTCTCTGTCACAACCACTCGTCTTTCGTACAAGGGATGTTTGCGGCTTCACGACTCGGTGCAGACATCTACATGCTTCATTCATCGATGAGTCAACTGCAGTTCAACCGACTCGTAGAAGAACAGCCATTCGATCTTTTGATTTACGATGATGAGTTTGAAAACTTAATTGAAAACTCGTCTTACGAACGTTCGACATTTGTCAGCTATCATGAGGAAAAGGTATCAATCAATAGTCTATCGGATTCGAAGCGACATAAAAAAGGAAAGCTTCCGGCCGCCTCGAGCGGGAAGATTGTGCTATTGACCGGCGGTACTACCGGAAAACCGAAACAAGTGACTCATAAACCATCCCTCTTTCACTTTCTGGCTCCATTCGCAGCTCTAATGAACCGATTGCAGTTGCCGTCATTCAATACTGCTTATATTGCCACCCCGATTTACCATGGCTACGGCATCGCCATCCTTTTATCTTTTCTCGCGTTAGGGAAACAGGTCGTCATTCAGGAGAATTTTGATGTGCAGAGAGCCTGTGACCTCATTCGGCGACACAAGGTAGAAGTGGTCACGGTCGTCCCGCTCATGATCCATAAAATGTTACGACACGATCCAACATCACTTCATTCTCTCGCTTGTATTGCTTCCGGTGGTGCGAAGCTTCATCCCGTTTTAGTCCGTGAAGTTCATAACGAGTTAGGGAACGTCTTATACAATCTATATGGAACATCGGAAGCGGGCTTGAATCTGATCGCCACACCAGAAGATTTACAGTATGATGCGAACACGCTCGGGAGAAGGATTCCGGGAGGGGACTTACAGGTAGTGAAAGATGGAGCGAAAGTCGAGCCGGGCACCATCGGGGAATTTTGCATACGAAATAAGTGGTCCATGCAAAGCAGGAAGAACCGCTGGATTCAAACGGGTGATGTCGGATACCGGGATGAGAACGGCTATTATTTTTTGTGTGGACGAACAGACAACTTGATCATCTCGGCAGGAAACAATATTTATCCTGGGGAAGTCGAGACGGTTTTGCGCGACCATCCGAATGTCGAGGACGCCGCCGTCGTCGGGATAGAGGATGTGTACGCCGGTCACATCTTGAAAGCATACGTACAGTTATATGATGAAAAATTGACAGAAGAAGAACTGGTGAGCTGGTTGCGCGAACGACTGACAACTTATCAGCTTCCACGAGAAATCGTGTTTGTGAAGGAGTTGCCTTACACAGCGGTTGGAAAATTGGATAGGAAACGACTTGAGGTGATCAAGTATGTTGAAGTGTGGAACTATAAGTGGCATATAAAGGAATGAAGAGACATACATAGTTTATTAGGGAGCACATTTTTCTAAAGCCTACTTATGAATACGAAGGGTTGCTTGTTGTAGTCTAATGAAATCAGCTTCTTTCAGTAATGAAGGACTGAACTATGTTTTCGAAAAGACTAAAGTGTCTCTTCGTTCTGATTCATTGTCATAATGCAAAATATAATGTAAGTCACCAAAAACTGGAGTATCCTCAATAAAGTCATTAACGGAAAAGCCCAATTGCTTTGCCTCCTCACTAACTAAGAACTGTATTATTCATTTTGAATAGAACTTAAACAACCTAAAGAAGTGACTTGGTCATATTTATTGAAATTGACAGATGAGTAAACCATTCTTCTTAGATTCAAATAAAAAACCATCTACTTTGTTAAAGTAGATGGAAAAATTCAATAATACGTGGAGTCGATATCGATATGATTGTTCGTTATAGTACGATTTAATTGGTGGAGATATAGTTTCGTTTTTAGAAAAACGATGAACGAAAATCCGAACAACAAATAGAGCGGAGAGCGATACGCGAGCATACCGAGTGCTGTGAATAACAAGAGCGCGAGCACGACAATATAGCCGTATCGCATGATGCTGAATAACGCCAACTTCAAGGCATCCATCGTCTTCATCTCGTAGTGCGTCAAAATCGGAAACAGGAATAACGATAGGGAGGTGAAGACAAATCCGATCACGAACAGACCGGTGAAGAGAATCGTTTGCCCGGTATCGATTTGCCGAATGAGCAAAAAGTCGATCAACAAGACGAATACAAACAAGGTCCAAGCTATACCGAGCTTATAATGACGGCGCACTCCTTCATTAAAGAAACGGAAGTAGGCGCGGAACACGCTGTAATCTTGGTTGACCGACCATTGCCGTGTGACGGCATGTAAAGCGTACAAGGCCGGGAACAACGTGATGACAGGCAGAATGGTCAGGAAGAAGACCACGTTCAGTTGTACCAGGCTGGTGACAAATTCGAGCGCTTGGAATAGCTTGTTATGTTCATGTTTTAAATTCATGAGGACCTCCAAGAAGTTAGCAGTGAATCAGCCTAATTTAGATTCGAGACGATTATAGGGTGCGGTCGAGTTGCGGACGATCAATTCAGGTTCATACGTATGTGACGGTGGCGTATCCTTTTTCTCGACGGCTGCGATGATCCACTCGGCTGCGGCACGACCCAATTCTTGCTTCGGGTGGATGATCGAAGTCAGTTTCACCTCTGTCGCGACGGCAAGCACCGAGTCGTCATATCCGACGAGTGAGACGTCTTGCGGGACAGAGAGGCGTAGATTTCTCAACTGGTCCAACACGTTAAGGGCGAGTTGGTCGTTATAACAGACGATCGCACTCGGCCGTTCGTCCGCGTTCTCAAAAACTTGATGAATCACGTCATAAAAAGAAGGCACAAGTTCTTCTGTCGTATACGTTATAATTAATTCTGGCTCTAAGGGAAGATTGTATTCCCGGAACGCGCGTATAAAGCCGCGCATCCGATGGACCCCTTGAAGGTCATCTGTTTTGAAGAGTCCCATGATGCGCTCATGTCCAAGTTTGATGAGATGTTCGGCAGCCAAGAACCCACCTTTCTCGTCATCCATGATCAAATAAGGAGGCGTCAACTGCGAATAGTATTGGTTAATCATCAAATACGGCGTATGCTGTTGTTCGAGTTCTAAATAATATTTGATGTTTGGATTGTAGCTACTGCTCTTCGTCGGCTCGACGATCAACCCATCAATTTGACGATCTAACATCATCTCGAGGCATTGCCGTTCTTTCTCGACGTTGTTATCCGTGCAAGATAAGGTCAACGTGTATCCTTTTGAAGCCAAGTGAGATTCAATCCCCCGGATGATAGACGGGAAGATATAATCAGACATGTAGGTCGTGATGACACCGATGTTTTTACCGTTGCCTAAACGTTCAATCGCCTGGGGAGCCGAGGTCGGAAGGACCGGGGAGCAATACGTGCCCGAGCCTTGTTCACGGTAAAGATAACCTTCGTTCACTAGTTCTCCTACAGCTTGTCGAATCGTATGACGGCTCACTCCAAATGATTGGACCAATTCATTTTCAGAAGGAATTTTTTCACCTGGTCTTACCGTTCCATCTTTTATCCATTCAAGAATATGATCTTTAACCATATTGTACTTTGTGCGTTGTGCCATCTGGCGTCCCTGCTTTCTCTCGTGTACGTCGAACAACTCATACGTACAAGATATGATCTTACATATATATTAACAAACAAATGTCCTGTTTACTATGAATAAGCAAAAATAGCACCTGAATTTTCTATGAATATGTACGGATGAAATATAAAAATACATAAAAATCAAATTGACATGTCCGAACGTGTGTAATAGACTCAAATTGTACAGAAAACGCTTTCATTGCTAATTAAATTGGTTTCTTGGCTAGTGAATGTATAGTGTCGTGTGGGCTTCATTATACAGCTTGCTTTTTTATTTAATTCAACATGTACGTACATCTTCGTCATCTTTTGCACATGAATATATACTGATGGAGGAATTCACAATGAATCGTAAATCGAAAAAAATGTTTGCGTTAACGATGTCAGCCCTGATGACAACTTCTTTGGCGCTCGCCGGCTGTTCGGGAGACGAGGCAGGCGCTGACGGGAAAGTTGAATTGACATTTATGTTCCGTGGAAATCCAGAAGAGTTAAAAGCCTACCAAGCGACGGTGAAACGTTTTGAAGAAGCCAACAAAGACGTGAAAGTAACGATGGTCCAGACAGCCCCGGATCAGTACGATACAAAACTCAAATCGGCCATCGCAGGTCGCAAAATCCCAGACGTCTTCTTCTATAATCCTGCCCAAGTGAAAGCATACGTAAATTCGGGCGTGCTACTCGATATCACTGAAGCGGTTGAAACTTCAGAAGACGTCAAGTTGGACGACATTTGGGAGAAGGGTGTCGACAAATATCGTTTCGATGGGAAGACGCTCGGAGAAGGCGCGATTTACGGACTACCGAAAGACTTAGGTCCGTTCGCACTCGGCTACAACAAGACGATGTTCGAAGATGCGGGCATCCCGCTACCGGATAAAGACAAACCATATACATGGGATGAGTTCGTGGACGTAGCCAAACAGTTGACGAAAGACACGAACGGTGACGGGAAGATGGATCAGTACGGCACTGGCTTCAACGTAAACTGGGCCCTTCAACCGTTCGTCTGGAGTAATGGAGCGGACTGGATCAATGAAGATGGTACGAAAGTGACAATCGATGATCCGAAGTTCATCGAAGCGTTGCAATTCTTCGTCGATCAACAGTTGAAACACGGGATCACACCGTCAATCGGCGAAACACAGACGCTCGACACGTACCAACGTTGGCTGAAAGGTCAGCTCGCCTTCTTCCCAGTCGGACCGTGGGATATGGCAGCATTTAAAGAACAGTTGAAATTCGAGTACGACTTACTTCCATGGCCAGCCGGTTCAACCGGTAAAGCGTCAGGATGGGTGGGGTCACTCGGGATCGGCGTCGGGGCGACGACGAAACATAAAGAAGAAGCGGCAGAGTTGGCGATGTACTTGTCTGCGGACCAAGAAGGGCAACAAGCGCTCGTAGACGCGCAAGTCCAATTGCCGAACAGTATGGAAATCGCAGACAACTGGGCAGCTGATACGTCAATCAAACCAGATAACAAACAAGAGTTCCTTGATTTAATCAACGATTATGGCCGCGGGTTCCCGGCTGAGAAAACATACACGGCAGAATGGTACGACGAGTTCTTCAAAAACATCCAGCCTGTCCTAGACGGTAAAACGTCGGTCGAAGACTATGTGAAGACGGCGCAGCCGAAGATGCAGAAATTGCTCGATGCGGCGATCGAACAAGAGAAACAGGCGAATTGATCAGAGAGTCGAAACGGGGTGGCGATGTTCGCCACCTGCGTCTCTGACGTTGAAAGGATGGAAGGATAATGAAGACAAAATCGATTTCCAAGTTATATCGAACTGAACAGCGGTACGCCTACCTGTTCGTTGCGGCACCGGTCATTGGGTTCTTCCTCTTCGCGTTCGTACCGTTGATGTATTCTGTTTACGGCGCTTTCACGAATTGGAACGGCCTCGGTCAAATGAAATTTATCGGGTTTGAGAACTTCGTTAACTTGTTCCAAGATGAATATTTTTATAAATCAATGTACAACACGCTCTTTATGATGATTGGGATCCCAATCGGAATCGTTCTCGCGCTTCTGCTTGCCCTCGCGTTGAATCGAAAGATTTTTGGGACGGACACGTTCCGCGTGATTTACTACATTCCCGTCATCTCGTCGATTGCCGCCGTCTCGATTTTGTGGCAATGGGCGTATAACGGGGACTACGGATTGGTCAACCAATTCCTGGCTTTGATCGGGATCGACGGGCCGAACTGGCTCCAAAACACCGATACCGTCAAACCCGCGCTCATCCTCATGGCGATTTGGAAAGGGCTCGGCTACACGATGCTCCTTTACTTGGCGGCGCTCCAAAGTGTCCCGAAATCATTTTATGAGGCAGCGAAACTCGATGGAGCCAACGCGTGGCAAAGCTTTTGGCATATCACGCTCCCGATGGTCAAACCGGTCACGTTCTTCATCATCGTGACGAACATCATCGGAGGAGCGCAAATCTTCACGGAAATCAACGTCATGACACCAACCGGGGGTCCTGAGTACTCGTCTGCCTCTGCGGTCTTCTACATTTGGCAAAAATCGTTCGGGAACTTCCAACTCGGTTACGCTTCGGCGATGGCGCTCGTCCTCGGGCTCTTCATTTTCATCGTCACGTTGCTCCAATTCCGGATGAATGAAAAATCATCGTTCGATCTTGATTGAGCGATTCGTGTATAGGAAAGGAGAATGACCATGCAATTAGCTCTCTCACGGAAAAAAGAGAACGTGGAAACGATGTCGGTGAAGAAGAAGGACCGAATCACGGATTTCTTCATCTTTATCTTCCTGTCCATCGGAGCGGTCGTCATGATCGCGCCGCTGCTCTGGATGGTATCGACGTCGCTAAAATCAAAAGAGGATGTGTTCGCGCTCCCTCCGGTATGGATCCCGACCGATATTTCGTTTAGCAAGTACACGGAAATTTGGAGCATGGGCCCGCTGTTGTCCGGGATATCGAACAGTTTGATCGTCGCGTTATCCGTCACAATCGTCGGAACGTTCACGTCGAGCTTGGCGGCGTTCGCCTTCGCGAAGTTGAACTTCAGAGGCAAGAATAAAATCTTCCTGCTCTTGTTCGCTTCTGTCATGATCCCTTACCCGGTGCTCATGATTCCCCAGTTCATGATGTTCTCGAGCATCGGCTGGGTGGATACGCTGTTACCGTTGATCGTGCCTGGACTGTTCGGGAATATTTTCATGATTTTCTTCTTGCGCCAATTTTTGAACAGCATCCCGAACTCGATTATCGAGGCGGCCAAGATTGATGGCTGCTCGTACTTCCAAATCTTCTATAAGATTATCTTCCCATTGATCAAGCCGGCCGTGGCCGCGCAATTGATTCTTTGGTTCATGGCAATCTGGAACGACTACCTCGGGCCGATTCTGTATTTGAACTCGCCGGAGAAACAGACGCTTCAACTTGTCATCGCGAACTTTAACGCATCTTATGCAATTCAAAGTGATTATCCGTTAATCATGGCCGCGTCCGTCGTGGCGTTACTCCCGATGTTAATCGTCTTCATGATCTTCCAAAAACAGATCATCGAGTCGATTGCGATTTCTGGTGTGAAGGGCTGAGGTGTGACAAGACAGAGGCACCCGTCTTTTTTAGGCGGGTGCCTTTTTGATGGAGGAAGGAGATTGACATGAAAAAAATAATGGTCTGGATGGCGTTGCTCATTGTCGCGGTCGGAGGTGTTTTCTTCTGGCAGACGACGAGTGCGTCAATCGATGAGTCGGTACTCCCGAAAGCGCCGTTTGATCAAAAGGTGGAAGATGTGACGCCAGACGTGCTCAACAAAGAGAGCGAGTGGACGACGAACTTTACGCATGACGGGGCAATCTTTAAAGATGGTGACACGTACTACGTTTTCTCGACGGATTACATGGTGGGTGGTCCTCCGACGCCCGGTATTCAAATTCGTAAATCGACCGATCTCATTCACTGGGAGTTCGTCGGCCGTGTGTTCGATCAAGTGTCTGAAGAGGCGTTCGCTTGGGCCGGTGGGAATACGTTCTGGGCCCCGGCGATCACAAAAATCGGAGATCGGTTCCACTTGTACTATTCCGTATCAGGGGTCGGGAGCCGCACGTCGTACATCGGGCTAGCGACCGCGTCAACGATCGAAGGGCCTTGGGAAGACGAGGGCGCCGTCGTGACGTCGAAAGACGGGGACGGGGGTGTCGCCAATGCGATTGACCCTCATGTGACGCAAGATGCGTCAGGCAAATGGTGGATGGCGTATGGGTCGTACTTTGGTGGGATCTTTTTGACGGAGATTGATCCAGGCACTGGGAAGCGAGTGGACGAATCGTCAGAGGGAACGTTGCTCGCCAAACGGAAAGACATGTCGATGGGCATCGAAGGACCGGAAATCTTGTATAACGATGAGACAGGTTATTACTACTTGATGGTGTCGTATGGTTGGTTAGAAGATACGTACAACGTCCGGATCGGTCGCTCGAAGTCAATCGCGGGACCGTACGTCGACTCGCGTGGTCGCGACTTACGGGACGAATCGGATGAGTCATTTGATACGGGCGTGAAAATCGTGGGTTCGTATCGTTTCGAAGGAGATGACGGATACGTCGGGACCGGGCATTCGGCATTTTTACAAGACGGGACTGACACATTCGTGTTGCATCAGGCGCGACCGAGTGAAGACATCTATTGGTCACAGTTGCACGTCCGAAAAGTGTATTGGACGAAAGACGGTTGGCCGGTCGTCTCGCCCGAGCGCTATGCAGGTGAAGGAGACGTCGAGGTCGACGACGCCCATCTGGTCGGGGACTGGGACGTCATCACGTTCCCGCGATTCGACGATGGACAGCAAGCCTCGAGCACGTTGACGTTGGAACGAGGCGGGAAGCTCGAAAACGGGGACGGGTCTTGGCGATTGAACGGCTCGGTCCTCGAGGTCGAAGTCGGACAAGAGACGTATGAGACGCAAGTCGGTGCGGCTTGGGATTGGGAGAATTGGCAACCGACGATCATCTTCACAGGTCTGAGCGAGGACGGCACCGCCGTATGGGGCAAAAAACGATAAAAGGAGAAACGGAAACATGCAAAAAATGAACGGTCCGAAACGAGAAGAACGTTATCTGCTAGAGCGATTGACGAACGAAACGATGTGGGGCACGCACAACGCCCAC
Organism: Exiguobacterium sp. s181; assembly: GCF_018617125.1. Taxonomy (GTDB): domain Bacteria; phylum Bacillota; class Bacilli; order Exiguobacteriales; family Exiguobacteriaceae; genus Exiguobacterium; species Exiguobacterium profundum. Next base: position 1,161,848 of record NZ_JACSJM010000001.1, read on the forward strand.
GATCCCGCCTCGATCAAAGTCGGGGACTGGTATTACGTGTTCTCGACGGATGCAGCCCACGGGCATCAAATCAACGGGGGGATTCAAGTGCGCCGCTCAAAGGATTTGATCCATTGGGAATACGTCGGCTTGGCGTTTGAAGAACTTCCGCACGAGGCTGTGGAATGGACGGGGGCGCCGGGGCTTTGGGCACCGGAAGTTGTGTTCATGGGTGGTCGTTACGTCATGTACTATGCGGCTTCACAGTTCGGGCAGACGCAGTCCTATATCGGTGTCGCCAGTGCGGAAACGATAGACGGACCGTGGCAGGATCACGGGCTCGTCGTGAAGAGCGAGGCTGGGACGTCAGGACCGAACGCGATCGATCCGAATATTACGTTCGATGCGCATGGAGAACCTTGGCTCGTCTACGGTAGCTTCTTCGGTGGGCTGTACGTGTTCCCGATCGATCCGGAGACCGGGAAGAAACGTCCGGGGAGTGAGGAGACGTTGATTGCGAAACGTCACCAAAGCGTTGAAGGGGCAATCGAGGGACCGTATATCGTCTATCGGGAGGCGGATCGCCATTATTACTTGTTCGTCTCGTACGACTCCCTATTCAAGGACTATCACATCCGTGTGGCCCGCTCGACTTCGATCACCGGACCGTACGTCGATTTTGATGGGAACGTCATGACCGACCTCGAAATCGACTCCCAACAAGTCGGCATGAAGATTTTAGGGGGCTATCGGTTCGGGGCTGGGGAAGGTTGGGTCGGTCCCGGTCATAACTCCGTCTTGCATGACGGGGACAAGGATTATCTCGTCCATCACGTCAGAGGTGAGCAGGACCCGCACTGGCACGAACTGCATATCCGCAAAATTATCTGGACGGAATCGGGCTGGCCGCTCGTATCTCCGCAACGATATGCCGGGGAAGAAGAACGGCCCATCGAGATGGAGGAACTCGTCGGGGAGTGGGAGTGGATCTACATGGACCGGACGAAACATGACGTCCTGCCTTCAAGTAAGATTCAACTTCTAGCGGACGGGACTTTCGTGACAGAGTATGGCGAACGAGGCCGTTATGAGAAGCTGACGGATACGACCATCAAACTCTACAGTCCTGAAAGGATCACTTGGCATATGTTACCGGGCTGGGACTGGGAGAATTGGCGAGAGACGCTCGTGTTCGGGGGATTGTCTGACCGAGGGCACGTTTTTATCGGCAAACGACTGTAAATATCCGTACAACTTATCGCAGTCTCTTTAAAGATGAATGTCACAGTTTTTTCAGAACTGACGCAAAAATGTTCAGATAAAATGTTGAAAACAGTTGATTAATTTAAAATAGTTGATACAATCAAGGTATAAGTTATACGTACAACTTGATTGTATATTTTTGTTTTCTGTACGAATCAGACATGTTATTTGAATAGTTGTACGGATGAAAATACAAGAGTGCCCACACACTTTATTTTTTTCATCCTATATGTAAGCGCATTCTTTTGGAGGTAGGGTGATGAATATGGCCAACTATACAATCGGCGTCGACTACGGGACGCAATCAGGACGTGCGGTCCTCGTCGACGTAGCGACAGGTCGAGAAGTGGCGACCGCGGTCAAACCGTACACACATGGCGTCATGGATGAATATTTACCGGACGGAGTGACCCGTCTCGAGCATGATTGGGCACTCCAACATCCGCAAGACTATTTAGAAGTATTAGAACTTACGATCCCGGCCGTCGTGAAAGAGGCGGGGATCATGCCGGACCAAGTTGTTGGACTCGGCATCGATTTCACAGCCTGCACGATCTTACCGATTGACGAACACTTGAACCCGCTTTGTTTCCATGAGGAGCATCAACAAAACCCGCACAGCTACGTGAAGCTTTGGAAGCACCACGCCGCGCAAGACGAGGCGGACGAGTTGAACCGCATCGCAGCGGAGCGGGGCGAAGACTTCTTGAAACGCTATGGCGGGAAAATCTCATCGGAGTGGATGATCCCGAAAGTGTGGCAAATCCTGAACGAAGCACCAGCGATCTATGAAGCGGCGGACCAGATTCTAGAAGCGACGGATTGGGTCGTCTCCCAGATGACAGGTCGCGTCGTTCGGAACAGTTGCACAGCTGGATATAAAGCCATTTGGCATAAACAAGACGGCTACCCGTCAAACGAGTTCTTTAAAGCGCTCGATCCGCGGCTAGAGAACGTTGTCGAAGAGAAACTAACGCGCGACATCGCACCAATCGGGTCCAAGGCGGGTGAACTGACAGAGGCGTTCGCCGCGCGAATCGGACTCCTTCCAGGCACGGCCGTCGCGGTCGCGAACGTCGACGCCCACGTGGCGGTACCGGCTGTCGGAATCGCCGAACCGGGCAAGATGCTGATGGTCATGGGCACATCGACGTGCCATATCCTACTCGGTAAAGACGAACAAGTCGTCCCAGGCATGTGCGGTGTCGTCGAAGACGGTGTCATCCCAGGATTGATGGGCTATGAAGCTGGCCAATCGTGTGTCGGGGACCATTTTGAATGGTTCACCGAGACGTGTGTCCCAGGACATTACGTCGAAGAGGCCGCCTTGAAAGGTATCGGCATCCATCAGTTGTTGACGGAGAAAGCAGCCCGTCAACGTGTCGGGGAGAGCGGTCTCATCGCCCTCGACTGGTGGAACGGGAACCGATCGACGCTCGTCGATACGAATTTGACGGGTGCCCTACTCGGAGCGACATTGCTCACGAAACCAGAAGACATTTACCGGGCGTTGATTGAAGCGACGGCGTATGGGACACGGACGATTGTGGAAGCGTTCCGGAACAGCGGTGTTCCTGTGCATGAAGTATATGCAGCCGGCGGAATCGCCGAGAAGAACGCCCTCATGATGCAAATCTATGCGGACGTGTTGAACATGGAAATCAAAATCTCCGCCTCCTCGCAAACGCCTGCCCTCGGGTCGGCCATGTTCGGGGCGGTGGCGGCCGGTGCGGAGCGAGGCGGTTACGCCACGATCACGGAAGCGGCAGCGAAGATGGGCCGTGTCAAAGAAGAGACGTACAAGCCGATTCCGGAAAACGTCGCGACGTATGATGCTCTGTTCGCCGAATACACGAAACTATACGACTACTTCGGTCGCGGTGAAAACGATGTGATGAAACGCTTGAAAAAAATCAAAGCCGAAGCATCACGCGTGAAGGAGGAACCGGTATGGTAAGCCGTCATTTGAAGGAAGCCGTGCTCGAAGCGAACTTGGCCCTCCCGCAACACGGCTTGGTCACCTTCACATGGGGCAACGTCAGTGGCATCGACCGGAACGCCGGATTGGTCGTCATCAAGCCGAGCGGTGTCCCTTACGAACGATTGACCGTGGAAGACATGGTCGTCGTCGATTTGGAAGGTAACGTCGTCGAAGGCGAGCTTCGCCCCTCATCAGACACACCGACCCATCTCGCGCTCTATCGGTCTCTCCCTGAGATTGGCGGGGTCGTGCATACCCATTCGCCATGGGCGACGAGCTGGGCACAGGCGAAGCGGGCGATCCCGGCGTTCGGAACGACACACGCCGATTACTTTTATGGCGAGATTCCGTGCACTCGAGAATTGACAGACGAAGAGATCGCAACGGCGTATGAGCTCGAGACCGGCCACGTCATTTTAGAGACGCTTGACGAGTTAATGCTCGAAGCAGTCGCCGTACCGGGCGTGCTCGTGGCCAATCACGCACCGTTCTGCTGGGGCAAAGACGCGAATGAGGCGGTCCACAATGCGGTCGTCCTCGAGGAAGTCGCGAAGATGGGACTTCACGCCTTGAACTTGAACCCTGGCCTGACACCGATTAAACAGAGCATCTTAGATAAACACTATTTGCGAAAACATGGGGCGAACGCATACTACGGCCAAAAATGACCGGAACTTCGCCCTCACATTAGGGGGACTTTGGATGTTGACAGCAAAAACATATGAATTTTGGTTCGTGACAGGAAGCCAAATGCTTTACGGCGAAGACGTGCTTCGTCAAGTGGAGGATCATTCAAAAGAGATGGTGGCTGGACTTGATGCGGCCGACGTCTTCAGCGACCGGATCGTCTTCAAGGGAGTCGTCAAAAATGCAGAAGAGATCCGTCAGATGATGCTTCAGGCGAATGCGGACGACTCATGTGCGGGCGTGATCACCTGGATGCACACGTTTTCGCCATCGAAGATGTGGATCAGTGGCATGCGCGTCCTACAAAAACCGTTGCTCCATTTCGGTACACAGTTCAATCGCGACATCCCTTGGGATGCGATCGATATGGACTTCATGAACTTGAACCAATCGGCGCACGGCGACCGGGAACACGGATTTATCACGAGCCGGATGAACGTCAAACGCAAAGTGCTTGTCGGGCACTGGGAAGACGAGACGACACGCGGCAAGATGGCGAGCTGGATGAAAGTCGCTCATGCGTTGGCCGAAAGCAAAGTGTTAAAAGTGGCTCGTTTCGGTGACAACATGCGCAACGTCGCCGTGACGGAAGGCGATAAAGTCGAAGCGCAGATTCGCCTCGGTTGGACGGTGGACGGATATGGTGTCGGTGATCTTGTCGCATATATGGACGCCGTGACCGACACAGATCTCGATGCGCTGATGGACGAATACGCGTCTCGTTACGAACTGACGAATAAAGGGATGGCGGAAGAGGAGTTCCTTGATTCGGTCCGTTACCAAGGCCAGATTGAACTCGGTATGAAAGCCTTCCTCGAGGCAGGAGGATATACCGCCTTCACGACGACGTTTGAAGACTTGCACGGCATGAAGCAGTTACCGGGTCTCGCCGTCCAACGCTTGATGGAGCAAGGCTATGGCTTTGCCGGAGAAGGTGACTGGAAAACGGCAGCATTGGTCCGTCTCATGAAAATCATGTCGAACAACGAGCGGACCTCGTTCATGGAAGATTACACGTACCACTTCGAGCCGGGCAACGAGATGGTGCTCGGCGCTCACATGTTGGAGATTTGTCCGACGATTGCGGCCGATCAACCAAGAATCGAAGTCCATCCGCTCGGTATCGGCGACCGGGAAGCACCGGCCCGGATCGTCTTTGAAGGACAGAGCGGCAAGGCGTTGAACGCGAGTATCATCGATCTCGGCCATCGCTTCCGTCTCCTCGTCAACACGGTCGAAGGCATTCAGCCGGAAGAGGCGATGCCGAACTTGCCGGTCGCACGCGTTCTTTGGAAAACAGAACCTTCGATGGCGCAAGCGGTCGAAAACTGGATTCAAGCCGGTGGGGCGCACCACACCTGCTATTCGTATGAAGTGACGACCGACCAACTACGGGACTTCGCGGAAATGCTCGACGTTGAAATCGCTGTCATCGATGCCAAGACGGAGACGGTCCAATTTAACAACGAACTACGTTGGAATGAACTTTACTATCGACCATAATCTAAAGGGCCACTTCGTTGGCCCTTCTTCATGGAGGAGATACAATGAACAACCAACTCATCAAACCGACGCACGTGACGACAGGGACGACACAGCTCATCGTCAATGCCGACTTAACCAAAGGGACGATCAGCAAGCACATTTATGGTCATTTCGCCGAGCATTTAGGTCGTTGTATTTATGAAGGGCTCTGGGTCGGTCCTGAGTCGCCGATTCCAAACACGGATGGCATTCGCAACGACGTGCTCGCCGCCTTGAAGAAATTGAACATCCCGGTCCTCCGTTGGCCGGGCGGCTGTTTTGCCGACGAGTACCACTGGAAGGACGGGGTCGGTCCGAACGAGAACCGAAAACGGATGGTCAACACGCATTGGGGCGGGGTCGTCGAAAACAACCACTTCGGTACGCATGAATTCATGCGCCTCTGTGAGCTGCTCGAGTGTGAACCGTACATCTGTGGGAACGTCGGAAGCGGAACGGTGCAAGAAATGTCGGAATGGGTGGAGTACATGACGTTCGGTGGCGAGTCACCGATGTCGAACTGGCGACAAGAGAACGGCCGGACCGAGCCGTGGGAACTCACGTACTTTGGCGTCGGGAATGAGAACTGGGGCTGCGGCGGTAACATGCGCCCTGAATATTACGCGGACCTGTATCGCCGCTACCAGACGTACGTCCGCAACTACGACGGCAATAAACTCTATAAAATCGCCGGTGGGGCGAACATTGACGACTATAAATGGACAGAGGTCCTGATGCGGGAAGCAGGGACGATGATGGACGGGCTCAGCCTCCATTACTACACGATCCCAGGTGACTTCTGGTTGGGCAAAGGCTCGGCTCTCGATTTCACGGAGGACGAATGGTTCATCACGTTGAAGCGCGCCCTCCATATGGACGAGTTGATCACGAAACACGGCCAGATCATGGACCAGTATGACCCAGAAAAACGTGTCGGCTTGATCGTCGACGAGTGGGGCACGTGGTTCGATGTGGAGCCGGGGACGAACCCAGGTTTCTTGTATCAACAAAACTCGATTCGGGATGCACTCGTGGCTGCGGTCCACTTCAACATCTTCCATAACCATAACGACCGCGTTCATATGGCGAACATCGCTCAAATGGTCAACGTGTTGCAGGCGATGATTTTGACAGAAGGAGACCGATTCATCCTCACGCCGACATACCATGTGTTCGAGATGTACAGCGTCCACCAAGACGCCGAACGCGTCGAACTCGCCGCGCACACACGTAACTATGTGGCCAAAGATGAAGCCATCCCGGCCGTGAACGCCACCGCTTCGCGAAATGCGGAAGGTGTGCTCCACATCAGCCTCTGCCAACTCGACCACGAGCAAGGCGATACGGTCGAAATCGATTTACGGGGAATCGGCGCCATCTCTGTCGTGTCGGCCCGGATTTTAACGGCAGACCATTTGAACGCCCACAATACGTTCGAACAACCTGACCTCGTCTCACCACGGGACCATGACGTGACCGTCACGGAAGACGGCAAGCTCGTCCTCGACGTGCCAGCGATGAGCGTCATCACCATCGCGGTCCGCTGAGATGACAGTGGCGAAGACGCGGCGATGTCGGACCTGTCCACCGCAAACGACAGATCATGACTGGCTGTTGACCATCGATGCGGAAGTCATGGAGCAGGTGTCGGATACGGAATATGAGGCACGCCTCACCCATTGCGCGGCTTGCCCGTTCCAGCAACAAGATACTTGCTTGAAATGTGGGTGTTACGTCTCGTATCGGGCACGACTCGCGACGAAGCACTGCCCAGTGAACGTTTGGTAAAAAGGAGTGGATGTCATGAAGCGGCAACTAGAAACAGCGATTGACGAGTCGACAATTACGCTCGAGAACGATGTGTATCGATTGAACATATTGACTTACGGAGCGACGTTGCAAGAATTTTCGATTCAGGATGACGGCTGGAAAAATATCGTCTTGTCGTACGACACAGTCGAGGCGTACATGCAGGACACGTATTATTTGGGTGCGACGATCGGACGGGTCGCCGGACGGATCGACCAGAGTACGTTCGACCTGGATGGCGTGACGTATCACGTGCCTGCGAATGAAGGTGTCCATCACCTTCATGGCGGAAAAGGGTTGAACCGTCGCGTCTGGACGGTCGAACAGAGGACGTCCGACCGTGTGACGCTTCATTGCGTCAGTCCGGACGGAGAGAACGGATATCCCGGGACACTCGATGTCCGCGCCACGTTCGAACTGGCCGACCACGGCGTCACCATCACATACGAGGCGACCTCTGATCAAGATACGGTGTGTGATTTGACGAACCATACGTATTTCAACTTGAGCGGAGGTGAGCGGGACATCTTGAACCATGAGCTTACGTTGTCCGCCGACACGTTCGCTGAGCTGCGGGATGATTTGATTCCGACGGGTCGCTTGCTTGAAGTCGATCAGACAGCGTTTGATTTCCGGTCTGGTCGTGTCTTGGCGGACGGTCTCGAGTCAACCCATCCACAAAACGAATTGGTCAACGGCTATGACCATCCGTTCGTCTTCGCGGAGCGACGGGAAGCGAGACTATATGAGCGAGAGTCACAGCGAGAGTTGACGATCTCGACGACGGCCCCGGCCATCATCCTCTATTCTGGCAATCAGATGAACGAGACGACTTCATTGCGTGAAGGGACGTCGAGACGTCACTACGGCGTCTGTCTGGAACCGCAACACCTCCCTGATGCGTTTCACCACGAAACGTTCCCGTCGATTCGCTTGAAGGCGGGAGACACGTACCGTTGGCAAACGACGTACCGCGTCGAGACAGGAGTCAGCCGATGAACCTCGAACAGATTAACGAACACGTTCAAGCTTGTGATTGCGGGAACCCCCATCACGCGATCACGATTGAACGGATGGTCGCGTCCGAACACGTCTGGGTCGAATTGGCTGCGTTCGTCCACGAAAAAGAGTGGAACCGTCTCCTCGTCGTCGCCGACATGAATACCGAGCGCGTCGGGTTTCTCCCGCTACGAGAAGCCTTGATTGATATCGGAGTTGATGTGTCGCTCGTCTCGCTTCAAGCGGATGAGCAAGGCGACGTGTTGGCGGAGGAGCGCTCGGTCGTACAAGTATTGCTTCAACAAGATAAAACCGTCGACGCGCTCATTGCGCTAGGTGCCGGCACGATTCATGACGTCACCCGGTTCTGTGCGGCCAAAACGAAAGTACCGTTCATCTCGGTGCCGACCGCGCCGTCAGTGGACGGCTTCACGTCAAAAGGGGCGCCTCTCATTGTGAGAGGCAAGAAAATCACGTACCAGCTTGTTTCTCCGATTGCGGTGTTCGTCCCGAGTCAGGTGATTCGGAAGGCGCCGGACGCGTTGATCGCGGCCGGGGTCGGCGATATGCTCGGGAAATACACGTCTTTGTTGGACTGGCGGTTCGGAGCATTTGACGGCGGTGAACCGTTTTGTCCGGGCGCCGCATCACTGACGGAACAGGCGTTACAATCGTGTGTGGACGCCTTGCCTGCCATCTATAAACGAGACGCGGACGGATTGGATCAACTGATGGAGTCGTTACTATTGTCCGGAGTCGCCATGTTGATTTTCGGTCATTCGCATCCAGCTTCCGGGGGTGAGCATCACTTGTCCCACTATTGGGAGATGGACTTCATCGCCAACCATCGTCCGGCGGTCCTCCATGGAACGAAAGTCGCCATCGCCACGATGGAACTCATCGATTCCTATAAAACAATGATGCTTGAATGGTCCGACACGCCGGGCGCGCTACGGGCGTGGGCCGAGCAGATGCCGACGCGGCAAGAGTTCGAACACATCTTCCACGCGTTACAGGCACCGCTGCGGCCGGACGAGATCGGGGTCTCCTCGCTCCTGTTGGCGAGTAGCAAGAGAGAGGCGTACCGTTTGAGAGAACGACACACACTGTTAAAACATATGAGTTTGAACCGAACAGAATCTGAGATAGGGGAGCGTTCTTTATGAGAGAGACGATCACGAATCCGCTAGTGGAACAACGAGCGGACCCATGGATCATGCGCCATACAGATGGCTATTATTACTTCACGGCCTCGTTGCCGGACTTCACGGGCATCCCGCTCCGTCGGGCGAAGACGCTCGCGGCTTTGACCGAGGCGGAAGAACGAGTCGTCTGGACCAAACGTGAGACGGGCATCATGAGTGCGAACATCTGGGCCCCGGAATTACATCATATCCAAGGGAAATGGTACCTCTATTTCGCGGCCGCGCGAGAAGATCACGTCTTCGATCATCGGATGTATGTGCTCGAGAACAGCTCGGCGAATCCGCTCGAAGGGGAATGGGTCGAAAAAGGACAGGTCCGGACTTGGTGCGAATCGTTCGCGCTTGATGCGACGACGTTCGAGCACGAGGGGCGCCTTTATTATGTGTGGGCCCAAAAAGACCCGGCCATCGATGGTAACTCGAACCTCTACATCTCGGAGATGGAGAATCCGTGGACGCTCACAGGGCAACAGACGATGATTGCGACGCCGGAGTATGACTGGGAGAAGATTGGGTTCCTCGTGAACGAGGGCCCGGCCGTCTTGAAACGGAAAGGCCACATCTACATCACGTTCTCTGCGAGTGCGACGGACCATCACTACTGCATGGGCCTTCTGCGCGCTACGGTGACGAGCGATTTATTGGACGCGGCGAGTTGGACGAAGCATCCCGAACCGGTCTTTGGAACCGATGAAGCGGCGAGTCAGTATGGACCGGGCCACAACAGTTTTACGACATTAGAAGACGGGACAGACATACTCGTCTACCACGCCCGCAACTATAAAGAAATTGTCGGGGACCCGCTTTGGGACCCGAATCGACATACGCGTGTCCAACCGTTCATTTGGGATGAAGCCGGTCCTGTGTTCGGCCGACCGATACGTGACGAGGAGGTAGTAAGATGAACCAAGTAGAGGATCGACATTTGATTTTAGAACAGCGGGCCGACCCATGGGTCTACTTGCATACGGATGGCTATTACTACTTCACGGCGTCGGTGCCTGAGTATGACTTGATTGAGTTACGCCGCGCCAAGTCGCTTCAAGCGCTTCGGACGGCGGAGCCGGTGATCGCATGGGTCAAACACGAGACAGGCCCGATGAGCGACTTGATTTGGGCTCCTGAACTGCATTACATTCACGGCAAGTGGTACCTCTATTTTGCGGCCGCGAAGTCGCGGGGCATCGTCAACGGTCTGTTCGACCACCGCATGTTCGTATTGGAGAACGAATCGGCAAATCCGCTCGAAGGGGAATGGGCCGAAAAAGGCCAAATTCAGACCGAGTGGGATTCATTCGCACTCGATGCAACCGTGTTTGATCATAAAGGGACTCACTATTTGGTGTGGGCTCAAAAAGATCCGGCCATCGAGGGGAACTCTAATTTATACATCGCCGAACTCGAAAACCCATGGACGATCAAATTGCCGCAAGTCATGCTGACGAAGCCTGAGTATGACTGGGAGACACGTGGTTTCCTCGTCAATGAGGGGGCGGCTGTATTGAAGCGAAACGGCCACATCTTCATCACGTATTCGGCGAGTGCGACCGATGAGAATTACTGCATGGGTATGTTGTGCGCCTCGGAGGACGCTGATGTGTTAAACCCGGCATCGTGGTCGAAATCGTTCCGGCCGGTGTTCCAGACGAATGCCGACGTGAATCAATTCGGACCGGGTCACAATAGCTTTACCGTGAACGAGAAGGGAGAGGATGTCCTAATTTACCATGCTCGGACGTATACGGAAATCGAAGGGGATCCCCTCTACGATCCGAACCGTCATACACGCGCACAAGTGTTCACGTGGAATGAAGAAGGGCGCCCGGAATTCGGGAAGCCGCTCTAATCAGCAACAGATGCTCACACGTTATAGGCCCCTTCTTTGATGTTATTCGCTGAATCCACTCTAACCCTAAATCAATGCGTACATTGTGCATAGTCACCAAAAATTTATGGATAGTAGACTATCGTCGTATCGCTTTGTATTGATGGAGAGTGGTTAGTTGAAACCTATCTCAACATGAGGAAAGCACCTGGTCAAGAACCGGATGCTGTACGAAATCGAAGAAGTCGTGACAGAGGAGCAAGCAGAGATTGATGGGGTGTTCGCTATTTCCTTTGTGAGCGTAAAGAGAGATAGAACTTCAATGATCGATTAGTGGATTATATTTTGTTGCTTAGTAAATTCACTTCGAAAATAAGTTGATATTTCCTCTCAATTGCCCATGAGACCGGTAATTGTTTATCGCTTAACGAAATCAATTTCTCGAATAATTGGTTGATACTTAGCGTTGAACCATAGGAGACTGAATATGTTTTTTACTTCTTGTAACATACTGAATGATGTCACCTTGGTCTCATTAGATTATTTTTTGTATACAATACATTTAGTTTCTATATTCAGATTAATTGGATGAGAGCTTTTTTGGGAGTTCAAACATTGAATGGAACTTGTAGTGTAAGAAGGGATACATTTCGTCGTCGAAATGTATCCCTTCTTACACTTTTTCATTAACCAAGGTGCCTCCATACGAAAATAGCAATCGAATTATCAAGTTGATTGTAGGAACTCAGCAACAAAACCTTAAAGGCAGCACCTACTTTGTTTTATTACATCCTACTTTTTTGATTTTAAGAAATAGGAGAGTTCGATTGAGCCACAGCACCCGAGCCCTCTGTAGAGGCATTGAAGAGTTTTCTAGACAAGAATATAGCCAATGACGACTGAATATCGAACCCGAAAACATAATGGTTGACAGCAAACGTTTACGATTGTAAACTAAAAACAAATAAAACGTTTACGATTGTAAACTTAAAATTTGGAGGTTGGACAAATGGCTGAACATGTCGAAAAACAAATAACGGATTCAGAATGGGAAGTCATGCGTGTCGTTTGGGCCCAAAAGCACGTGACCAGTAAAGAAATCATCGAGGTATTGGAAAAGAAGATGAGCTGGAAGCCTGCGACGACGAAGACATTCATAGGGAGGCTCGTGAAAAAAGGGATGCTCTCAACCGAGGCCGAGGGGAATAAATTCATCTACTCTGCCAACATCGTTGAAGGCGACGTCATCAGAGAGACGTTACATGATCTACTCGATCATATCTGTGACAGGGATGTCGGGAACACCATCGGAACGATGATCACACAAGCGACACTAAGTGTACAGGATATCGAGAATCTCAAAAAAATCCTTGAGATGAAGGAAGGTGAAGCGGTGGAAAACATTCCATGTACTTGTACCCCAGGTCAATGCAGATGTCAGGACCATTCCTGTGGATCCAGACATTGAGTTTGAAATGACGTCATGAATGTGTTGAATAGGAGGAGATTCAAGATGAAAAAACGATTTTAACGATTAAAGGTATGTCGTGCGCTCATTGTGTCAACAAAGTCGAGTCAGCACTTGAAGGTCTGAATGGGATTGAAAGTGCGAAGGTCAACTTGAAGAAAGGCATCGCAAAAGTGAAGTACGACGAATCACGACTAGGTGTGAATGAATTTAAAGAAGTTGTGGGCGAGGTCGGATACGAAGTCGAATCGGCCCAATAAAAATGGAGGTAAGACGATATGGAGAGTAAGACATTTGCAGTGGAAGGGATGACCTGTGCGTCCTGCGTTCAGACAGTTGAAAAAGCAACCCAAAAATTGCCTGGCGTAGTGACCTCCAACGTCAACCTGGCGACAGGGAAATTGAGCATTCATTACGATGAGACGAAAATCTCGCCGCTAGATATTCAGACGACCGTCGAGAAGGCTGGCTACAAGGCCTCAACTGAGACCGAGCAAAGATCATTTGTCATCACAGGGATGACTTGTGCCTCATGTGTGCAGACGATTGAGAAGGCCACGAGGAAAATGGTGGGTGTGACTGAGTCGAATGTGAACTTGGCGACAGAAAAATTAGTCATTCGATATGATCCTCAGCTGGTGACTGTATCAGATGTCATCCGAGTGGTGGCAAACGCCGGATATGAGGCAAGAGAAGACCAAGAATCAGCGGATAGTCAAGATACCGAGAAAGAAAAGAAACTGAAAAAAATTCAATCGATGTGGAACCGATTTGTAGGGTCGGCGATTTTCACGATTCCATTACTCTATGTGGCGATGGGGCATGTGATCGGCCTACCCCTACCGATGGCATTGCATCCAACGATGAACCCAGAATTGTTCGCTGTCTTGCAGCTCATGATGACCATCCCAGTGATGTTATTCGGATGGAAATTCTTCTCCGTCGGATTTAAGACATTGTTCCGAGGGCATCCGAATATGGATTCACTTGTCGCACTAGGGACGAGCGCAGCCTTCTTCTATAGCGTCGGTGCTACCATGGCTATCCTCTCAGGTTATGAGGGATACGTGAATAGCCTCTACTATGAGACAGCCGCAGTCATTCTCACGCTGATCACATTAGGTAAATATCTTGAAGTCCGGACGATGGGTAAAACATCCGAAGCGATTGAAAAATTGATGGGACTGGCACCTAAGACGGCAAAGGTCGTCCGCAACGGACAAGAGTTAGAAGTATCAATCGACGAAGTCATCGTCGGCGACACGATTATCGTAAAGCCTGGTGAGAAGATTCCGGTGGATGGCGTGGTTCTATCAGGTAATACGTCTGTAGACGAATCCATGCTGACCGGTGAAAGTATCCCTGTTGAAAAAAATGTGGGTGCTCAAGTCATCGGTGCCAGCATCAACAAGAACGGGATCATCCAATACCGAGCCACGAAAGTCGGTAAGGATACGGCGCTATCTCAAATCATCAAATTGGTCGAGGATGCACAGGGCTCTCGAGCTCCTATCGCAAAACTGGCCGATATCATCTCCGGATACTTTGTACCGATTGTCATCGTCGTCGCGATCCTTTCAGGAATTGCATGGTATTTAGGCGGTCAGACCGGCCTCTTCGCCTTGACGATCACGATTTCAGTACTGGTCATCGCCTGCCCTTGTGCACTAGGTTTGGCCACACCAACAGCAATCATGGTGGGTACGGGCAAAGGTGCTGAGAATGGTGTGTTGATCAAGAGTGGCGGCGCCTTGGAGACGACCCATAAAGTCCAGACGATCGTGTTCGACAAGACAGGGACGATCACTGAAGGAAAACCGAAAGTGACAGATATCGTGACAGTGAATGGACATCAAGAAGATGAGTTGTTACGCTTGACCGCTTCCGCTGAAAAAGGGTCTGAACATCCATTGGGCGAAGCAATCGTAAGAGCGGCAGAGGACAGAATGATGCGTGTCATGGATATCGATCGTTTTGAAGCCATCCCAGGGCACGGGATCGAAGTACTGATCGACGGAAAAGTCTTGCTTGCCGGAAACAGAAAATTGATGAAAGACCGCGGCATCTCACTGGATGTCCTTGAAGGCGCTTCAGACAAACTCGCACACCAAGGCAAGACGCCGATGTATATCGCGATTGACCAACAAATCGCAGGGATCATCGCTGTCGCAGACACCGTCAAAGAAAACAGTCGTAAAGCCATTCAGAAACTTCAACGAATGGGTATCGAAGTAGCCATGATCACCGGAGACAACAAAGGTACGGCCATGGCGATTGCGAGACAGGTCGGGATCGATCGGGTACTGAGTGAAGTGTTACCTGAAGACAAAGCGAACGAAGTGAAGAAGTTACAGGCCGAAGGGAAGAAGGTCGCAATGGTCGGTGATGGAATCAATGACGCACCAGCCTTGGCCCAAGCAGACATCGGAATCGCGATCGGTTCGGGTACTGACGTTGCGATCGAATCTGCAGACATCGTCTTGATGCGAAGCGATTTGATGGATGTACCTACAGCTGTCGAATTGAGCAAGTCAACCATCCGCAATATTAAACAGAACCTGTTTTGGGCATTTGCCTATAATGTCATGGGTATCCCGTTTGCGATGGGGATTGTTTATCTTCTTGGTGGGCCCTTATTGAACCCGATACTTGCTGGAGCGGCCATGAGTTTAAGCTCAGTCTCGGTCCTGGTGAACGCACTCCGTTTGAAACGATTTAAGCCTTCGATGATCAAATAAAAGGAGGAATTGGGATGGATAGAGATCTACAGCTCGAACTTTACACGCGTCCGACGTGTTCAGATTGTCAGGATGCCAAAAAATACTTAAAAACAATCTCAGTCTCTTATGTGAACAAAGATGTGGGTGTGAACCTTGACCTTGAACAAGAAATGGTAGCGATATCAGGAAATCGAATCGTACCACTGTTTGTCTTCTACAAAAAAGGGATGCTCAGAAAGAGAAAAGTAGTGAAGTACTTTGTTGGCTTCGAGAACAACAAAGAGGAGATTCTAACATTGCTACGATAAGCAACGATAGCTCACTCTCAGAACCTGTTGAAAGCGTGTCGCGCAATGAGGGACACGAACATAAGGTGGCGAGGGTGTAAAAAAATCGATACTTTTACACCCTACCCATGTATGGTAATTAAATAATCAGGAGGAACATATAATGAAAAAATCAACATTTCAGGTAGCGAATATGTCTTGTGGATCTTGTATCAATAAGATTGAAGGACACGTTGGAAAGTTAGCGGGTATTGAATCAGTGAAGGTCAATCTTTCGGCGGGAGAGGTGGACGTGACGTTCGATGAAAGCCAACTCACACTTTCTGAGATTGAAACCGCAATTCAAGAGAATGGCTACGAGGTAACGGAGGCGACCGTTAAAATCGGCTGTTCTTGCTGCAAGTAATGGAGGTCGAGTGACGGTGCGATCAAGGACTACACAAAGGAGTGTTAAACGTGAAAGACCATGGACATCATCATATGAAGAACTTGACGGGAAATGAAGTGTCTGTAGAGGCTAAATATGAATTCGGGAAAATCAGTATCGAGTTAAAGGATCAACATCAGCAAGCCCCGGAACTCGAAGTCAGCCATGAAAAGGAATTCCATTTGATTCTCGTGAACGAAGACCTAACTGAGTACCGACACCTCCATCCGTTTAAAAAGGGTGAGGGTCGATTCGAGCACCCCGTCCAACTTGAGGCAGGGGCGTATAAACTCTTCGTGGATATTCAGCCTAAGGGACTGGCATATCAAGTGAAGCCGGTTCACTTACAGATTGATCATCAGTCCTCTTCCTCTATCGAATCGTCACTTAAAGTGGATGAGCGTCTGACGAAGACGATCGAAGGTCATACCGTCGAGCTGTCGATTGACTCTTTAAAAGCGCATGTCCCGACTGTCTTCAGCTATGACACCAAAGAAAGTAACCCGGAGCCATACCTTGGAGCACTTGGTCATGTCGTCATCTTGGATGAAGCCGGAGAACAGTTTATCCATGTGCATCCTTCTTCTCATGATACGACGGAATTTGAGACGGTCTTCCATAAACCTGGCCTATACAAGGTCTGGGCCGAATTCCAGTTCCATGGGACTGTGCACACCTATCCTTTCGTCATTCGTGTCTCAGATTGACCATGAGCGACCCATGGTTCCTCGTTGGGTCGCTTTCCTGTAATCGTTGTAAGCATAATTTTCGAAGGAGAGGACTCAGATGATAGAAAGTGAGCGGCTGGACACTCATGGTGATCGAAAAACCAAGATGAAATTCATCCTTCTACTCGCGTTACCAGCGATTGCCGAGAATTTTTTCCAAACGTTGCTCGGATTTGTCGATACGCTGTTCGTCTCAAGAATCGGCCTAGCAGAAGTGTCAGCGGTAGGAGTGACGAATGCCATCCTCGCCATCTACTTTGCTGTCTTTATGGCAATCGGTGTGGCAGTAAACGTTTATGTCGCCAATAACTTAGGCTCAGAACGAATCGAGCGCGCGAGACATATCGCGCAGCAGGCCATCGTCCTATCTGTCGTGGTCGGGGTGACCTTTGGGGTCGTGACGCTATTTTTCGCTGAGCCTCTCCTGAGGTTGATGGGGGTGGAGAATGACGTTTTAGAAGCTGGTAGCACCTACTTCAAAATTGTCGGGATCCCATCGATCGTGATGGCATTGATGTTTGTGCTCAGTAGTATCTTACGAGGTGCGGGAGATACAAAATCACCGATGAAGGTAAGCATCGTCATCAATGTCGTCAATATTGTGCTCGACTATATGTTGATTTTCGGTTTTTGGATCATCCCCGAACTTGGTCTCGTCGGAGCGGCACTCGCGACCGTCATCGCCCGGCTCGTCGGGACGCTCTTATTGATGAACTATATTCGTAAGACGGAAGTGATCGCCTTCAGGAAAGATTTCTGGAGACCGGATCTCGAACACCAGTTGGAGCTCGTGAACCTTGGAAGCCCGGCGGCTATCGAGCGATTGGTCATGAGAGCCGGACAGATCGTGTATTTCGGATTCATCGTGGTACTCGGGACGAACACCTTCGCCGCGCATCAAATTGCAGGGAATCTAGAGGTGTTCTCTTATATGTTGGCATATGGTTTCGCGACAGCAGCAACCATTCTCGTCGGTCGCAACATCGGAGCGGGAGACCACGAGACCGCCAAAGAATATGCCAGATTGAGCACGTTCATGGCGATGGGCTTCATGTCCTTATTCGGGGTCGTCTTATTCTTCTTCGGAGGATGGGCAGGTTCACTTTTCACCGACGATCCCCAAGTCATCAAAGACATCGATGTCGCGTTAAAAATAGCAGCGGTCTTCCAGCCTTTCCTAGCAGTTGTCCTTGTATTGACCGGTGGATTCCAAGGAGCAAACAATACGAAGTTTCCAATGTATCTGACCACGATCGGTATGTGGGTGATCCGGACTGGGGCAGTATATGTATTGGCGATTCAGATGCAGATGGGCATTGCAGGAGTGTGGATCGCCATCGGTCTAGACATCGTCTTTAAGGCGATCGTCCTTTGGATTCAATTCAGCCGAGGGCGTTGGATTGTAGTGGAATCCGAACCGCAGAAGCCCTGTCATCCCAAAACTAAGCATGAAGACGTGCGATGTATAAATAATTATTAACACTTGACTGAAATTGTAGGAAAGAGCAAAGTTGTTCTTTCCTTTTATCTTTTCTGAAAAAGTTATTAAAGGAGCCCGTCACGCCGATTTAAAGAAATCGAATCAGTGGTGAAAAACACACATATGTCATGCGGCCTATAGCTGCTCGATTATAAAAAATGGATATTTTTTTGTTCAGTATAGAAAAAACCTGGTCTTCGTCAAAAAGAACCAGGTAATTAAGAAAGTTATTGTTTATTCAAATCCATATTAGTTGTCAGTCGATGAATATGAACGGCTAGATAAGCTAGTTCCTCATTAGGAATTGTCACACCGTGCAACTGTTTAAGGTAGTCCCGTACTTTGAATGAACCATTCATGGCCTTTGGGTAGATGTTCGCAATCTGTTCAAATAGTTGATCGGATTCTTCATTCAATATTTTTCCAGCATAAAAGCGTTCAGCGAAATATTTCACATGTGTGATGAATCATGAATAACGAATATCTTCTTCATCGGTTTCAATATTGTAAGCATTATGAAAACGTCCAATCATGAGAAGTTTATTCAATTTCTAAACGAGCGCCAAGAAGTAGTGGAAGCCCATCGTGTATCAGGAGAAGGATGTTACCACCTAAAAATAAAAGTGACATCTCAGGAAGAACTGAATCTCTTTCTAAATTCGATTCTTGAATACGGGAATTATACGCTTTACTTGTCTATCAACGAAATCAAGCGGCGTCTCTCGCCAATAAAAGACGTATAAAATATATCGCTAGCTGTACAAAAGTTGATAGAGACAGTTAAACACCTTAGAAAAATCATTTAATTCTATGAAAAAGCTCAAATTCTTGTGAACTGCCCCATAAAAATTGGACATAAAAAAATCTAACTTTGGGCTAACCTAAATTTTTGAGACAATATAAAAACACCTTCGCAGTGGTCCACTTTAAAAAAGTGCTGGCATCGGAGGTGTTTTTGCGTGGGCAAAAACGTATATTCAAGTGAAGTGAAGTGAAGTGAAGTGAAGTGAAGTGAAGTGAAGTGAAGTGAAGTGAAGTGAAGTGAAGTGAAGTGAAGTGGGCAGTGGTGAGAGACAAACTAAGTTGTGAGTTGACGACTAGAGAGATTATGGAGAAACACGGAATCAAAAATGAATTCCAGATTCACACATGGATGAGATGGTATCGGTCCAATGAAATCTATCGATTCGGCCAACCGATCGGTAAGCAGTACACCTACGGACTCGGTCCTGATTCCGCCAGCGAGGATGACAAGAAAGAGCGTCAACTATCCCACCTGAAGACGGAGAACGAAATCTTAAAAAAATTCATGGAGATCGAAAGAGAGTTGAGAAAGAAGTAGTCCTAAAGGTTGTAGAGCTCCTGAGGAGCAAATATACAGTCACGACAATCCTACGTGTGATAGACGTTCCGCGGGCAACCTATTACCGTTGGGCCAGAGAACCGGTGAAGCACCCTTCGGTGCTAGAGCAAACAATCGTCGCAGTATGTAAGCTTACAAAGTATCGATATGGACATCGAAAGATAAAGGCCCTGTTAGAACAAACCTATGAATTGGCATCAAACCGGAACACCGTACAGAGAATCATGAAGAAGCACCATCTCCAGTGTCGGATCAAACCCAAACGAAAATGGAAGTCTCAGGGTGAGAGTATCGTCATTGCCCCTGACCTTCTCAAGCGAGACTTCACTGCCAGTAGACCGAATAAGAAGTGGATGACGGACATCACCTACATCCAATACGGGGGCACGACGAAGTACCTCTCCACGATCATCGACCTATTCAACAATGAGATTGTTGCCTATAAGCTATACGATCATCAACAGACGCCCCTCGTCATCGATACGTTAAGGATGGCGTTGGAGAGTCGGAACAATCCCGAAGGGGTTATCATCCATTCAGATCAAGGAAGTGTCTATACATCATATGCCTTTCAAGATTTCGTAAAGAGGAAGTATCTGACGAGCAGCATGTCTCGAAGAGGCAACTGTTGGGATAATGCGGTGATCGAATCGTTTCATTCGAACTTGAAGTCTGAGGTGTTCCAGTACGTCAAGTTCAACTCGTTAAGCGACTATGAAGTGCGTGAGCGGGTGAATAATTACTTAACTTACTACAACGAAGAACGTATCCAAGAAAAATTAGGCTACCTCACACCGATAAAATATGGCGTGGCGGTAGCCTAATCAAGGTATTTTTATTAGTGTCTCATATAGCTAGGTCAGTCTAATCTTTTCTTTTTTTTAGGTTACAAATAGTTCATTGGGTTGACACTATTCGCTGCAGAATAACTGCTGTATTTATAACTGTTTTTATGAATCTCAAAGTGCAAATGATTTCCGAACGAGTTTCCTGTATTCCCAACTGTTCCAATCTTCATACCTTTAGAGACTGTCTGACCACTTTTTACCGAAAGGCTGTTCATATGAGCATAAACGGTTACGTATTTTTGATTCTGTAGACTATGTGAAATCATAACGTGTTTACCGTATGCACCGCTGTTTTTAGATGTAATGACTTTTCCACTGGCAGAA
The DNA here is from genome assembly GCF_018617125.1 of Exiguobacterium sp. s181. GTDB lineage: Bacteria > Bacillota > Bacilli > Exiguobacteriales > Exiguobacteriaceae > Exiguobacterium > Exiguobacterium profundum. Next base: position 1,182,765 of record NZ_JACSJM010000001.1, read on the forward strand.
GCGTAGACGGGTGTGCCTTTTGCTGCAGCTAGATCAACGCCATTATGGAATGTATAACCGTAAGCACCATTAGAGTTTCCGTATCCTTGGGTCAGCCGACCTTCTGTAGGAGAAGCAAAAAGAGAGTTATTATATGATGTTTTTTTGGCAACGTGGCTCTTATATTTTTTTAGGTAAGAACTATAGATATACCGTGTGTTTCCTTTGTAAAGTACTTTTGTCCAAGCTCCTTTTTTTCCTAAATAAGAAAAGGTCTGCCCAGTGTTAGTGATGCCGACAATTTTGTGATTAAGAGAAGGACCAGTCCGAACACGAAGATCGTCTGTCTTCACTTTTACGTTATATGCACTACTTGCTTCGACTTTTGGACTATGCATCGAAAAAGTTGTTGTGAGTAAGACACTAGAAGCGATAAGTATTACCTTGTTTTTCATTAGTTGTACTCCTTTAAAGATAAAGATACAGTGACGAACGATTTGTTAAAAGGAGTATAGCATCACTATATTACAAAAAAGTATATCAAATTCATTTCAAAAATTGACAAGAGATTTAATCAAAAAATGCATAGTTTTTTCACAAACGGATTTTATGATAAAAATTAAACACATTTCTTTTTTATAAATATTCCAAAAAATAGATTTATTTTTTGTGTGTAGGAAAAATTTGATGGAATTATCTTTTTTGTTAGCTTTTGGGCAGGGTTTTTATCTTTCATTTCGCCATGTTGTCTGGCTTTATATCCCGTTTTTTTATCTTACATTACAGAGGTTTCAGTTAGAGAGTTAAAAGAAAATGAAAAGTGGAACTGGAATGGAGTTCCCCATACATTAGTTTTCCTACTTGGATTTTCGAGCGTATTTTTAGTGATGGGTTTTTCAACGTCATACTTGGCTGATTTTTTTATAGTGTATAAAGATGTTTTACAGATGAGCGGTGCACTTATTTTATTCATATTTGGTGTTATTCTAACTGGTCTATGGACTCCAACATTTTTACTTAAAGAGCGAAGATTGAACTTAGGAACAAGAAAGCGTGGCTATATCGGAACGCTTTTGGTCGGAGTCGGATCAGCTGCTGGATGGACTCCTTGTACAGGACCAATTCTCGCTGGAGTTATTGCTTTGATTGCCACAAATCCTGGTAATGGATTTTTATATATGCTCTTTTATGTTCTAGGTTTCTCCATTCCATTTTTCTTAATGTCGTTTTGGGTCGGGAAATCAAGATATTTAATGAAGTATTCTTCAAAGGTTACAAAAATAGGTGGAGGGTTTATGATTTTATTAGGTATCATATTGTATTTCGATGGTCTAACGAAACTAACTACAATATTGATTGATTTTACAGGGTTTAGAGGGTTCTGACGCTCTATTTTCTATTTCAAGAGGAGATGCATCGTAAATGTTTCGTAAAAATGTCCTGATGATGGGAGTAGAGGAAAACTGGAAAGTGATGGAGAACATAAAACAACTTAAACCCTCAGGTATAGATATTCATATTTCTTCAAAAGAAGGATGGGTTCGAAAGCTACTTCCTGATTTTAAATATTTTGATTCATTTTCAAAAAAAGAATCAGAAGAAGGGTATATTAGTAATCTCATTGAATATTGTACTTCTCAAAAAATAGGCTGGATTATTCCTTTAAGCGAACAAGAAGCAACTACGCTATCGAAACACAAGTTAAAAATGAGAGAAAATAACGTAATGTTTATAACATCCTTTGATTTGGATAAAACAATACTTCATGATTCATTTTCGGTTCAAGGTAATACCTTTACTTACTCTTTTGACCAAATAAAGAATGCGCCTGAAGGTGTAAAGCTGGGGAAAATTGATGCATATATCGATTATCGATCTGATGAAGTGATTTGCTGTTTTATGAGAGAAGAGTATGAACGGTACCAAGATACTGTTCTTTCATACGAGGTGTTTGCCAACTCGATTTTAGAGGAGTGCGTAGCAATAATTGCTCAAAGGCTTAATATAAAGGGTTCTTTTTCTTTCGATTATCAACGTGATTCGGAGGGGATGTATACGATTACAAAAATAGAATGTTTCATGACGCATTCTACTCGTGAGGCTATTTTTAAAGATTATGATTTCGCTAATTATTTGTGGAGCAATATTCAAGGAATTGTCCTTTTAAAAGAATCAAATGATAAAAGCTCTTTTGTGTATCGCCTAAATGAAGAATACTTTCTTTTCTAAATCTCAACAGTTTGTTTTTATATGTAATCATCTTAAATGAGAAAGGTACTTTATGAATAAACTTTCATTTAAAATAACGTTATTTTATTTTTTCGGGATTCTCATGATTTTCATTCTCTCATCTGCTATTGTATACAACATTCTTGAGCATCAACAAGTAGAAAGTGAACTGGAGAGCCTTCAAGAGAGAGGCAATAGTCATCGAGATGTTCTTTCCACTAACTTCGACAAGCAAACAGTTGAACACGTTGTTTTAATGGAGGAAAAGGCGATGACTGATGTGATTATCTTAGAAAAAATAATCAAGTCGTCGATTCATCTAACGACGCTGAACAATTTTTGAACCTGGATTGGATTCAAAAAAAGGATGGAATCGTAGAAGGTAATTGGAGAGAAGGCAAATTTTTAGTGACGGTGAGTAATATTGAAGATGGCGGTCAAATAATCATGTTAGAGCCGACGAAGTATATACAGCATTTGATGGGGGAATTGAAACAACAAGTAGTGTTCTCTCTATTCTTGTTAGTACTTTTTCTATTAGTAAATGTTTATTTTTTGAGTTATATCATTATAAAGCCACTTTTATCAATGAAAGAGGCGACGGTAAAGTTAAGTCAAGGCGAGGTGCTGAAAATCAGAGAAGCTGAGAGAAGCGACGAAGTAGGAGATTTAGCACGAGCGATCACTAAGTTATCTGTTGATTTACGTCACATTCAAAATACAAGAAAGCAATTTCTGACTTCAATCACACATGAATTGCGTACGCCGATTACCTACATCAAGGGATATGCAGGACTCCTCAAAAAAGACGAATCGAGATTTGGAGATATTATCTATGAGGAATCCGAAAGACTTCAAGAACTGATTGAGGATTTGTTTGAACTTGCTAGATTGGAAGAGCCACATTTTCAAATAGATCCTCAGATTACAGAGATGAATGATTTCTTAAAACAGATCAGTGAAAGAATAATTGTTAAATTTGAGGAGAAACAAGTGAAATTAATTCTTCAAATTAATAAAACTCCCATCTACAAAGAGATAGACCAAGCTAGATTCGATCAGGTTCTCTTAAATTTACTGGATAACGCGCTAAAATATACACATGCGAACAAACGCGTATTTTTAAAACTTGATGAAAACTTTATTGAAGTTACGGATGAAGGTGGTGGTGTGGATGAACAATCACTCCCGTATCTTTTTGATCGTTTTTATCGAGTAGATTCTTCACGAAATCGTGAAACAGGAGGTACTGGGCTCGGTCTGGCTATCACGAAAGAAATAGTTGAAGCGCACAAAGGGACCATCGTAGCTATTAATGTAGAAAACGGGCTGAAGGTTGTCATTGACTTGAGGGGGATTCCAGGATGAGAACCATTGCTTTGGTAGATGATGAGAATCGAATGTTAGAACTGATCGAACTGTATCTGCAAGACAGTTATACCTGTATTAAGCTGAACAGCGGAAAAGAGATATTGAACTTGATTGATGTAGATGAGCCTGACTTAATCATATTAGATGTGATGATGCCTTTAATGGATGGTTTTGAGACTTGTCAAAGGATAAGAGAAGTTTCGAATGTACCAATCATTTTATTGACAGCACTCGACGGAAAAGAAGAAATCGTAAAAGGATTGCAACTGGGAGCAGATGATTACATTGTGAAACCGTTCGACGAGGCGGAATTGAAGGCAAGAATTCAATCGATTTTCAGACGAACTACAGTTTCTTCAGGATCAAAAATCGAATCGTCGGGTCTAATCTTAAATGAAGACGCCCATGAGCTGTATTACGATAATCATTTAGTCAAAGTCACACCAAAAGAATTTTCATTACTTGCTAAATTATTAAAAAATCCAGAACGTGTCTATTCAAGAGAGGAACTGCTCTCAAGTTTATGGTTAGCAAATGAGTGGACAGATGAACGAACGGTCGATTCTCATGTAAGAAACTTAAGAGAAAAGCTTAGGAAACTCGAGTTTCCTATTGAAGAACACTTTCGCACAGTATGGGGAATTGGTTACAAGTGGGTTCCTTAAATAAGGAGAAAGAAGACAAGAGAGGAACGGTTAAAAAACCGTTCCTCTCTTGTATATCGTTTATTCTGCAGATAGTTCGTCTTCAGTCACCCATTTATGATTTTTCACTTCTTCACCTGTAGTCGATTCAAAATCAATCATATACACTGTTGTTTGCTTAGCTGAATCGATAGTGGCCGTAGCGTCCTTCATTCCTCCCATATGATCCGCGTCTACTTTTACTTCATCGCCTACTTCATAAGGAGATGACTTGGCATCTACAATCTCTTCTTGAATAATCCATTTATGATCCGTGACGCGTTTCCCGCCATTTGTAGGGTCATAAGAAATGCTATAAGCAGTAGTATCATAAGCACCTACAATTTTAGCCTCAGCCCCTTTCATGCCTTCCATATGTGCTTCTTTGATCATCGCCATGTCGCCAACTTTAAATTTAGGGTTTTTAGCCTCTTGGAGCCCTTTCGGAACCTCTTTCGATCCAGACATGTCCATCGTCGAATGATCCATACCATCCATATTTTTATCCATGCTTCCTGTTGATTTAGAATCATCACTATTGCTTCCGCACGCAGCGAGTGCTAAAGAAAGCGAAGCAGCCATAGTTGTCATAATAATCTTTTTCTTTAATTTCATAAAAATTACCTCCAATTGCTTTTTTATGCTTTCCATAGACTCTATCACATAAATTTGCAGAAACATTGCAGAGAGCAGAAAAGTAACACATTGAAAAAAAACTATAAAATTCATGGGTAGAAAGACATAGTTCTTTCACAATCATTCTTTAAGTTAAAGATAATAATTGATTGGAAGGAATGATCCATATGAAGATAACATGGTTAATCGCAACTATCGGTATCTTCACTCTCATGATTATAGTGGGCGGTTCGTATTTACTTCTTACCCGAGGTACTATGTCAAACAACAAACAGCACATGGGATCTATGATGAATGGAGGAAACACTACTACAAATCAGAATATGATGGAAGGTATGGGACATGGTGCGAGTGTCGATTTAAAATCAACTGAAGAAAAAGAGCGACGATTAAACATCCCTAAGATACTAAAAGCCGATCGTGAAACCAAGAATTCCATTCAATACACGATTGTCGCTAAACAAGGGGAAACAAAGTTCTTTCGAGATGCTAAAAAAAACTAAAACTCTAGGATATAACGGAAATTATTTAGGTCCTGTAGTGGAGTTAAAAAAAGGGAAAACAATAACAATCCGTACGGTGAATCGCTTATCAGAAGCCACTACATCCCATTGGCACGGTCTTGTTGTACCATCATCCGTAGATGGTGGACCACATCAGGTCGTGAAAGCTGGTGAGACGAAGGTAGTAAAGTTTAAAGTGAAGCAAAATGAATCGACATTGTGGTTTCATCCACATCCAATGGGTAAGACTGCTGAACAAGTATACAAGGGGTTGGCAGGATTGTTATACGTAAAAGATGAAAAAACTAAAGAGACGATGCTACCTCATAAATATGGTGAAAATGATATTCCATTAATTCTTCAAGATCGAAAAGTTAAAAATAGGAATGTCCTTGAATATGCTGATGTAGAAAAAATAGATGGGGCTTTAGGCGATACCCTCCTCGTAAACGGAACGATTAATCCGTATTTTAACGTGAAATGTTCGCAACTTAGGGTCAGGTTGATAAATGGTCCAATGCACGGAACTATGCAGTGAAGTTATCTGACGGCTCATCCTTTAAAAAAAATTGCTGATGATGGTGGTTACATCTCAAAAGCGAAAAACGTGAAAAAAATTGAATTAAGTCCAGGCGAACGTATAGAGGTATTGGTAGATTTTTCAAAAAGAAAAATTGGTGAGACTGTTTCATTTGAAACGAATGGAGTAAGGGTCGTTAACTTCAAACTGAAGGATAAACAAGGGGCGAACCTAAGTGCATTGGCGCTGAAAAATGGATATGAAAAGCCGCTAAAGACCTTGTCTACAGTGAATCAAAAATTAACTCTTTTCGGAATGGGCAAAAATGTTGAAATCAATGGGAAAAAGTTTGATAAGACGAGAATTGATATTAAGGCGAAACAAGGAGAATCGGAAATTTGGGAGGTCTATAATAAAAAAGACATGATGGGTGGAATGACTCATCCCTTTCACATTCATGGAGTCCAATTCAAAGTATTAGAGCGAAACGGACAGAAACTGGATAATCAAGAAACAGGTCTAAAAGACACTATCGCTATAAAACCAGACGAACGAGTTAAGATTCAGATGACTTTCAAGGAAAAAGGGGTATTTATGTACCATTGCCATATCCTTGAACATGAAGAGAACGGAATGATGGGTCAGTTGAAAGTGGACTAAAAAATAGGTGAATGTTTTCATCTTTTCTTCACAAACTAAGGGAATAGGCTTTGTGTAAGTCAAAAAAGACGGAAAATGGAGGTATTTTAGAATGAATACTGGACAACAAGAAATCTTAGGTGCCCTACACAACTGTATAGTGACTTGTAATGAATGCTTTGATGCGTGTTTGAGTGAACATCATGTTTCTTCGATGGCAGAGTGTATACGTCTAGACAGAGATTGTTCTGAAATTTGTAGTCTTTTAGTACAAACTATTTCTCGAAACAGCAGCAATATTGATGTTCTTGCAAGAAGCTGTGTTGAAATTTGTGAAAGATGTGCCGACGAATGTTCGAAACATGATCATGATCATTGTAAAAAGTGCGCTGAGGCCTGTAATGAATGTGCAAAAATCTGTCGTAAATTAATTGCTTAAAGCGAAGTGTTAAAAATGAAGGAGCATCTATGTCGCCATGCCGAAAAAGGTATGAGCTAAAAAGCTGATGCTCCTTTATCTATAAAAACTACGGTACTTAGTTATGAAAAATTTCATAACCTTTATAGACCAGTAGTATGGTGAGAAAAAAGAAGGATACATAGAGAGTAACGATTAAACTCTTCATAAATGCTTTCTATATAATCAACTCCATCCTATAGTTTGAGTTGATTATATAGAAAGTTCGTGAAAATAATGAGGAAATAGATTGACAATCATTTATTATTAAAAAATTCTAATGTAAGAGGTGGTGGCTAGGATGGATAAAATATTAATTGTTGATGATGAAATAAGAATGAGGCAATTATTAAGACTTTATCTAGAACAACAGGCATCTGTGCATGAGCTGGAAGCACTTCTACAACGAATCGATGTGAAGGACATCGAATTGGCCGGCGATATTCTCCAACTTTATGAAACTGAAGTAGGGAATACGGTCAACAACATGGCTCTCCTTGGACTAGGTGATCACATTAATTTTGCGGTCGAACGTGCGCGAAAAGGGATGAACTTCCGTTCTGCGTTAGAGTGGGAAATTAAGCAGTTGTATGCGAAAGAGTACTCGGTCGCATCGGCGGAGATGAGTTCGTGATCCTTTCGCCTTATCCTTTGGACTTCAAGAAAGCGACATTTAAATACGAGCTCTCAATCGGAGATGTGCCGGTGACGCTCGATGCTTCAATTGGAGAAGCTGCTTATCCGACAGACGGGGACTCACTAGAGACACTGATTTTGGTCGCAGATGATGCGATGTACATACAAAAATATACATGATTGAGTCACGACATGCCATGACTCGACAACAAAAGAGAGTGTACACGTTTCGACGTCGAAATGTATACACTCTTTTATATATCCATCAAAGTGGAGTCGAATCGATTGTCTGGAAAGCACTCTGTCCCTTTAGAAATATACACATCTCAAAGTATTGTCGTCGCTTTTGATTATATATGACCATATATCATTTTTTTGTATACAAAAATCTAGATTGATCAGGAGAGGTAATTATCGAGATTAGGCGGTACGAGCGTAAGGTTAAGAAGGGCTCGATGAACGCATCAAGGACTCTTCCAACAACCGAGACTCTTCTAATAGTTCTTTTAACGTATTGCTCTACGGGTTCAATGAGATTTGAGTATGTCCGATGCTTCCAAAACTGAACGAACGCTGCATCAATACACCCAGGAATGTCAGCTTGTCTGTACTCGTGTAAAACGATACGAATTCCGGGTCGTCGCTTAGCCTCGCCAGGAGGGCAGCCTCACGTTCTTGAGGGGGAAGTTGTTGAAAGACTGGATCACCGATCGATTGATAATAGGCGTCACAAGCGTAAACTAGTGTAAATTTAAGTTCGAGAGCAGCCGCGTGGTCATAGATGAGTTCAAAATGGCGAAGGTCGTTGTCATTCACTTGTGACAGAAGATGTAAGAAGAAAGCGGACTCACTATTCGCAGCGAGTTCTGGCCGGGCGAACACTTTCGCAGAGTAGATGGCCAATAGAATGGTCGACTGATAAGAGTGATTGGTCTCCGAAATCTCTTTGGCACGGGCGATGAACAGTTTGACGACATCATCGCGTGTCTTGAACTCATCCATGAGTCAGGACATGTTCTCGAGGGTCATATCGCCCTCCGAATACAGTTTCCATGCAAGATAGTCCATGAAGCGGTGTCGGTATCTCACATAAGGAGACTTTTCGAGCTCATCGGAAAGACTGACCGAGAGAAGTTTGATTGGGTTAGTTGCTATTTCACAAGCAAGGGCTCCGTAATGACCGAGTGGCACAGCAGACTCTAAAACAAGTTTAGGGGCATATTTGACGACTTTGCGGATTGGTTTTCGTTTCTTTCCCATATAGCATCCTCACACCTTCCTGTAAGGGCTGGTCAACAAACGATTGGACGTCAATAGTGGCCGAACAATTTTTTGAGAGACCTCCACTTCGGCGGGTAAGCATTGCTGCCGCTATAGGAACTAGTCTCCCCCCCTTCTTACAGACCTCCAACTTCCACTGGGTCCCATCGTGAGTGATTGTTTCTGTTTCTACGAACAACTCCGGCCAGAGATGCGTCTTAAAAGAATTGAATTTCTTTAAGACTTTTGCAGAGTCATCCTGGTTGTACCAACCGGATTCTATCCGTTGTTCCTCGCCAAACGTTTGAAGGATCAAGAGTTCTCGTTTAACGAAACCGTTCGAATGAAAAGTCAAAATGGACTCGTTATAAACGCCAAAACTCCCGATCCATAGCGTCACTTTCATGATAGGGTCTGTTAGTGTTAATTCACTAAGCGGAATGGTTGGCTCTAAAGCTAAAGACTGACGACGTTTGTTCTTTAACTCTGACTCCTGAAATTCCTTCTTGTCGAGAGAATCATCTTTTTTGTGCATCCTAATTCCTCCCGTTACATAAGTTTGATGTTGTACGAAAGTCATTTGTAATGGAGAATTACATAACTGTGTAGAATAAAGGAAGTAATTATCCGAAATGACTTTTCATGGGCTCATCACCATAAGGTGTGGTTGACACATAAAATCCATCGGATTTTGAATTGAACATAGAAAAAAAGCGAAAACCCCGGTGTCGTAATTGTTGCTTAGACAAACCACGATTGGAGTTTTCGCTTTGCCCCAACAGTTTATCAAATTACCTCTTCCACTTCCAGCCCTTTTTCAGATCCAAATGTCGTCAGACGAAGAACCAAACGTTTTTCCGGTCATCCCGGGTCAACATGACATCCCTTGTCCGCTGTGCCAGAGAAAGACCATCCTGCATTCGAAAAAGCGGCGTCGCTTTCGACACGGTCATGCGTGGAACGTCGGTGTACTCTGGATCGAACTGGATGTCCCACGTCAAAGATGCAGCTCTTGTGATTTGACGTTCGTGTATGACTACGCTCTCGGGCTCGTCCGCACTTCCACCGAGGTTTTCCGGAAAGGCATCGCAAAACGTTGCCACGGACGGACAATCTCAGATGTCGCACGCGAGTACGGCCTCCCTTATACGACGGTGGAGCGCTGGTTCTATCAGTAGCTTCGGTGGAGACGATGGAGCGTGCAACGCATGTCCTGGTCGACGAGTTCGCCACAAGAAAGGGGCACCACTATGCGACGATTGTCCTCGATGCCAAGAGTGGCCAGCTTCTGTCCATTGTCCCGGGCCGGGACGTGGCAGCCATCACGGCAGCACTTCAAGGCATATCCGAGGATATCCGTTCTGTCGTCAGTGATTTTGCACCGGCGATGGCGAAGGCCATCAACCATGTCTTCCCGGAGGCAGAACATGTGCTGGACCGGTTCCACCTCGTCCAGTTCGTCACGGACGCCCTTCGCCGACGGCGTCGTTTTTTGAACGAGGCAAGACGCCATCACCACGTTCGCGTGATCGATCGTTCGCTCGCGCGTCGCCCGGAAACACTGACTGGGGAAGACCGGGAGGTCGTCCGTTCCTGTATTCAGGAAGATCCATTCATTCGGAACCTCTATCAAGGGCTCCAGCATATCCTGTATGTGCTGAAGGCGACGTGCGAGATACAGACGCAACGGCGGCTGTCGGACTGGTTGGACCGTTATCAGTTCCATCCGTGCGGGCCCCTGGCGAAGATCGCGAAAGCAATCCGGGTCCGGGAGCAAGCGATGCGCCAGACCATCGTGTCAAGGCTGTCGAACGGGAAGATGGAAGGGACGAACAACAAGATCAAGCTCATCAAACGCCGTGGTTATGGCTATCGAAACCTCGAACGATTCTTTTTAAGATTGCGCCTCGAGATCGGTCGTCAAAATAGCAACCACGAGTTATGGTGATGAGCCAGAAAAAGAGGATGAATTTATCGAAGTTTTCTCAAACAGGGGGTAAAATTACAAAGAATTTTTTCTTTTGTTCTTTGCCCAGATCACTAGAAACGATAGAAAGATCAAAATAAATAAGCCGTACTGATAACCGGGAGGTATGGATTCTACAAGGCCATAAACAACAGCCACTTCAAGAGAAACGGCCGGAATTTTACCGATGGTGCTGGCAATAATGAATAAGCCACCTGGAATGGGCGTCAAGGCCGCCCCTGCTGTTACCAGACCTGATGGGACAAAAGGAATTAAACGCAGCAAGATGATTGCCCAGAAGACGCGGCTTATTGAAGAACTCTGGATGTACCTCCAGAACGGCCGCTTTAACCACTTTGGATTAACTTTTGAAAACCCATATCGATATAGGTAAAATCCGACGATAGCGCCAAAAATCTCCCCCGACAAAGAAAGGATGACGCCAATGGTTAACCCTAAAGAACTGATATTGAGAGACGTGAGCAAAAAGCTTGGGAAAAAGCCAACTGCACCCATACTTATGTTGAAAATGAGAAGCAGCAGAAATTCTAAAACGGGGAACTGAGTGTTTATGATATAATCCGCCTCCTGCGCTGTTTAAAAAATTGATGGTATATAAAAGTTCAGTTGAATGAAATTTTAAGATAGAGAAGTGCGTTCTATATCCGTTTTTTTCGAATTCGGTAATACACTAATCCTGAAAAGCCAACGACGAGGAGGAACAAATAGATTGAACTTAAAATCCCAGGTGGGAAAAATGTGCGAACGTCTTCAGAATTAGAAGGAAGGTTTGTCTCAGAAGCACTGACAACGGGAAACTGATAAGAAGACAAAAGAGTGCCATCCTGATCAGTAATCCTTAATAGTCCATCTTCTTTTACAGCGATTGTCACTTGCTCATCTGTTTGGTGTGTATAAAAGAAATCGCCTGGCGTAATGTATTCCACATCACCGGCAAAAAAGCTGCTTTCTTTCGGAATGCTCACTGTTTTAAAATTTTCAAATCCAAAATCCAAAAGTTGAATAGTGTCAGCATAAGCTTCTGCCTCTGTGTCGCTTTTTAAGGTGACGACAATTAAATTCAGGTTTTCTCTTTTGGCTGTCGTGGCCAGCGTGACGCCTGCTTCTGGCACAAACCCGGTTTTACCACCCGTAACGCCTTCATAAGGTTTTTCCCTTAATAGTTTGTGGTGGGTATAAAGCATGGTATCCCAGGATTCACCGTTCCAGGGCAGTTCTTTTGTTCCAAATATTTTCATGAATTCATCGTTCTTCATCGCATATCGGGTTAACTTCGCTAAATCTTCGGCTGTCGTAACATGCTCGGGATCAAAAAGACCGTGAGGATTTTCGAAGTTCGTATTCCGCAGGCCAATTACATCTTCTAAATATAAATTCATATCAGCAGAAAATAACTCAACGCTGCCGCTAATGTGTTCAGCAATGGCGACGCCGGCATCATTTCCAGAGTTGACTAAGAGGCCCAGCAACAGTTTTTCTAAAGTCACTTGTTCTCCCTCTTCCAAATAAACACGGGTGCCTTCCGTATTGCGTGCTTTTTTACTGATGGTTACAACATCATTTAATTTTCTGTTTTCAATTGCATAAATGGCTGTGGCAATTTTTGTTAGGCTGGCAGGATACATCTGCGACTGTGCATTTTTTTCATAGAGGATTTCTCCAGTCGTTGCTTCCATGACAATAGCTGCTTCACTGGATACGTTTGGCAGGGAAGGGTCATCAGTTTTACTGAAAACGGACGAAACGATTAAAGTGTTGATCATGATTAAAATGGTTGAAACAACACTTAGTTTTTTCATAACTATTCCCTCCTGAGTGATTATTTTAGTTCTGCTTTATTATATAATTGACGGTTTCCCGGTCCGAATCAGTCGGTAAATGAAAGGTTTGCTGGTATTTCTCGTGTCCTTTACCGGTAATCACAATCCAGTCGCCTTCCTTGCTTTCATGGATTGCTTGCTGAATGGCGAGTGTACGGTCTGGAACGATGCTGCCTTTTGAGTTGCCGTATGTTTCATTTAGTTGGTTTAAAACTTCCAGCATATCTCCTGGAGAAACATTGTTCAGGTCGTCCAACGTTAAAATGTAGCGGTCACTCATTTCAGCAGATATGGATAGCATGTGCTTTCTCTTGCTGGCATCTCGATTTCCACGAAAGCCGAAAATATGGGTTATTCGTTGTGCCCCTTGTGATTTTGCAGTTTCCAGGCAGTAAGAGATGGCATCCGGAGTATGGGCATAATCCACAATAACGATCGAGCCCTTGGCCAGTTTCGTGATCTCAAAGCGTCCATCGACTCCCTTGAAATGGTGAATGGAGTTTAAGAGCTTTTCTTTGGGGATACCCAGCAACAATGATGTTCCGTAGGCCATTAAGGTGTTATACATATTGTGCATTCCGGTCATGGCAGCGACCATTTGATACGTTTCGTTACTTTCAATCACCCGCATAGTGGAGGACAGTGAATGAAATTTTGCAACACGCAGGTTGCATTCAGTGGATGTGCCAATTGCATAAATCGGTTTTCCCTTTGTTTGCAGGATTCCACAGAGCTTTCGTCCCCACTCATTATCTGTATTCACTACAGCAATCCCATGTTCTTTCATCTGATTGAACATTGTAAGCTTCGCCTGAAAATATTCTTCCATGGAACTGTGATAATCCAGGTGTTCATGGTGAAGATTGAGGAACAAGCCGTAATCAAATTCAATGCCTTCTAACCGATACTGGGCCAGTCCATGAGAAGAAACTTCCATAATGACGACCTCATCCTGACTGAGGGTCAACAGTTTATGGAGAGCGAGTGAATTTGGTGTGGTGTTCGAGCTTTTCATTTTTTCGCCATTGATAATATTTTGGTTGGTACCGATGACAGAACAACTCATACCGTTGCTTTCCAGAAAGTGCTGGAGCATATAGCTCGTCGTCGTTTTTCCGTTGGTGCCCGTAATTCCAATCATTATTTTCTGGTCAGATGGACGGCCATAAAAATTCCTGGCCAGGATGCCAAGCGCTTTCCGGCTATTTTCCACCTGTAAATAAGGGACACCTAACCGGGTAATTTCTTGTTCTCCGATGACAAGGGCTGCCCCTTTTTCAATTGCCTGGTCAATAAACCCGTGACCATCAATTTCAAATCCTTTAATAGCAACAAACACAAAACCTTTTTCCACATCGCTTGAGTTATCGGCAATCCCCTTGATGTCTAATTCTAATATTCTGGAATCTAATCGGGAGATTAGACCGGATTCGTTCAAAAGCTGATTTGTTTTCATAGATTTGGTGACCTCTCTAAAACTATTTAAATTTGATTTATTCTATTATAAAAATGTTGAAAAAATGTGCAGAATTTATACGGGAAGCCTAACTACTAAAACTTAATGTTTTTGTAATACAAACGAAATCGAATCCTTTATGAACCATTACAGATAAAAACCCGGGATCTTGTTGACAAGATCCCGGGTTTTGGCACTTTTATTCGGGTGACAGTTCGCTTTCAGTCACCCATTTATGATTGGTGACTTCCTCGCCTCCGGTGGTCGGGACGAAATCAACCATATAGACGGTCGTTTCTTCGGTAGAATCAACCGTAGCCGTTGCGCCGTCCATTCCCTCCATATGGTCAGCGGCAATGGCCGCTTCATCGCCCGTTTCCAATGGTTCATCACCTGGATTTTCCAATTCTGCGTGAATCACCCATTTGTGATTTTCAACCGGCTCGCCTCCGTCCGTCGGCGTATAGGTCACTGCATAGGCGGTTGTATCATAAGCCCCGACAATTGTGGCTTCAGCACCTTTCATGCCTTCCATATGATCGGTTTCAATAATCGCCTGGCTTCCAACTTCAAAGGTTGGATTTTCGGCTTCCTGCAAATCATCCGGGACTTCACCTGAACCGGAATAGAAGAAACTGCACAGAAAATCAAGAATTAATCGGTAAACTGGATTGGTTGACGTCTTCTGGAACGGTTAAGCAAGCACGGGGAAGTAGAAGTTAAGAGAGGGGCTGTATTTAATTTTACATACCTTGAAATTCCCCGAGTCTTATATAGAAAATTTCAGTTGATTCCTTAAGGGATACAAAAATGATAAAGAAGAGGATTCAACTTACTGTAATAGGAGGTGTACAAGTGGCGGAAATTAGTTTGTATCTTGCCTTTGGCGCAAGGCTTTTATCATTTATCTCTCCATGCTCCCTTCCTTTGTATCCGGCTTTTTTATCCTACCTTACTGGAGTTTCAGTCAATGAGTTAAAGACGGGCAAGGGAATGATGAGGAGCACGGCTTTGATTCATACGGTTCTATTTTTGATAGGTTTCTCCATCATTTTTTAGCGTTGGGCTTGTCGACTTCGCTTATCGGAAACTTCTTCTTGGAATATCAAGTTCTTCTACGTCAATTGGGCGCTATTTTGATGGTGTTTTTTGGCTTGGTCCTAACCGGTATTCTGAAATTCGACTTCCTGCTGACGGATAAGAAATTACAGTTCCAGAAAAGGCCCTCCGGATACGCGGGTTCTGTTCTGATCGGCATTGGCTTTGCAGCTGGATGGACCCCGTGTACCGGTCCCATACTTGCAGGAGTTATTGCACTCGGAGTAGCGGATCCGGACAGTGGCTTACTCTATATGCTGTTTTACGTTCTGGGATTTTCCATTCCTTTTCTCTTGATGTCGTTTTTTATTGAGAAAATGACTTTCTTGAAGAAGAGCGCTCTTTTCATGTCAATAGGAGGAGCATTAATGATTCTGATGGGCGTTTTACTTTACTTTGACATGCTGACAGAAATCATCGCTTTTTTATCGCAATTTACGGGTGGATTTACAGGGTTTTAATGGACTCAACCCAGCATCTAGGAAGGACGTGACAGTGTATGGCTGCTAAAAAGGATAAAAAGAGAAATCGCTTGATTATGAGGACAAGTATTTTGTTGATTCTGGTTGTCGCTATTGCATTTACCATCTACAACGGATTAACAAAAGAGAAAAACGAATTGCTGCAAGTTGGAGATTCGGCACCCGATTTTGCGTTGACGGATTTGAACGGGGAACGGCATCAGCTGTCTGAGTACAAAGGGCAGGGGGTGTTCGTGAACTTTTGGGGTACTTGGTGCAAACCGTGCGAAAAAGAGTTCCCGCTGATGGAAAAGCAGTACCAGGTATACAAGGATCAAGGTGTGGAGATACTCGCTGTCAATATTGCGCAATCCGATTATGAAGTGAGACAATTTGCTGAACAGCGAAATTTAACGTTCCCGATTGTTATCGATAAGGACAAAAGTGTTATGGAAGCTTATAATATCCGTCCATTGCCGACTACTCTGTTAGTCAATCAAGAGGGCAAAATCGAGAAAATTATTACGGTTGAAATGTCCGAAGAGGATATCGCGAGTTATATGGAACAGATCAAACCGTGCTGATACCTCTGAATTTCCCAAGCATAATGCGGGCCACGTTATTTTGAAAAATGCTGCAAAGAAAAAACGAGAAAAAAACATTTCTTTAAAGTGGACTAACCAAAAGAAAAGAAATGTCAGGTGTAGAAAATTTATAAATAATAATCAGGCAAAGATCCTCCACCGGACCGATTGGAAGGATTATTCCTTTTGGGTCAATTGGAGAGGGAATGGATTACCTGTTTTGAAATCAAGATATCTGCACAAAAAGTCGAAACTTTTTCGTTAAACTTTAAGAATGTTATACTTATAAAAAATAAAAAATAAAAAATGACATATTCGGAGGGCATCTACATGAAAAAAAGAGAATAGGAACGGCAGTGCTGTCGGCTTTTCTTTTGCTGGCAGGCTGCAGCAATGATACAACGGATTCATTTGAAGTGCCGTTTGAAGGGGAACTGAACCATGTTCATGGGATGGGTTATGCAGGAAATGAGAACGGACTGTATTTTGCCTCGCATACCGGGCTGAAAATTTACCGGGAGGAGGGCTGGTTCGAAACGGCGGATAATTTTCATGATTATATGGGCTTTAATGCAACAAATGAAGGATTTATTACGTCGGGCCACCCAAGTGCAGACTCAGAATTACCCAATCCCCTAGGGATACAGCGAAGCATCGACAGCGGTAAATCGATTGAAGAGATTGCATTTCAAGGAGAAACGGATTTTCATGCCATGGCGGTGGGATATAACAGTAACGACATTTTCCTAATCAATCCGGCCAAGAATTCCCTATTGGAAGCCGGCGTATATAAAAGCGGTGATGAAGGCGAATCATGGAAAACTGTGAAGGCTGAAGGGCTGGAAGGCGAAGTGACTTCGCTCGCTCTTCACCCGGCTGACTCAAACTTCGTCGCTGCAGCTACCGCTGCAGGGATTTATTTCTCACGGGATGGCGGAGAAAATTTTAAAGCCATTACAGACGGAAGTGAAACAGGCACAGCGGTGCATTTCACCGAAGACCATTTGTACTTCGGAAGCTACGGGACAGCGGCGGCTCTGGCGAAGTATACTATGGAAAATGAAGAACTCGAGCCGGTGGATACACCGGACCTTTCACAAGATGCCGTCGCTTTTATTGCACAAAACCCGATGGATGGAATGGAACTGGCGATCTACACATTTGAAGGCAATGCCTACTTGTCGGAAGACGGATTACAGACCTGGAAAACGCTGCTGGAAGAGGGAAAAACCAAGTAGAAACCAGCTAGCCGTTTGAAAGACGAACCGAATCCAACAGCTTTCGGCAGCAGTCTTTGTCTTGATTGCTGCTAACCAATCGACTTAAAGAGGGATGCCATGTTAAACAGGCTTGCATTGAAAATAGGTTTGCTGTTTTTTGTGTTTATTATCATCATTGAATTGGTTTTGTTTCTAACCCTGTACGTTACTTTTGTCAATGAACGGGTGGATGAAGTCATGACCAACCTGCTTGCAAGAGGGAACACCCACAGCGAAGTATTGGAAGACAATTTTGAACCGGCGACATTGAACCATGTGGCGTTGATGGAATCGGCCTCCGATTTCATCGTCATCATCACGGATGCAGATGGCAACGAATTGACCCATTCCGATCTGATTGAACCTGAAATGAGGGAAGTGTTGGAACACACCGATTTTGATGAGGTTCTGCAGGGAGGGAAGGTCGTGGAAGAGCGATGGGACAAAAAAGAGTTTATTGCGACGGACAGCCCAATCA
The DNA here is from genome assembly GCF_018617125.1 of Exiguobacterium sp. s181. GTDB lineage: Bacteria > Bacillota > Bacilli > Exiguobacteriales > Exiguobacteriaceae > Exiguobacterium > Exiguobacterium profundum. Next base: position 1,200,821 of record NZ_JACSJM010000001.1, read on the forward strand.
CCATTGAAGGAGAACATAGAGGCCACGTGTTCATGTTTGCGGAAACCAATCATATCAAAGGGATGGTCAGTCATTTGCGAAACCAATTCCTGATTGTTGGCCTGATTGCTGTCGGGTTGACCGTCATCACAATTTTTCTGCTATCCCGATTGATTACGTTGCCGTTGATTCGGATGAAAGAAGCGACGGAACAGTTAAGCGAAGGGCACCACGAGGTCAGCCTGAATATTGGCCGAAACGATGAGTTGGGAGAGCTGGCGAACGCCATCACTGCTCTATCCAGTGACTTGGAACATTTAAAAAATGAGCGGAATGAATTTTTGGCGAGTATTTCGCACGAGTTGCGGACGCCGTTGACCTATATCAAAGGATATGCCGATATCGCGAGCCGGCCGGATGCATCCGAGGAAGAGAAAAAGGAATACATTGGCATCATCCGGGAAGAGACGGCCCATTTGACGGAATTGATCCGGCAGCTGTTTGAGCTGGCTCAGATGGATCATAACCAGTTCACCATTCAAAAAGAGGAATTTTCACTGAAGATGCTTTTTGCATCCGTCGTTGCCTTGGTTCGGCCAGCTTTTGACGAGAAACAGATTTCATTGGCTGTCCATTGTGAACATGAGATTGTCGCCTTCATTGATCCCGAACGTTTTCAGCAGGTATTGCTGAATGTCTTGGACAACGCCCGCAAGCATTCTCCTGAAGGAACACAAGTGGTATTACAGGGAGTCCAAGATAAAGGTACCATCACCATAAGCATCCGTGATGAAGGAGAGGGCATACCGGAAAAAAATCTTCCTTTTGTCTTTGAACGATTGTATCGGGTCGATAAATCCAGATCCAGACAGTACGGAGGAAGCGGTCTTGGCCTGGCGATTGCAAAAGAAATCGTCGAATCGCACGGTGGTCTCATGACGCTTCAAAGTGAGTACGGACAAGGGACAACCGTCCTGATAGAATTGAAAAGGGGGGATTCGCTTGCAGAAAGTGCTGTTGATTGATGATGAACAACGAATGCTGGATTTAGTGGCTTTATATTTGAAGCCGCATCAGTACCTCTGTAAAAAAGCACTGGGAGCTCATGAAGCCCTCGACTATTTGGAATCGGAACCTTTCGATCTCGTCTTACTGGATATCATGATGCCGGAAATGGATGGCTGGGAACTGTGCCGCGAAATCCGGAAATTTTCGGATGTGCCAATCATTATGCTGACGGCGCGGGAACAACAGGAGGATATTGTTAAGGGATTGAATATCGGGGCGGATGATTACATCACAAAGCCGTTTAATGAAGATGAGTTGCTGGCCCGGATGGGGGCGCTGCTTCGCAGGAGAACTCCGAAAAATACCATTGAAGTGGACGGTTTGGTGTGGGACGAAGACCGGTTTGAACTTACGTACGGCAAACATATCATCAAATTGACGCCAAAAGAATTTCTGATGGTGGGCCATCTGATGAAGAATGCCGACAAAGTGTTTACGAGGGAGCAGCTGATCCAGTTAATTTGGGGATTCGACTCAGAGACGGAAGGGCGGACCATCGATTCGCATGTGCGAAATGTTCGGGAAAAAATCCGCCAGTCCGGTTTTCCGGTCGATGATCATTTTCTCACGGTTTGGGGAATCGGCTACAAATGGATCCATGAAGCAGAATGATGCTTGATAAAAGAAAAGGTCCGTCGGAAAATATTTCCGACGGGCCTTTTTGAGTAAGGTTATGCGGCGTTACGGCAAGCTTCTGCACATCTACGGCAAGCTTCCGCACAGCGTCTGCAATGTTCATGATGATCGGCGTGCTTCTCACATTCCTCTGCGCAAGCTTCGCAAATGGTTGCGCAAGCGGCTGCCAGTTCGGAAACGAACGGTGAATTGTGAGTAATGGCATGTTCCAAAAATGCACAAATGTCCGCGCATTCCCGGTCGAATCGAATGCACTGTGCTAGCATCTTCACATCGTCTTCCTGCAGACAAGCGTCAAAACAATGGTTACATTCCGCTGCACAATCATGTAATGCCCGAATCAATTCCTGATGTTGTTCATGAGCCAAGTTAAAACCTCCATTTCTTATTTTTGCTTCATTTACTGGATTTCCCTCTCCTTTCCAAACTAAACAGAAATACCGAAACTCCATAGAAACTGCACATTTTATAGACAAGTAATCAAATATTAAAATCAATGGTGCGGTTTTTTTGGGGGGTCATTGTGAACTTCTAAATTAGAGTCATGGAAACAGCGATAAAGTAAAATGATACTAAACACTTGATATACCCTATCGGGGTATGTTAAGTTTAAGGAAATATTACTTTAGGAGGAATAATAATGATTGAAACATTAAAAGTACAAGGTATGTCCTGCGGCCACTGTGCAAACTCGGTTGAAACGGGCGTCGGTGAACTCGAAGGGATTTCATCTGTGACAGTTGATCTTAAAAAAGGCGAAGTGGCAGTAGACTATGATACTGCCAAGACATCATTAAACGAAATTCAGAAAGCGATTGAAGAACAAGGGTATGACGTCGTATAAGGGTGCTTTCACAGCACACTTTACTTTTAAATGAAATATACCCCCGCGTGGTATATTCGGCAAGAACTTTGTGAATGTTAAGAATGTAAATAGGGTTAAATAGGATAAGAACCACTAGTTTGGAGGAGGCGCACTGAATGGCTAAAAATGATAAAGACCATCACCACCATCAAGACGAACAGGTAGATCACAGTAAAATGGATCATTCCAAACATGTTGGGCATTCGTACCATGAAGACCAAGTGAAAGAAGGCATTCAAGACGACAGCAATCCTGCCAAAATTCATGATGATCATGCCCATCACAATCATGGTGGCCACGATCATAGTGACCATGGACATCACCATCATGGGAATTTCAAAGAAATTTTCCTGAAGTCGCTGCCCTTGGGCATTGTCATTCTATTATTGTCGCCGATGATGGACGTTCGGCTTCCTTTCCAATTTACTTTTCCATACTCGGATATTGTGGTCGCTGTATTAGCAACTATCTTATTGGTTTATGGCGGAAAACCCTTCTATCAAGGTGCAATCGCTGAATTTAAGGAAAAAGCACCGGGTATGATGGCCCTTATTTCATTAGGGATATCCGTTTCCTATTTGTATAGCATTTACGCCGTGCTGGCACGCTACGTAACCGGCGATCACATCATGGATTTCTTCTTTGAATTCGCGTCCTTGCTGTTGATCATGCTCCTTGGACACTGGATCGAAATGAAGGCTATCGGAGAAGCAGGAGACGCGCAAAAATCGCTCGCCGAATTGGTGCCGAAAGATGCACATGTGGTATTGGAAGATGATTCGATCGAGACGCGTCCCGTAAATGAGCTGAAAGTCGGAGACCTTGTACGGGTTCAGGCCGGAGAAAACGTCCCTGCCGATGGCATCATCAAAAGAGGCACCTCGCGGATCAATGAAGCTTTGCTGACGGGGGAATCTAAACCCATTGAAAAAGGAGCCGGAGACAAAGTGATCGGCGGTTCCACGAACGGTGCAGGCATCATATATCTTGAAGTACAGGAAACCGGCGACCAATCGTTCATTTCCCAAGTACAAACCCTGATAAGCCAGGCGCAGGATCAACCTTCAAGAGCTGAAAATCTGGCTCAAAAAGTAGCCGGCTGGCTGTTTTATATCGCCATTGTGGTGGCTTTCCTCGCTTTTGTCGTTTGGCTGTACATTGCTGACATTCAAACCGCTGTTCTTTTTACGGTTACGACATTAGTCATTGCATGTCCACACGCTCTCGGCCTTGCCATTCCGCTGGTTATTGCACGAAGCACCAGTTTAGGTGCAAGCCGCGGGCTGTTGGTGAAAGACCGCGAAGCATTGGAGCTGGCAACTAAGGCTGATGTAATGATACTGGATAAAACGGGTACATTGACTACTGGCGAATTTAAAGTTTTGAACATGGAAACACTGGATGGTCAACATACCGAAGCCGAAATCGCGGCGTTAATGGCAGGGATTGAAGGCGGGTCCAGCCACCCAATCGCCCAGTCAATCGTCCAATACGCTGAGAAACAAGGGATTCAGCCTGTCCACTTTGATTCGATTGATGTTGTGTCGGGTGCGGGTATAGAAGGAAACGCCAATGGCCGCAAATACGAATTGATCAGCCAAAAGGCACTTGGAAGAGATGTAGCGGTGGATGTTCCCAAAGGGGCAACATTAAGTATACTAGTTGAGGACGGGAATCCGATCGGTACGGTCGCATTAGGCGATGAATTGAAAGAAACGAGCAGAACGCTGATACAGGCATTGAAGCATTACAATATAAAACCGATTATGGCTACAGGTGACAATGAAACGGCTGCCCAAGGAGTAGCAGAGGAACTGGGCATTGAATACAGAGCCAATCAATCACCGCAAGATAAATATGGTTTAGTGGAATCACTGAAAAATAATGGACAAACGGTTATCATGGTCGGCGATGGCGTCAACGATGCACCATCCCTTGCAATAGCAGACGTTGGGATAGCAGTCGGTGCCGGAACTCAAGTCGCCATCGATTCCGCTGATGTGATTTTGACTCAGTCGGATCCAGGCGATCTTGAATCCTTTATCGAATTGGCCAATAAAACAACCAGTAAAATGAAACAGAACCTCGTGTGGGGAGCCGGTTATAACTTTATTGCCATTCCCATAGCGGCGGGTGTTCTAGCCTCCATTGGGATTACGTTGGCTCCTGCCGCAGGAGCAGTTCTGATGTCCGTGTCCACGGTTATCGTGGCTATCAATGCGATGACATTGAAACTAAGAAATAGAGCTGTTTAACACCGTGTTTAATTGTCGTACACGAAAAGTGCTGCCTCCCAAAAGTTGAATTTTCTTTAACCTTGGGGGCACAGTTTTGTATTAGGTTAAAGTCAAACGGAGGTTTGAAGACTTTGGATAATTAAATATATTTTTATAGTTAACATATGAGATATTATCGGAAGAGAGGAAGCCCAAAAGCTTCTTCTCTTTTCTACTTAAATTCAATTAACACAAAAAAGTTTTCAAAAATTGATCATTCATTCATTAATCGCCGATTGTAAAATTAAGCTAGACAATTGAAAAAGCCATTCGTGGTACACTCACAATGTATTTTCCGACCAAAGAAAAACATAGGAGTGATTACGAATGACCTACACCCATCTTACCACGGATGAACTGGTGATGATAGAATCCTACCACCGCCAAAATATACCTGTAGCGATCATTGCTAAGTTGATGAACCGTTCCAGGCAGCCAATCTACAACGTCATCAATTTCCTGAAATCAGGACATACAGCGCTCGACTTCTACACGCAATACAAGAAAAATAAGAAACGCTGCGGCCGGCGGAAAATTGTCCTGCCGAAGAAACAAGTGGCCTATGTTCAAGACAAGGTGGCGCAGGGCTGGACGCCGGATGTCATTGTCGGCCGGGCAGAAACGGCCATCGATTGTTCCGCGCGCACCATCTATCGCATGTTCAAAAATCAGGTCTTTGACGCCGCCACGCTGCCGATGAAAGGAAAACGGAAACCCAATGGACACCAGGAACGCCGGGGAAAACAGGCGTTCAAACGCCATATTTCCGAACGGGAAGCCGACAACCCGTCGTTCAAAAAAGAGTTCGGGCATATCGAAGGCGACACCATTGTGGGTGCCCACCACAAAAGTGCGGTGATCACGCTGGTCGAACGGCTGACGAAAGTCATCATCGCCCTGAAGCCTGCAGGACGCAAGGCTTGCGATATTGAAACTGCGTTGAACCAGTGGTTCCAAGGGGTCCCGAGAAATCTGTTCAAATCCATCACGTTTGATTGCGGCAAGGAATTCTCCAATTGGAAACCGTTGTGCAACCGGCACGACGTCTCGATTTACTCTGCGGATCCCGGCACGTCTTCTCAGCGCGCCTTGAATGAAAACTCCAACGGGCTCCTGCGGAAAGACGGCTTGGCAAAAGAAATGGACTTCAACCAGGTGGATCAAACATTCATTTCGTCGGTGGCCGACAAGCGGAATAACATCCCAAGAAAGTCACTGAATTACCGCACACCGTTGGAGGCATTTTTGAGTCACCTGAATGGAGTCGATCTGTCTAGCTTAAATTGACAAACGGAATGATTTAAAGATATCAGTGTACTGCAACTTTTAACTGATACATCTATAAAAGCAGCAAAGGATTTTTCGTCAGCAACCGCCAGGGCGTTAGTCTATCGATTGTTCGACGTGAATGATTGCCTCGAACGGCACATGGATGATCCCTTCCCTTTGATTGGCCAGCTCGACGGTCCGCTCCATGTAGTTCGTCCGGTGCACGAATCCTCTGAATCGTTTCATCTCCCGCTTCTCCACATATTTTACCTCTACCAAATCTCCGCTGAAGATCGCGTCGTTCAGCACATTCTCATAGACC